>JBDSMG010000027.1:0-22431 GCA_039915925.1 Sphingomicrobium sp.
ACCCCGCGACCTATACCGGCGCCTTCACGCAGATCCGCGACTGGTTCGCCGGCCTCCCCGAAAGCCAGGCGCGCGGCTACAAGCCCGGCCGCTTCAGCTTCAACGTCAAGGGCGGCCGCTGCGAGGCGTGCAAGGGCGATGGCCTGCTCAAGATCGAGATGCACTTCCGGCCCGACGTCTACGTCACCTGCGACGTGTGCCACGGCAAGCGCTACAACCGCGAAACGCTGGAGGTGAAGTTCAAGCACAAGTCGATCGCCGACGTGCTCGACATGAACGTCGAGGACGCGGCGGAATTCTTCAAGGCGGTCCCCGGCATCCGCGACAAGATGCGCATGCTGCTCGAAGTCGGCTTGGGCTACGTCAAGGTCGGGCAGCAGGCGACAACGCTCAGCGGCGGCGAAGCCCAGCGCGTCAAGCTCGCCAAGGAACTGTCGCGCCGCGCCACCGGCCAGACCCTCTACATCCTCGACGAGCCCACCACCGGCCTCCACTTCGAGGACGTCCGCAAGCTGTTGGAAGTCCTCCAGCGCCTGGTCGACCAGGGCAATACGGTGGTGGTGATCGAGCACAACCTCGACGTCATCAAGACCGCCGACTGGGTGATCGACCTCGGCCCCGGCGGCGGCGTCAACGGCGGCGAGATCGTCGCGGTCGGCACCCCCGAACACGTCGCCGCCAACGAGCGCAGCTTCACCGGCCAATACCTCGCCCCGCTCCTCGCCCGCTCCACCGCAACCCCGTTCGCGTCGAGCCCGGTCGAGAAGCCTAAACCCTCCCGTTCGTCCCGAGCGAAGGCTCTCCCGAGCAAGGACGAGGGGTCGAGGGGCGTGGATCAGGACGATCTCATCCCGGCGAAATAAAGCCCCCCGCCTAATCCTTCTTCTTGTCGACGCAGCCCGACCGCGCCGCCGGATCCGTATCCGGATTGAACGACGACGCCGTTCCCGGAGCGCGCGGATCGTCCTGCTTCGGCCCGATCGCCAGCACATTGCCCGAGCTGGCAGTCCCGCCGCTCGCCTTGGGATCATTGTCGTCGCCCGCACGAGCAAGCGCCGGCGCCCGCGGGTCGTCCTGCTTCGGCCCGATCGCCAACGCGCCCCGCGCCTTCAGCCCGCCCTGGACGATGATTCCGCGCTCGGGCGTCTTCACGCTCCCCTCGGCGCCGCACAGAGCCCGCGGATCGTCCTGCTTGGGGCCGATCGCAAGCACCTTGCCCGGCGCGACCAGCGGCGCCTGCTGCGCCCCGATCAGCACTGCCGCCGCCGCGACGATCGTCATCTGCTTCATCATGTCCTGTACTCCTTACATGCGATCCACGGTTGCGCGGGCCAGCGCAATGCTCGGCGCCTTGCTGTCCTTCATCCCGTTGGCGCCGACCAGATAGAGCGCCGTGCGCCCGCCCTTTTCGACATAGAGGCCGGATTGCATCGACCAGAATGCCCTGTCGCCGAGATCGGCGATCTCCTCCGTGTCATAGCCTTCGCGCTCGACGCCCGTCTTCATCTCGGCGAGACTGTTGCCGTGGAGCGTGACGCTGGCCTGGCCCATGTCGAGCAGCTTCTCGCCCTGATATCCGTACTGGCAGATATCGAGCGCCCCGGCCCCGCCCGTCGCATCGAGCTTCTTGACCGGCCGCCCGAGCACCCGCTCGACATCCTCGGCCTTCAATATGTCGCAGGCGGTGACGCCCGCCTTGGCCACGGTCGTGGTCGCATCGCGATTGCCGCCGGACCCGCCGCCCGACCCGCAGGCCGACAGCGCCAACACGGCCAAACCGATCCCGACGACTCGCAGCATGTGTTTTCCCCTATTGCCCTTGGGGGTGAGGGTCGCTGGGATTGTGATGCTTTGCAAGGGGTTGGGGTGTGGGTCCGGAGGCGAGGACCTTCACAACCCAACATTGCGCCGCTTCTTGCGCCCGCCACCTCAACACCGTTCGCTTCGAGCCCGGTCGAGAAGCCGAAAGGCCGTTCGTCCCGAGCGAAGGCTCTCCCGAGCAAGGCCGTGGGGTCGGGGGCGTGGATCAGGATGAGATGGCTGGGACGAAGTAGCGACGGTCGCGCACTAATACGCTCCCAGCCTGAGCAGCTCAGGCCAGCTTCAGTCTCCGGTCTTCTGAATTGAAGAGCTTGGTGTCTCCACCTGATCGGCTATGCCGTAGACTCATAGGCGCGCACCCACAGCCTTAATGAGGCGAGCTTGTCGTAGCGAGTGGCGATACGGCCGAAGTGCTTGAACTTGCTGAAGACGCGCTCGACGTGATGCCCGACGCGCGCCACACCCCTCGGCTTGTTCGGCAGCAACGGCGTAATCACGCGCCACTCAAAGTCGGCCAGATCATAGCGGCTTTTACCGACCCTGAATCAGAAAACCGCCGCCGAGGGAATCCCGTTTATGAGTTCACGGCCTAGGTTACGTTGACGTGTCCGTAGTCCTGGCCAGCCAAGCTGGGTTGATCCTTGCGCCTCATAAAGGATGATGGGATAAATGATAAATAGCGTCAGGCAGGGGGCAAAATGCTACGTCTTAACTACGCTTTAGTCTTGCTCGTTGCGGGCTGTGGCCAGGGAGCAAACGACCCTGCCCGTAAGTCAAGCGCGCCGACTAGTGCGCCGACCAGCGCGCCGACCAGTGCACCTGCCACAGCGGCGCTCGACCCAAACGTTTTCATTTTGAAGTGTGCAGGGGACGGGTCGTCCGCTGCGAAGCTGCCGAGGGCTGACGGGTTTTCTGATCCGGCGAATGAGGAACTTTACGTCAAGGTCAATATGCGCGCTAAGACGTTGCAAACTTGGATCAATAATCAATGGAGCGACTGGTGCCTTTCCGAAAGTAAGTGCGATGGTAATTTCACTAACGCAACGCTTAGTTATCGTTCTGTCCTGATTGAGCGTGACGGCGATGAAGTAAGCAATTCGATCGAAACGTTGTCAGTTTCACGCGGTGATGGGAAATATTTGCACGTTGACGACATTAAGCAACGGACGAATGGCAAGCTCACGTTAACGCGTAAAGTTACGGTTCGCGGAACTTGCGTGCAGGTGGCTAAGCCAACCCCCGATTGACCTCTTGAAATAAAAGAATTGCAATTCCGGGGACACCGCGAATTCCGGGGACACAATTCCGGGGACACAGGCAATTCCGGGGACACAATACCTATTAGCAATTCCGGGGACACTAGCAATTCCGGGGACACGGCAATTCCGGGCAATTCCGGGGACACAATACCTATTAGCGAAGCCGTCACGGAGTGAATCCGTGAGCCTGTCCCGGCGAAGGCCGGGATCGAACGGGCTCGGTCAGCTGCCTGACCGCCCCGTCGGCCGGGCGAAATCGGCTCTACGCGCTGCTCCGGTGGCGCTCCGCACCAGCGTCGCTACGCTCGGCGATCTTCTCCGCACCCGAAACAATCGCGGACATTCTAACGAAAACAGCCTATTATGCCGCATCGCTGGCCGGGGGTTTACGGGCGTTGGCGGCTGAGAGACCGTCGCGCTCCCGCTCCACGTGCAGGAACGACGCATGCCGAGATTTCATTTCAACACCTACGATCGCCCCGACGTCGACGGGCACGAGCTTCCCAGCCTCGCCGCCGCCAAATGCGCGGCGATCAGGATGTTCGGCGCGGTCGTCTGCGACGATGCCGACCGCTTCTGGGACGAAGCCGACTGGAGCATGACCGTCACCGACGATCGCGGCCTGACCCTGTTCCAGCTCCACCTCATCGGCACCGACGCCGCCGCCATCACCCGGCACGTGCCGCAGCACATCTAGCAAATCCGATCCTCCCGGGAACGGGGAGGAGGACCGCTCGGCACGGCCGAGTGGTGGAGGGGGCCCGCCTCCGTACCGCCGCAACCCGGGCCACAATTGACATCAGAGTCATTTCGCGTGTGAATGGCGGCGGGGTTCGAATCCCCATTCTGGGGCAATCTTTGGAGCGCGACATCTTGCGATGCGGTCAGCAACACACCGGATTGTCCCACTGCTTCGGGTGCAGATGGCTGTGAACCATCCTCAAGGGAAAGCCTTCCGGTGCCGGCCAATTGGCAACCGTGGTACGGCCTTGCGGGCTTCGGGCCCCCGCCGTGCCGCCGTGGCTCCGGAAGGTGAGTACCAATGATCGACCCGCTGATTACACTTCTGCTCGTCGTTCTGCTGATCGTCGCAATCGCGATCTGGGTGCGGCGTGATGTTACCGTCATCTATCCGCCCGATGTCGGGCTGCTCTACCGCGATGGCCAGTTCGTGCGGGAACTGGAACCCGGACGCTATGTCGCCTTCGACCCTGGCAAGCGCCGGCGTGTGGTGCAGGTGTCGCGTGCTCCCCTCCCCGTCGCCATGGCGGACTTCACGGTCGTTTCCCGCGACCAATTCTCCTTCCGCCTCGGCACGTCGCCGATCATGGAGGTCGTCGATCCTCGTGCTTTCACTGAATCGCAGCCTGCGGTTCAGCCGCACATGTACAGCCATTTGATGCCGCAGCTCACGACTCATGCGGCCCTGCACAGCCTCGCCGCAAATGCTGCCCTCGAAGTCGTTGCAAGCTACGCCTTGCGCGACTTGTTCGCGGATCCCAAGCTGCTAGGCGCTGCCCTGCAGGCGAAGCTCGCCGATGCGATCCCGGGCGCCCGCATGCCGGCCGTGCTGGTCACGTCCATCACTCTCCCGCCCGAAACCCGGAAGATGTTCACCGAAGTGGAGCGGTCCAAGATCAACGCGGAGGCGTCGCTTGAACGGGCACGCGGCGAGCAGGCGTCATTGCGCGCGCTTGCGAACGCTGCGCGGCTGGTGAAGGACAATCCGGCGCTGGCGAACCTTCGCTTTTTGCAAACGCTTGAGCAGACGCCCGGCCCCAAGACGATCGTGCTTGGCAGCGACGCGGTTGGGCCGCTCGTCGGGGCCACGCGCCGGGAGGGATGAACCGCCCGGTGCAGCTGGCCGACCTCGCAATCATGCCGAATACAGTCGCTGTCCTGCCCCGAGCGTGCTAGACTGTTTTCACCGCCCGTCCTTCTCGCAGGCATCGGGCGGCTGAGAGACGTGTCGCGCTCCCGCTTGCCGGCAGGTGCATGTCCAATGACTTTCCCAACCTCCAGGGTTCCCGTCCAGCACCGCTGGCTCAGCGACGGTGGAACGCCCAATCCGGCGCCGACGCCCGTCGCGCGCAACAAGCCCGAATCCGTGCTGCGCACCAAGGATGTGCGCGATACTGCCGCCGGCTGCCGTGATCGCGCCACCGCCGACCTGCTGCAGGCGCTGACCATGGCAACCGGCAACGGCCGCAAGGTGCTTGAAACCAGCGCCGCCAGCTGGACCGCGCGCGGCGACATGCTGCAGCGGATCGAACTGGGCATCGAGGCCCGCCTTGCCAAGGCTGCTCCCGACGCGTCGGACATCGAACTCACCAGCGCCGAAATCGCCGAGGACGCCGCTTTCCTTAGGCTCTGATCCTCCCCGGAACGAGCAGCCGCACGCGGCCATGCCCCCGGCATGGCGGACCGGCTGCTGGGACCGCTCGGCATCGCCGGGCGGTGGAGGGGCCCGCCTCCCGGCGGCAAAAAAATGCTGTCCTACAGCAGCCCATTTGTGGCTTATCCTCGTCGATGAGCACCGAACGACAGATCCTGCACTTCGCCCCCGTCCCCGTGCGTTATCGCTACGACGGCTGGACTCCCGACAAGCAGATTGCCTTCGTCGAGGCGCTGGCGGTCGGCGCCACCGTCGAGGAAGCGGCGCGGCACGTCGGCATGTCGGTGACCTCCGCGAACAATCTGCGCAACCGCGCCGACGCCCATCATTTCCGCGAAGCGTGGGACGCGGCCCAGGACACGACCATGGCGCAGCTCGAACATGCCGCGGGGCAGCGCTGCATCCACGGGGTTCCGCGGCCCGTCTTCTACAAGGGCGAGCAGGTCGGCGAATGGCGCCACTTCGACGAGCGCCTGACCATGTTCATGCTGCGCAACCGGCGGCGGGCGCGCTACGGCGCCTGGCAGGACCGCAGCGGGCCGCCGATCGACCTCGACGATCCTGGCGCGGACGTGGAGGACGACAGCGCGGGCCGCCTCGCCGCCCATTGCGACGAGATCGCCGCCATCGAATATGCCGACGGCGAAGATGGACTCGAGGATGCCGAACTCGCGCCGAATGACGGAACGGCCGAGGAGCCCTTTGTCGCGGAGGATGCACCTCCCGCGAGCGCGCGCGTTGACGCCACAACTTCCACAACTTCCGCCGACGCACCCCCGTCCCCCGGCCCCTTATGAACGCAGCCAACACCCATTGTTGTTTTCAGTTCATGCGACTGGCGGGCGGCTGCTTCGTTGAGTCTTCAGGTTCCGGCGCTTTGAGGCCGGACTTTCGCAAGGATTCGACTATGAAGACCATCGCAACTCTCGGTGCCGCAGCCGCCATCATCGGCCTGGCCGCGCCCGCCGCCGCGCAATATTACCCGCAGCAGAGCTATCCGCAGCAGCAGCAGGGCTACGGCTATCCGCAGCAGGGTTATGCCCAGGGCTATGCTCAGCAGGGTTACCAGCAGGGCGGAATCGCCGGCATCATCAACCAGCTGCTCGGCAATCGCTATCAGACGAACGATCGCACCGCGATCACGCAGTGCGCCGCCGCCGCGCAGCAGCAGGCCGCCGCCCAGTACCGCCCGCAGCCCTATGGCGGGTACCAGCAGGGCTACGGCCAGCAGGGCTATAACGGTTATCAGCAAGGCTATGCCCAGCAGGGTTATGCTTCGGCGCGTGTGACCGCGATCACCAATGTCGAGCGCACCCGCAGCGGGCTGCGCGTGTCCGGCCTGATGGATTCGGGCATGAACGGCTATGCTGCTCAGGGCTATGGCCAGGGTTACGGCCAGCAGGGTTATCAGCAGGGCTATAACCAGGCTTATGCCAACAACCGCGGCGACCTCAGCTTCCGCTGCAGCGTCGACTATCGCGGCGCGGTGACCAACGTCCGAATCCGCCGCACCGACGCGGACTATCGCCAGGGCTATTAAGGCCTGAACCAAAAGCAGGCGCGGCGGCTCAAAAGGCCGCTGCGCCTGCCGCTTTTTACGACCCCGGCCAGCACGGGAATTGCTTAGGACTGTATCACTCCTCTATGGCGCGCCTAAGCCGTGAGGGAGACGAGACAGGTGCTGTGTCCGGAATGTGGAGCCCAGGTGTCGGCCCTTCGGGAATTCTGCCCCGAATGCGGGTCCCCAATGGATCCCGGGCTGCGCGAGCTGCGGCCCGACCGGCCCCGCAAGGGTCTGCGGCCCGCCGGCGAGGAGCTGAAGGGTAATCGCAAGAAGGTCCTGATCGCAATCGCCGCCGTGCTCAGCGTCGTCGTGCTCGGCAGGCAAATGGTCGGTCGCGATTTCGACTTCGATTCCGACAAGCGCCCAGTGATCGCCAGTCGGCCGGAAGCTCGGGGCGCGGTGACGATCACCGCCGAGCAGCTCTACCAGGCCTACCGCGACGACGAGCGGGCCGCCGACCGCCGCTTCGACGACCGCGAGATGGTGGTGAGCGGCGAGTTCCTCCGCATCGTACCCGACGGCTACGGAAGTCTCGACCTCCGGCTCAAGACATCCAACCCGGAAATCCCGGTCGGCATCGACGTGACACAACTGGCAATCGAGGACGCGAAGAAGCTGGTGCCGGGCCAGCAGGTGACGGTCAGCTGCAAGGGAATGGGCGGCTCCGGCAACGAGCTATGGGTCCGCGATTGCGCAATCCAGCCCGGCAGCGACGTCACCGCGCCTGCCACGCAGCCGTCGAGTAATTCTTCCCCGCCGGCCGCCGCCGAAGGAAACGGCGCCTGACGGCGAGAACCGGCCCCTACCCTCGCAAGCCCTTGTCGGCTAATAGACAATCATGATCGCGCAAAAGACCCGTTACGCCCTGCGTTCCCTGCTGTTCCTGGTCGAAGAAGGCGGCGGCGCGCCGGTGCAGCTGGCGCGGATCGCGACCAGCCAGAACGTGCCGCCCAAATATCTCGAGCTGATCATGCTTGACCTCAAGAAAGCCGGGCTGGTGAAGAGCATCCGCGGGCCGAAGGGCGGCTACACCCTGGCGCGGCCGCCGGAGACCATCTCGTTCGGCGAGATCGTGCGCTCGCTTGAAGGACCGATCGCGCTCGTCTCCTGCGCAAGCGTCAACTTCTACGCGCCCTGCGGCGATTGCCACGACGAGGCGACCTGCGCGATCCGCCGCGCCTTCACGATTTTGCGCGACCAGAGCACCGCGGCGCTTGACGCGATCTCCCTCTCCCAGGGCGCGGAGTGGGAGGAACGGCTCGGCGCGAAATAGGCCCGGCAACAAACTTTCGCCGGGCTCGTTGGCGATGTAACAGCTGGAGAGTGCCATGAGTGTCGCCTTCCGCCGCGAGAGTGACGAGGAGCATAAGGAGCCGAGGTTCGAGCTTCCGCTGCCGCCCGAGCCCAACCTTGTCACGCAGCGGGGCTATGATCTCATCAAGGCTCGCACGGAGGAACTTGAAGCCGCCGTGGCGTCAGCAAGCAACGAAGAACAGCGCGCCGAGCTCCAGCGGGACTTGCGCTACTGGCGCGCTCGGCTTGCCACGGCGCAGATCGCGCCGCGCCCGAGCGGCAATGCAGTGGCGTTCGGCATCCGAGTTACGATCGAACAGGACGGCGAGCGGCGAAGCCTCGCAATCGTCGGCCACGACGAGGCGGACCCCGCATCGGGGCGGATCGCTTTCGGGTCCCCGCTCGCGCAGGCGCTGATGGGCGCCGAGCCCGGCGAAGACATCAATCCGCCAGGCAACGGGCATGTCGTTCGGTTGATTGCGGTCGAGCCGGCCGAGCGATGATCGAGCGGCGGGCCCGGCTCTCGCCCAGGCCCGCCGGCAAGTCGTTACATCCCGTTCGCGAGATTGGTATCGGGGTCGTTGGTGTTGGCGTCGTGAGCCATTGCATTGGCGGTGTCGGCGTCAATTGCAGCGTTGGCGTCAACACCGTTGAGGCTTTCAAGCGAAGCGGCATTGTCGACGACGAGCGTATTCACCTCAAGCGTATTGCTGTCGGCGTTCTCGCTCGATTTGCCGCTACAGGCGGAAAGGGCGAGGGCCGCACCGGCGACCAGGATCAGAGCACGCATTAAATATTCCTTTTGTCGTTGATATCGACGGGCCGACTGAACGGATCCGCCGCGCCATAACGGACCGTCGCGCAATTGGCTCCGCCCGGCACAGGTTTAGCGCCGAGCCCCCTGTGCGCAGCAAGGCGCGGCAGCGGTCAGTAACGATCGTTTGAGTGGAATGGTGGAGCCGAGGGGGATCGAACCCCTGACCTTCGCAATGCCATTGCGACGCTCTCCCAGCTGAGCTACGGCCCCGTTCGAAAGCGCCTTTAGGCGAAAGCTTCCGCTCTGAAAACGGAAATTTTCCAAAGCATGGCGTCCTGCTGCGATCTCCGGTCCTGATCAGCGGAACAGGCTCTTCAGCCACAGCGACCCGGTCAGCGAGCTATCGTCCCAGGCGATATCCGGCGACGAGGGCGTGTAGGTCCAGGGGTTGAGCGTGCGCACGCGGCCGAGTTTGAACGCTGCCGGTTCGCGGGTGACGAGCGTGAAACCCTGTTCAAGCGCTGTGGCCGCAAGCAGGCCGTCGCGCGGTTCGGCATAGGCAAGGTGCGCCCAGCGTTTCGTCACAGCGGCGTCGATCGGCAGCACGCGGCCATCAAACGCGGGCCGCAACTGAGTGTCGATCCACGCGCGCAAGTTCGCGGCCATGGTCTTTTCGCGCCGGTGGATGCTGGCGGTTCCACCCTCCAGCTCCATCAACGTGACGACCGAGATGAACAGGCTCGCCGGCGCCACGTCGGCCACCCAGGCCCCAAACCCCTGAGCCAAATGCTCCCCCTGCGCATAACGCAGCGCCCACACCACGTCCGTATCGAGCAGGTGCATCAGCTCTTCCGCGCCCACGGGCCGGCGGCGCGCCAGTCCGGCTCGATCGGAAGCGACGTTTTGGCAGCGAGAAGGCCGGCAATCGTATCGGTCTGCCCCGAAAGTTCGCGATAGGCTTCAATGCTGAGCAGCACGTGCGTCGGCTTGCCGCGGTCGGTGACGAATACCGGATCGAGGCGCGCGAGTCGCTTCGCCCGACTGACATCCTGGTTGAATTCGCGGCTCGTCAGGACCTTCATATCCGCTCCGAATCAAAGCCTTTGTCGCTATAAACAGCTGCTACTTATGTAGGCACGTTACTACTCTATATCAGGTCCGCAACTTTTCGAGTGGCCTTGCTTCGGATTGCCGCGGCGATAAAGCTGGCGGCATGGACGTCACCATCTACCACAACCAGGCATGCGGCACGTCGCGGAACACGCTTGGACTGATCCGCAACAGCGGGATCGAGCCGCAAGTCATCGAATATCTGCAGGCTCCGCCGTCGCGGCAAACCCTCGTGTCGCTGATTGAGCAGATGGGGATCACGCCGCGCGAGCTGCTGCGGACGAAGGGCGATCTCTATTCCGAACTCGGCCTCGGCGATGAGACGTTGACCGACGATGCGATCATCGACGCGATGATCGCTCATCCGATCCTGATCAACCGGCCGATCGTGGTTTCACCCAAGGGGGCACGGCTGTGCCGCCCGTCGGAAGCGGTGCTCGACCTGCTCCCGCCGCAGCACGGTGAGTTTCGCAAGGAAGATGGCGAGCTTGTGGTCGACGCTCAGGGCCGGCGCGCAAGCGCGTGAAGGCTGCGGCAGCACGGATGCTCGCTGCGGAGTTTATCGGCACCGCCATGCTCGTCGCGACCGTGGTCGGCTCGGGGATCATGGCGGAGCGGCTTTCGGATGGGAATGCCGCACTCGCCCTGCTGTGTAACACTGTCGCAACCGGTGCGATTCTTTATGTTCTGATCCAGGCGCTTGGGCCGGTCTCGGGCGCCCATTTCAACCCGGTGGTCAGCGCGGTCTTCGCCCTTCGGCGCGAGATCGGGTGGAGCACCGCCGCTTTGTTCGCGATCATTCAAATCGTCGGCGGGATCGCCGGAACCCTGCTCGCAAACGCCATGTTCGACCTGTCTATCTTGCAGTTTTCAGAGCATTCGAGAACCGGGCCCGGCCAGTGGCTGTCCGAAGTGGTCGCGACCTTCGCGCTGATCATCACCATCCTCGGAACGCTGCGGTCGCGGCCGAACGCGGTGCCCGCTGCCGTCGCGCTCGTGATCGTTGCAGCTTACTGGTTCACCGCGTCCACGTCGTTCGCAAACCCGGCAGTCACTCTCGCCCGGTCTTTCTCGGACACGTTCGCGGGGATCGCGCCGGCTGACGCGCCAGCCTTCATTCTCGCGCAGATCGTCGGCGGGCTGTTAGGCTGGCTCGCCGCCGAACGGCTGTTCGGCTGGAAGCCGACTGTGGATGAGGAACCCTCGCTCGCCGGGCATTTGGCCGCCGACGAGCGACAGGATTAATGCCCGCGAAGGCGAGCGACTAGCTCTCGTCGTCCTGACCGCCAGCTTCGACGCCAAGATCGTCGTCGCCGGTCGCCAGATCGACCTCGTCGTCGGCGCTAGGTTCTTCGTCCTCGGCAATAGCCAGATCCTCAGCCTCGAGGTCCGCATCGTCAGCCGCAGGCTCCTTGGCCGCGGGTGCCGCGATTTCGAACGGAAGCGGCTGCTTCGACTTCAGGACCGGCTCCGGATTCCAGCTGTTGCCGCATTCGATGCACTGCACCGGCTCGTCATTGCCGAGATCGTAAAATCGGGTCGAGCACTTGGGGCAAGTGCGCTTGGTGCCCCATTCGGGTTTCACCATGGTGAGGTTCACTCCAACAAATGCGTGTGTTCAAGATGGTCCGAGCGCGGGCGCGGGACCGTTCGGCGGGCGCCTTGCCATAGGCTTTTGGCCCTGTCAAAGCGCTGCCGCGTTGAGCGAGCAGCAATCTTCATCCGAACTTCGGCACGGTCTCGTCATCGCGGTGGACGGTCCCGCCGCCAGCGGCAAAGGCACGATCGCGCGCGCGCTAGCGGGCCACTTCGGGCTTCCACACCTCGATACCGGCACCTTGTACCGGGCGGTTGCGCTGAGCCTGTGGCGGTGGGGCGGCGATCCGGGCAACGAATTCGAAGCCTTGCGCGCCTGCCACGATCTTGCGGTCGACACCGACGACCCCGAGCTGCGTAGCGAGGCGGTGTCGACGATTGCGTCGCGCATTTCGGCCTATTCCAGCGTTCGCTCTGCACTGCTTGAGCGCCAGCGCGACTTCGCAACGCAGGACGGCGGGGCGGTTCTCGACGGCCGTGACATCGGAACGGTGATTGCGCCCGACGCCGACGTGAAGCTGTTCGTAACCGCGTCCCCGGAAATACGTGCCGAGCGAAGGTTGCGCGAATTGCAGCAGCGGGGCGTTACCGCGCATCTCGAAGAGGTGCTGAACGACATTCACGCGCGCGACGAGCGGGATTCCCGACGAGAGTCGGCGCCGCTCCGGCAGGCCGAGGATGCCGTGCTGCTCGATACGAGCGAGCTTAGCGTGGCCGAGGCGATCGCGCGCGCAATTGCCATCGTCGAGAATCACACTTCCTGAGCCGACCCAATGTCGGCCTGCGGACTCGCCTTTTGGCGAAAAATGGCGCATTCTCCCGGTTGGGGGAAAGCATTGTCGGACTATAAGCTCTACGCTCTTGACGGGGCCGGGCAGATCGCTGGCGCGCCGGAGCTGATCGCGGCGCCGACCGATCGGCAGGCGATCGCCGCTGCGCGCGAGCTCAACCGCCGCCACGCAATGGAGCTATGGCACGGCGTGCGCCTCGTCTCGAGGATCGAGCCCGCGCGCTGAATCGGTCGTCAGGGCTTGCGCCGAAGCGCCCAGATCAGGGCCGAGAGGCTGGTGATGAAGGCAGCGAGAGCAACCAGGAACGGGGCATTGATGATAAGCATGAGGACGACTCCGAGCGTCTCAATGTTCCCTATCTGTTCCCTATATGCAATAGGAAAATGCCTAGGATCAACGCCAATATTGCGGGTATTGGCGCTTGAGCTCGCCAAGCTTCGGAAGGTCGTTGCGGACGATGTAGGGATAAGTCGGGTGGCGGCGCAGGAAGTCCTGCATCTCGGGGCCGGCGGCAAAGAACGGGCCGCTTTCGATGCGCGTCACGACGCGACGCGATTTCGATAGTTGCGCAAGGAATTGCTGAGCGATCTGCTTCTGCTGCCCGTTCTGCGGGAAGATCGCCGAGCGGTAGCTTGGGCCGACGTCGGGGCCTTGGCGGTTGAGCTGGCCCGGATCGTGCGCGACGGTCGCGTAAATGCGCAGGATCTGCGCGTAGCTGATAATTTCGGGGTCGTAGCTGATGCGCACCGCCTCGGCATGGCCGGTGCGCTCGCTGCTCACCGCCTCGTAAGTCGCGTCGCGCCGAGTGCCGCCGGCAAAGCCGGACACCACATTGCGCACGCCTTTCACATGTTCGAACACGCCTTCCATGCCCCAGAAGCAGCCGCCGGCAAGAATCGCGGTTTCCGTCCGGGCGCCAGCCGAAGCGGACGCGGGCAATAGCAGCGCGGCGATTGCAAGGCAGAGATGCTTGGAACGGCTCATCGGGCGGATCTCCTTTCGGATCATCGAGCACCATTGCAGGTGAACCGCCGCTGATCAGCGAGAACTGAAACGGACTTCGAACGGCAGCCATTGCGCGGCCGATCCAGCCGTGAGAGGAATCCACCCAGGCTCTTGGGGGGACAGGAATGACCGGACAGGTGCGCGGCGCGGCGGTAGCCGCGGGAGCAATCGCGGGATTGCTGTTCGGCTTCGATACGGCGGTGATTGCCGGAGTTACGGGGCCGCTGCGAGCGGTCTTCCAACTCGGTGAAGCCGGCCTTGGCTGGGCGGTGTCCGCCGCGCTGTGGGGCACCTTGGCGGGCGCGCTCGGAGCAGGAGTTCCCGGCGACCGCTACGGCAGCCGCAACGTACTGCTGTGGGTTGCCGTTCTCTACGTTATCTCCGCTGTCGGATCGGCAATCAGCTGGGACCTGCCGAGCTTCTTCCTCTTCCGCTTCATCGGCGGACTTGCCATCGGCGGGTCGTCGGTTCTCGCGCCGGTCTATCTGTCGGAGATCAGCCCGACGCAGCGTCGCGGGTTCATCGTCGGGCTGTTCCAGCTCAACATCGTGCTCGGCATTCTCGTCGCCTATCTCAGCAACTTCCTGGTCGGCCAGCTCGGCTTCGGCGATATCGAGTGGCGCCTGAAGCTCGGCGTGGCCGCCATTCCGGCCCTGATCCTGCTTGGCGCGATGCTGACCATCCCCCAGAGCCCGCGCTGGCTGCTCTCGAAAGGGCGGCGCGAAGAGGCGCTGGCCGCGATCCGTGACCTGCGCATGGGCGATGCCGAGACCGTCGCCGCCGATATCGCGCCCCAGCCTTCCGACACAGTTCGCCTGAGCTGGACCGCCCACCGCAAGCCGATCCTGCTTGCGCTTGCCATCGCCGGCTTCAACCAGCTGTCGGGCATCAACGCCATTCTCTATTATCTCGGCGATATCTTCCGCGGTGCCGGCTACAGCCAGGTGTCGGCCGACCTGCAGCAAGTGGCCGTCGGGGCCGCCAATTTCGGAGCGACCCTGCTCGGATTGAGCCTGATCGACCGGCTCGGCCGCAAGCCGCTGCTGATGATCGGGGGCGCCGGAACCTTCGTCGCTTTGGCCGGAGTGGCGCTCATCTATTCACGCGGCAGCAATCAGGCGCTGCTGCTGCCGATGCTGATCCTGTTCATCAGCTTCTTCGCAATTTCGCAGGGCGCGGTGATCTGGGTCTATCTGTCCGAAATCTTCCCGACCGAAGTGCGCGCCCGCGGCCAGGCGCTCGGCAGCGCTACGCACTGGGTGCTCAACGCGGTCATTTCCTTCGCATTCCCGGTGATCGCCGCGCGCACGCTCGCGGCGCCTTTCTGGGTGTTCGCAGGGGCGGTGGCCGTGCAACTGTTCGTGGTGTGGCGCTTCTTCCCGGAAACCAAGGGCGTCCAACTCGACCATATGTGACGAAAAGTCATTTCCGGTCAGCCGGTTGACACCAGGCCCGAAGCGGCCGAGCGTGCTTGGGAGGGGGACCCACATGAAAACGAACATCGGCGCGGCGATGGCCGCGATTCTGCTGCTTGAGGCATGCTCGTCGCGCCCGCGCGAGTTCAATCCGACACTCGCCTCCGCGCCTGCCGAAAGCGCGGGGTTCGACGCCGCGATGGCCGAGTGCAAGCAACTTTATGTGAACGGAAAGCTCGACTCCAACGGTCGGCTGGCTTCCGGAGCTGCCGGCGCTGCAGTCGGCGGCGCGACCGCGGTTGCGGGCGGCGCGGCGGCAGCAAGCGCGGGGATGTATGCCGGCGCCGCAGTCGCGAGCGCGACGATCATCCTCATTCCTTTCGTGGCCTTGGGCGGCGCCTGGGGCATGGCGAGGGCGAAGCGGCACCGCAAGGAGAAGGCGATCCAGACAGCAATGAACGGCTGCCTGCTCGAACGCGGATACGAGGTGCAGGGCTGGGCCAAGGCTCCCAAGCATTCAGCGGCGGCTCCCGCGGCCGCAGCGCAATAGAAGCTGACGCAAAAAGGCCCGCCGCGAACAGGAGGAATGAGCGGCGGGCCTTTGCGGCCGTCAGATACGCGACGGACGCTTAGTCGTCGGCGCGGTTGTGCTTGCGTGCGCTCGCGTGTGCGTCGCCGTTGGCGGAGCCTGAGCCCGAGCCGCTGATCGAACCGGCGAGCGAACCCGGGGCATAGCCCGACGCACTTCCGGCAGCGTTGCCGGCCGCATTGGCTGCACCGCTGGCCTGACCCGTCGCATATCCGCGCGCGCCCTGGGCCGAAGCAATCGCGCTGTTGGCAGCACCCTGGGCCGCGCCATGCGCCTGACCGGCGATCGAATGCAGCTGGTCGGTGCCGACGCCCTGCACGCCGAAGCCGGCGTTCTTGCTGGCCGATGCGCTGCCCGACGCCGAACCATTCTGGCCGAACGTCTGGCCGGCGAGCGATCCGTTGGTCACGCTGTCGGCAGCGCCACTGACCGTGCCGGCGAGACCGACGTTGCCGCTGGCCGAGCCGTTACGCGTGTTGACGTTCTTGCTTGCCGACGCATTTCCATTGCCGCTGACCGAGCCGGTCACGCTGTTGGTGATGCTGTTGGTCCCGTTCAGAAGGCCGCCGGCATTGCCCGCGGAATTAAGAACCCCGCCGAGCGAGCCGCTGCCGCCGAGCGAACCGCCCAGCGTTCCGTTGACGGCGCCGTTCACGGCTCCCGTTACGCCGCCGAGCAGCTGTGCCTGTGCCGGCATTGCAGTGAATGCGATCGCGGCCGCTCCGGCGATGAGGATGGTCTTCATATCGATCTCCTTTGGCTTTCGAAATTCGTGAGGCATTTCGATTGGCCTCGAGGAGAGAACGACAGTGATTTCGCGCTTCATCCCGCGCGGTGAATTATTTTGCGCGGACCGCCTTGGGATCGACGCGGCAGTCCCAGCACACCACGCCGCGTCCGACCCGGCCCTTGCCTGGTCGTGCTTCCAAAGCGAGCCGCTGAAGCGATCCGGCGGCGGCCAAACGAGCGGCCGCGAGTGGCGCCGCGAAGCTGGTGCCGCGAACCTTGGCATAGCCTTGGCCCGGAAGTGCCGCAGCCATGTCCGCCCCCGGAGCCGCGAAGTCGAGGTGGTCTGCCTTCCCGGCTTCGATGAGCGCACGGCCGTTGCCGTCCACTCCGGTGACCGCCACCACCCCGGGATAGGAAGCCGGATACTGCGGCGGCGCTGCGGGGCCGTCGTTGCCAACCGCTGCGACCAATTGAATGCCACGCGCACGTAGTTGCTGAACGGCACGCTGGAGGAGGACATTGGGCGGGCCGACGAGGCTGATATTGATCACGCTCGGCTGCTTCGATGCCAGCCAGCCGAGCGCTCGAACCACCGCGGAGGCCGAACCCGCGGCCCGATTGCCGCCGTAGACGTCCGCAACGAACAGCGACGCTCCACGGGCAGCGCCCCGGAACGGGCCCTGATTGCCGACGATCAGCGAGGCTACCGCGGTCCCGTGCCCCGTCGCCTGGGGCGATCCCGAGAAACCGTGCTGGTCGATACTTGCCCCCGCCAGCGCGGGATGCGACGCGACGCCGCCGTCGACGATCCCGATGCGCACTCCGCCGCCTGCGCCGGCCGCTGCTGCAAGCGCCCCCGCGACCGGCAGAAGATCGCCGCCGGCAGGTTCGAAGATGTGATCGTAATCAGCCTCGATCTCCGGAGCGGCCTGATACAGCCGCTTGAGTCCCTCGCGCGCGCTCATGCCTGCCGGGACCGCGAG
The DNA here is from genome assembly GCA_039915925.1 of Sphingomicrobium sp. GTDB lineage: Bacteria > Pseudomonadota > Alphaproteobacteria > Sphingomonadales > Sphingomonadaceae > Sphingomicrobium. The sequence continues at coordinate 17,308 of JBDSMG010000027.1, forward strand.
CATCACCGTCGTGAAGCCGAGGTTGGAATTGGCCTCGGCGCCGATGGTCCGGAAGCCGGCGCGGGCAGCCCGCTGGAGCGCGGACGGCAGCGGATTGATCGCCACCAGCACGCCGCGCCGAACGGGCTGGCCGGCATTGTCGCTTTCGAGCTGGTTGCGGTTCTCGCGGATCAGTTGCTGAAGCCGCAGGCGCCGTAGGTCCAGCAGCGAGGCCGTACCGGACTGAATGACCGAGTCGGGCAAGCCCGCGACGCTATCCAGCGTCGGATTGACGATCTGCCGCGTTTCGGCGGGGCTCAGCACATTCTGCAGGACCGGTCCAACGCCCGGTACGGCGCCTACCGGCAGGTTGCCCGTCGGCAGCCCGCCTGTCGGCAGTCCCACCGAAGGCAGCAGCTGAGCGCCGGCGGCTGTCGCGAGCAGCGCCGCGGCCGAAGCAAGGATCATCAGTCGGGGTGCGAATCTGGACATCGTCGAACCTTTTTAACATGCCTTTGCGGGATGAAACGGTGACAAGCTGTCGTTTCATCCACATGAGGTTGAATGGCTGCAACATATGGGTTCGAGGACGAGCTTTCCACGCTGCTTCCGCGGCTGCGGCGCTTCGCGCATGGGCTGAGTCGGAACCCGGCGGACGCGGACGACCTCACGCAACTCACGATCGAGCGCGCGCTGCGCTCGCGCGACCAGTGGCAGCCGGGCACGCGGCTCGACAGCTGGGCCTACAAGATCATGCGCAATCTGTGGATCGACACGGTCCGCTCGCGTTCGCGCAAGGAGAAGTTCGAGGCTCCGCCGGAGGAGGTGGACAAACTTGGCGACGATCCTCGCCAGGCGATCGAAGCCGCGCTGGACCTGCAGCGGGTGATGAAGGCAATGGACCGACTGCCCGACGAACAGCGCGAAGTAGTAGTGCTGATCCTGATCGAAGGCTTCGGCTATCGCGAGGCCGCGGAGATGCTCGACCTTCCGATCGGTACGGTTTCGAGCCGGCTGGTTCGCGGCCGGACGGCGCTCCTGGCCATGGTAGGTGAAAGATGATGGACGAAAAATTCTTTGCCTGGCTCGATGGGGAGCTCGACGACCGCGCGGCCGCCGAGATGGAAGCACGTGTCGCCGCTGATCCCGAGCTTGCCAAGGCAGCCGAGGAGCATCGCGCCTTTGCGCACAAGCTGCGCGCGGCCTTTGATCCGATCGCGAGCGATGCCGTTCCCGAGCGGCTCCGGCAGGCGATCCGCCGCCCCGCGGCCGTCACTGACCTTTCGAATTGGCGGGAACGCAAACAGCGGCCGCCGGCGCGCCGCGCACTGCCACAATGGGCTGCGATCGCGGCGACGCTTGCGGTCGGTGTCTTCGTTGGAATGCAGTTGAACGATCCGGCCAAATCGCCGGTCGAACTGCACGATGGACAAATGATCGCCGCCTCAGCTCTCGATCGCGCGCTGGACAAGCAGCTTGCCAGCGCAAGCCAAAACGACGTCCGGATCGGCCTCACCTTCCGCGATTCGAGCGGCGATATATGCCGAAGCTTCACCACCGCGGTTTCGTCCGGCCTCGCCTGCCGCAATGGAGAGGATTGGCAGGTAAAGGGCATGTTTGCCGCCCCGGAAGGACAGCAGGCTGGCTATCGCATGGCTGGCGGTGAGGATCCGAACCTCGCGACTCTGATCGATTCGACGATCGAGGGTGAGCCGTTCGACGCCGACCATGAAGCGCAAGCCAGGGCCAAGGACTGGCGCTAGGCTCTCTCTAGACTGACGGCGCATCTGACGCGCGGCTGCTTGCAAGCCGCATAAAAGTCAGACAATAGCGCGATATTACTAGGGGAGAGATGTATGAAAGCCCAAGGGATCCGACGCGCGCTGGCAGCGCTTGTGGCCGCTTTGATCGTTGTTCCGCCTGCCACCGCCCAGGCACCCCGCACCACGATTGCTGTCAACGCTTCGACGCCGGGCGCGAAGATCGACCGCCGGATCTTCGGCCAGTTCGCCGAGCATTTGGGAAGCGGAATCTACGGCGGCATCTGGGTCGGCGAGGACAGCAAGATCCCGAACACCAACGGCTATCGCAACGACGTAGTCGCCGCATTGAAGGCGCTGCAGGTGCCCGTTGTGCGCTGGCCGGGCGGCTGTTTCGCCGACGAATATAATTGGCGCGAAGGCATTGGGCCACGTCCGTCTCGGCCCGTGAAGATCAATACCAATTGGGGCGGCGTGACCGAGGACAATGCCTTTGGGACCAACGAATTCATGAACTTCGCCGAGATGATCGGGGCCGAAACCTACGTGTCAGGAAACGTCGGCAACGGCACCCCGCGCGAGATGGCCGAATGGGTCGAATATATGACCGCACCGGCCGGGAGCCTCGCGGACCTGCGCAAGGCCAACGGCCGCGCCCAGCCGTGGAAGCTGACCATGATGGGCATTGGCAACGAGCTGTGGGGCTGCGGCGGCAACATGCGCGCCGAATATGCGGCCGACGAAACGAGGCGCTTTTCAACCTTCATCAAGGTCCCGGCGGGTACCAAGACGCTCAAGATCGCAAGCGGCGCAAACTCGACCGATTACAACTGGACCGAAGTGATGATGCGCGAAGCTCGCGGTCAGTTCGATGGAATCGGAGTCCATTATTACACGATCGGCGCGGCGAAATGGCCACCCGCGAAACCGGCCACGGGCTTTGGAGCCTTCGAATATGCAAACATCCTCAAGGATACGCTCCGGATGGAGGAGATCGTTACGAAGCACAGTGCGATCATGGACAAATATGACCCGCAGAAGCGCGTCATCCTCGCGGTTGACGAGTGGGGAAGCTGGTATGCTCCGACGCCCGGCAGCAACCCGGGCTTCCTGGTCCAGCAGAACAGCATTCGCGACGCCATTCTCGCGGCGCTGAACTTCAACATCTTCGCCCGCCATGCCGATCGCGTCCGCATGGCCAACATCGCGCAGATGGTGAACGTGCTTCAGGCGATGATCATGACCGACGGCGGCAAGATGGTGCTGACCCCGACCTATCACGCCTTCCGGATGTACATCCCGTTCCAGAACGCGACTTTCGTGCCGGTGAGTTACGACAAAGGCGAATATCGCGAAGGCGACATCGTGCTTCCGCGCATCGATGCGATCGCCGCGAGGGGCACCGACGGGCATCTGTACCTGGCAGTGACCAACCTCGACGCGAGCGCGGCGACCGACGCCGAGTTCACGCTGGGGGTCGTTGCCGTCAAATCGGCCAGCGGCGAGACTCTGACCGCGCCGGCGGTGGATTCGGTCAACACCTTCGCCAAGCCCGACCTGGTCGCGCCCAGGCCGATCCAGGCCAAGGCCGGCAAGGGCAAGGTGACGGTCACCCTGCCGCCGCGCTCGGTCACCGTGCTGCGAGTCAACTGAATTGCGCTTGATGCAAGTGCGAATGCATTCTTCGCACTTGCAGCATAAATCGCGATTACCCATAAATGGAGCTGCCTGATACGGCATCCTCTCCAAGGAAACCTTGGGGCCTCCCTCACGGGAGGCCCCTTTTTTCTTGCGAAATGTTGGCGGTCGCCTTTGTTGCGGCGCACAAGCGCTCTATATGCTGCCGATGCGCAGACTCCCGCCGATGGGTGCAATCCAGGCTTTCGTGCATGTCGCGCGATTGGGATCGTTGAAGGCGGCGGCCGACTCGCTTGCTCTCTCCTCGCCCGCGCTGACCCGGCGCATCCAGGCGCTCGAACAGTTCGTGGGAACGCCATTGTTCGAGCGGCACCACCATGCGCTCACACTCAACGAGCATGGGCAGAGCTTCATGGCCGAGGTCGCGCCGCACGTCGACGCACTGGCCGATGCGGTCGAGCGGGTCAGCGCGCCGGCGAAGGCAATGCACATCCGGATCGCGGTGCCGTCGCTGTTCGCGTCGCAGCGGCTCATGCCGGAGCTCCCGTCCCTGCGCGAGCGTCACCCGCACCTGCAGGTCGAAATCGACACCGGCGCGAATCGACTGAATCGGCTGCAGGAAGGCCTCGACGCCGCGATCGCCATCACCGAGAGCGTAGATCCGCGGCTTTATTCGCGACTGGTCGGTAGCGGCCGCATTGTCGCGCTTGGCGCAAGGTCACTGCAAACAGGGGCGAAAGCTGTCCGCAGGCCGGAGGATATCGCGAAAGTCCCGATTCTCCTGCACCGCGAGATGCCGCGCAATTACGATGCCTGGCGGAGAAGCGTTGGCTACCCCGAGCTGGAGCCCGCAGAGTACAGCTATTTCGATTCAGGCCAATTGATCTTGGACGCGGCTGCGGAGGGGCTTGGGGTCGCCTTCATGTTCGAAAGCCATCTCGAGTCCGCGCGCGACCAGCGCCTGGTCCCGATCTTCGAAGGAACGGCGGATAGCCCCTACCGCTACTGGTTCGCGTGCCAGCCGTCGGCGCTCGACCGGCGCCCGGTCAAGGCATTCCACGACTGGTTATTCGAGCGCTTTACGGAGAATTAGACGGAATGGACGGGCCGGCCAGACGCCGGCCCGGCAATCGATTCAATTCGATGCAGGTGTGATAGTACTTACGGCCATCGCAACGCCGGATGATCGTTGTGCCCGCAACTGCTCGACCAGCCGCGCGCGATGTGTACGCGAAATCATGAAACTGACCGGTACCGGGCCGAACGCACCCCGGACCCGCCCGGTCGGCAATACGATCAGGTGAAATGACTCGTGCGAATCAACCGAACGACCTTCGATCGCGACGACCTCCCCAGGGGCGAGGCGTGAGGCATATTCCATCCGCTCGCCGTCTGCGACGACCGTGTGGGTAGCGGGTTCAGCAAAAGCGGGGACGGCGGCAAGAGTGAGGCTTAGCAGGCTAACGGATCGAAACATTCTGACCTCCTCAAAAGGCTAGTGTGTCGTCCTCTCCTGCGCGCAATATCCGCCCGTCGTTGCCAGCGGTAAATTGCAAAGAATGATTCGGGGCGTGCAACAACTGCATGAGCCCCAACACTGGGACCGGGAAAGTCTATTGCAGGTCGTTCGAAACCGACTGGAAGGTCGTGTTCAGCTTGCTGCCGATGCCCTTCATGGCAGTGATCGCGGCAACGGCGATAAGAGCGGCAATCAGGCCGTACTCAATCGCGGTCGCGCCGCGGCTGT
>JBDSMG010000016.1:0-18831 GCA_039915925.1 Sphingomicrobium sp.
TGGTCGTCAACGGCCAGTACGGCACGCTCACGATCAACGCGAACGGCGACTACAGCTATCTTCGTACCACTGCCTTGGGCGGTGTCAGCGACACGTTCACCTACACGCTGACCGACCGCGACGGCGACACCGCCACGGCAACCCTCTCGATCGCCATCCAGGACAATTTCCCGGCGGCGGGCACGGTCAACGTGCTTCTCGACGACGATGCGCTGGCAGGCGGCAACGCGGGCGCTCTCGCAGTTGGCGACGACGTTGACTCGCAGAACGCATCCGGCACTCTGCCGGGTTCGGGCGGCGACGGAGCGCTCAGCTTCTCGCTCGCTCTGACCGGAGCGCCGAGCGGGTTCACTTATGTCGATGGTCCGGGTGAATCGATCCTGGTTCAGCAGGGTGGTATCACCGTTCTGACGGTCACGATCACCAACACCGCGACGGGTGCCTATACGGTCGTGCAGAACGCACCGATCATGCACGACACGTTGAACGGGTTTGCGGGCGACAATACCGAGAACAACCAGGCGTTTGCGATCACGTATAATGTGACGGATGCCGACGGCGACGTTGCGGTTCCGGCCGGCACGATCAACATCAACGTCGACGACGACACACCGACGATCAACGTCACTCAAGGCGTGGAAACGGGCGTTCTTGTGCAGACGCAGGATGCCGACACGATCGGCCTTGCGACCGATACCGCGACTTCGACCGCGAATTTCGGCGGCGTGTTCGGCCTGACCCAATCGGTCGGCGCGGACGGCGGCGCGGCGGCGAGCCTCAGCTTCACGCTCGGCATCGCTTCGGTGGGCGTGGACTCCGGCCTCGATCAGGGCGGCGCCAATATCTACCTCTATGTCATCGGCGGCAAAGTCGTCGGTTCGACCTCGGCAACACAGGGCGGCGTGCTCGCGGGCAACACCGTGTTCGATGTGGGCGTCAGCGGCACCGGGGTAGTCACCCTCACCCAGTACAGCCAGATCGACCACCCGCTCGTCAGCGATCCGACCCCGAGTGGCACGCCGTTCGCGGATCATATCGTCAGCATGGTCGACAGCCTGGTCACGCTGACCGCTTCGGCGACCATCACCGACAATGACGGTGATACCGCCAGCGACAGCGAGACGATCAACATCGGCGCGAACCTTCAGTTCGCCGATGATGGTCCGACGGCGGCGGTCGGCACCACCGGCCAGACGCTTACCGTCGACGAAACAGCTGGTCTTCAGGCGAATGACGTTGTCGGCCCACTCGCGGTGTTCGCGGGCGTGACCAACCAGGGCGTGGATCCGAACATGGCTGCCCAGTTCGCAACCAATGCGAATGCCATCGTCAATTCGGCTGGCACCGTGTTCGGCGCCGACGGCGCCGGGACGGCCGTGTTCAGCCTCAACGTTTCCGCAGCGGGCGTGGACTCCGGCCTTAACACGACCGACGGTCACGACATTCTGCTCTTCAAGGAAGGCAATCTGATTGTCGGCCGGGTGAGCGGCGGGACTGACGACGGCAAGGCGGCGTTCGCGCTTTCGATCGACTCAACCGGCCATGTCAGCATGGTCGAATATCTCTCGATCCAGCATCCGAACGCCGCGAACCCGGACGACTCGGTCTCGATTGCGAACGGTGCCGTCCTGGCGGTCGTGACTGCAACGGACGCCGATGGCGACACGAGCACGGCATCGACCGCAATCGGCAGCCTGGTCAGCTTCCGCGACGATGGCCCCACGCTCGGCGTGATTCAGAATCAGCAGACCGACAACAATCCGGCGACCACGCCGGCCGTCGGCACCTTGCATTTCGTTGCTGGAGCCGACGATGCTGGAGCGGCGATGACGATCACTGCGAACGTGGCCGGCATCAAGTCGGGCGGGTTCACGCTCGTCACTCAGCAGTCCGGCAATGTCCTTACGGCGTACCAGGACACAAACGGCGACGGCATTCATCAGATCGGTGAGAGCACCGCGGTGTTCACGATCACCGTGAACCCCTCGGCGGGCACGTCTGGCCAATATGTGTTCGACTTGATGGCCCCTCTCACCCCGACGGTCACCACCGTCGCGATTGGCGGTTCATCCTCGTTCGGTTCGGGTCCGACCGTACAAGGCCAAGTCCTCGACGACAGTGGCGGCGCACATCTTGCGGTCGTGTCGGGCTATATTGTGGGCGGCACCTTTAATGAGGCCACGTGGCTGGCGACCGGCAGCGTCGGCGCAACCAGCAATCTAACGGCTTCGGGAGTCAACGGCTCGACTGCCGGCTGGGGCGTCACCAACAATAACTTCGAGGGGACTACCGAGTTCTTCACCTGGGACTTCGGCTCACAGCCGCTGGCCAACCCGGATGGCGCAGGCGGATATGTTCCGCCGGCCGGCGTGACATTGCCGGATATCAGCGTCGCCACGTTCGAGATGATTCACTACGGTGCGGCGGACGACATCACTTATGTGGTCCACTTCACCGACGGCACCTTCGACTCTGGCCATATTCCAGCGGCCAGCATGGGCGCGTTCTGGACCTACACGGCTCCGGCCGGGAAATTCCTCGCGGATATTCAAATGCTCGCCAGCGGTGCTGGATCCGGCAAAGTCGATCTGTCGTCGGTCGGCGTTCAGAACAGCACGCTCGACGTCACGATCCCGGCGACGGTCCAGCTTAGTGACGCCGACGGAGACCTGACGACTGTCGGGACCTTCAGCATCCACGTGAAAACGGGGCTGTCGCCGCTCGCACCCTCCGCGCCGGTCGTCCTCGATCTCAATGGGGACGGTGTGCACTTTATCGCGACCGACGCGGGCGTCGGATATGATTATGGCTCCGGCCTGGTCGCGACGGCCTGGGCAAGTGCAAGCGACGGAATTCTCGTCCGCGATGCGAACGGCGATGGCACTGTCACGAACGCATCGGAATTCGTGTTCGGTGGCAACGGCGTCACCGATCTTCAGGCGCTTGCGGCCCAATATGGCTCGACTCTTGATGCCGGAGACGCCGCCTTCGCGGACTTCGCCGTGTGGCAGGATGCGAACAGCAATGGCGTGGTCGATGCCGGGGAATTCAATTCCCTGCTCGCGCTCGGCATCACGAGCGTCTCGCTCTCGACCGACAACCAGTCTTATGTTGCGGCCAACGGCGATGTGCTGGTTGCTGGAACGGGTACCTTCACCTGGGCCGACGGCAGTGTCGGCACGCTTGCGGATGCGGCGTTCACGACCTCGGCCCGGACCACGACCGCTGAACAGCTGCTTGCGGGGACCAGCGCGACTTCCAACGCCGCGCTCATCGCCGCCATTGCCGCTGCCGGTCTCGAAGCCGCACCAGCAATGGCGCAGCCTGCCGACAGTCCGCTCGTGCTTAACGAAGTCGCCAATGACCTGGCAGCAGCCGGCTCAGGCGGCCTTCATAACGCGATCGTCTCGAGGGAGATCGACCATTCGGTTGCGGATCAGTCCAATGGAACGGCGGATCAGCAGGCATCTCCGGCCGACGCGAGCAGCCATACGGCTCCGTCGACGAGCGGTGCGGAACAGGGCGGCCTCGACACCGCGGCACGGGCAGAAAGCGCTCCCACCGAGTTGCTCGCAGGCACCGATGCTCCGGCAAGCAATGAGCCGGCAGCGGTCCATGCGGATGCAATGCCCTCGGCGGAACAGCTGGGTGGGCTCGTGGCCAAGGGCATCGATCTCGGCCAAGCCAACCATGGCTCGGACGGTGCAGGTGCGCATCATGCGGTAGCGGACATTGGCCAGGTTCTTGCCGATGCCCTCGCCGGCGGTGCCGATCACGGCCCGAGCATCGACGCAGTTCTCGATGCCGCGGCCCAGATCAACGGCGGCGCCGATGGCGCAGGATCGGAGTCAAGTCCGGTTCTCGCCGATGCTCCGATGTGGCACGGTGATGCAGGTGCCGGCTTTACGGCGCTGCATGCGGCTCTATCCATGGACGCCATGGCAACTCATCCGGACGCCGTTCAAGCGGCAGCCTGATTTCCAAAGGGGGTAGGGGTTCCTCGTAGTGGACGACGGGGAACCCTGAATTCAACACGACCAGAAGGGGGAATTATGAATATCAAGCATTGGACGGTGATCATCCCGGCCTCATTGCTTCTAAGTGCGGTTCCGGCTCAGGCGATCGACCTGCGCCAGGCCGTTCAAAGCGCGCTCAGCACCAACCCGGAGATCCGCCAGGCGGTTTCCAACACCCAGGCCACCCGCGAAGAGCGAAGGCAGGGTGAGGGCCTCTATTATCCGCGCGTTTCCGTGGAAGGTTCGGCCGGCGTGCGCAGCCTGCGCAATCCGACCCGCCGCTCGATCGGCATCGCCGACGAACGGCTGTGGCCGTTGGAAGGCGAACTGGTCGTCGACCAGCTCGTCTATAACAGCGGCGCCCGCGAAGCCGAGATCCGCCGCCAGGCCGCGCGCACAGATGCCGCCGCCTCGCGGATCGAGGAGCGCTCGCAATATGTCGCGCTGAACGTCGCGCGTTCGTACATCGATTATATGCTTCAGCAGCGCCTCGTTGCGATTGCCCAGGACAATGCCACGTTCCACGAGCGGCTGGCCGGCGACCTGCGCGAAGGCGTTTCTAAGGGATCGATCAGCATCGCCGACCAGCAGCAGGCCGAAGAGCGCCTGCAATCCGCACGTGCCCGGGTCACCGAGGCGCGCGAGGATATCGAAACCGCGGAGATCAACTTCCGCACGCTGACCGGCCTTCCGATCGACAGCGTTTCGATGCCGCCCGATCTCTCGCAATTCCTTCCCGCTACACTGACCGATGCGGAAAGCCTTGCCCGCCAGGACAATCCGCGGGTCCAGGAAGCGCTCGCCGATCTTTCGGCCGCGCGCGAAGAAGTTCGCGGCGCAAAGGCCGACATCGGACCGAGCTTCAATATCGAGGGACGGGCACGTGCCGGTCACGACATCGACGGCTTTGCCGGCCGCACGACCGACCTGATGGCGCGCGGAATCGTGCGCTGGACGATCTTCAATGGCGGCATCCGTGAAGCCAATGTCCGCGAGCAGCAGCGCCGCGCCGACGAGGTTCACGGCCGTGTGTTCGAACGCACTCGCGCCGCGGAGGAGGACGCCCGCGCCGCCTGGAGCCGCCTGCAGAACCAGAGCCGCCTGACCGGCGAGCTGGAGCAGCAGGGCCGGATTTCCGACGATTTGCTCCTGTCCTATCGCGAGCAGTTCAACGTCGGCCGCCGCTCATTGCTCGACGTGCTCGATGCGCAGAACACGCGCTACAACGTGCAGGCACAGACCGAAACGGCCCGGCTTGCGCGCCTTTATGCGCAATATCGGCTGCTCGCGGCGACCAATCGGCTGATCGAGGCACTCGGCGTGCAGATGCCGGCGGCCGCCTACAGCAACGAGCGGGCGCATTATCGCGTCAATCCGATCCCGCCGGCCGATCTCAACGAAGGCAGCTATCCGCTGCCGGTGATGGGACCGCCCGCATCGGCGGCTGGCGTCGCAGCGACTGCTCCGGCGGCGGCTGTTGCTCCGGCCAGCGTGCAAAGCACGGGCCGGTAACAGAGTGACGAGGGGTATTGGCGTTGACTTCCATCGATTGGCTTGATGCAGCGACTTCGTCTGCCGTCGATCCGGTCCTCGACTGCCTGGCTTTCCTTGCCAGGCAAGCCGACCGCCCCTCGTCGCCCGTTCTCCTGCGGGGAGGCCTAGCGCTCTCGGAGCGCGGCACTCTGCCGTTTCACCAGATCGAAGCCGCCCTGGAGCAGGTCGGCATGCGGTCGCAGCCGATGCATCGCAAGCTTCGCGGCTGGCCCGAGGCCAGACTTCCGGCAGTGCTTGAACTCGCCGACGACCGCGCGATCGTTCTGCTCGAAATTCGCGGCAGCGACGGGCTGGTTTATGCTCCGGGTTCCGGAGAGCCGATGTGGGTGCCGCTTGACGATGTCAGGCAGAGCTTCACCGGCGCGGCGGTATTCGTCGAGCCAGACCCAACCCAGGAACGGCGCGAGGAGCGGCCCTGGGACGAGGCTAAAAAGAACCACTGGTTCTGGTCCGAAATCTGGAATGCGCGGCGGCAGTTCTGGCCGGTGATCCTGGCGGCGCTGATCGTGAACATGCTTGCTCTGGCAATGCCGCTGTTCACGATGAACGTGTACGACCGAGTTATCCCGAACAAGGCGGCAGCGACGCTATGGGTCTTGGCCCTCGGCGTTGCGCTTGCCCTCTCGCTCGACTTCGTGTTGCGCATAGCTCGCGCCCAGCTGGTCGACGAAATCGGGCGCAAGCTCGACGCCAAGCTGTCGCAGAAGATCTTCGAAAAGGTGATGAACATTTCGATGGCCGACCGGCGCGGAAGCACCGGTGCGCTGGCCCGTCGAGTCTCCGAATATGAGCATGTTCGCGACTTCTTTGCCTCCACCACCGTGGTGCTGGCGGTCGATTTCGTGTTCCTCTTCATCTTCCTCATCCTGATCACCGTCCTCGCCGGATGGCTGGTCGTGGTTCCCATCGTCGGAATTGCGGCCATGCTCATCGCGGGCATCAGCCTGCAGAAGGCGATGGGTCGTGCGGCTGTCGATGCGCAGGCGGATTCCAGCCTCCAGCATTCGCTGCTGGTCGAATCCATCGCGGGCAGCGAAACCTTGAAGGCGGCCCATGCCGAAGGGCAGATGATGGGCCGCTGGAGGCGCTATTCGGGCATGAGCGCGGCGACTCAGGAGCGGCTTCGGCGGCTTACCGCGGTCGCGGTCAACCTCGCCAGCGTGTCGCAGCAGCTGATCAGCGTCGGGCTTCTTATCGGCGGCTTCTACCTCTTCAACGAAGGCAAGATGACGATGGGCGCGATCATCGCCATCATCATGCTTGCCGGCCGCGCCATTCAGCCGATCGGGCAGCTCGCCTTCGTCATCACGCGCGGCCGTCAGGCGATCGCGACCCTCAATTCGCTTCAGGTCATGATGGACGTGAAGGACGAGCGGCAGACAGCGGCCCGGAGCATCATGCCCGAGATCCGCGCCGGCCATATCGCCATGACCGACGTCAGTTTCCGCTACCCGGAAGCTTCCGGCGATGCGCTCACGGGCGTCAATCTCGAGCTTCGCCCCGGCGAGCGCGTGGGCATCATCGGCCGGGTCGCGTCGGGCAAGTCGACGCTGGGCCGGGTTCTGTGTGGATTATATGTGCCGTCCGAAGGCTCGTACACCATCGACCGGCTCGATAGCCGGCAATATCATCCGCACCAGATCCGCCAGGCCATGCGCTTCGTCGGGCAGGATGCGGAGCTGTTCAGCGGCACCGTGCGCGACAATCTGGCTCTCGGCGGCAGCCAGGCTTCGGATCAGGATCTTGTCGACGCAGTGGTCAAATCGGGCGCCGACATCTTTCTGTCGCAGGATGCCGCCGGTTTCGACCTTCCGGTTGGCGAGCGCGGGTCGCGGCTTTCGGGTGGCCAGCGCTCGCTGTTGGTCCTTGCCCGCGCTTTGGTCTCGCCGAGCAAGCTGCTGTTCCTCGATGAGCCCACGGGCTCGATGGACACGCAGACCGAGCTCTATTTCATCGAGCATCTCAAGAATGCTCTCGCCCCGGATCAGACGCTCGTTGTTTCGACGCACCGGCACAACATGCTGTCGATCATCGACCGCCTGATCGTCATCGATCGCGGCAAGATCGTCGCCGACGGACCGCGCGATCAAGTGATGCAGAATCTGGCCAAGGGAGATGCCGCGTGATCGGTAGCTCATTCATGGTCCGACGGCGCCTGGCCCTCGTGCTTGTCTGCGTCGGTTTGATCGTCGCGTCCGCAGGGGCCGCCTTGTGGGTCGCCTCAGGCTTAAGCCGCGCCGATGCGGCCACTCCTTCACTGACGGTCGCGTTGACCCCTGCAAACGCCGCGCGGCTGGTAGCAGCAACGTCCGCCGGTGCAACTCAGGTGCGCGCAGTCGGGGAACAAGCGAAGATCATCAACGCAGCGCTTCCGTTTAGCGCAACGCCCATTCAGGCCGCGCGTCCGTTCGCGGTCGCCGACACTCTCGACCACCAGCGCGCGCTGCTGTGCCTCACCCAAGCAGTCTATTACGAAGCCGGCTTCGAGCCGCCGGCTGGCCGCCGCGCAGTTGCTCAGGTTGTCCTCAACCGCATGCGGCACCCGGCCTTTCCGAAATCCGTTTGCGGTGTGGTGTATCAGGGCGCGCGTTCGCCCGTCTGCCAGTTCAGCTTCGTTTGCGACGGCTCCTTGAACCGCGCTCCCGCGCCCGTGGCGTGGAACGACGCCCGCAGGGTCGCCGAAGCCGCTCTGGAGGGCTATGTCGAACCGTCGGTCGGCTCCGCAACCCATTACCACGCCGATTATGTCGCGCCGCGCTGGGCGCCGATGCTGACCAAGATCACGAAGCTTGGCGCACACATCTTCTATCGTTGGCCCGGCGCATGGGGTCAGCGCGCGGCGTTCACCGGAGCCTATGCCGGAGAGGCGTTCGACCCGTCTGGGTTCCGCACAATCGTCCGTGCAAAGCTCGACAGTGCTGAAACCCCGCTGCCCACGGTGGAGGCCGGCCCACCGGTCGTTCGCGCGGTCAACGATGTCGGCGGATTGCTCGACACGACCAAAGGCTGGACGCTTCATATCCCGGGGCCGAACGAGGTTAGCAATGCATCTTCGCGCGCACTGGCGCAGCAAAGCTCTGCCGCGCCGCAGGTCAAGGCGTCCGTCGCGGTCGCTACTACCGCCGCGCCGATCCTGGCCTCCCAGTAGTTTAATCGGAAATTCGTCATGGCATCGCTTGCATTCACGGCCCCGCGTAAACGCAGCTGGCAAAGCCTCACTGGATCGCGCCTCATCATCGTCGCTTCGGCCGTCGGCTTCGTTTTGTTCCTGCTGTGGGCGACGTTCACAAACGTGGACGAGATTACGCACGGGCAGGGGCGGGTCATCCCGTCGAGCAAGATCCAGTTGATCCAGGCCTCCGAGCCCGCGACGATTCGCGAATTGCTCGTGCGGTCCGGTCAGCGTGTCGCCAAGGGCCAGTTGCTAGCCCGCCTCGACGATACGCAAAGCTCATCCGAGCTTGGGCAGATCGAGGCGGAAACCGATTCACTCGAACAGCGCTCCGCCCGGCTTCAGGCCGAAGGGACCGGAGCGTCGACCGCGCTTGGCGGGGACGAGGGCACGCTCAGCGCTGTCCGTCGCCAGGCGCTTTCCAGCCGCGTCGGCGCCCTTCGTGCGCAGGCCGAGCAGCGCCGCCGCGAAGCCGCCGAAGCGAATGCAACCATCAATAGCCTGCAGAACAGCCTTGCTCTGGCCCAGAAGCAAGTCGCGATGCTTGAACCCTTGGCGGCGAAGAATATTGTGCCGCAAACGGAGCTGATCACATCGCGGCGTGAAGTCGTCGATCTCCAGGGCCGCATCGCCGCCGCGCGCGAGCAGGCAAACCGCGCCAATGCCGCGGTTAGCGAGTCGATGAACCAGGCGAACGAGGCGCAGTTCAGTTTCCGTCAGGAAGCCCTCAACGAGCGCAGCGAAGTCAACCAGAAGATCGCCGTGAACGAACAGTCGCTTCGCGGGGCGCGCGGCCGGCTGGGCCGGGCCGAGCTGCGGTCGCCGGTCGACGGAGTCGTCAACGACGTGCAGGTCACGACCATCGGCGGCTTCGTTCAACCCGGCCAGAAAGTGATGGAAGTCGTTCCGGTGGGCGAGCGCCTGCTGGTCGAAACGCGCGTTTCGCCTAAGGACATCGCCTTCATCAAGGTTGGTGACCGGGCCGTCGTGAAAATCACCGCTTACGACTTCTCAATCTACGGCGGGCTCGACGGCCGCGTCGTGCAGGTATCCGCGGACTCGATCTATGACGAGGCGCAGAAGGAAGCCTATTTCAGAGTGATCGTCGAGACCGATCGAAGCTATCTCGAATCCGCCGGCCACCGGCTTCCGATCACGCCGGGCATGATCGCGGACACGCAGATCATCACTGGGCGCAAAAGCATTTTGAGCTATTTGCTGAAGCCGGTCCTGAAAGCCAAGGGCGACGCCCTTCGCGAACGCTGATCCTAGTTGGCCGCGCCGGCCGCCGGCATCACGGGTCGAATGTCGGCGGAAGCCATCTGGAACGTATCGGCCGGCTTGCGATAGCCGTGGATCCACGTTCCTGACTCGGCGAAGGTAAGCACCGGGCGATAGTCGCTTCGGAGCTCGGCGTCCTCGACAGTGTCCGTGCCGTTGTCGAGCAGCCGCAAGCGTCCTTCGCTGCGAACCACCAGCACGGCATGATCGGCGCGTCGAACCAGATCCTTCAGGATGACGAGGTAGAGGTCCTTGTCGGCAATGCCGGCTTTCCGCAGCATCTGCATCTTGGCGATTGCATAATCCTCACAGTCGCCTTTGCCCCGCTTCAGGGTCGCGGCGGCGGACAGCCACACGTCCGATCGTCCGAACTGCCGCTTATCGTCCACGAAGGCGACCCGGCGATTGACGTAGCGATTGACCTGTTCGAGCCGCTCCGCTTCGTTCAGCCGGCTGAGCGACCGCGCGAAATCGGCCGAGGGTCCGCCGAGGTCATTTTTGGCAACTGCATGCCAACGCTTGTCGAGCGACGTGCGCTGGACGCGCAAGGCAACGCTGCCGAACACGTCGGGCATGTCGCTGCGCGCGACGGCCGGACTTGCGTAGAAGCGGCTCTGCGAGGGTTTCCAGCTGCCCCGGGAGGCAGGGACCAGCGCGGCGGGCGCGGAGGCGCCGTCCTGCTGGGAAAGGATTGCGGAAAGCGCGCTCGATCCGCCGAGGATGGCGTCCGTTTTTGCGAATGACTGGCGCGCGCCGAGGTCCGTCGCATGTGCGGGCATGGCAGCGGTGGCTGCGGCCAGCGCAAGGACGGCTGCGGTGCAGCGGGCCAGGGTGCGATGAACTGACTTGCTCATTCGCAAGCATTTCGCACCGTTGGGCAAAGGTCGGCTTACGGACCATAGTTAATGTCCGCGTAACCGCCGTTTCGGTTCTTTCTACAGCGCGGTGACGGCTGCCTGTTGTTCCCGCAGTCTTGCAGCGATGAATTCTGCGACCGGTCGAAGCGTCGGGCTAGTCCCACGAACTGCATAGTTTGAGTGCAGTTCTAGCGCTTGCCGGTGCACAGCCTTTTGTTGCGCAGCGTAAGTCCGATCGAACGCTGCGCTCTGTTCAAGCTCGGTCAGCGATTGGTTCTCGGCGGGTGCAAGCGTCGCGCTCGGCGGAACGTTCAGGCGGCGGCCGGCGAAGGAAAGCTGCGCGCTCGTACCCTGATGGAGCGAAATGGCCGAGGTGGCAAAGTCGCGCACCCTGGCCGAAGTTGAACGCTGGAGCGCAACATCGCTGGCGCGGATGACGAAGAGGTCGAGCGACGATGCGCGTGCGACATATTCGGCCGGGGAGGGGACGGCTGTCGCAGGCCGCGCCATTCGGCTTTGACTTGGTGTTGGACCGGCGACTTTGTCGCTCACCGTCGACGTGCAGCCCGAGAGCACCGCGACAATCAACAGACAGGTTTTCGAATTTGGTTTGTGCACTGGAACCCCCCGCCCCAGTCATAACCGAAGTGGCGGCGGGCGGCGAGGGCCTAGCGGCTGGCCGCGAATATGCTTGCGCGCGGCGGCGCGGCGCCGACCGGTGCGTCGCGCGTGTGAACCCAGATGTTCGCGGAACCGAAGCTGATCGACGGCTGAAATTCCGCCCGCCGCTCGTCGACGTTCCACGGGCGGCCGCCATTCTCGTCGAGAATGAAGTAGCGGCCACCGACGCGGGCGGCGAGCACGACCAGCGGCCCGCCGATCGTGTCGCGGCCAAGGGTGATGAACAGATCGTTCGCACTGAACCCAAGCGCACGCAGCGCCTGCATCTTGAGGACCGCGACATCCTCTTCATCGCCAGCGCCCCGCGCCAAAGTCTCGGCTGCGCTTGCCCAATAATCGTGGCGGCCCCACTGGGTCGCGTCCGAGCCCCAGTGTATCTGCCGGTGAACCGCCGCCTGGACATATTCAAGCTGCTCGGCCGGGCACAAACCATAGGCTGGCCTAATCAGGCCCTGGAGCGCCGGCAAGGAAGATGCATCCTCATTGGCATGGGCCCAGCTGGCGGAAAATCGTTCGGCGCGGATCGGCGTTGCGGACGTCCCAAGCATCTGCGGCGCGGCCGCTGCCGTGGCAACCATCGGAACTGCGCAGGATCGGCGGTTTGGACCACCCGTCGCGGCGTTCGCCGACGATGCAACGACGCAGGCAAGCAACAGACCGATGCCGATTCGCATGAAGTTCCCCTCCAATTGTCAGACAAGCAACACGGCTGACCCAGAAAAAGAAGCATGTAGTTAACGGAAACCGTTCGTAACATCGGCGGAACGTTCCGTAGCCGGGATGAACTGAGTGGATCAGGATTTTGATTCGATCTTTTGGTTGACGCGATGTAAACGGAGGGGCGTAGATTCTGTGGTCGGGGGGCCATGTCCAAGGTTCGATCCATCGTTGCGGCACTGGCCTGTTGCTCTTCCGGAGCGATGGCGGCGACGGATTTCGGCATCCGCGCGCTTCAGCCCACCCCCGCCGTCACGCAGACCTTGGTTCCTGCTTCGGGCAGCTTCAGCCTGGCCGAAGCCGCGGCCGTCGGAGCCCGATACGGCCTGGTCACCAGCACTTGGCGCTCGGCCGAGCATAATCGCCGGGTCGGCGGGGTCGCCAATAGCTATCACCTTCGCGGCCGGGCCATCGACATCGCTCGCCGCGCTGGCGTTCGGCACTATCAAATCGAACAGGCCATGCGCCTTGCCGGTTTCTCCCTGGTCGAATCGCTCGACGAGGGCGACCACAGCCATTTCGCATTCCGCGCCGAGCCGCGCATTGCACCGCGAGCCGCGCTGACAATCGCCTCGGCCGCAGCGTCGACGCAGTGGCGCGTCGTCGTCGCGCCGCGCTGACGCTTTAGATCAGCGCGCGAGCCAGCCGCCATCGACGGCGAGCACGTGGCCCTGAACATAGTCGGACGCTGAGGAGGCGAGGAACACCGCCGCGCCGGTGATGTCGTCGGGGTCGCCCCAGCGTCCGGCGGGGATCCGCTCCATGATCTGGCGGTTGCGATTTTCGTCCGCCTGCAGCGCCGCGGTGTTGCTGGTCGCGATGTAACCCGGCGCAATGGCGTTGACGTTGATGCCTTTCGCCGCCCATTCGTTGGCGAGCAGCTTCGTCAGGCCGCCAAGCCCGGACTTGGACGCGGTGTAGCTCGCGATGCGGATGCCGCCCTGGAAGGTCATCATCGACGCGATGTTGATGATCTTCCCGCCGCCATGGCTCACCATGTGGCGAGCGGCGGCCTGGCACAGGAAGAACACCGACTTCAAATTGGTGTTCATCACGGCGTCCCAATCCTCTTCCGTGAAGTCGAGGCTGTCGTTGCGGCGGATGATGCCGGCATTGTTGACGAGAATGTCGAGCCCACCGAGCTTTTCGATCACCTCGGCAACGACGCCCTGGATCGGCTGGGTGGTCGACAAATCGGCGGAGACGATCTCGGCGCGGCGGCCAAGCGCACGTGCTTTCTCGACCGTCTCTTTTGCGGGCGTGCGGCCGACGGCGGCGATGTCCGCGCCGGCTGCCGCGAGCCCGAGCGCGATTGCCTGACCGATGCCGGTGTTGGCGCCGGTGACCACGGCCACCCGGCCGCTGAGATCGAAAGGGTTCATCCGCTGACCTACTGAAGCTGGCAAATGTCGAGGACGTTCATGTCGGTATAATCCTGGTTCTCGCCGGCCATCGCCCAGATGAAGGCATAGGCCTTGGTGCCCGAGCCCATGTGGATGGACCAGGGCGGCGAAATCACCGCTTCCTCGTTGGCAATGACGATGTGCCGCATCGCCTCGCCTTCGCCCATATAGTGGAAGACGCGGTCGTTGGGGCCGTCGAGCTCGAAGTAGAAATAGATCTCGCTGCGCCGCTCGTGGATGTGCGGCGGCATGGTGTTCCACACGCTCCCGGGCTTCAGGACGGTCAGGCCCATCACCAGTTGCGCACTGTCGCAGACGCCCGGGATCACCAGCTGAAAGATGGTGCGCTCGTTTGACTCCTCGAGGCTGCCGCGCTGCAGCGCATTGGCGTCGGCGATCGACAATTTGCGCGTCTGGAACGCCTTATGGGCAGGGCAGGAGGCGAGGTAGAAGCGCGCGCCTGCGCCCGAGAAGGTCACGTCCTTCGCGCCCATGGTGACGTAGAGACAGTCCTTGTTGCCAAGCTCGAAGCTTTCGCCGTCGACTTCGACGATACCGGTGTCACGGCCGACGTTTACGATCGCCAGTTCGCGGCGTTCCAGGAACGGGTGCCCGGCGGCCGAGGGCGGCTCGGTCTGGGCCGGAAGCTTCACGCCGCCGCTGCTTCCAACCGCGACGCCACCGATGACGAAGCGGTCGGCATGCGTGTAGTTGAGAACACACTCGCCTTCGCGGAACAGGTCCGGGATCAAATAGCGGTCGCGGAGTTCCTCGTTGGAGACGCATTCCATCATGTCGGGATGCGTTGCGTAATAAGTGCGTTCGAACATGCGGCTTCTTCCCCTGTTCCGCTGGATCCAGTCTGAAACGCCATTGCGAAATGCGGGACGACAGTAAAGCCCTCGCGCAATTTATGCAGGCGGCGCCCCATGCATCGGCCCGTCCCCAGCACTTCGAGCGCGGGGCGGCGCCGCACTGCCGAGCTCGCTTCGAATCAAAGCGAACCAGTTGTCGCGAGCCTGTTCTTCCACTTGGCGGTCGGCGGCGTCGCCGGCTTGCTCATGCGCATCAAGCAGCGCCGCTTCCTCGTCGGTGCAGGAGCGTTCGTAATAGTTGAGGCCGTCCCACGTGCCAGTCTCGTGGCCGTCGAAGCCGGGCGGGGGCGGGTAGGTGGTCATCCAGGCGCCGTCGTCGGATTGCCAGACCTTTTCGGACGGGTCCCAGTCGAGGGGTGGGGGGGGGTGTCAACTTTGTCAACTTCGGCCGCGAGCAGCGCGGGAACGGCCGCGGTTCCGCCCTCGCGCAGCACGTCCAGGCTTGCCTGCCAATCGTCCGCCATGCGGGCCGACAGCGTGCCCTCGGCACGATCGTCACCCGCCTGCTTGTCGAGGCGCTTGAGGACCGCCAGCGCGAGCCAGCTTTCGTAATAGCGCCGTTCGTGGACCAGCACGCCGTCGCGATAATGTTGCTCGACGGTCCCGCTGATGCTGCGTTCGAGGAGGCCGTCGGCGAGGACTGGCCGGGCGCGCGCGAGAGCGGCGGTCCAGGCGGCATCGACGACCGGATCGCGGTTGCGCAGCTCGTAGGCGGCCTCGCGGCTCATCCCCACCGTGCGGCAGGCCTCGGTGACGATGCCGGTGTCGGCGAGGATTTCGAGGAAGGTGGCAATCCGGTCCGGGGCCCAGCCGTCGTGGCGAGTGCGGTCAGGACGGGTGGGTCGGGTAAAGGCTGCTGGAGGGGCTCGGCCGACAATTTCGGCGACTGCTTCGTGGTGGGTGAGGACGAGCTCGATCGCTGCGCGGAGTGCAGGGGCATCGCTCGCGCAGGTTGGCGGTCCGGAGCGGAGCCATGCGACCGGCGCGGAGTGCGGGGTTGAGAAAGGGTGCGCTACGGGCGTGGGCGGTTGTGGTTCGTGCATATGGTTCTCCTCGAACCATATTGGAACATAAGGACGGGGGTGTAGGAAAGGGGAATCTCGAATATCGGGGCATGTCTGAAGAAGGGTCCCTGAAATTTCCGAGCGCAGGCGAACTCTCCGGGAAGAAGACGAGCCAGCGCGAAGAGAGACAATGAGCGCCGGCCGCCGTGGGTCGCAGCGCGCAGCGCGTCCGACGTCGGGCGATCTACTCCCGTGGAGGGCTGCAGTGAATGTCCGCTTTCGACCCATTGCGGACGTTGGCCGCCACCCTAAGAGTAGCCTCATGGCCTACCCCATTCTTGAGCAAGTTCCGCTGTCTGACGGTAGTAGCGTCATCCTTTACGATATGCCGGCCAGTAGGGCGCATGTGGCGAACAACCTCATATGCGAGGAGCGAGACGGCACGGTGCGTTGGATAGCGTCGCCGGGCGAGTTCGGACCCGATGCTTTCGTCGGGGCCCGCATTGAGGGCGAGTTGCTAGTAGCCAACACTTGGAGTGGTTACGCGCTTCGCTTGGACCCAGCCACGGGAAATGAGGTCAGCCGCATTTTCACGAAATAGCGCTAACGTCCGCTTTCCACCCATTGCGGACGTTCGCTAGTCGGCCCAGCTAGGCCGAAGTTCATCCGGGCCGCACCAACCCCAATCGTTCAATACCTCAATAAGGCTCGCTTCGGTTGCGTCGTCTGGGCCTGCGCTGGGGCTAAACGTTGATGCGGTATAGCCGTTGGCTCTCAACGCCGCGTAGTTCTCCAAGGGCTGATGCTCTGTGAACACAACCGTTCCCTTTGGCGCGCCGAAGTGCGGAACAAGCATTGGAGCTTCGATTACATTCTGGCCGAAGGCGACTTTGAACGGGCCGCGCAACTCAACTCCCAAGGCGGCAGCGGCGGCGGACCAGCTCTCCAGAATGTTACCCATGCCGCCTTTTGCATCGGCTGTCAGGGAAAGGGAATGTCGGCTTTCCACCCATTGCAGACATCGGCACAGGCCAAGTCCTAAAGGATGACAAACTTGTCGTACCCCCTTGCGTGATAGAAGCAGCCGAAGATCCTCGTAAGCTCCTGATCACTGGCCCGGCTTGGCGGTGTTACTTCCAGCACCAGGTGACCGCTCACTTGTGGCCTCAGCGCGTCGCCGTTTCGCCAAGGTCGAACGGTCACAACTTCAAAGCCGCATTTGATGGCGGCCCGGGCGTCCTTCGCTAGCTGCGGTCTAGTTCCCGTGACGATGACCCGCCGGGAGTCGTTGCCATCCTCTGCGCCAACCGGTGCAGCAAGGATCGCCAGCGAAGCGATGCACAGACCGAAGTTCAACTTCCTCATGGCGTGGAGTGTAATCTCGGCAATGTCTGCTTTCCACCCATTGCGGACGTTCGCCGTAGCGCCCATGCTTTCACGATGTTCGGTGTCAGATCACGAACCATCCTGATCGCTTTGATTGTGGCAGCACTCGCTATCATCGCAGTCTTGCGGTTCTCTCCGTGGATCGCTGAGGACGTATGCCTTGACGGTGGCGGCGCTTGGCGCGGCGGTAAGTGCGTCCATTAAGCCGAATGTCCGCTTTCCACCCATTGCAGACATTCGGCCTAGTCTGATTTCGACCCATTGCGGACATTGACCGCCTAAAGCAGCGCCCAACCTACCAGCGCCAGCATTCCTACGGCTGCGGCCATCCAAACCGCTGCCGACGCGTTCGCAACATGGACCCAAAGTCGGGACTGCGACAGCAAGGGGCTGTCCTTCTCGATACACTTAGGGTCAACGCCGGTTTGGTCTGTCAGAACCTCCGTGAAGCGCGACCAGAGGCCCTCGTCCCGAGTGTCGGCAGGTAGCGCCTTGCAGAGAGACTCGAACACGTCGCCAGCGGTGTGCCATTGCACCGCGTCGGCCTTGTCGAGCTTAACGGCGAAGGCGCGTTCGAGATCGTCAATGGCATCAATCTCGTCACCGTCGCCGCCAAGGCCAACGCTCATGGGAGGGGTAGCGGACATAGGCCGATGATACGGTTATCCCGTGTGTCCGCAATGTCCGCTTTCCACCCATTCGAGACATTCGCTCAATGTCCGCTTTCGACCCATTGCAGACATTTGCAAATTGGACGAAAGTTGAGCGATGCACCGCTGCCGCTTCCTTTTGTTCGTTGGGCTGTCAATCCAGTGTGCTGCTGGCAGCGCTCAGACGACGATTATCCATCCGGTTCCGGCCAAACGGCAGCTAGGGGGTCTAAGCGCAACCGAGGCGAGCGCTCTTCTTGCCAAGGTGAAGGAGGCGCAAAACCGTCTCAGGGGAGGCGAGTTCTTGCCGTTCGAACTCTTGGCTGGCTCTCTCGCATCATACGAAGCCACTAAGGTCTCGCCAAGAGATGCGTTCTTGGCAGTGCCCTTCGACGAGGTTTTGGCGATCCAGCGGGTTCGCACCGACAATCTCTTGTGGCAGCCGTATAAGCTTGCCTACGCTCCCAAGGGCTTGGGCCAACTATATTGGGACATCGAAGTGGTGCTTGGCATCAATGGCAACATCGAGCGCGTCCTGATGATCTACAAACCGCCAGCACCCTTCTGAATCGCACGTCCGCTTTCCACCCATTGCGGACATTCAGTTCTGCTAGGCTCTGCGTACTCGACCGAGATGATCCAGCACCCTCGGCCGTTTGCCAGGCAGTCCGAAATATTCGTCGACTGAACTCCGACCATTCCTGTCCTCAATGGTCACTGTGAAACGCTCAGACATCGGCCCGCCAGAAAACCGAACGCTCAGCTGGTTAAAATCAGAAACGTCGACGCCTTGGCGCTTGCAGAGATCCGGGAGCGCCTCGGCGTAAAGTTTCAGTGCGCGTTGAAGCTCGGCCGACGGCTCGCCTGCTGTTGCTTCCCCTGCCAAAAAGTCCACTTCGATGAAGCCTTCGGGAGCTGCCGCCGCTTCCCGGAATATATAGATCTCGTAGACACCGATCATGAGTCCGATGCCGCTGGCAACAGAGTCCGCGATATTGTGTCCAATGGACGTCAGAGTACCGAACTTCATTGCACTAACTTAGCTATCAGATGTCCGCTTTCCACCCAAAGCAGACGTTGCGCATGGCAGGCCGAGAGGGACTCGAACCGCATTTCACATAAGATCAGGCGTTATAATTCTCGTCGGTGAACAGACCGCAGTATGCTGGCTTTGTTAGACGACGGCCGTAATTCCGCCATCGACGTACAGGGTCTGACCATTGACGAAGTCGGAC
>JBDSMG010000017.1:0-90586 GCA_039915925.1 Sphingomicrobium sp.
CAGCGTCCGACATGTCCGGCGCCATGAAGCGGCCGCCGGGCTTGAGGTCGGCGATGATCGGGGTGGCGCGCGACACTTCGTCGAATATGTCGATGTTGAACCGGTCTTCGCCGATCCCAGCCTCGCGCGCGATGGCGAGCAGGTGGAGGACGAGGTTGGTGGAGCCAGCCGTAGCCGTCCCGGCAACCGCTGCATTGCGCAGGCTTTCAGGTGTGATCAGGCTGCGGGCGTTGCGCTTCTCGCGCACCGCCTCGACCAGCCAGCGGCCCGCTTCGGCGGCGGCATCGCCCTTGCGCGGATCGACCGCGGGAATGTCGTTGAGGCCCATCGGCGACAGGCCGAGGAAGCTCAGCGCCAGCGCCATGGTGTTGGCGGTGAACTGCCCGCCACTGGCACCGGCGCCGGGACAGGCCGCGCGCTCGATGGCGTCGAGTTCGGCGTCGTCGATCTCGCCGGCGCTATGGGATCCGACCGCCTGGAAGACGTCCTGAATGGTGATCGCCTCGTCATGGACATGGCCGGGCATTATCGAACCGCCGTACAGAACGACAGACGGCAGATCGAGCCGCGCCGCCGCCATCGCCGCCGCCGGAATCGTCTTGTCGCAGCCAACCAGGAACAGCACGCCGTCGAGCATATGGCCCGACACCGCCAGCTCGGCGCTGTCGGCGATCACTTCGCGGCTCATCAGCGAAGCGCGCATGCCGGGCGTGCCCATCGAAATGCCGTCGGTGACGACGATGGTGTTGAAATCGATCGCGGTCGCGCCCGCTTCCTCGATCCCGCGCTTGGCATGTTCGGCCAGCATGCGCAGGTGCATGTTGCAAGGGGTGACCGTCGACCAGGTGTTCATGATCGCGACCATCGGCTTGGCCATCTCCGCATCGCCATAGCCGGCCGCGCGGAGCATGGCGCGCGCCGGCGCTCTCGCGGGTCCTTCGACGAGGTAACGCGAGGGCAAGGTGGAATCGGTCGGGCTCTGTGTCATTTGGGATCCAGTTATGTTCTCATCGGGGCCGCAAGTGCACTGCACCATCGAGCCGATGAGAATCCCGACTAATGCGCTTTTCGCTTGCCCGCAAACCCGATTCAGCATAGAAAGCGCGCGAATGGGATCCCAAACGGGCTCCTGCAACCGCCAGAACAAGGAAGTTGGATTAGTGCCCGCTACGTCGTTCCTGACCGTATCGAGCAAAACGGACGCGCAGCGCGCAGTCCGCGTAATCCTTCTTACCGATGTGCTTATTAACGTCCGGGAGGGCGGGGCCTAGTTCTGGGACGGTCGAAAAGACCAGAGTTTCAGACCCCTCGCCCCACACCGGAGCGGGGGGTTTTCTTTTGCGCGACGAAGGAGACCTAAGTTGGAAAAGATTTACACCGGCAATGATGCCGACCTGAGCCACCTGCAGGGCAGCACCATGGCCGTTGTCGGCTACGGCAGCCAGGGCCGCGCCCATGCGATGAACATGCGCGACAGCGGGCTCGAAGTGATCGTCGGCGCGCGTTCCGGCGGTCCGGCCGAGCGCAAGGCCAAGGCCGACGGCTTCCAGGTCGTGTCCATCGACGAAGCGGTCAAGGCCGCGTCCCTGGTCGTTCTGCTGACCCCGGATCTCGCTCACAAGCAGGTCTACAACGAGCAGATCGCACCGAACCTGCGCGCCGGTGGAACGCTCGTCGTCGCCCACGGCTTTTCCGTCCTCTACGGCGAGATTTCTCCGCGCGAGGATATCGACGTCGTGCTGGTTGCGCCGAAGGGTCCGGGCGACCTCGTCCGCCGCGAATATGAAATCGGCCGCGGCGTCCCTGCTTTGTTCGCCGTGCATCAGGATTCCACGGGCAAGGCGCGCGACATCGCTTTGGCCTATGCCAAGGCAATCGGCGGAACTACCGGCGGCGCGATCGAGACGACCTTCGCGGAAGAGACCGAAACCGATTTGTTCGGCGAGCAGGCTGTCCTGTGCGGCGGAGCGACCGAGCTGGTCACCGCCGGCTTCGAGACTTTGGTGAAGGCCGGCTACAAGCCCGAAGTCGCTTATTTCGAGTGCCTCCACGAGCTCAAGCTGATCGTCGACCTGCTCTACGAGGGCGGGATCGCGAAGATGCATGCCTTCATTTCCGACACCGCCAAATATGGTGACCTGGTGTCGGGCCCGCGCGTCATCAACGACGAGACCCGCGCCCGGATGCAGGAAGTGCTGGAGGACATTCAGAGCGGCAAATTCGCCCGCGCCTGGATCGATGAAAATGCCGGCGGCCGTGGTAATTACGACGCGATGATGGCCGCCGATCTGGACCAGCCGATCGAGAAGACGGGCGCTCGCCTGCGCTCGTTCATGGCGTGGTTGCAGACCGCTCCTGAGTCGAAGGCGGCCTGACCGTGTCGGCCGTCGGGGCGAGCATGAGAGAAGAGGCGCCGCAGCCGGTTTCCGGTGCGCGGCTCCTTACCCTGGCGCTGGAGGCCGAAGGTGTAACGGACATCTTCGGCTACCCCGGCGGCGCGATCATGCCTGTATACGACGCGCTCACCGGCTCTAAGCTTAATCACATCCTGGTGCGCCATGAGCAGGCGGCGGCGCTCGCTGCTGATGCTTATGGCCGAGTCACCGGACGGCCCGGCGTGTGCCTGGCCACCTCCGGCCCTGGCGCGACCAATCTCGTGACCGGGATCGCCAACGCCTACATGGACAGCGTCCCGATGGTGGCGATCACCGGCCAGGTCGCCAGCCCGCTGATGGGCACGGACGCGTTCCAGGAAGTCGATATCTTCGGCATCACCTTGCCGATCGTGAAGCACAGCTATGTAATCCGCTCGACGGCGGAGATCCCGCAAATCGTGGCCGAAGCTTTTGCGATTGCGCAAAGCGGCCGGCCCGGTCCGGTGCTGATCGATTTGCCCAAGGACATGGGCGTGATGACGGCGGTGCCCGGTCCCGTGCGGCCGCTGTCCTTTCCTGCACCGCAATGTGCGTCGAACGAGATCGACGCGGCGAATGCGCTGCTGCGCGAGGCGAAGCGCCCGATCCTCTATCTCGGCGGCGGCGTGTCGATCGCGCGCGGCGAGCAGGCCGTCCGCGACTTCGCCGCCCGGAGCGGAATGCCGGTCGTCGCCACGCTCAAGGGCCTCGGCGCGGTGCCCACGACCGACGCCAATTTCCTCGGCATGCTGGGCATGCACGGGACCAAGGCGGCGAACATCGCGATCGATTCCTGCGACCTGCTGGTGTGCGTCGGCGCTCGCTTCGACGACCGTGCGACCGGCAAGCTCGACACGTTCGCGAGCCGCGCCAAGGTCATCCACCTCGACACCGACGCTGCCGAAATCGGCAAGCTGCGCCGTGCCGAAGCGGCGCTGTGCGGCGACATGAATGTCGTGCTCGCCGAGTTGGAAGCCGACCCGGCCAATTATGCCGACTGGCTCGCGGAATGCCTCGAATCCAAGCGCGAGCATGCGTGGGATTACAATGCGCCCGGCGCCGGCATCTACGCGCCCAAACTGCTCAAGGATCTGTCCGAACGCGCCGGTCCGAAGGCGATCTTCACCTGCGACGTCGGCCAGCACCAGATGTGGGTCGCGCAGCACTGCCAGTTCTCGCGGCCGCAGGCGCATCTCACCAGCGCCGGCCTGGGCACCATGGGCTATGGCGTTCCGGCCGGCATCGGCGCCTTGTTCGCGGAGCCGGACGCGACCGTGATCACCGTCAGCGGCGACGGGTCGATCATGATGAACATCCACGAACTTGCGACCATCCGCCGCTATCGCCTGCCGCTCAAGATCGTGCTGCTCGACAACAGCCAGCTCGGAATGGTGCGGCAGTGGCAGGAATTGTTCTTCGAGGAGAATTTCTCCGAGATCGATTTGAGCGACAATCCGGACTTCGCGGAAGTCGCGCGCTCGTTCGGGATCGAGGCCTTCACGATCGACCATCGGTCGGAAGTGGATGGCGCGATCGACCGGCTGCTGAACACCAAGGGTCCGATCCTGTGCCACTGCCGGATCGACCCGCGCGAGAATGTGTGGCCGCTGGTTCCGCCCAACAGCGCCAACATCAACATGATGGAGAAGCGCAAGTGAACGCGCGGCTGAAGATCGAATATGCCAACAACGAGGGCGCGCTGCTGCGCCTGCTCGGCGTGGTCGAGCGCCGCGGCTTCATGATCAAGAGCGTGGCGATGAACGAGCATGCCGAGGGCGGCACCGCCTCGCTGATCGTCGAGGTCGCACCGCGCGGGGCCGAGCGGCGCCTTGAAGTGCTCACCGCCTTCCTTCGCCGCATGTACGAAGTGCAATCGATCAACAGTTTCGAACCCAGGCAGGACCAAGCCGCATGACCGACCGGATCAGGATCTTCGACACTACGCTGCGCGACGGCGAACAGGCCCCCGGCTTCTCGATGACCGTCGATGCCAAGCTGCGGATGGCGAAGGCGCTTGCCGCGCTCAACGTCGACGTGATCGAGGCCGGGTTCGCCGCTGCCTCGCCGGGCGACGCCGAAGCGATCACCGCGGTATCGCGCGCGATCGAAGGACCGGCGATCGCATCGCTGTGCCGTGCGCACGAGAACGACATTCGCGTCGCCGCGGAAGCGCTGAAGGATGCGCAGCGCAAGCGGATCCACGTTTTCATCGGTACCAGCCCGCTGCACCGCGAAGCCAAGCTGCACATGAGCCGCGAGACGGTGCTGGAGAAGATCCGCACCTCGGTCGCGCTGGCCCGCGAGCTGTGCGATGATGTGGAATTCTCGGCCGAGGACGCGATCCGCACCGAGCGCGATTATCTGTCCGAGGCGCTGTCCATTGCCGCTGCGGCCGGCGCGACGACCCTCAACGTGCCCGACACGGTCGGCTACACCACGCCGGACGAGATTTACGACCTGTTCCGTTTCCTCGACACTTCGGTCGACCGCGACGAAGGCGTGATCTTCTCCGCCCATTGTCACGACGATCTCGGGATGGCCGTCGCCAACTCGCTCGCAGCAGTGCGCGCCGGCGCTCGCCAGGTCGAGTGCGCTGTCCACGGCATCGGCGAGCGCGCCGGCAATTGCTCGCTCGAAAGCCTGGTGATGGCATTGCGCACCCGGCAGGACTTCTACGGTGTCGACACGCAGATCGACACGACCAAGATCATGTCGGCGAGCCGCACTCTGGCGCAGGCAACCAACCACCAGCCGGCGCGCAACAAGCCGATCGTCGGCGCCAACGCCTTCGCGCACGAGGCAGGCATCCACCAGCACGGCGTGCTCCAGAACCGCGCGACTTATGAGATCATGAAGCCCGAAGATATCGGGCTGACCACCGACGGAATCGTGCTGGGCAAGCATAGCGGGCGCCACGCGCTGGCCTCCCGCGCCCGGGCGCTTGGCTTCGCGCTGGAGGGCGACAAGCTCGACCGCGCCTTTGCCGAGTTCAAGCAGGTCGCGGACGAGATCGGAGTCGTCGATACGGCGCGTCTGGTGGCGCTGTTCGACGGGCTTGAGAACCGCCGTGCACAGCGCCTGTGGTCGCTCGGCAAGCTCGACATCCGTGCGCCCGTCAATCCCAATGCTCATCCGGTCGCCCGGATCGAGCTGGAGCATGGCGAGCGCGGGCGGATCACCGACATTGCCTCGGCGCCGGGCGGGCTCGACGCCGCTTTCTCGGCGGTCAGCCAGATCATGGGCCTGCCGGCGCGGGTCGACATGCTCGACATGCAATATGTCGCCGCCGACCCAAGCGACGAAGCGGACGGCGATCAGGGCGCCAATGTGCTGGTGGAGATCGCGATCGAGGTCGATGGCGAGATCTTTCACGGCCGCGCCCGCGCCCGCGACATCCTGCCCTGCTGCGTGTCGGCTTATATCGACGCGGCCAGCAACGCCGAGGCGGTCCGCAACCGGCGGGCGTCAGCCCCAGCGCAGGCGGCATAAGGCATGGCCAAGGTTGTCATCCTCCCCGGCGACGGGATCGGGCCGGAAGTCGCGCGCGAAGCGGTCGCGTGCCTGCGGCTGATATCGGATCGCCAGCGGCTCGGTTTCGAGTTCGAGGAGCAGCCGTTCGGCGGCGCGGCAATCGACGCGACCGGCGACCCCTTCCCTGCCACCACGCAGGCAGCGTGCGAAGCCAGCGATGCGATCCTGCTCGGCGCCGTCGGTGGTCCCAAGTGGGACAATGCGCCCGTGCGGCCCGAAGCCGGACTGCTGCGGATGCGCGGCTCGCTGGGACTGTTTGCCAACCTGCGCCCCGCCCGGACCTATGAGGGCCTTGAGGGTTTCAGTCCCTTGCGTGCCGATATCGTGCGCGGTTCCGATGTGCTGGTCGTCCGTGAGCTGACCGGCGGCCTTTATTTCGGCGAGAAGGTCGAGGGCACCGAACAGGCGTCCGACCTCTGCACCTATTCGCGCGAGGAAGTGGAGCGGATCGCCCGCGTTGCCTTCGAGGCTGCGCGCAAGCGGCGCGGCAAGGTCACCTCCGTCGACAAGGCCAATGTGCTTGCGACATCGCGTCTGTGGCGGCGCGTCGTCAACGAGGTCGCGACCCAATATCCCGATGTTGAACTCGACCATGCGCTGGTCGACTCGACCGCCATGGCGCTGATTACGCACCCGACCCGCTTCGACGTGATCCTGACCGAAAATCTGTTTGGCGACATATTGTCGGACGAGCTGTCGGTCATCGGCGGGTCGATCGGCCTGTTGGCATCGGCGAGCACCGGCGCGTCAGGCACTGCCGTGTTCGAGCCGATCCACGGCTCCGCGCCCGACATTGCCGGCCAGGACATCGCGAACCCCGCCGGCGCGATCGCCAGCGCGGCGATGCTACTTCGGCACCTCGGCCATGACGCCGAGGCAAAGCTGCTCGAAAACGCCATCGAGCAGGTCATCGCCGAAGGGCTGCGCACGCGCGACCTTGGCGGCACGGCGACTTGCAGCCAGTTCGGCGAGCGCGTTCGCGCGATCCTCTCCGAACGCCTGTCGGCGCAGCTCGAGAAGGTCGCATGAGCGACCCACGCACCCTCTACGAGAAGATCTGGGACGCGCATGTGGTCGAGCGGCGCGCCGATGGCACGTGCCTGGTCTATATCGACCGGCACCTGGTGCACGAAGTTACGTCTCCGCAGGCCTTCGAAGGCCTACGCGTCGCAGGCCGCAAAGTCCGCCGCCCGGACCTGACGCTCGCCGTCGCCGACCATAATCTGCCGACGACGGCGCGCGTCGGCACGGACGGGCGCCGCCTGCCGATCGCCGACAGCGCAAGCGCGGAACAGCTGTCGACCCTCGAAGCAAACGTCGCCGAGTTCGGCGTTCCCTACATTGACGCCATCGCTGCCGAACAGGGCATCGTGCATGTGGTGGGGCCGGAGCAGGGCTTTACGCTCCCGGGCACCACGGTCGTTTGCGGCGACAGCCATACCGCCGCGCATGGCGCGATGGGTGCGCTCGCCTTCGGAATCGGCACCAGCGAAGTCGAGCATGTGCTCGCGACACAGACGCTTCAGCTGCAGCCGTCGAAGACGATGGAAATCCGCGTCGACGGGGAGCTCGGCTTCGGCGTCTCAGCCAAGGATCTGATCCTCACCATCATCGGCCGCCTCGGCGCCGCCGGCGGTACCGGCTACGTCCTCGAATATCGCGGCAGCACGTTCGCGGCGATGAGTATCGAGGGGCGGCTGACCGTCGCCAATATGTCGATCGAAGCGGGCGCGCGCTCGGGCCTGTTCGCTCCCGACGACACGACCTTCGCTTATCTCAAGGGCCGCCCGATGGCGCCGTCCGGCGAGGAGTGGGAGCGCAAGGTCGCTTACTGGCGCTCGCTCGCGACCGACGAAGGCGCGCGCTTCGACGCGAGCCTGCATCTCGATGCATCGGATATCGCGCCGACGGTCACCTGGGGCACCAGCCCCGAGGATGTCGTTCCGATCACCGGCCTGATCCCGGACCCGGCAAGCTTCGCCGACAAGTCGAAGCAGGACGCGGCGCGCAAGTCGCTCGATTACATGGGCCTGACGGCCGGTACCGCCATGCAGGACGTCTCGGTCCAGCACATCTTCATCGGCAGCTGCACCAACAGCCGCATCGAGGATCTGCGCGCCGCCGCCGCCGTCCTCAACGGCCGCAAGGTTTCCAAAGGCGTGAAGCAGGCGCTGGTCGTGCCCGGCTCCGGCCTCGTGAAGCGCCAGGCCGAAGCCGAAGGCCTCGACCGCATCTTCATCGAGGCCGGCTTCGAATGGCGCGAG
Source organism: Sphingomicrobium sp. (assembly GCA_039915925.1). Taxonomy (GTDB): domain Bacteria; phylum Pseudomonadota; class Alphaproteobacteria; order Sphingomonadales; family Sphingomonadaceae; genus Sphingomicrobium. The sequence goes on from JBDSMG010000017.1 coordinate 8,210, forward strand.
CCCGGCTGTTCGATGTGCCTGGCGATGAACCCCGACAAGGTGCCGCCGCAGGAGCGCTGCGCGTCCACCTCCAACCGCAACTTCGTCGGCCGCCAGGGCCCCGGCTCCCGCACCCATTTGCTGTCGCCGGCGATGGCAGCCGCGGCGGCGGTGACCGGTCATCTGGCCGACGTCCGCGATCTGGTGCGGCCATGACTCCGATCGAGAAAGTCGAAGGCCGCGCTTACCCGCTGGGCCGCGCAAACGTCGACACGGACGTGATCATCCCGGCTGCTTATCTGAAGACAATTGTCCGTGCGGGTCTTGGGCGTTTCGCGTTCGAGACCATCCGCGCGGAGCCCGGCAACGTGTTCGACGATCCCGAATATGCCGGCGCTCCAATCATCATCGCGGGCGACAATTTCGGCTGCGGATCCAGTCGCGAGCATGCCGCCTGGGCGCTTGCCGACATGAGCGTGAAGGCCGTGATCGCGCCGAGCTTCAGCGACATTTTCTCGGGAAACGCCGTCAAGAACGGCATCGTCACCGTCGTCCTTCCGCAGGAAGCGGTCGACCGGCTGATGCAAGTCGCCAAGGACTATCCGATCACGGTTGACCTCGACACGATGAGCGTCACAACGCCGCTTCAAGATCGATTCGCCTTCGAAATGGACCCCTTCCGGCGCGAATGCCTGATCGGGGGACTCGACGAGATTGCGCTGACGCTGGCAAGCGAAGCCGCGATCCGCGCCTTTGAGATGAGAACCGGAGTATGACTGGCATGACCCGCCCGCCCGAGGCCCAGGGCCTCTACGATCCGCGCAACGAGCATGACGCATGCGGCGTCGGCTTCATCGCGAACATCGGCGGCGAAAAATCTCATGCGATCGTTCAGGACGGCCTGCAGATCCTCGTCAATCTCGACCATCGCGGCGCGGTCGGCGCGGACCCGTTGATCGGCGACGGCGCCGGCTGCCTGATCCAGCTTCCCGATGCGCTTTTGCGCGACTGGGCGGGTCAGAACAACATCGGCTTGCCCGAGGCTGGCCAGTACGGCGTCGCCATGTGCTTCCTGCCGCGCGACCAGGAAGCACGTGAGGTCGCTACCTCGCAGCTCGAACGCTTCGTCCAGAGCGAGGGCCAGATCTTCCTCGGCTGGCGCGACGTCCCGGTCGAGCCGACGGGCATGAGCCCGACCATCGTTGCGGCGATGCCGGCGATCCGCCAGGCGATCATCGCCCAGGGTCCGCGCGTGAAGGATCAGGATGCGTTCGAGCGCAAGCTGCTCGTGATCCGCAAGCAGACGCTTAACCCGCTGCAGGACCTCGCCAAGCGCAAGGAACTGCCGGGCCTCGCCGACTTCTACATTGCAAGCATCTCCAGCCGGACGATCGTCTACAAGGGTCTGCTGCTCGCGACCCAGGTCGGCACCTTCTACAGGGATCTGTCGAACCCGCTGACCGTGTCGGCGCTGGCGCTCGTACACCAGCGTTTTTCCACCAACACCTTCCCGTCGTGGAAGCTGGCGCATCCGTTTCGATTCATCGCGCACAACGGCGAAATCAACACTGTTCGCGGCAACGTGAACTGGATGAACGCGCGCCGCCGCACGATGGAATCGCCGTTGCTCGGCGCCGACCTCGACAAGATGTGGCCGCTGATCCCGCACGGACAATCGGACACCGCCAGCCTCGACAATGCGCTCGAGTTGCTGATCGCCGGCGGCTATTCGCTTCCCCACGCCGTCATGCTGCTCGTGCCCGAAGCCTGGGCCGGCAATGCGCAGATGGATCCGAAGCGCCGCGCCTTCTACGAATATTATGCCGCGCTGATGGAGCCGTGGGACGGCCCGGCCGCGATCGCTTTCAGCGACGGCCGCCAGATCGGCGCCACGCTCGACCGCAATGGCCTGCGTCCGGCGCGCTTTACCGTCACCGACGACAACCGCATCATCATGGCGTCCGAAAGCGGCGTGCTTCCGATCCCGGAAGAAAAGATCGTCCGCAAGTGGCGGCTGCAGCCGGGCCGAATGCTGCTGGTCGACCTTGAGGAAGGCCGCATCGTCGAGGACGAGGAGATCAAGTCACGTCTGGCCGGTGCCGAGCCCTACGCCGACTGGCTGCGCGAAACGCAGTATCACCTCAAGGACCTGCGGATCGCGGACGGCCACGAATGCGTGAAGCCGCTCGAGGACACCGGCCGCATGCGCAAGGCGTTCGGCTATGGCGAGGAAGACCTCCAGCTGTTCCTGAAGCCGATGGCCAAGGACGGCGACGATCCGATCGGATCGATGGGGACCGATACTCCGATTGCCGTCCTGTCGGAGCGGCCGAAGCTGCTGTTCGACTATTTCCAGCAGAACTTCGCGCAGGTCACCAACCCGGCGATCGACCCGATCCGCGAAGCGATGGTGATGAGCCTGGTGTCGATGATCGGCCCGCGCCCGAACCTGCTCGGCCGCCACGCCGGCACGCATAAAAGGCTGGAGGTTTCGCAGCCGATCCTCACCAACGAGGAACTGGAGAAAATCCGCTCGATCCACGATTCGGTCGACGGCGCGTTCCGCACCGCCACGCTTGACGCGACCTGGCCGGCCGACGGCGGCGAAAAGGCGCTCGAGGCGGCGCTTGAACGGCTGTGCTGGGAAGCGACCGAGTGCGTGCTCGCCGACATGAACGTGCTGGTCGTGTCCGACCGCGCGGCGGGCGAAGACCGCATTCCAATCCCGGCCGCGCTGGCGACGGGCGCGGTGCATCATCACCTGATCCGCCAGGGCCTGCGCATGCAGACTGGCCTTGTCGTCGAGACCGGCGAAGCGCGCGAGGTCCACCATTTCTGCGTGCTTGCGGGCTTCGGGGCGGAGGCGATCAACCCCTATCTCGCGCTCGAAACGCTGACCGAACTCGGCATCGGGCTGGAGGGTCAGGCCAAATATATCAAGGCCGTCGGCAAGGGCATTTTGAAGGTCATGTCCAAGATGGGCATCTCGACCTACCAGAGCTATTGCGGCGCCCAGATTTTCGACGCGATCGGATTGTCGAGCAAGTTCGTCGACCGTTACTTCACCGGTACCGCGACCCGCATCGAGGGCGTCGGGATCGAGGAAATCGCCAGCGAAGCCGCCGAGCGGCATCGCCGCGCCTATCAGGCGGGCGCTTCCACGGCACTCGACCATCAGGGCGTCTACGCCTTCCGCTTCAAGGGCGAGAAGCATGCCTGGACGCCGACCAATGTCGCCGACCTGCAGCATGCGGTGCGCGGCAATCTGCCGGAAAAGTATCTCGGCTTCGCAAATGAAGTGAACGACCAGAGCAAGCGGCTGCTCACCATCCGCGGGCTGCTCGGATTCAAGCCGGCGGGTCCCGAAGTTCCGCTCGATGAAGTCGAGCCCGCCAGCGACATCGTCAAGCGCTTCGCCACCGGAGCGATGAGCTTCGGCTCGATCAGCCGCGAGGCGCACACAACGCTCGCGGTCGCGATGAACCGCATCGGCGGCCGTTCCAACACCGGCGAAGGCGGCGAGGAACCCGACCGCTTCAAGCCGCTTCCGAACGGCGACAGCATGCGATCGCGCATCAAGCAGGTCGCGTCCGGACGCTTCGGCGTGACCACCGAATATCTGGTCAACGCCGACGACATCCAGATCAAGATCGCGCAGGGCGCCAAGCCCGGCGAGGGCGGCCAGCTGCCCGGCCACAAGGTCGACCGCAACATCGCCGCCGTGCGCCACTCGACGCCCGGCGTCGGCCTGATCTCGCCGCCGCCGCACCACGACATCTATTCGATCGAGGACATCGCGCAGCTGATCTTCGACCTCAAGAATGTGAACCGGCAGGCGCGCATTTCGGTCAAGCTGGTGTCGGAGATCGGTGTCGGCACGGTTGCCGCCGGTGTCGCCAAGGCGATGGCCGATCATATCACCATTTCCGGTTTCGAGGGCGGAACCGGCGCGTCGCCGCTGACGTCGCTGACGCACGCCGGCCTGCCATGGGAGATCGGCCTAGCCGAGACTCAACAAACGCTCGTGCTGAACGGCCTGCGCAGCCGCGTTGCGGTGCAGGCCGACGGCGGGCTCCGCACGGGACGCGACGTTGCGATTGCGGCGCTGCTCGGAGCCGACGAGTTCGGCTTCGCCACTGCTCCGCTGATCGCGGCGGGCTGCATCATGATGCGCAAGTGCCATCTCAACACCTGTCCGGTCGGCGTCGCCACGCAGAACCCGGTGCTGCGCGCGCGGTTCGTCGGACAGCCCGAGCATGTGATCAATTACTTCTTCTTCGTCGCCGAAGAGCTTCGCGAGATCATGGCGAAGCTCGGCGTGCGCACGCTGCAGGAGATGACCGGGCGCACAGAATTGCTGGAGACGGCCCCACTGATCAACCACTGGAAGGCCAAGGGTCTCGACCTGTCGAAGCTGCTCTATCAGCCCGCGACCAATGCCTGGGCCGAGCGCTTCAACTCCGACTATCAAACGCACCGCCTCGACGGCATCTTCGACGAGGAAATGATCAAGGCCGCGCAGCCCGCGATCGAAAGCGGCACTCCGGTGCGGATCGAGCGCAACGTGCGCAACGTCAACCGCAGCGTCGGTGCGATGCTGTCCGGTGAGGTCGCGCGCAAGTACGGCCATGCCGGGCTGCCGTCGAACAGCATTCACGCGGTGCTTCGCGGGACCGTCGGCCAGAGCTTCGGCGCATTCCTCGCGCACGGCGTGACTCTGCAACTGACCGGCGACGCCAACGATTATGTCGGCAAGGGTCTGTCGGGCGGCCGCGTGATCGTCCGCCAGCCGGAGGAAGCGAACCGCATCCCCGGCGAGAACATCATCGTCGGCAACACCGTGCTCTACGGCGCGATCACCGGCGAGGCCTATTTCAACGGCGTTGCCGGCGAGCGGTTCGCGGTCCGCAACTCGGGTGCGGTGGCGGTCGTCGAAGGCGCCGGCGACCATGCCTGCGAATATATGACGGGCGGCGTCGTGGTGATCCTCGGACCCGTGGGCCGGAACTTCGCGGCCGGCATGTCGGGCGGCATCGCTTATGTCTACGATCCGGACGGCAAGCTGAAAGCACAGTGCAACAATGCCGCCGCCGACCTCGAGCCGCTGCGCGCAGTCCCCGGCTCGGGTGATTGCCCGTCCGGCGAAACGCTGTCCGAAGACTTCGTCATCGGCAATCCCTTGTCGTGGGACCTCGACCGGCTGCACGCCCTTCTCCAGCGCCATGCCGAGGCAACCGGAAGCGCGACGGCCCGCGAGCTGCTCGCGTCGTGGCCGCAGTCCGCGTCCAATTTCGTCAAGGTCGTGCCGACCGAATATCGCGCCGCGCTTCAGCTTTACGGTTCGGAACACGAACCGGCAGCTGTCGCGGCCGCCTGAATTTCAAGTGGAGTTGATCAATGGGTGACCCCACCGGTTTCCTGAAGGTTGAGCGGCGCGACCGGACCTATCGTCCGGCCGAAGAGCGGCTGCAGCACTGGAAAGAGTTTGTGATCGACCGCGATCCCGCGGAATCGGGCAAGCAGGCCTCGCGCTGCATGGATTGCGGGATTCCGTTCTGCCACACCGGCTGCCCGGTCAACAATCTGATCCCCGACTGGAACGACCTCGTTTACAAGGGCGACTGGCAGACGGCGATCGACCGGCTGCATGAAACCAACAATTTCCCGGAATTCACCGGGCGCATCTGCCCCGCCCCGTGCGAGGCATCGTGCACGCTGAACCTCCAGGACACGCCGGTCACGATCAAGTCGATCGAATGCGAGATCGTCGATCGCGCCTGGAACGAGGGCTGGGTGAAGCCCCAGCTCGCGCCGCGCGGAACCGGCAAGAGGATCGCGATCGTCGGCTCCGGCCCGGCAGGCCTCGCCTGCGCGCAGCAGCTTGCGCGGCACGGCCATAATCCGACGGTGTTCGAGAAAAGCGACCGCATCGGCGGCCCGCTTCGCTACGGCATTCCCGACTTCAAGATGGAAAAGCATCTGATCGACCGCCGAGTCGCGCAGATGGAAGCGGAAGGCGTCCTGTTCCGCACCGGATTCAATGTCGGCGTCGACATTCCGGTCCAGCGGCTGATGGACGACTATGACATTCTCGTCCTGGCCGGCGGCGCGGAGAAGCCGCGCGATCTTGAAGTCCCCGGCCGCGAGCTCGACGGAGTCCATTTCGCGATGGAGTTCCTGACGCAGCAGAACAAGCGCAACGCCGGCGATCCCGAAGAGAAAGCCGCCGGCAATCGCGCCATCAGCGCCAAGGGCAAGCATGTCATCGTGATCGGCGGCGGCGACACTGGCTCCGACTGTATCGGCACCTCAAACCGCCAGGGCGCGCTGTCGGTCACGCAGCTCGAGATCATGCCGGAGCCTCCGCTCAAGGAAAACAAGCTGCTGACCTGGCCGCACTGGCCGATGAAGCTGCGCACCTCCTCCAGCCAGGAAGAAGGCGCCGACCGCGAATTCTCGATCGTCACGCGCGAACTGACTGGCGAGGACGGCAAGGTCACCGCGCTGGTGTGCGAACGCAACGGCGAGCGCGTCGAACTGAAGGCCGATCTCGTGCTTCTGGCGATGGGCTTCCTCGGTCCGAAGATCGAAGGCGCCGTCGAACAGGCCGGCGTCAACCTTACCGATCGCGGCAATGTCGATGCGGCTTTTGGCGAGTTCCGCACGTCGAGCCCGCGCATCTTCTCCTGCGGCGACATGCGGCGCGGGCAGTCGCTGGTGGTGTGGGCAATCCGCGAGGGTCGCGATTGCGCCAACGCCGTCCATGCCGAGCTTTCGGCGGAAGCACGGCGAGCAGCCTGATGACCAAGCATGCGCCAACGGCCGAGCGTCGTCCCGGCGCCATCGGGCAGAACCCGGACGTCCGCTATCTGGGACGTCTGCTCGGCGACGTGATCCGCGACCAGTGCGGAACGGCGATGTTCGAGCGGATCGAGCGCATCCGCTCCGCCTCGGTCGACCGCCACCGCGGAATCGAGGTCAAGGATCACGGCCTCGACGATCTCAGCCTCGACCAGACGCTGACCTTCGTTCGCAGCTTCATGCTCTTCTCGATGCTCGCGAACCTCGCCGAGGACCGGGAGGGCTTCCTTCAGGAAAGCGGCGGAACGATCGCCGACGCGCTGGAGGAGCTTGCAAAGGCAGGAATCGGCAGTGCGGAGGTGCTCGCGCGTCTCGAAAAGGCGTTGGTGGTGCCCGTCCTTACCGCCCACCCGACCGAAGTCCGCCGCAAGTCGATGCTCGACCATCGCAACCGCATCGCCGCGCTGATGCACGAGCGCGATGAAGGCAAGGAAGAGACCGACGACGGCGACCTCGTCGAAGAATCGATCCTTCGGCAGATCGCCTTGCTTTGGCAGACCCGGCCGCTGCGGCCCGATCGGCTTTACGTTGCCGACGAGGTCGAAAGCGCCCTCTCCTACTTCCGCGACGTCTTCATCCCGGTGCTGCCGGCGCTCTATGCCCGCTGGGAACGCAACCTGGGTGCACGGCCGCCGAGTTTCCTGCGCGTCGGAAGCTGGATCGGCGGCGACCGCGACGGCAATCCATTCGTCACCGCGGAGTCCCTCGACCTTGCGCTGCGCCGCGGGTGCCAGACAGCGCTCACCCACTATCTCGACGAAGTCCACGCGCTCGGCGCCGAATTCTCAGTATCGAGCGAGCTTGCGCAAGTGTCGGACGAGTTGCGGGCTCTCGCGGAAGCCGCGGGCGACAGCGGCCGCGCGCGTTCGGACGAACCTTATCGCCGCGCGTTGACCGGCATCTATGGCCGGCTCGCCACGACCTACCGCGAGTTGGTCGGTGCGGAGCCTGTGCGCGCGGCACGCGTCACCGCTCCGGCCTATTCAAACGCCGCGGAGTTCATTGCCGACCTCAAGGCCATCGCCCATTCGCTCGCGCCGAAGGGCCGTGGACCGATGGCGGGAACCGGCGCGCTCGGACGGCTGATCCGGTCGGTCGAGTTGTTCGGTTTCCATCTCGTCACGCTCGACCTGCGGCAGAATTCGGACGTGCACGAGCGCGTGGTAGCCGAATTGCTGAAATGCGCCGGAGTGGAGGCGGATTATGCCGGCCTGCCCGAAGCGGAGCGGCTGCGCGTGCTTCGGCAGGAGCTCAGCGGGCATCGACTGCTCGTCAATCCATTCATCGACTACAGCGAAGAAACCCGGTCCGAGCTAGCGATCCTGAACGCCGCGGCGGAAGCGCATCGCAAGTTCGGCGAGGCCTGCATCACGACGTACATCGTCTCGAAGAACGACAGCGTCTCCGACCTGCTCGAGGTCAATCTGCTCCTCAAGCAGGCCGGCCTGTGGGCCGAGGGCGGTCGCGCTCCGATCATGGCCGTGCCGCTGTTCGAGACGATCGAGGATCTCGTCGCTGCGCCGCAAGTCATGACCGAATGGCTGCAGCTTCCCGAAGTGAAGGCCGCAACCGACGCGCGCGGGCATCAGGAAGTGATGCTCGGCTATTCCGACAGCAACAAGGACGGCGGCTACCTCACCTCGGTGTGGAGCCTTCACCAGGCGAGCCGCGCGCTTGCCGGCGTGTTCGCGCGCGAGAATGCGGCGATGCAGCTGTTCCACGGCCGCGGCGGCGCCGTCGGGCGCGGCGGCGGGTCGAGCTTCTCGGCCATTCGCGCGCAGCCCAATGGAACGGTCCAGGGCCGCATTCGGATCACCGAGCAGGGTGAAGTGATCGGCGCGAAATATGGCACCCGCGAAAGCGCCATCGCTAACCTCGAAGCCATTGCCTCTGCGACGGTATTGGCCAGCCTCGAGCACCGCTCCGACAAGCGGCGCGACCGCTTCTACACGGCGATGGCCGAAATCTCCGACCGCGCGCGCGCCTCCTATCGCGCGCTAGTGTACGAGACGCCAGGCTTCGTCGAATTCTTCCGCCAGATGACTCCGATCGCGGAGATCGCCGAGCTCAAGATCGGCTCGCGCCCGGCCAGCCGCACCAAGTCGACCCGGATCGAGGATCTGCGCGCGATCCCGTGGGTGTTCAGCTGGTCGCAGGCCCGGGTGATGCTTCCCGGCTGGTACGGCGCGGGCCAGGCGCTTGCCGAGGCCGACCCCGCCCTGCTCAAGGAGCTGTACGAAGACTGGCCCTTCTTCCGGACCACCATCAACAATCTGGAGATGGTGCTGGCGAAGTCCGACATGGAGATCGCCGCGGCCTATGCCGAGCTGGTCACCGACGTGGGCCAGCGCACCGCTTTGTTCGGCCAGATCCGCGACGGCTGGTCACGGACTCGTGACGCGATCCTCGAGCTTACCGGCCAGTCCTGGCTTCTCGAACATGTTCCGACGCTGGATTCCTCGGTGCGCCTTCGCCTGCCTTATGTCGAGCCGCTCAACCGGCTGCAGGTTGAACTGCTGAAGCGCCACCGCGCGGGCGAAGCGGACGCGCGAATCCGCCAGGGCATCCACCTGTCGATCAACGCAATCGCGACCGCGCTCCGCAATTCAGGCTGATTCGGCCCATTTGGGATCCAGTGGCCGCGTGAAAAATTCGCGCCTGCTGCGCCGCACCACACCGTGAGGATCGTTACGCCCACGTGAAATATTGACAGCGACCCATCGCGCCGTTGTGCAATGCAACATGACTATGCATGCATGAGGCAGGGAATACCTGCCGCGGCCTGGCCGACGAGCGGGATCCCATTTGAAAATGACGACGGGGGTCTCGGAATGAAGTTTAATCACAGTCTTTACGCGCTTGCTCTTGCCGCCAGCGCCTATGCAGCCCCGGCTGCCGCTCAGGATGCCGCCGCTGCGGCACCTGCGAGCGCTTTCACGATCAATGGCGGTGCAACGCTTGTCAGCGACTACCGCTTCCGCGGCATCTCACAGACCGATCGCCGCTTTGCGCTGCAGGGCTCGATGACCGTTTCGCACTCTTCCGGCTTCTACGCGTCGGTTTGGGGCAGCTCGATCGACGATTATGTCGCGGCTGGCTCGGACCAGGAAATCGATCTCATCGCCGGCTACAAGAAGACGTTCGGCGGCACGACCATCGATGGCGGCGTGCTTTATTACTACTATCCAGGTTCACACGGTGCCGACACCGACTTCGCGGAGCCTTACGTCTCGGTGGCGCATGGCTTTGGACCGGTCACCGCGAAAGTCACCGCGGCTTATGCTCCCAAGCAAAAGGGGCTGTCGATCGGCAGCGGCAAGGAAGACAATTTGTACCTTGCCGGCGACCTTTCGGCGACGGTTCCGGACACGACCTTCGGCGTTGCCGCGCACCTCGGCCACAGCTTCGGGCCGAGCTACCTCACCATCGGCAAGGGCTACACCGACTATAGCGTCGGCGGCACCTACGGCTGGAAGAACCTGACGTTCGGCCTGTCCTACGTCGGCGCCAGCAAGGATGCCTGGTCACCATCCGGCCGCAACATCACCAAGGGCGGTGTGGTCGGTTCGGTCGGAGTCGCCTTCTAACCAGCGACGCAGGAGGGGAAATCCCATGAAAATGATCGTAGCGGTGATCAAGCCGTTCAAGCTCGAGGAAGTGCGCGATGCGCTTGCGAGCGGGGGCGTCCAGGGCATGACGGTGTCCGAGGCCAGCGGCTTCGGGCGCCAGAAGGGCCACACCGAAATCTATCGCGGTGCCGAATATACGACCAGCTTCGTCCCGAAGCTGCGTGTGGAAGTCGTGGTGTCCGACGGGGAAGCGGCCGGGGTGGTGGAAACCATCCAGTCCGCGGCCCGCACCGGCTCCATCGGCGACGGCAAGATCTTCGTCCTCGACGTCAGCCAGGCGGTGCGGATCCGCACCGGCGACGCCGACGACGACGCGCTTTGATAAAGGAGGGGCAACAATGAAACTCTCTAGAGCAATTTGCGGTGGGCTGGCGGTTGCCGGCGTCACCGCTTTGGCGGCAATGCCCGCCTGGGCGCAGGATGCGGCCGCGGCGGCAGCTCCTGCCGCTCCGTTCACTCCGACCGCGGAAATGGTCAACAAGGGCGACACCGCCTGGATGCTCGTCTCCTCGGCGCTGGTGCTGATGATGTCGGTTCCGGCGCTGGCGCTGTTCTACGGCGGCCTGGTTCGCACCAAGAACATGCTCAGCCTGCTGATGCAGGTCCTGACCATCGTCTGCATCGCTTCACTCGTGTGGGTCGGCTGGGGCTATTCCATGGCCTTCACCGGCGGCGGTGAGTTCGTTGGCGGCTTCAGCAAGGCGTTCCTGAAGGGTGTCGACGCGACCACGCTCGCGGCGACATTCTCCAACGGCGTCTACATTCCGGAATATGCGTTCGTCGTCTTCCAGATGACCTTCGCCTGCATCACGCCGGCGCTGATCGTCGGGGCGTTTGCGGAACGCGTGAAGTTCTGGCCGCTGATGCTGTTCATGGTGATCTGGATGACCGTGGTCTATTTCCCGGTCGCGCACATGGTCTGGTATTGGGCTGGTCCGGACTTCCTGCCGGCAGCACCGACCGATTACGGCTTCCTGTGGGGCAAGGGCGCGCTCGACTTCGCGGGCGGCACCGTGGTTCACATCAATGCCGGCATCGCGGGCCTGATGGGCTGCCTCGTGCTTGGTAAGCGCATCGGTTACAAGACCGAGATCATGCCTCCGCACTCGCTGACGATGACCATGATCGGTGCGTCACTGCTGTGGGTGGGCTGGTTCGGCTTTAACGCCGGCTCCAACCTTGAAGCCAATGGCGTGACGGCGGTGGCCTTCATCAACACCTTCGTCGCAACCGCGGCGGCGGCGCTGACCTGGGCACTGATCGAGCAGATCGTGCACGGCAAGCCGTCGCTGCTCGGCGCGGCGACTGGTGCGGTGGCCGGACTGGTCGCGATCACTCCGGCGTCGGGTTTCGGCGCTCCGGTAACGTCGATCATCCTCGGCGCGGTCGTGTCGATCGTCTGCTTCTTCTTCGTCACCACGGTGAAGAACAAGCTCAACTATGACGACAGCCTCGACGTGTTCGGCGTCCACTGCGTCGGCGGCATCGTCGGCGCGATGGCAACCGCGATTGTCGCCAACCCCGCCTACGGCGGACAAGGCACGATCGACTATACGGCGGCCGTGGCCAAGCCGGGCGTCTATGACATGGCGCGCCAGCTGGTCGTTCAGGCCGAAGCGGTCGGACTGACCTTGTTCTGGTCCGGCGGCGTTTCGTTGATCCTGTTCTTCCTTCTCGACAAGACCATCGGACTGCGTCCGTCGACCGATGTCGAACGCGAAGGCCTCGACATCAACGAACATGGCGAACGCGCCTACAACTACTGAGTATCGGAAGGGGAGGTTTCGGCCTCCCCTTCTTTCTTTGGGAGCAAGAGCGAATGGACGATCAGCGCGCGCTCCTCATCATTGCCGACCATCTCCACATTCCGCTCGATCGCGTTCGCGACGAGGCGGATTTCGTCGCGTTAGGGGCCGACAGCCTCGACATGGTCTCGCTGACCATGCGGCTCGAGGAAGAGTTCGACCTGCATATCCCCGACGACGTCGTCGAAACGTGCATGACGGTCGGCAACGCGCTGGCGATATTGCGCGAGTGCAAGGTCAGCGCCTGAACCTATTTCGGCGGGCCGTTCAGGTCCGCCTCGACGATTGCAAGCCGCCAGCCGGGCGGAACCGCATCCGCGCCCGTGTCCCCGGCCTGGCGCGCACTGTTGAGCTCGACGATCTTGCCGAACGCATCGCGGTCCACGACCGGGCCGGTCAGCGTGATGCGCAGGATACGCCCTGTCGTCGGCACGAAGCTCAGGTGCGCGTAGCCGAGACTGCGCTCCGTCTCGCCCTGCCAGATTGTGCGGCCGTCCATGCTGATCCGGAGCGGGTATGAACGGGAGCGCCAGCCGACGAGCTTGAAGTCGATCTCGTTCAGCGTGACCGGCGCCGCGAAGCGATATTCGATCCAGGCATTCTCCGGCTTGCCGTCGCTGGTCCAGCGACTGAGTTCGTTGTCGTCGCTCGATTGCAGCGCGTCCGCCGGGTTCGAGCCGGCGACGATCTCGTTCGGCACGACCGTGGTCCGGCTCACGCGAAATGACGGCCCGTGCGGCGTCGGCCCGCGAGTGAGCAGGCCGCTCTGGTGCCGCTCGGGGAAGTCGCGCGAAAGGCCTCCCGCTTCGGGCGCCGGGACAACCGTGGGGAGGATCAGCGTTGCCGGCTTCAAGCCACCCGCGGTCACGGTCAGTCTAACCGTGCCGGGCCGGGTGCCGGCCCGGAGCAACACGCGATTCACTCCGCCCTCGACCGGCAGGTTCTTCGACAGGATGTAATTGTCCTCATTGCGGGCGGTTCCGGCGTATTGTGTGACTGCGTCCTTACCCGTGGGGGCCTGGCTGACGACCGCATTGCCCTTGCTATCGGCGGCGCGCTGCTTGCCCGATGAATCCCCCTGCGCGATGCCGCCGCGCCATTCGGCCGGACCATCAAGCGCGAAGTGCACCATGCGGTTGTCGGTTGGCACCCGCCTTCCCGCCGAATCGATCACTTCCACGTCAACGAGCGCGATGTCCGCCCCGTCCATCACAAAGCCGCGCGGCGAAGTATGCGGGTTGAACCGGAGGGCGACGGGCGCGCCGGTCGTGTCCAGACGGTGTTCCGATGTGCGAAGACCTTTATGCATCGCGACCGCGCGCAGCGTACCCGGTGCCCAGGCGACATCGTCCCATCGGAACAGGAATCCGGAGCTGCGCGTGCCCCTCCCCAGCGAGCGTCCATTGAGGAACAGCTCGACGCTCTCGCCATTGGACACCACCGTCACCGGCTTGTGCGTGCCGGGAGCATAGTTCCAGTGGCCAATGATGTGCGTGGCCGGAGTGACGCTGTCGGCCCAGTCGCTCCACATCACCTTGTGCGCGAAGAACCCCTGTTTCGGGATGCGCACGGCATCGACTTCGCCCGATCGGCGGTAAACATTGTCGCCGCGGAAATGCGTGTTGGAGTCCGAGAAGATGATGTTGACGCCGCCGGAGCTGACACGGCGCCCCGTGCCAGGCCGGACGCGGTAATAATCGTACCAGCGGTTCACATCCTCGATGGCATGGCTGTCCTGGTTGCGGTTATAGTCGGGCGAATCCTTGTGGAATGGCGGCGTGAACTCGTCCTGGTACAGGCGCGCGCCTTCGTCGCGGCTATATTCCATCGCCCAGAGCGGCTTACCGGCACTCTTGTTGATGTACAGCATCTCGCCGCCATATTCGGCCAGCTTGCTGTCGAGCATCTCGCGCGATCCGATTGCCCGGCCGCCATGCGGATCATATTCGTCGCGGATGGCCTTGAGCTCGGCCATATGCGCTTCGCTGATATTCTCGTTGCCGCCCTCATAGAACAGGATCGACGGGTTGTTACGGTTGTAGATGATGGCGTTCCGCATCTGCTCCTTGCGCTGTTCCCAGCGGCGGCCGGTCGTATCGCTCTCAGCATCGCCCGCCGGCATCGCCTGGATCAGGCCCACCCGGTCCGCGGACTCCACGTCCTGCTTCGACGGCGTGATGTGCATCCAGCGCACGAGATTGCCGCCGCTTTCGACTAGCAGGGCATTGGAAAAATCGCTGAGCCATGGCGGGATCGACACGCCGACGGCCGGCCATTCGTTGGATGTGCGCTGGGCGTAGCCGTGCACCTGCATCGCGCGGCCGTTGAGTTCGACCATGCCGTTGCTGAAGCGCGTCTGGCGGAAGCCGGTGATCGTATCGACACTGTCAATCGCGCGGCCGTTTTCGATCAGGCTGGAGGTGACCGTGTAGAGATAGCCGAAGCCCCAGCTCCAGAAATTGAGGCGCGCCAAGCGTGCGGATGCCGACAGCGCTTTAGTCTCACCGCTCTTGATCAGCGTGGGCGCGCTCGTGAAGCCTCCGACGCGGCCACCGTTGCGGTCGCGGACCTCGACCTTGAGCGCCAGCGAGTGCGGTGCGCGGTCCTCATTGCGCACCTGCGTCTCCGTGTGGACGGTCGCCGCCCGGCGCTTCAGGTCGAACTTGTCCGCCCAGACATATTGGCCGGTCGTGCCCAGCCCCGCGAACAGCGGCAGCGTCTGGTAAACCGGCCCCGCCAGGTGCAGCCGGACGTTCTTCGTGATCCCGCCATAATTGACGTTGAAATTGTCATTGTTCCACTGGAACGGGCTGCCGGTCGCGCGTTCCTTATACTTCCAGTCACTGTCGACCCGCACCGCGATCAGATTCTCGCCCGGGCGGAGTGCGGTCGTCACGTCGGCACCGAAGGCCATCGCGCCACTTTCCGACAGTGCAACCGAACGGCCGTTCACCCACACTTCGGCCGCCTGGCGAACACCTTCGAACTCGATCAGCGCCCTCTTCCCCGCACTCCCCGCTGGAAGTGAGAATCGCTTGCGGTACCAGGTGATGCCGGTCGACAAATGGTGGATATCGCGCGCGAACGCCTCGGTCTCGTTGAACGCGTTCGGAAGCGTGACCCGCTTCCAGGCCCGATCGTCGAACGCCGGCAATTGCCCACCCTGCAGATCGCCAGTCGTCTGCACCCAGCCGTGGTTGAAGTTGAACGTCTGTCGCGGCGAAGCCACGTGGTTCGAAGCATCCTGCGCCCGCACAGGCGCGGCCAAAGTGAGCACTCCAATCGCAAGCGCACCCAAATACCGCATATTGAACAACTCTCCCACTACATAGGAGAATGCACGCCGCAGCGCCGCGCGTAAAGACGCCGCTAGAATCCGCCTTTCATGGCTTCCACGAGCCGGCCGACCACCCCCTTCGAGCGCTTGCGGTCGCCGATCGGCGAAGTGGCAATGTCGCGAATGTCGCCGGTCCCGGACCCGGCCAGCAGCGCGAGCCCTACAAGCGTCGAGAAAGCAGGCCCGCTGTGCGCATCGGGGAGTCCCATCAGCGTTTTGGGGCGGCCAACACGCACCGCGCGGCCGAGCACGCCCTGCATATAATCGGCGATATTCTTGAGCTCGGCACCGCCGCCGGTCAGCACGACCTGCCGCCCGACCGGACCGGTGAAGCCGAGCGCCTTGAGCGCCGCCTCAATCTCGTTGGTCAGTTCCTCGACGCGCTGACGGATCACCATCATCAGCTGCGCGCGCGTGATCCGGGTCGGCTCCGAGCCAGGCTCGGTGCCCATCTGCGTCGCTTCGATCATCTCGTGATTGTCGCGCGGCGAGGTCATCGCGGACCCGTAGAAGCATTTCAGCCGCTCGGCGTCGCGGCGCTGGACGCCGAAGGCGCAGGCGATGTCGTCGGTGATGTCCCGCGCCCCGATCGGAACGGCGCGCAGCCCGACCAGCATTCCGCCGAAATGCACCGACACGTTGGTGATCTCCGCGCCAAGCTCGACCAATGCAACGCCAAGCTCGCGCTCTTCGTCGCTGAGGCACGCGAGCGCGGCAGCGATCGGAGACGCGACGATCGCCTTTACGCCGAGGTGCGCCGAGCGGATCACGAAGTCGATGTTGCGGAGCGGCGCCGGGTCCGCCGCGATCACGTGGATGTCGACGCCAAGCCGATGCGCGAACAGCCCGATCGGTTTCTGCACGCCTTGCGCCCGGTCGATTGTGTAAAGGGCCGGGTGCGCGTGGAGCACGACCTGCCCGTTGGCGTCGATCGCCCCGCGGCCGCGCGCGAGCAGCTCGTCGATATCGCCCTGCTCGACCTGGTGGCCGCCGAGCTCAACCTCGACGTTGGCGATGTCGCTGACGAGACCGCCGGCGCCGAAGCTTGCCCACACCTCGTCGACCGTGACCGCCGACATGCGCTCGGCCAGCTCAACCGCTTCGCGCACGGCGAGCTCGCTTGCCCCGAGGTCGGTTATATATCCGCGCTTGACGCCGCGGCTCTCGCGCTGGCCGGTGCCAAGCACGCGCAGCCGCCCGTCCTCGCCCGGAGTGACGATCAGCGCGCTCACTTTCGACGATCCGATGTCGAGCGCGGCAATGAGTTTCTGTTCGGTCGGCTGAGCCATCGTGCGTCAGCTGTCCTGCGCGCCTGTCGCGGGTTCAGCCGCTTTAACCGGCTCCGGCAGGCGGACCGTCATCTTGCCGGGCTGCCGAAGATCGAATCTCAACATGCCCCGCCCGAGCAGCCCCGTCGCTTTGTCCTTGGCCGCGAACTTGAGCAGCGCGGTGCGTGCGGAAAAATCGCCTTCAGGAAGGGCGACGGTCTCGCCGGACTGGAAGTTCAGGTCCCACCGCCTCCCGCCAACCCAGGTCGCGGAGGCAATTTGCGGCTTCAACGTGGGGACCGCAGCCATCAGCACGTTGAGCCTCTCCGCCTGAGCGTTCGCGCCCGGCCCGATGAGCAGTGGCAGGTCCGGCATTTGCGTGATCGGAACACGGTCGATCACCACGCCCTTGGCATCGATCAGCGCAAGCCGCTGATTGTCCTGCCACAGCGCGGCCGGAGTGCGCTCGACGATGTCGATCACGAGCGTGTCGGGAAGCCGCCGCGAAACGCGCGCATCCTTCACCCACCCATATTGAAGCAGGCGATTGCGGATCGCCGACAGGTCGACCAGAAGCTGTGCGGGCTTGTCGCCGCCGGCGGCCTCGGCCGCACGATGAAGCTCGTCGGTGACGACGGCATCGACCAGCTCACGTCGCATATGTTTGATTCCGACGATCTGGTACCCGTTAACGGCAAAGCCGGCGCGGCCCATCGCTGCACCGGCCGAAGTCGCTGCCTTGGATGGAATGCCGAGCGCGATCAGTACCACGATCCCGATCGCGAGCATGAACAGGAGCAGCGCAACGCCGGCCAGCTTGTTCGCGCGCGCCTGGTTGACCGGCAGCTTCTTGGCGATGCGCTTTGGTACCTGAACCGGCGCCTTTCGCGGCTTGGCGCGCGGAGCACTCCCACGCCGGACGTGCGCCGCACTCATGTTGCAAGCGCCTGTTCGATCAGCCGCTCGACCAGTTCACCGTAGCTGATGCCGCGATATTTCGCCTGTTCCGGAACGAGGCTGAGCGGAGTCATGCCGGGCTGCGTGTTGACCTCGAGCAAATAGACGCCGGCCTCGCCCTGCTCGTCGTCCCAGCGGAAGTCGGACCGCGATGCGCCCTTGCAGCCAAGCAGCCGGTGCGCCTTGACGGCCATGTCCATCATCGATTGCGCAACATCGTCCGGCACTTCGGCCGGGCAGACATGCGTCGTCATGCCATCCGTATATTTGGCGTCATAATCGTAAAAGCCGGCCTTCGGCTTCAGCTCGGTCACCGCGAGCGGTTCGTCGCCAAGGACGGCAACCGTAAGCTCGCGCCCCTTGATGAACGGCTCCGCGAGCAGCTTGCCGAAATGCTTCCACGGCCCTTCGACGTCGCGGCCGATCGGATTGCCGTAATTGCCCTCGGCAGTGACGATCGCAACGCCGACCGACGATCCTTCGTTGACCGGCTTGACCACATAAGGCCGAGCGATCGGGTCGGCCTCGTGGAGGCTTGCGCTATCCACGACTTGCCCGGCCGGCATACGCACGCCGCCGGGCACGAGCACGGCCTTGGTCAGCTCCTTGTCGATAGCGATGGCGGATGTGGTCACGCCGCTGTGCGTATAGGGCAGCCCCATCAGCTCGAGCATGCCCTGCACGGTGCCATCCTCGCCGGGCGTCCCGTGAAGCGCATTGAACACCACGTCCGGCTTCAGCTCGGCGAGCCGCGCCGCGACGTCGCGGCCCATGTCGAGTTCGGTCACGTTCGACCAGCCTCGCTCGCGCAGCGCAAACGCAACCCCGCGCCCGCTGGTCAGCGACACGTCCCGCTCGCTCGACCAACCGCCCATCAGCACGGCGACGTGGATATCCTTGTTCATTCCGTGCCGATCCGCTGGATTTCCCATTCGAGCGTGATGCCGCTGTGCGCCTTCACCCGGGCCCGGACCTCCTCGCCCAAAGCCTCGATGTCGGCGCTGGTCGCGCTACCGAGGTTGAGCAGGAAGTTGCAATGCTTTTCCGACACTTGCGCGTCGCCGATCCTCAGCCCGCGGCAGCCCGCCGCGTCGATCACTTCCCACGCCTTGTGCGGCAGCGGATTTTTGAAGGTGGATCCGCCCGTGCGGCTGCGCAGCGGCTGCGACTCCTCGCGCGCCTGGGCGATCCGGTCCATCTCCGCGCCGATCTCCGACGGGTCGCCGGGCGTGCCGCGCAAGGTCGCTTCGATGCAAATCGCGCCTTCCGGCAGCTGGCTGTGCCGATAGGTGTAACCGAGCCTTTCAAGCGGCCATTCCTCAACACTGCCGTCGCGAAGCACGAGCCGCGCGGAAACGAGAATGTCCTTCACCTCGCGTCCATAAGCGCCGCCGTTCATCCGGACGAAGCCGCCCACCGTGCCGGGAATGCCGCGCAGGAATTCGAGGCCCGCAATGCCGGCGTCACGCGCGGTCGAGGAGACGAGGATCCCGCTCGCGCCGCCGCCGCAGCGCAGGGTGACATCATCTAGCCGGTCAATCTTCGCGAACGGCTTGCCCAGCCGAACCGTCACACCGGGAACGCCGCCGTCGCGAACGATCATGTTGGAGCCGAGTCCGAGCGCCATTAGCGGAACTTCGGGATGGAGTTGCTGCAGGAAAGCAATCAGATCGGCTTGGTCCGCCGGTTCGAACAATTGTTCGGCGACGCCGCCGCTCTTGAACCAAACAAGAGGGGCGAGAGGAGCGTTCTCCGTCAGTCTGCCCCTGACCCCGCTCGTCCCGAGCGAAGTCGAGGGACCTTGCGCGGACGTGTCTCGACTTCGCTCGACACGAACGGAGGTGGGGGCGGACTCGCTCACTTGCTCGCCCTCGCCTTCGCAATCCCGTCGGCCAGCCCCGCCGCCCATTTCGTAATGTCGCCGGCACCCATGCAGATGATCATGTCACCCTCGGCGGCCACATCGCGCAGGCACGAAGCGAGGTCGGCGGCGTCGGACACTGTCTTCACCATCCGGTGCCCGCGCGCACGCATGCCCTCGGCAAGAGCGGTCGCATCCACGCCCTCGATCGGCTCTTCGCCGGCCGCATAGACCGGCGCGACATAGACGATGTCGGCGTCGTTGAAGGCATTCATGAAGTCGTCGAGCAGGTCGCGCAGACGCGTGTAACGGTGCGGCTGGACGACCGCGATCACCCGTTCTTGAGCCGACTCGCGCGCCGCCGAAAGCACCGCGCGGATCTCGACGGGGTGGTGGGCATAATCGTCGATGATCACCGCACCGCCGATTTCTCCGACACGGCTGAAGCGACGCTTGACGCCATCGAAACGTTTGAAGCCTTCAACAATTGCCTCGTCGCTCATTCCCAGTTCGAGGCCGACCGCGACAGCGGCGAGCGCATTCTGAACATTGTGCCGGCCCGGCATCGGAACGTGGATTCCGCCGATCGTGCGCCGCGACCCGTCACGCTCCAGCACGACGGCGTCGAAGCGGGTGCCGCCATTCGCTGGCGTCGCATTGTCCGCGCGCAGGTCGGCGAGCGCCGAGAAGCCATATGTCACCACCCGCCGGTCGCGGATGCGCGAGAGGATATTCTGCACTTCCGGATGATCGACGCACAGCACCGCGAGCCCGTAGAAAGGCACATTCTCGATGAACTCGACGAAGGCGTCCTTCACCTTCTCGAAGCTTCCATAATGTTCGAGATGCTCCGGATCGATGTTGGTGACGACCGCGATCGTGCCGTCGAGGCGAAGAAAGCTGCCGTCGCTCTCGTCGGCCTCGATCACCCACCATTCGCCCTTCCCGAGCCGCGCGTTGGATCCGTAGCGGTTGATGATCCCGCCGTTGATCACGGTCGGGTCGAGCCCGCCGGAATCCAGCATCGCGGCGATCATCGACGTCGTCGTCGTCTTGCCGTGGGTACCGGCGACCGCGACCGTCTTCTGCATCCGCATCAGCTCGGCCAGCATCTCCGCCCTGCGAACGCGCGGAAGCCGCCGCAGCGCAGCCGCCTCGATTTCCGGATTGTTGCTTTTGATCGCCGTTGAGCAGACCACGACGGCGGCATCGTCGAGGTTGGCGGCGTCATGGCCGATCATCACCTTGATGCCCGCCTTGCGCAGCCCTTCGACCACATAGGAATCGCTGACGTCGGAGCCCTGCACCTTGTAGCCAAGGTGGTGCATCACCTCGGCGATCCCGGACATGCCGATGCCGCCGATGCCCACGAAGTGGATGGTGCCGAGGTCGGTGCCCAAAGCCTTCATTTTTGAAGGCGTCCTGGCAAAAAGCGCGCCCTCATGCGGGCACGCCTTGCGTCGCGAATCCGGTCACCTTGGTCTGGATCGCAGCTGGCCCGACCTCGACCGGAGCAAGCCCCTGCCCGATCCGCTCGACCAGGTCGGCAAGGTCGCGCGCGGCGTGCGGACGGCCGACCGACAAAGCGCGGGCAGCGGCATTGGCGAGCGCCTGCGGATCGGCGGCGAGCGCCTCGATCTGCCGCGCCAGCACGTCCGGCTTGAAGTTTGCCTGGGCGATGCAGCGCGCACCGCCGGCATTGGTCATCTCGCGCGCATTGGCGGTTTGATGATCGTCGGTGGCGGCACCGAACGGGATCAGGATTGCGGGACGCCCCGCCGCCGTCAGCTCGGCGATGGTCGATGCTCCCGCGCGGCCGATGACGAGATGCGCATCGCCGAGCCGGGCGGGCATGTCCTCGATATAGGTCGTCAGCTCCGCGGGGATGCCAAGCTCCGCATAGCGCTCGCGAATGCGGGCGATATCGTCGGGGCGGCATTGCTGCATGATCTGGAGGCGGCGGCGCAGAGACGGATCGAGTTGTCCCAGCCCGTCGGGAACAACCTGCCCGAGAATGCTGGCGCCCTGGCTACCTCCGGTCACGAGGATCCGGAGCGGCGCATATTCGTCGAATGCCGGGAACGGTACCTCGCCCAACTTGGCGACCGCCTCCCGCACCGGATTTCCGATCAGCACGGTCTTGCTCCGGTGACGCGGCTTCAGCCGTTCGATCTCGTCGAAGGCGGTCGCAATCGCCGCCGTCTCCCCGGCCAGCAGCCGATTTACGCGGCCTAACACGGCATTCTGCTCGTGCAGCAGCGTGGGAATGCGCATCGCGCTCGCGGCGATCAGTGACGGAAATGCGGGATAGCCGCCGAACCCGATCACCGCATCCGGCCGGTGCTCACGGTACAGCCGCTTGGCCTCGCTTCGGCCCACAAGCACCGACCGGGCCGCTTTCACCCAGCCGATCGGCCCGCCGCCGAGCCGCCCGGCCGGAAGGATATGCACCGGCACATTCTCGAACAGCCCCGGAAAGCGCGCGCCGCGATCATCGGTGATCAGCATCACGCCATGGCCGCGCGCCTTGAGCTCGGCGGCCAGCGCATGGGCCGGGACCATGTGCCCGCCGGTCCCCCCGGCAGCCAAGGTGAAGTTCATGCGGTGAAGGGCCTAGACTGGTGTCCAGCGAGGCCGGGACATGGCTCTGCCGGATGATGCGGGAGGAGAAGAGCGAAGAGCGGGGCAACCCCCCGGTCGAGCATTTCGACGAAGCGCAGCGCCGACAGTGCCATGCCCTTCGAGTGGGACCAAGAGCCCCTTTGGCGCGCTCGCTCGATTGCCAGATAGGCTTGGCTATCTGGCTGCACTCGCTCACTCCCAAAGGGGCTCTTGGTCTCCATCACGGTCTCGCTGGACATCAGTCTAGGCCCTTAGGCTCTCCCCGCTCCATTTCACGACATAGGGCGACCGGCTGAGATAGGGGTTTCGGCGGGTGAAAGCCAACAGCAAACCCATGCCGATCGACAGCGCCAGCATCGAGCTTCCGCCATAGGAAATGAACGGCAGCGTCATGCCCTTGGACGGGGCGATCTGCACGTTCACGGCCATGTTGATCAGCGCCTGCAGCCCGAATTCGATCACCAGCCCGGCCGCGGCGAGCATGGCGAAGCTGTTATCCTCGTCGAGCAGCTTGATCAGCACGCGCGCGACGATCGCGAGATAGAGGCAGGCGATGGCGAGGCAGGCGATCAGGCCGAACTCCTCGCCGATCACCGAGAAGATATAGTCGGTGTGCGCTTCGGGAAGGCCGAACTTGCGGGTGCCGCCGCCGGGGCCCATTCCAAACAGCCCGCCCGCGGTCAGCGTGCGCATCGCGTTTTCCGTCTGGAAATTGTCGCCTTCGTTGAACAGGAAGCCGTCGATGCGCGCGGTCGCGACCGGATAGAAGAAATACGCGAGGATGACGCCGACCACCGCCGCAGCTCCAAGAGCAAGCAGGATCCGGAAATTGACGCCCGCCAGTGCCAGCATCGCCAGCCATACGCAGGTGTAGATGATGGTCGACCCGAAGTCCGGCTGCTTCATCAGCAGCACTGCCACCGCGCCGGTGATCAGCGCCGACAGCGGAAACACCGGCAGCGACTTGTCTGCCTCGCGCAGGCTGAGCAGCCAGGCCATCGCGACGACGAAGAACGGTTTAAGAAACTCGGACGGCTGGAACTGTGTAAAGCCGACCCCGATCCACCGCTGCGCCCCATTGATCTCGGGCCCGACGATCGGGACGGCGACGAGCATGACCATGAAGAATGCGGCGCCGAACAGCGACAGCCGCTTCGCCCGTTCGCGCGACATCATGGAGATACCGATCATGACCGGGATGCCAATCGCGATCCACGCGATCTGGCGATAGAAATAATAGAGCTCGTTGAAGCGGACCGACCCGCCGGAATAGCGGTGGGCCGTGGCCGGGGATGCGGCCGCCACCGCGATCAGGCCGATCCCGATCAGCACCGCGAGCAGCAGCAGCAGGACCTTGTCGATTTCCCAGAACCAGCGGGCGGCGGCGGAGGTGTCCGACCGGCCGTAGCGGTTCGGGTCCGCGAAGGGCGATGCTTTCAGCTTTCCAGAGATGCTGTTCATAATGCCCCCACAAGCTCGCGGAACCTGTCCCCGCGCTGTTCGAAGTCGCGAAACTGGTCGAACGACGCGCAGGCTGGCGAGAGTAGAACAACATCGCCGCTAAGTGAATCCCTCGCGGCATGATTCACCGCATTTTCAAGCGTTTCGCATTCGGTGACGGTCACGCCCTTGTCGCGGAGCAGCCGCGCGAACATCGGACCCGCCTCGCCGATGGTATAGGCCTGCACGACATGGTCGAGATGCTTGTCCGTGTCGCCGAGCGTTTCCGCCTTCGCCTGCCCCCCGACGATCCAGCGAATGCGCGGGTAAGCGGCGAGAGCGGGCGCCGCCGCTTCGGCATTGGTCGCCTTGCTGTCGTTGACGAAGAGGGCGCCGTCGCGGTCGCGAATGCGTTCCATGCGATGGGGCAGGCCCGGATAAGTTTTAGCAGCCTCAAGGATTTGATCGCTGGTTAGTCCAATGAACAGTTCGAAACACGCACTAAACGCGGCCCAAGCATTCTGAATATTGTGTGGTCCCTGCAGCGCGGGGCTGACTCCTTGGAAGTACGGGTTTATGCCCTCGTCGGACGGGAAGGACCACTGTCCCGGGCCACTCGCCCCGTCGAAGAGAACCGGCTTGAGCTCAGCAGTACCGACAACGCCCAAATGGTCGTGGGACTGCATTTCGAAGAGGCGCAACTTCGAATCTCGATAAGCCTCAAAACTCTCGTACCGATCGAGATGATCGGGCGTGATGTTGAGCAGCACGGCGACATCGCAATCGAGGCTCTGGGTCAGGTCGATCTGGTAGCTCGACAGTTCCAGCACATAGACGCCGCCTTTCGGCAGCGGGTCCTGCGACAGGATCGGAAGGCCGATATTGCCGCCCATGGTGGTCGGCACGCCCGCGGTCTGCAGGATGTGGTGGACCAGCGCGGTCGTCGTCGACTTGCCGTTGGTACCAGTGATCCCGACCACCTTGTGCGGCGGAAGCTCGGGCCGGGCGCGCGCGAACAGCTCGATATCGCCGATGATCTCCACGCCGGCATCTCGCGCGCGCTGGGCGATCGGGTGGCGGTTGAGGGGAAGGCCGGGCGTGACGACCAGACTCGTGAATTGGGATAGCTCGGCAGTATCAAGATCGAGAAGTTTGAGTTCGGCCCGATCGAGAGCGTGGGAGAGCTCCATTACTCGGTCGACAGCTCTCTCTCGAGCTTCATCATCTCGGTCCCACGCCGTGACCCGCGCACCACTCGCAAGCAGCGCCTCGACCGTTGCAAGCCCGGATCGGGCAAGCCCGTAAACCGCATAATGTTTGCCCGCGAACGCGCGTGCCGTGATCACCGCAGCTTGAGAGTGCTGAGGCCCGCGAGCGCCAGCACGAAGCTGATGATCCAGAAACGGATGACGACCGTCGGCTCCGACCAGCCGAGATGTTCGAAATGGTGGTGGATCGGCGCCATCAGGAACACCCGCTTGCCGGTGCGTTTGTAGACCAGCACCTGGATGATCACCGACAACGCCTCAACCACGAACAGCCCGCCGATGATCGCGAGAACGAACTCATGGTGGGTGGCGACGGCGACGACACCCAACGCCCCGCCCAGGGCGAGGCTACCGGTGTCGCCCATGAAGACCGCGGCCGGCGGCGCGTTGAACCACAGGAACGCGAGGCCCGCACCGACGATCGCAAGCAGCGGTACGGTGAGGTCGCCAACGCCCTTGACGTAGGGAATGCCGAGGTATTCGGCGAACTTGGCGTTGCCGACCAGATAAGCGATCAGGACGAAAGCCAGGCTGGCGATGATCACCGGCATCGTCGCAAGGCCGTCGAGCCCATCCGTGAGGTTCACGGCATTGCCGAACGCGACGATCACGAACGCTCCGAACGCAATGTAGAACCAGCCGAGATCGAGCACGGGGCCCTGAACGAACGGCAGATACAGGTCGGTATTGCCGGTGCGGACGATCAGCCAGGTGGCGGACCCCGCGATGAGGAATTCCAGAAGCAGCCGCATCTTCGCCGAAAGCCCTTTGTGCGAGGCCTTCTTCACCTTGTCATAATCGTCGAGAAACCCGATCAGTCCGAAGCCGCAGGTGACCAAAAGGCAAGCCCAGACATAGGGCTTGTCCAACTGCATCCACAGCAGGATCGACGTCGTCATCGAAATCAGGATCAGCAAGCCGCCCATGGTCGGCGTGCCGCGCTTGGCGAGGTGGCTTTGCGGGCCGTCGGCGCGGATCGGCTGGCCCTTGCCCTGCCGCACGCGCAGCCAGCTGATGAAGCTCGGCCCCAGCAGCAGCCCGATCAGAAGCGCGGTCGCGCTCGCCGCACCGGCGCGAAAGCTGATGTAGCGGATGAGGTTGAGCAGGCCGGGGAACCCGAGCTGTTCCGCGATCACGTAAAGCATCAGGCCCCTCCAGCCATACGTTCGACCAGCCTGGCAAGCCCAACCGAGTTCGACGCCTTGACGAGGATGGCATCGCCCGGCCGGGCCCGGCGCAGCAGCGCCTCGGTTGCCTGCTCCACATCGGCCGCGCGCTCGACCTCGATCTTTCCGCGAAGCTCATCGGCGAGCGGCGCCATCTCCTCGCCGATCAGCACCAATTGGTCGATCTTGGCCGACAGCACCGCCGGAGCCAGGCCCGCGTGCATCGCGACGCTATGCTCGCCAAGCTCGCGCATCGGGCCAAGCACGGCGATCCGCCGCTCGGCGCCGGGTTCCGCTCCAAGGCTCTTCAAGGTCGCCGCCATCGAGGCCGGATTGGCGTTGTAACTTTCGTCGATCAGCAGGATTTCCCCGCTTCCAAGTCGCACCCGGAACCGCTGTCCCCTACCCTTCAGCCCGGTCATGTCGGCAAGCGCAAGCCCGGCAAGCGCCACGTCGGCGCCGACGGACTCGACGGCCGCGAGGACCGCAAGCGCGTTCGACACCCAATGCTCGCCGCTTTGCGAAATGGTGAAAGTAAGGTCGCAGTCGAGCAGGGCTGCGGTGATCAGGCTTCCGCCGCCTTCCGCCACCGCATGGAGCGCGTGCACGTCGGCATCGCCATGGCCGAAGGTGACGATTCGTTCGGCGCGATCGCGGGCAGCGCGCACCAGTCGGTCGCGGTGGGGGCTGTCGTTGGGGATGATTGCGACGCCGCCATCTTCCAGGCCTTCGAAAATCTCGGCCTTGGCGCCGGCAATCGCCTCTTCCGAACCGAGATTCTCGATGTGCGCCGGCGCAATCGCGGTGACGATCGCAACATGCGGGCGAACAAGGCGTGTCAGCGCCGCAATCTCGCCCGCATGGTTCATGCCCATTTCAAGCACCGCGAACTCTGCATCCCGCGGCATGCGGGCGAGGCTCAGCGGAACGCCGGTATGGTTGTTGTAGCTTTTGACGGAGCGATGGACCCGGCCCGGGCGGAAGCGCGTGAGCGCTGCATAAAGCGCTTCCTTGGTGCTGGTCTTGCCGACCGAACCGGTGACTCCGACGATTTTCGCGGATGATCGAGCGCGAGAAGCGCGGGCGAGCGCATCCAGAGCCGCCGCCGTGTCGCTGACCAAGACGTGCGGCCCGTCGACCGGCCGCGACACGATCGCCCCCGCCGCGCCGGCCGCGAATGCGCCAGCGACGAACTTGTGGCCATCATGCACAGTGCCCGGCATCGCGACGAACAGGTCGCCCGAGCGAACTTCGCGGCTGTCGAACGTGACTCCGGTGATTTCGAACGGAGTATTCGCGCGGCCGCCCGTCGCAGCTTCGATCTCGGCCGAGGTCCAGAGTGCAGTCACGCCGCGCACTCGCGCGCTACCTGCACATCGTCGAAGGGAAGCACGCGCTTGCCCACGATCTGTCCCGTCTCATGGCCCTTGCCGGCGAGCAGAACGATGTCGCCGTGACCCGCGAGCCGGAGCGCTTCGGCAATCGCCTCCCGCCGCCCACCGATTTCGATCGCATCGGCAGCGCCCTGCAATATCTCGGCGCGGATCTTCGCCGGATCTTCCGTCCGCGGGTTATCGTCGGTGACGATGACCAGATCGGAATGGCGCGCGGCCACCGCCCCCATCTCGGGACGCTTGCCCTTGTCGCGGTCGCCGCCGGCACCGAACACCGTGATCAGCTTGCCTTCGACATGCGGGCGCAGCGCTGCAATCGCGGCCTCAAGCGCGTCCGGCGTGTGCGCATAGTCCACGTAAACGGGCGCTCCGCCGCGGCTGATCACCGCGCGCTCGAGCCGCCCCCGCACAGGCGCCACCCGCCCCATCGCGGAGAAGGTCGAAGCGAATTCTCCACCGGTCGCCATCACCAGACCTGCCGCGACCAGCACATTGGCCGCCTGATAGGCGCCGATCAGCGGCAGCGAGAGCCTGTGCTTCTTGCCCGCATGTTCCAGGATCAGCACCTGCCCAAGGGGCGTCGCAGTCTGCTCGACCAATGCAATCGTCGCCGCGCCCGGCCCAACGGTCAGCAGCTGAAGTCCGCGCTTCTGCACGCGCTCGATAACGTCGCCCGATTTCGCATCGCCGGTCCACACGACCGCCACTCCGCCGTCGGGCAGAACCTCGTCGAACAGCCGCATCTTGGCCGCGAAATAGGAGTCCATCGTCTCGTGATAATCGAGATGGTCGCGGCTGAAGTTCGTGAACGCCGCCGCCTTCAGCGGAACGCCTTCGGAGCGATACTGGTCGAGCCCGTGCGACGACGCCTCGTACGCCACATGGCTGATGCCCATCCGCTGCAATCCGGCGATGTTGGACAGGAAGGTCACGATGTCAGGCGACGTCAGCCCGGTCTTCACCTGGTCGTCGTACGTGGTGACTCCAAGCGTTCCGATCGAGGCCGAGCGGTGTCCACCCATCCGCCACATCTGCCGCGCCAGTTCGACCGTAGACGTCTTCCCGTTGGTGCCGGTCACCGCGACCGTAACCTGAGGGTAAGGCGCATAGAATTTCGCGGCGAGCTGCGCGAACAGCTTGCGCGGATCTGCGTCGGCAATGTGGGGAACGCCATCCACCACCGCTTGCGGACTCGCGACGACCGCCACTGCGCCATGCTTGATCGCGTCGGCGATGAAATCCTCGCCGTTGAACGTCGAACCCCGGAAGGCGCCGAACACCGTGCCCGGCGCGACCTTGCGATGGTCGATCGCAAAGCCGGTGACCGTGGAATCGCTATCGATGGCCGCGAGTTCGCGGAGGCGCACCGCGGTTACTCCGCTTTTTCGTGAACGAAGGGGAGCACCTGCGACATGTCGGGCTCGCGATTCTTGTCGGGACGGACGCCCAGCATCGGTGCAATGCGGTTGACGGCGACTCCGAACGCCGGCCCGATGTTCCACGCCGCGGTGTGGAAGCCGTAGGTCTCTGCCGTTGCCTTGGGATCGTCCAGCATCATCACCATCACATAACGCGGCTCGTCCATCGGGAACACACCCGCGAAGCTCGTAACCACCGCGGACGACGTATAGCGCCCGTTCAGCAGCTTTTCCGCAGTTCCGGTCTTCCCGCCGACGCGATAGCCGACCGCATCCGCCTTCTTGCCTGTGCCCTCAGTCACCACCAACCGCAACAGCGAACGCATCTTGTAGCTGGTCGTCTCGGAGAATACGCGTTCGCCCTTGGGCACCGGGTGCTTCGGACCAACTTTCAGAAGCGTCGCCGGCCGGTAAAGCCCGCCGTTGAACAATGTCGCATAGCCGGTCGCCAGGTGTAGCGGAGTGACGGCGATACCGTGACCGAACCCGACGGTCATCGTTTCGAACGGGCCCCAGCGCGATCCCGGCGTCAGCGTCCGCCCGCGCTCCTTCAGCTCGACGCGAATCGGATCGAGGAAGCCCATCTTCTTGAGGAATGCCTTCTGGCGCTCGGCTCCCACCTGGTCGGCGATCTGCGCGGTTCCGATGTTCGAGCTTTCCTTCATGATCTCGGCGACCGAACACATCCGCCCGTAAGGATGAGTGTCGTGGACGACATGGCCATAGACGTGCAGTTCGTCGGGGCAGCTGTACATCTGGCCGAACGACTTGATGATGCCGGAGTCCATCGCCATCGCGACCGTGAAGGGCTTGTAGGTCGATCCGAGCTCGTAGACGCCGAGCGTCGCCCGATTGAACCGCGCCTCGTCCGATCCTCGGCCGGCCGCATTGGGATTAAGCTGCGGAAGCGAGGTCATCGCAAGCACTTCGCCGGTGTGGATGTCCATCACAATTCCGGCGGCGCCGATCGCCGAGAAGTGGGTCATCGCCTCGAGCAGCTCATGCTCCAGTGCCTGCTGGATCCGGCTCGAGATCGACA
Source organism: Sphingomicrobium sp. (assembly GCA_039915925.1). Classification (GTDB taxonomy): domain Bacteria; phylum Pseudomonadota; class Alphaproteobacteria; order Sphingomonadales; family Sphingomonadaceae; genus Sphingomicrobium. Next base: position 38,254 of record JBDSMG010000017.1, read on the forward strand.
GCGTCAGTGGCTGATTGCGGGAGGCCGGGTCGGCAAGCTGCTGGTCGAACGCGCGCTCCATGCCCGCAACGCCATGTCCGTCGACGTCCGTGTAGCCGATCACGTGCGCGGCAAGGCTGGTCTGCGGGTACAGCCGGTCCGGCTCGCGCTGCAGTGCCAGCCCCGGCTCGCCGAGCGCGTTGACCGCCTCCACCAGCGCGGGAGATGCGCGCCGCCGCAGATAGAAGAACGGCTTGCCCGACTTCAGCATCGCGAAATATTGCGCTTCGTCCTGCTCCGGCATCAGCCGGGCGAGCGCGCGCGCCAGTTCAAGCTTGTCCCCGATGACCTTCGTCGGCTGCAGCGCGATGGTCCACGCGTCGATCGTCCGCGCAAGCGGCTGGCCGTCGCGGTCGACGATGTCACCGCGCTCGGGAACGAGGCTCGTAAGACCGACCTTGCGCCCGGCATGCTCCCCGAACGCCGCAAGATAGAGAATGCGCGCGACGATCAGCGCGATGATCCCGCCATAGATCAGCATTCCGATCATCAGGCGCTGATGCATGACCGCCAGAATCTGGCGGCGCTGGCCGACCAAACGGAGCCGCTCGGGCCGTGCTGCGACGAGAGCGGGTGTCGGCGCGTTCATTGCTTCTTGGCCGAATCCTTGGTTCTGGTCGGGGTCGAAGACTTGCCTAGAGCAGCCAGCTTTTTCGGGGAAGCCTCAACCGCAGCCGGTGCGAGCGGATCGATCGCTGAAATCTTCGGCCTGGCGGTCGATGCGGCCACCCGTTTCACGTCCGACTTGGGCGGCGTCTTTACCTGGGCCTTGATGGGCGGTTTGGACTCGGCGGCCGCCACGATCTTCTGAGGCGCGGTTGCCGGCCGGGCCGCCGGCGCAGCTAGCTTATCGGGTTGCCTGAGGCTCGCCTCATGCATCAGGGCCGCCGGGCCGGATTGCGCAGGTTGCGCATTTGGCGAGCCAATGTCGCCATCGCCGTCGATGACAGTCCGCGGCTCCGGCTTCGGAGCCGAGGCCAGCACGACCGGAGCCTCGACCGCCGGCTTGTGCTCAGGCGCCGCAAGCTGGGCCAGCTGGAACGTGCCGTCGAGAAACTGATCGGCCTTTGGCGCCGACAGGGCCATCACGCTGGCATTCCACCGCTCCAGCTGAGCAAGGCGGCCGCGCGTGCCGATCTCGGTCTGCAGCAGGCGAAGGTCGCGCTGGGCGAGCACGATCTGAGTCTCGACATCCTCCAGCGACGCACGCTCGGTCGCCACTCGCAGTGACACCAGATAGCAGCCGAGCGCGGCACCCGCGCAGCTGGCCACCATGAACACGGACTTGAAGCTGCGGACGCTCATTGCATGCTTCCCCAAAATGGTGCGGCCGTACGCACGGCACTGCGCAACCTGGCTGACCGCGCGCGCGGGTTGCGGGCTTGTTCGGATTCCGAAGGGCTGACGGGTTTGGCGACGGCTTCGAACGTCGGTTGCCTGGTCGCGACCACCTCCGGACGATGGCGGGAACCGGCCGGCGTCGAACCGCTGCGCTCCCGGAGGAAGCGCTTCACGATGCGGTCCTCGAGGCTGTGAAAGGTTACGACCGCGAGGCGCCCACCAGGCCGCAGCGCGCGCTCGGCGGCGGCCAGGCCCTGCTCCAGTTCCTCGAGCTCGGCATTGAGATGAATGCGAATCGCCTGGAACGTGCGGGTTGCGGGATCGCTCTTCTGGCCCGGACGAAAATGGGCAGCGCGGCGGACGATCGCGGCCAGTTCGCCGGTGCGCTCGATCGGGCGGGCGGCAACGATCGCACGAGCGATCGATCGTGCGCGCGGCTCCTCGCCATAATCCTTGAGGATTCGCGCGATCTCGGCTTCGTCAGCCTCGTTGAGGAATTCGGCGGCGCTCAAGCCCGCCTGGCTCATCCGCATGTCGAGCGGGCCGTCGGACTGGAAGGAGAAGCCGCGTTCGGCGCGGTCGATCTGCATCGACGAGACGCCGATATCGAGCGCGATGCCGTCAACCAGCCCGATTCCGCGCTCGGCGAGGACGCGGTCCATCTGGCTGAACCGCTCCTCGATCAAAGTCAGCTTCGGGTCCGGGACGAGTTCGGCCCCTTCCGCGATCGCATCCGGATCGCGGTCGAAGCCGATCACTCGTCCCGCCCCCGCTTCGAGCATGGCGCGCGTGTAGCCGCCAGCTCCGAAGGTCCCGTCGACCAGGATCTCGCCTTGGGCAATGGCGAGCGCCTGGACGACGGCATCGACCAGCACCGGGACGTGATGAGGACGGGTGTTGGGGGACGCGCGGGTCATGCGCTCAACCCCCGTTCCTCAAGCCGGTAGCGGCAGATGTCCTTGAGATCCTCGGGGACATGTCTGTCCTTGAGGAAAAGCGTTGGATTCCAGATCTGGAAGGTCTCGCCGGTGCCAAGAAAGAGCGCGAGATCCTCAATATTGCCCTTGCGGCGCATCATCGGCGGGAAGACGATGCGGCCGGAGCTGTCGTAGGGCACTTCCTCGGTGGCTGCGAAAGCCATCAGGTTACGCTGCTGATATTCCAGCTGCGCTTCGGGGCTGGTCTCTTCTTTTTCCAGCAGCCGTTCGAGCTTGGCATGCTTCAGCGCCGCATAAGCGGGATCATAGGCGCTCAAAGCTGGGAAGCTCTCGTGCTTGGCAAGGACGATGGTCTTGGCATCGCCGCGGCGCTCGATCACCGAGCGCAGGAAGGCGGGCACGGAGACGCGGCCCTTCGCGTCGACCGCATTAAGCGCACTGCCCTGGAACAGATGCTCTAAAGCCACGACCACTCCCTGTTCGCGGCGCAAAGCTTCCCCCCACGCGGACACCCGCGTTCGAATCGCAATCCTTGGGTCAGCCCCGCGCTACGTTCAGTGTTGGTAACTCAACGTCGATGGGGATACAATGGGTTTTCATGCCACTACATGGGAATTGATGGGCTATAGAGGCAAATCACGCGGGAAAACAAGGGATGTTCTTGGCTTGTTCTCGATCGGAAACCCCTGTGGATAAGTCTGTGACTAAGCGACTCGGGTGAGAATCACTTCGGCTCGACGCTTGCAAGCGCTTCGAGCAAGGCGTCGAGGTTCTCATCGCCCTTCCCGTCCAACTGCTCGACGTTCAGGAAATCCGCGTCGGCGACGATCAGCGCTTCACCCTTTCCAATGCCGCAGCGCGCTACCAGCCGGTCTTTCGAGACCGCGCATTTTCCTGAAAGCGCACCCGGAGAAAGCGTCATGACCGAGCGCTTGCCAATGTGGCGCTCCGCCGGTCCGGGTGTTTCGGGCGCAACCAGCCGAAGTCCCCAATGCGCAAGCAATCCGGTGTCGGGGAACATCGGGGACGGCCGCAGCGCGTCGCCGAGCGGCCGGCTGCTCTCCCATTCGAGCCTGGGGTCGGCGAGCAGCAGCACATGGCCCCCGCCCCGCACCCATGCGTCGAGGTCGACCAGCGCTTCGGCCGGCTGCGCAAGCGCATGGGCCATGAACAGCAGCCGCCCCTGCCTCAGGCTCGCCGCATCGGCGACCGCGATGGGCCTGACCCGATAGCGCTCTCGCAAGGCGGTGAGCGCCCGCGACCCGCCGCCCTTCAGGCCGAACTCCTCGGGAAAGACGAGCGGCAGGGAGGTCAGCAGCAGCAGCGTCGGCTTGTCTGCCTCGGCACGCGAAGGCGGCGCCGCATGCTGGTGCGAAGCGAACAAGGCGCCCGCAATGCCGACCACGATCAACAATGCCCCCGCCGCGAGCAGGACCGCTCGCCACCGGCGGTGCATCACTTACCCTGTTTGGAGGTGCTGCTGTTGGCCTGCGCTCCGGCCGATCCGGGCGCGACTCCGAGCTCGGCGAGCGGTTCGCTGGCGCTGTTGCCCGCCGCCACATTCACCGAACTCGGCTCATCGCTCTGTCCGGACCGCAGGATCGCGGACCCGAGCAGGACGAGCAGGAAGGCGAACGCGAGGCCGGTCAGGCCGATGCGGATCCGCTGCGCACTGGTGCCGGCGTTTTCGACCATTGGCAGCAAGCTATGACCCGCTGATGGACAATGCAAGCACTCGCCCTTGACGGTTGCCTTTTGCAACGCGAAAGCGCCACTTCTATGACTCGCACGCTCCTCACCCTCACGCTTGCCGCATCCGCTGCGTTAGCCGGCTGCAACAAGTCCGATCAGGCCGCCGCGAACGCCGCCGAAGCCAACAATCTGGCCGAAGCCGCTCCGGTCGTGCTTCCGCCCTCCATCACCGCCAGCAAGTCCTATCGCTGCAAGGACAACAGCGTCGTTTATATCGACTGGATGAGCGACGGCAGCGCTCGCGCCAAGAAGACCCGCGATGCGGTCGGTGACGCCGTCACTGCGATTCCGACTGGCTCCGCCGACCTGACTGGCGACTCGAAGGCATCGACGATCACCTACAAGGGACAAAGCTGTAAGGCCTAAGCTGCCGACCAAATTCAGAAGACCCCCGGCCTCACCCGCCGGGGGTTTTTTATGTGCAGCGCGGTCCGTTCAGCGCGAGACGATCTTGTACACGAAGTAGATCAGCTCACAGATCAGAAAGATGCTGGCTGCGGCCACCTCCCAGAGAAGAATCGTCGCGTTCAGCATTGCGAACCCGACAAACACGGCAATTGCGAAAGGGGTAAAATACATCCATCCGCCGCGATGGTCGTTCAAGTAGAACCGATGTGCGCCGAGCAGTCCCATAGTCAGAAGCAGGAAGATCGCGACGAAATAGTTTCCTTCGTCACGGCTCTTGTAGATGGTGCCGACTTTGAACGCCAGATCGCCGTGATATTCTGCCATGAAGACCCCGCATTATTTCCGTCGTGCATATCTTCATCTGGTTAATGGCTGCTTACCGCGGGACGCTCTAGCCCCGACTCCGCCCGCCCGCTAATGGCTCGGCCATGAACTTCATGATCACTCCCGAAATCGTCGCCGAGCACGGCCTCAGCCCGGAAGAATATGACCGCGTCCTCCACGCGCTCGGCCGCGAGCCGAACCTGGTCGAACTCGGCATCTTCTCAGTCATGTGGTCGGAGCATTGCAGCTACAAAAGCTCGCGCCTGCACCTGAAGAAGCTTCCGACCGAGGCGCCGTGGGTGATTTGCGGCCCAGGCGAGAACGCCGGCGTCATCGACATCGGCGACGGCGACGCGGCCATCTTCAAGATGGAGAGCCACAACCACCCGTCCTACATCGAGCCCTATCAGGGCGCGGCCACGGGGGTCGGCGGAATCCTGCGTGATGTTTTCACCATGGGCGCCCGGCCGATCGCCAACCTCAACGCGCTCCGCTTCGGCCGGCCCGACCATCCCAAGATGCGCCACCTGGTCAGCGGCGTCGTCCACGGCATCGGCGGCTACGGCAATTGCGTCGGCGTGCCCACGGTCGGCGGCGAAGTGAACTTCGACCCCGCTTACGACGGCAACATCCTCGTCAACGCGATGACCGTCGGCGTCGCGAAAACCGACAAGATCTTTTACTCGGCCGCGACCGGCATCGGCAATTCGATCGTCTATGTCGGCTCCAAGACCGGCCGCGACGGAATCCACGGCGCGACCATGGCATCCGCCGATTTCGACGAGAATAGCGACGAGAAGCGTCCGACCGTCCAGGTCGGCGACCCCTTCACCGAAAAGCTTCTGATCGAAGCCTGCCTCGAACTGATGGCGACCGATGCCATCGTCGCCATCCAGGACATGGGCGCCGCCGGCCTCACCTCCTCCTCGGTCGAAATGGCGAGCAAGGGCGGCGCCGGGATTCGCCTCGACATGAACAAGGTGCCGTGCCGCGAAACCGGCATGACGCCCTATGAAATGATGCTCTCCGAAAGCCAGGAGCGCATGCTGATGGTCCTCAAGCCCGGCCGCGAGGGCGAGGCGGAAGCAATCTTCCGCAAGTGGGAGCTGGACTTCGCGGTCATCGGCGAAGTCACCGACAGCGGCCGAATGGTCCTCGAATGGAATGGCGAGACCGTCTGCGACATCCCGCTCGGCCCGCTCGCCGACGACGCCCCGCTCTACGACCGCCCGCACCTGAGCCGCGAGGAGTATAAGGCCTGGGCGCAGGTCAAGCCGCTCGGCGACGTGCCCGAAAGCACCGACATCGCCGCCGATTTGCTTAAGCTCATGGCCTCGCCCGCGCTCGCCAGCCGCCGCTGGGGGTGGGAGCAATATGATCAGCAAGTCGGCGGCGACACGGTCCAGCGGCCGGGCGGCGACGCCGCGGTGGTGCGCGTCCACGGCACCAAAAAAGCGCTGGCGATGACCACCGACGTCACCCCGCGCTATTGCTACGCCGACCCCTATGAAGGCGGAAAGCAGGCCGTCGCCGAAGCCTATCGCAACCTCTGCGCGGTCGGCGCGAGGCCACTCGCGATCACCAACTGCCTCAACTTCGGCAACCCCCAGCGCCCCGAAATCATGGCCCAGATCGTCCACTGCCTCGAAGGCATGGCGGATGCGTGCCGCGCGCTGGATTTCCCGATCGTGAGCGGGAATGTCAGCCTCTACAACGAAAGCAAGGCGACGGGCGGCGGAAGCGCGATCCTGCCGACTCCGGCGATTGGTGGCGTCGGGCTGCTCGACGATTGGGAAAAGAGCGCGACGATTGGGTTTAAGGCTGAGGGTGAGTCCATTGCAGTTCTCGGTATCAACAGCGGCCACCTCGGCCAGTCCCTTTGGCTGAGCGAATTGCATGGCAGCTCTGCTGGGCCACCCCCTCCCGTCGATCTCGAAGCCGAGCGAAAGTTGGGCGAGTTGGTTCGGCAGCTAATTCGAGATGGCGTGGTGACTGCCGTCCACGATATCTCGGACGGGGGACTGCTAGTCGCAATCGCGGAGATGTCGCTCGCTGGGGGCATGGGCGCGACGTTGGACGGACTAAATGGGGCAGCAATTGGGTTCGGAGAGGACCAAGGGCGCTACGTGATCACGATGCGCGACCTGCGCGACCTGATGGATCGCGGAGTTCAATTCATGTCGATGGGCGAGACTGGCGGAAGTAGCCTAGTTGTAAATGGTCGGGATATCCCCCTCGCCGACCTCCGCGCCGCGCATGAGGGCTTCTTCCCCAAGCTGATGGGAGTGCAGGCCGCACTTTAGGTGCGAAGTGCCCCCGGCACTTCGCAGATCATGCCGGGGGCATGATCGGCCTAAAGTGCGACCTGCACTGACGCGGCGCTGGCTTAGACTCTCGCCCCGGCTGTGTTAGCCTGCCCGAAACCGGGGAGGCCAACATGATCCGCGCCATTGCACTTGCGACGTTCGTTGCCGGGACGCTCGACATCTCCATGGCCGCGGTCGACACCAGCGTGAAAGGCGGCAAGGCGGGCGGCATGTTGCGATCGGTCGCCAGCGGGCCCTTCCCCGGTGCCGGCGACTGGGGCGCGCCGGGCGCCGCCACGGGCCTCGCAGTGCATTTTGCGATCATGGCGGCGATGGCTGCGCTGTTCGTGCTGGCTTACAAGCACATTGCGGCGATCCGCAGGCATCCGCTCATCGCCGGAGCGATTTACGGCCTCGGCCTGTGGCTCTTCATGTACGGTCTGGTCCTCCCCGTCCGCTTCGGCGCGCCGTTCCCGAGCACCAATCCCGCCGAGCTTGCCAAACAGTTGTTCGCGCACGTCGTGCTGGTCGGAATGACGATTGCCTTCATCACCGATCGCGTGTGGCGGAGCGCGACGAATATTCCACGCGCACAAAGCTAGTTGCGAGTGTGTCGCATTAGCGCTATTAAGCGACTCATGATCGTGTGCGTCTGCAATGCCATTAGCGAGGACGAACTCCGCACGGTCGTTCGCTGCGGCGGCGCGCCCTGCCCGCCCAACGCCTTCGCCACGCTCGGATGCGAGGCGCAGTGCGGCACCTGCCTTCCCTATGCGCAGGAAATCATCGACGAAGTCCGCTCCGACATGACGAGGGTCGACGCAAAAGCCGCGTGATCCGCTGTTTGCGAATGCCTCTCATTCGCGTGTTTTTCCCGGTTTTCTGCGTTTTTTAGCTCTTTCCTTGCGCGCTTTCCGGGGGTAGTGCGGACCCTCAACAGGGAGACCGCAATGAAGGGCGACGCACGCGTCATCGAGCTTCTCAACGAAGCGCTCAAGAATGAGCTGACCGCGGTCAACCAATATTGGCTTCACTATCGGCTGCTCGACAATTGGGGCGTGCACAAGCTGGCGGAGTTCGAGCGCAGCGAGTCGATCGACGAGATGAAGCATGCGGACCGCCTGTCCGAACGCATCCTGTTCCTCGACGGCCTTCCCAACTTCCAGATGCTCGGACGTCTGCGCATCGGCCAGAATGTCGAGGAAGTGCTCCGCTCCGACCTCGAGCTCGAACATGAAGCGCTCGATCAGCTCCGCGGCGCGATCGCTCATTGCGAAAGCGTCCGCGATTATGTCAGCCGCGACCTGTTCGCCGACATCCTCGAAAACGAGGAAAGCCACGTCGACACGCTCCAACAGCAGTTCGAAATGATCGAGCGCATGGGCCTTCAAAACTATATTCAGCTTCAGTCGACGCCGACGAAGGAGTAGGCGCTCGTCGGGGGGCTTCATGGCGACGACATCCACTGACCGCATCGTCACGCTCGACGTGATCCGCGGGGTCGCCGTGATGGGTATCTTCTCGGTCAACGTCATCGCCTTCGCGATGATCGAGGCGGCCTATTTCAATCCGCCCGTCTACGGTTTCCACACGCTCGCCGACCGCCTGATGTGGCTGCTCAATTTCATCTTCGTCGACGGGAAGATGCGCAGCCTGTTCTCCATGTTGTTCGGCGCGTCGATGCTGCTGGTAGCGGAGCGCGCGGAGGCGGCCGGCCTGTCGCCGGTTGCGGTCCATTACCGGCGCATGGCCGTGCTCCTGCTGTTCGGTTTCGCTCATTTCCACTTCCTGTGGTTCGGCGACATCCTGACCAGCTACGCCCTCACCGGCATGGTCGTGTTCGCGTTCTGGCGAGCGTCTGCGCCGACGCTCGCGGCCTGGGCCGCCTGGGCCTATACGCTCGCCTTCCTCCTCTCGATGGTCGAAGCGACGGGGCTCGCGCAGCAGATCGCGTATGCCCGCAGTTCGGGAAATCTGGAAGCTGTCGGCTATTACGGACCGACGGCAGACGCGATCCGACGCGACCTCGCGATCCATGCGACCTGGCCTGCGTTCGTCGCGGAAATGACCGGACCGCGGCTGTGGAACCCGGTGTATGTCCTACGCAGCCTCTTTCCCGAGACGTTCGCGCTGATGCTGCTGGGCATGGCCGGGTTCCGGTCCGGCTTCCTGACCGGCCGCTGGTCTCCGGCATCCTACCGCGCAGTCGCCACCTGGGGCATTGCCGCCGGCGCGGCCTTGTCGGCGGGGCTCGCGGCGTGGGTGTGGGCGACCGGTTTCCAGCTCCCGAACACCGTCACCGCGCTCGAAACCTGGTCGATGCCCGCGCACCCGGTGATGGCGCTCGGCTATGCGGCGCTGATCATCCTGCTTGCGCGGGGGCGTGGATTGATCGCCGAACGCGTCGCCGCGGTCGGGCGGGCAGCTTTCACCAACTATCTCGGCACCAGCCTTCTCGCGACCTTGATCTTCAACGGCTCCGGCCTTGGCCTCTACGGCAGACTGTCGCGCTTCGAGGCGTGGCTGCTGGTGCCCTTGTTCTGGGCGCTGATGCTGCTCTGGTCGAAGCCTTGGCTCGACCGCTTCAACTACGGCCCGTTCGAATGGCTGTGGCGAAGCTTGTCGCGAATGAAGCTGCAGCCGATGCGCAGGACCGCTTTAGCTACTTAGCAAACGAGCTCCGGTCTGCCTTCGCCGGGTCCGTCTCCCCAAGATAGAAGCTCGGGTGGGGCGGCTGGTTATAGGCGCTGTTCTGCCAAGCGATCGCCTCGCGATACTGGCGGTCCTGCATCAGCGTCGGCATCCGGTACGCGGTCGGATAAGGCGTCGCATAGATGCGCAGCGACTTGCCGTCCTCCGCACGCAGGATCACTTCCTCGCGCCAGTCGCCGAGAATGTCGCCGCTGAGCGCCGGCGTGGCCTTGGTGCCGTTGTTCGAACCCGCGCCGGCGGCATCGAGCAGCACGCGGCTCTGACCGGCCTCCCAGTCCCACTTGTAGGTGCGGTTGCCGTCGAGCAGCTCGCGCAGCTTGTCCCCATCCCACCAGATGCCGAAGTTCACCGGGTTCGGGCGCCTGCCGATGACATTGCCCTTCGCGTCATAGAGGTTCGTTGAATTGGTCGCCCAGGCTTCGGCTCCCGGATAGCGCGGGTCGATATCGAAGGCGACGCCACGACCGGTGTCTTTCTCCGCGCGCGTCGTCCACAGCACCGCACCGGTCCGAGCGTCGAGCATCGCGGCACCGACATTGCCGCTCTGGCGCATATTCTCGTGAACGCCGAACTTCTCCAACCCGGGCCGCGCCGGATCGAGATCGCCGACGTGCATCGCATCGCCATGCCCGAGCCCGGCGGACCACAGCCCGCGGCCATTGTCGTCCACCACCATCGCGCCCGTGATCACCTCGTCGCGCCCGTCGCCGTCGACATCGGCGACGCTCAGCTGGTGATTGCCGTTGCTGGCGAACTTCTCGTTGCCGGGAACGCTCGAATCGAACAGCCAGCGCAGCGACAGCTTGTGGCCGTTCCAGTCGTAGGCGGCGAGCGTGCTGCGCGCATAATAGCCGCGCGCCATGATCGCGCTTGGATGCTTTCCGTCCAGGTAAGCCACCGCCGCATTGTGGCGGTCCGAACGGTTGCCGTAACCGTCGCCCCAGGTCTTGGTCAGCTCCTCGGCGGTCGGCTCCACATTGTTCGAGCGGGGCGGCACATAAGGCACCGTCCCCATCGCCGCACCGGTGCGGCCGTTGAACACTGTCAGATATTCCGGACCCTTGAGAATGCGTCCCGCGATGCGTGCCACCATCCGCCCGTCCGCAAGCGTTGTCGCTCCGGTCCGGTCACGTTGCTCGACCTCGCCCCCGCCCGCGCGCCAGTCCGCCTTCGCGTCGCCGATGACCTTGCCGGTGCCGTCGACCGTCCCGTCTGCGGTTTTCATGATCACTTCAGCGCGCCCATCGCCGTCGAAGTCATAGACCAGGAACTGCGTGTAGTGCGCACCGGCACGGATGTTCCGGCCGAGATTGATGCGCCACAGTCTCTTCCCCTCAAGCGTATAGGCGTCGACAATCACCGGCCCGGTATAGCCGCCGAAGGCATTGTCCTTCGAATTGGTCGGATCCCATTTGAGGATGATCTCGTAGCGGCCGTCGCCATCGACATCGCCGACGCTCGCGTCATTGGGGCGATAGCTATAACTTTCCCCGGCGGGCGTGGTTCCGCCGTCCGGAACGTCGAGCGACACGGACAGGTAGCCGCTGCTCCATACCGGCACCGCCGCGCTCCTTCGTCCTTCTCCGCGACGGTCCGCCACGGCAACGGAATAACGACCCGTCAGAGCCGCATTACGGTCGACGAAATTGGTCGCTCCCGTTAGCGCCTTGGCGTTCAGCTTGCGCCCGTCGCGATAGACGTTGAACGCCGCTCCCTTCGCGTCGCTCGCAAGCAGCCGCCAGCTGACCAGCACTCCGGCGCCCGAAGGAACGGCAACGACTCCGCGGTCGAGCTTTTCCATCTGCCACGACGGAGCCGCGGCCGCTGCCGGTGCAAGCGCCGACCCACACAGCAGGGCCGCATAGGACCAAAACGACACAGTTCGCATGAACCTCTCCCCGTCTCCGCTTTTGCGGCTTGCCAAAGATCAGACATGAATACATGATGAAATCAAGTTTCATAATGTGAATGCCTGGGCGGAAGGTCGCGACTCCAAGGGGGATGAGGGACTCGAAAACGGCGAATCGCAGGGGCTGCGAATCGACGGTCCGGGAAAGAACAGAAGCCGAAAACGGCCGTTCATAAACAGCGGGAGGATTTTTGAAGTGACTCGGAAGATCGAACTGTCCTGCCTGGCGAAGTCAGGCGCGTCTCTGATGGCGATTGTCGTCGCGTGCGGAAGCACCAACGCATATGCGCAGGTGTCTTCCGGAACTAACGCGCCGGCCGCGACCGTTCCGGAACCGGCCACCGCAAGCGTCGGCGGTCAAGCCGTCGAAGAAAAGAACGAGATCGTCGTCGTCGGGACGCGGCAGAGCCAGCAGTCGGCGATCAACCGCAAGAAGCGTGCAAAAACGGCGACCGACTCAATCGTTGCCGACGACATCGGCTCGTTTCCCGACCGCAACGTCGCTGAGGCGGTCTCGCGCGTTCCCGGTGTGGCTCTGAATCGCAACGAGTTCGGCGAAGGCGACGGCATCGCCGTGCGCGGCAATAGTTCGAATCTGGTGCGCGTCGAGATGGACGGTATCGGAGTGCAGAGCACCCACGGCGTCGCACTTGGTGTCGACAACGGTCGCTCCGCGGACTTCCGCGAACTCCCCGCCGAACTGGTCAAGAGCATTGACGTCGTCAAGGGCTCCACCGCCGATATGACGGAGGGCGGCCTTGGCGGGTCGATCCAGATCAAGACCCGATCGGGCCTGGATTTCAAGAAACCCTATTACTCGCTTCGCCTTGGTGGCCAGCGCAACTCGCTGGACCGTCAGATCACTCCCGATATTACCGCCGTGGCGAGCCACAAATTCTTCGGCGACCGGTTGGGCGTGATCATGTCGGGTACCTATAACGGTATCCATAACGACGGTCACATCATGGAGAATACCACCAGCAACAACCGAAATTATGTGCGCTTTTTCGACTTCGACAACTCGCCGGAAAAGACGTTTTCGTTCAACCCGGCAACGGTCGGGACCGATGATGCCGATCTCGCCATCGCTAACGCCACTGCTCCGGATGGGACGACCCTAACTCCGCGCGAACTCGTTACCCTTGCCTCCGGTGCAACCACCAAGGCGCAGTGCTTCACGATCTTTCCGCACCTCGCCGCAACCGCCGTAGCTGCTGCGCGAGCTGAGCGCGTGCTCGAGCAGGCGACCTGCCTCAACCAGTGGAACGATTATTCGCCGTCGCTGGTCCGTGCCTTGGCACCGTCGCAGCACGACAAAAGGATTTCGATCGACGCCCGCGCCGATTTCCGCGTCAACGACGATCTGGTGGTCTTCGTGAAGGGCACTCAGGCCAATCGCAAGGTTGACGACAAGTTCCGTACCTTCACACCGGGATCGCTCCCGGGGCTCGGTCCCAATGGATCGTTCGTGGATACAACGACCGGCTATCCGCGCGTGCGATCCGTCGCGCCTGGAACGCCGGGCGTCGGTTATTACCTGCTGGATCCTCAATACGGCCTGAACGTCGTCGGCAACAACGCTACGCTCGGCCATGTCGTGAACGTGGTCCCCGGCAGCGTGACGGTCGATGAAAACCATAATGTCACGCAAATGACGACGACCCACAACAACGTGAGCGTCGATCAGATCTCAAACACGATCGACACCAAGACACGCTATCTGCAAGCTGGCGCCGAATATCGCCGGGGCCGGTTGGAAATCGATGCGATGGCCGGCAAGGCCGATGCCACGACAACCCGCTACGACATGCGCACCAGCCGCTTCTTCGAATATGGAAATGCGACTTGGGCTGTGCAGCCGAATGGGCTGTGGAATGTCGAGCCGGCTACCCCGTACGATCTTGAGGACATGAACAATTTCGTCAGGCTGGCAGCCCCGGCCTGCGTTGCTGGCGGGACCAACCCGGCCACTTGCATTGGCCAGAATGCCGCCGCGCCGACGGTCGACAATCCCGCGGGGACCCCGCAATTGCTGGTCCGCCAGATGCCGTTGGTGTCGAACAGTTTCAACGTTCAATATTCGCCAAGGATTGGCGAGACCTCGGAAAAAATTGCAAAGCTTGACGTGGCCTTGCGTACCGAAGGCATTTTGCCGTTCATCACGCGCATCAAGACGGGCGCACAGTTCCGCGACCAAAAACTCGATTCCTGGGGCGGCGGCGGCTATACGGTCGCGGCGGCAGTCGGCACGTACAGGGCAAATGCGCCGCCTTGCACGACGGGCAACAACACTCCGGCAGGCTGTTACACGCCGCCGATCGTCGTTCCGACGGCGAACGTGCGCGGAAGTTTCCGCGCCTGCCAGCCTACCGCCACGTCGACGCAGTCGTGCAATTATGGGTACGTCCCCAGCACCGCGCTTGCCAGCGTCAGGTCGGGTGTCCAAACGTTCACGCAGGCCGAGATGCTCACGCTTTTGCAGGGCACGCTCGAGCATCGCGACATGACCTTCTTCAGCGGCCTGCCCAATCGCGGCGATCTTCCGGACCTCTGGACCGGTATCGACGTTGCCGGGCTCTTCGGACAGCTCGGTCATGCGCAGAATATGAATTTTTCGTGCGTAAAGAAATGCATGGCCAGCGATGGCCAGACCTACGATCAGCCGCTCAACCACACCGACGAGACGGTGAAGAACATCTATGCAATGGCGGAGTTCGAACAGCGCCTGCCGCTAGGTCTGCTGTTCAACGGGAACGTCGGCATCCGTGGTGTGATGACCAAAGTCATCGGCTCCGGCTTCATGACGCTGAACGCGATTCGGCTTGTCGACCCGAACAATCCCTTGGGGCAGACCTTCACCCAATCGTTCAGCGAGAACGTGACGTTCAATGCCAAGCCGAAGACGGACTGGCTGCCAACCGTAAACCTCAATCTCTGGGCCTTTGATGAAAAAATCGTGTTCCGCGCTTACGGCGGCAAGACCGTGGCCCGTCCTGCCCCAAGCCGGCTCTTCCCTGGCGGCACTTGCACGATCGTCGAGGCCGAACTTGACGATCCGAATGGCGCCGGCACCTTCGGCTGTTCCGGCCGCATCGGCAATCCGCGGCTCAAACCGTTCACGGCAAAGAGCTACAACCTCTCCCTTGAATGGTATCCGAACAAGGACACGATGTTCTCCGCCGCACTCGGCAAGCTGGACGTCTCGATCGGTGGACAGCTCGCGGTAACAAAGGAGCTGTTCCCATTTGCCGGAAGCGACCAGAAGGATCCGGTTACCGGTGCACCCCTGGCCGACTTCGCGTTCAACGTGCCGACGTGGGAGAATGGGCCGGGCTACAAGCGCAATGTCTACGAATTCGGGGCCAAGACCGCTTTCACCTTCCTCCCCTGGTTCCTGCGTCACACGGGCGCGGACGCCAATCTGTCGATCGTGAAAACGGACTCGGGTTCTGGCCAGCGTGATCCCGAGACCGGGGACGTGATGCTTCCGGTCGACGAATCGAAATATTACACCAACGTTTCGCTCTGGTACGACGACGGCAAGCTCAACCTGCGCGTTGCCTATCAGAAGCGGTCGGATCGGTTCAGCTGCATCACGCCTTGCGGCGGCAACACGATCGATTTCAACTACCCCGGCGACGGCTATACAAACGTCCGTTTGAACAACGCTTTTGGGAACGGCCCCCTGGGGTACAACCCTGGCGTGGCCCGCTTTATCGACGGATCGACCTTCATCGATGCGAAGGCATCGTACAATATCACGAGGAATATCCAGATTTACGCCGAGGCGCGTAACGTGACGAAACAGGCGCAGACGGAATCCACGGGTCCGTATGAGCATTTCGCTGACGGCACTCCGAAGATCACGCGCTTCCGCTATGGTGGCCGCCGCATCATGAGCGGCGTAACACTCAAGTTCGGCGCGCCGAACTGAGCGACCAGGTACGGCGCCTCTTGGAAAGGGGCGCCGTTTTCCTTCGCCAGGGGCGCTTCAGGCAGGAGTATCCCGTGCGACGCATTTTCATCCTCCCTGTCATTCTTGCGGCGACCGCGTGCGCGGCTCGGCCAGCCAGCGACGTCAGCATCGCCGAGCCTGTGCAGGAATGCTTCTATGCCTCTAGCGTCACCGGTTTCAGCGAGGCCGGGCATGACAAGACGATCGTCAACATCGGGTCGAAGGAAAGTTGGGAGCTAAGTCTTTCCGGCGGCTGCCCCGACGTCGATTATGCAATGAATATCGGGATCGTCTCCCGTGGAAGCCAGCGCATCTGCACAGGCCGGCCGGCAGAGCTGGTGGTCCCGAGTGCGAGCGGAAGCTCAAGCCAGCGCTGCCTCGTCCGCAACATCCGCAAGCTCTCGCCCGAGGAGGCGGCCGCGGTCAGGGGGCGCAGGACTTCGAACTAGGTGCGGACAAACCCGCCGCCGCCGAGCGCGGTGCCTTAGATTCGGAAATATTGGAAAGCCTGAGGTTACACCGCTGGCTCTGTTAAAGCCGTCCGAAGCCCTGGTTCGTGACCTTGCGTCCGAATCCGCCCGAGACCGGAGCCGGCCCGCGCGAGATCAGCGGGTTGGTCGCCTTGTCGAACATCGCAATCGTCTGCTCGAACAGTCGCCGAAGCTCGACCACGTCCTTGATGAGTTCGTCCGGGAAGCGATGCGTTTCGATGCAGATGCGTGCCGTATTCTCGATCAGCTCGGCCACGTCGGAGAGCTTCCCTGCTCCAAACTGACGCGCTTCGCCCTTCAGCGTGTGCGCCGGAATGACGAGCCCGGTCGTGTTCTCCTTGCGCATCGCGTCCTCGATCTGGGACACGGATTTCACGCCGTCTTCATGAAAATAGCTGAGGATTCGGATAAAGCCGGGCCCGAGTTCGGCGCGGCTCTTCTCGAAATGTGTCCAGTCAACGAGTTCCTGATCGTCCAACTCGATGCGCTCCACTACATATGCTGCCGATTCCTCGGCGGGATCCCACGCCTTCCCTTACGCCCGAAAGGGTAAAGACAAGCTTAGCGAGGCGAGTGCCGGTTGCGGCGAGCGCGTCGGTGGTTACCGTCAGACCGAGATTTCGTTTTCGACGCATTGCCGACATCGGGTCCCGGCTATCACGGCCGCGGTTTGATGCCCTCGTGTAACTCGTCAGGTGAGATCATAGGAAGGAGACCCTTCACATACCAACCGCAGCTTATCGCGTTCGCTTGCTTCGCCTCATCTGACCATTGATTTGGCCCAGGCTGCATCATCGAGAGCATGGCGGTGCAGTAATGGTAGAGATATTGACGTTCGGGGCTGGGTGAATCCTTGAGCTGCTGCCGAAGGTCATCGAACCAGCGATAAGCTTCCTCGACACGCTCAAGCCGCAGCAGAAGGCTTACACGCTTCACCCAAAACCACGCCTGCAGCGGAGCGATCTCGCCGGCTTCGTCAATGAGCTGAAGCGCTCGTGCGAAGTCGCCTCTGCTTTCGGCGTTAAAAGAACGGATCAGTTTCCACCCTGAGCGAAACCAGGGACGGGAAAAACGTTTCGGCATGCAGCGATGATGACATGATTGTACGTCCGCTTTCTACCCAGAGCAGACATTGCGAGTTCGCCCTACCGCCTCTGCGCGTCGAACGGATTTTTCGACCCGCGCAGCGTTAGCCGCAACGGGACCGGCCCAAGCTTCAGGTCCCGTCGCATCGCGTTGAGCAGATAGCGGCGATAGCTTTCCGGAATCTCGTCGACGCGGTTGCCGAAGATGACGAAGGTCGGCGGGCGGTTTTTCACCTGGGTGATGTAGCGCAGCTTGATCCGCCGTCCGCCCGGCGCCGGGGGCGGATTGGCCTCGATCGCAGCCTCGAACCAGCGGTTGAGCTCGCCGGTCGTGACTCGCCGGCTCCACTGTTCGCGAAGCTCGAACGCGACCTCCAGGATCGTGTCCGTGCCCTTGCCCGTCATCGCCGAGACGGTCAGCACCGGAACGCCGCGCAGCTGCGAAAGCCCCTCCTCAAGCGCCGCCTTGACGCCGTTGAACAGCGACGAGGCATGTTCCGCCACATCCCATTTGTTGAGCGCGATGACGAGCGCCCGCCCCTCCTCGATCACGGCATCGGCAATCCGCAGATCCTGCGCCTCCAACCCGCGCGTCGCGTCGAGCAGGAGGACGACGACTTCCGCATAATCGATCGCGCGCCGCGTATCGGCCGCCGAAAGCCGTTCCAGCTTGTCGTCCACCTTCGCGCGCTTGCGCAGGCCGGCGGTATCAACGAGGCGAACGACGCGGCCCTGCCATTCCCAGTCGATGCTGATGCTGTCGCGCGTGATTCCGGCCTCCGGCCCGGTGATCATCCGCTCCTCGCCGAGCATCCGGTTGACCAAAGTCGACTTGCCCGCGTTGGGCCGGCCGACGATCGCCAGCTTCAGCGGCGCCGACGGATCCTCATCGTCGGCCTCCTCCTCCTCGACTTCCTCGCGCTCGACGAACGGGCGCAGCTGCTCGAACAGGTCGACCACGCCCTCGCCATGTTCGGCGCTGATCGCGATCGGCTCACCCAGCCCAAGCGCGAACGCCTCCAGCCGCCCGCTCTCACCGGACCGCCCCTCCGCCTTGTTGGCAGCGACGACCACGGGCGTGTCCTCGGCGCGAAGCCAGCGCCCGATTTCCTCGTCGAGCGGCGTCAGCCCCTCTCGCGCGTCGATCAGGAACAAAGCCACATCGGCATCGCGCACCGCCGCTTCGGTCTGCTTGCGCATTCGCCCCGGAAGACTGGCGGGATCCTCATCCTCGAAGCCGGCCGTGTCGATCACGCGGAATTCCAGCCCGATCAGCGACCCCTCGCCCTCGCGGCGGTCGCGAGTCACTCCGGGCCGGTCGTCGACCAGCGCCAGCTTCTTGCCGACGAGGCGGTTGAACAAGGTGGATTTGCCGACATTGGGTCGGCCGACAATGGCAACGGTGGGAAGCGGCATGCGCGCCAAGTGGAGGCTTGCGGAGCGCCGGTCAACTCAAGAGGCATAAAGCGCCTCCTTGCCACCTCCCCATCGCTGCGCGACAGGGACGAGCGCGGCTCACCGAAACGCGTGCAGGCGTCCGTCGTCGTCGAGGATGTAAAGCGTCTGGTTCGCCACCACCGGCGAAAGACTGACGTCGGCGCCGACGCTGGTCTGCGTCTGCACCGCCCCGGTCGCGGGATCCACGTTGATCAGCGCTCCGTTCGAGCCCGCCAGGATCAGCCGCTGCCCGGCGAGCACCGGACCCGAATAGCTGATCTGCCCCTTCTTCGACTTTTCTTTCTGGAAGCGGCGGAGCTGGCTGATCCAGCGGATCTTGCCCGTATTGCGGGCGATCGCGATCAGCTTCGCGTCGTCGGTGACCACGAACACCCAGTCGCCCGCCACCCACGGCGTCGAAATGCCGGCGATGTTGAGTTCCCACATGCGCTGGCCGCTGATCAGTTCGAGCGCGACCATGCGTCCGCCCTGACCGACCGCGAACACCTGGCCATTGTCGATGACCGGGTCAGCATCGATGTCGGACAAGGTGGCAACGCTGGTGTTGATGGTCGTGCGAGAAAGCGCGTCCTGCCAAACCGGTCGGCCGTTCTCGTAACGATAGGCATTGAGTTCGCCGGACGAGAAGCCCGCGACGACCGTGCCCTGCCCGACCGCTGGCGAAGCGGTTCCGAACACGCCCGCGATTTCCAGCGAGGCGGGGACGTTCCAGTCGATCGACCCGTCCGCCTGCTTGAGCGAATAGAGCTGATTGTCCTGGCTCATCACATAGACGCTTCCGAGCGCCACCGTCGGAGCACCGCGCAGCGGTCCGCCCGGGCGGACCTGCCAGACGATTCCGCCGTTGGTGGCGTCGAGCGCGGCGACAAAGCCGAGACCGTTGGTCGCATAGATGCGCCCGCCGTCGAAGGCGACGCCGCCGCCGTAGAGCGAGGAGTCATTGCCCTTGTCGGTGCCGAACTGCGTCTGCCACACGGCAGCACCCGTCTGTGCGTCGAACGCGCGCACGACCGCCTTGGTGTCGATCGTATAGACCCGCCCGCCGGCGACCACGGGCGCGGAGTTGAGCCGCGCGCTCAACGAGCTTCCCGAGCCGATCGATACCGCAAAAGCCTGGCCGAGCGCCGAACCGAGCGCCAGATGGCCCATCGATTTCTGTGAATTGCCGCCCGGCTGCGCCCATTCGCCATTGGCGACGGCGGCAGGCAGGGTCATCGGCAAGGCGGCCGTCGCCGGATCGACTTCCACTCCAAGCTCGGATGTCAGCACCGGCACCCGGTCGCCGAGCACCGGCGTCTTGGGGCCGCCCTTCTTGAGCACTCCGCACCCGCTCGCGGCGAGTGCCGCAAGCCCAAGAATTGCCACACGAAAAGTCTTCGACGTCATTCTCATTGGCCTTGCTTTATTGTGGACAGCGCCGCGCTTGCATCGACGCCGAGCGTGCCGGCGATCTGGACCGCGCGCTGGCGGATGGTTTGAGGAGCGTTCTGGTCGCCTGCGACGGCGGCGAACATGCGGCCGGCGTCGGTTTTCTTTCCCTGCTTGAGCAGCGCCATCGCGGTCAGCTCGCCGGCGCTTCCGAACCAGGGTTTTCCGGCCTGCGCCATCGGCTGCATCCGGGCGATCACCTGCTCGGGCTTCAGCGTATCGAACTCCAGGCTGGTCTGGCGGATGGTCGCGAGCTCGCGATAAGGTTCCGGCAAATCCTTGTCCGCTGCAGCCGCCGCATATTTGGAAATGGCCGTCGGGCGGTCGTTCTTCTGCAGCGCCACGGCGGCGCTGGTGAACAAGGCGGATGCCCGAATTGCCGCCCGGCGGCTATTGGCGAGCACGTCGAGCCGCGCCGGCACCGTCTTGGTGTCGCCCGCGCCGATGTCGCTATAGACCTTCGACAGCGTCTCGGTTTCGCCCGCGGCTTTTTCGCTCTGCCGGTTCTGCCAGTAGATCCAGCCGCCGATCGCGGCCAGGAACAGCACCACCGCGGCGATCAGCAGCGGCCCGTTCTTGCGGACGAAATCGCGCGCCTGGTCGCGCCGCAGATTCTCGTCCACCTCGCGGAGGAAGGATTCGCCACTATCGGGAGCAAGCGCCAAGAAATTGCCTCTGAATCAGTGAAGGAAAATGCCTCAGCCCCCGTCCATTTTCCCCACCCTGCATGAACGGAAGCTGGCGGCGGTTTCGTCTAGCGGCTCGGCGGCGAAAGGCAAAGGCTGTTTCCGGTCACGGCTTGGCCCGGTAGGTCTGCTCGTCGGTCGGGAAAGCCCGGTCGCGTACGTCCTGAGCATAAGCCGCCGCCGCCTCGCCCACCCGCGTCGCCAGGTTATCATAGCGCTTCACGAACCGCGGGGTGCGCTCGAACAGTCCGAGCATGTCCTCGGTCACCAGCACCTGGCCATCGCAATCGGCGGAGGCGCCGATCCCGATCACCGGCACGGCCACCTCGCGCGTCACTCGGCTGGCGATCTCCTCGAGCACCCCTTCGACCACCATGCAGAAGGCGCCGGCGTCCGCCACCGCCTTGGCATCGCTCAATATCTTCGCCGCTTCGGCCTCGCTCCGCCCGCGCGCGCCATAGCCGCCCAGCATGTTCACCGCCTGCGGAGTCAGCCCGACATGAGCAATCACCGGAATGCCGCGCTCGCTGAGGAAGGCCACCGTCGGCGCCATCGCCTCCCCGCCCTCCAGCTTGACCGCCGCCGCCCCGGTCTCCTTGAGAATCCGCGACGCGCTCACGAAGGCCTGCTCGGGCGAGCCTTCATAGCTTCCGAACGGCATGTCGACGCCGACCAAGGCGTGCCAGCTTCCGCGCACCACCGCCGCGCCATGCGCGCACATCATCTCCAGCGTCACCGGCACGGTCGACGGCAAGCCGTAGATCACCTGCCCCAGGCTGTCGCCCACCAGCAGCATGTCGCAATGCGGATCGAGCAGCTGCGCCATCCGCATCGTGTAGGCGGTGAGCATGACGATCGGCTGCTCCGTCCGCCCGTCCGCCTTGCGCGCACGGATGCCGGGAACGGTCATGCGCTTGCCCGGCACCGGCGACGGCGTCGCCCGGCTGGTCGAAGTGTCGATGGTGAAAGTCGACATGCGCGCTCTCTAGCGGCCGCGGCCCGCTTGAGCCACCCCCGCAGGCCGGCCTAGAGCCTGATCTAGAAGCTTCGCCCGAGCGCGAACGTCACCCGATAACCATATTCCGGATGCGAGGCGCGGACGCGCCGCCACACGGGAAGGCCAAAGGCCGCAGCGACCGACCAGCCCGAAGTTTGCGATCCTTGACGAGCGTGTCGAGCGACCGCGCTCGCGCGGGCCTCCTTCGATCGCCTGAACTTCAACTTTTCAGGCGATCACGTCCGCCAGTCGCGCGATTCCGATGCGCTCCGGCGGAGCGAGCGGCAGTGGCCAATGCAGATTGTGGTTTGCGGCGGTCACGAGCCGCGCGTTAGGCGAGCCTCCGAACCTCCGCAATGCTCTCAAGGCGTACTAATTGTTTCGCCGCCACGGCCCGTCGCAGCCTTGCCTCCACTCGATCCCTTTCGCCTGTTCGGACGTCGCGGCGACGGAACGCGCCCGACCTACATGGGTTGAACCAGCATTCCCCGCGACTCTCCGCAGAGGTCGAAAAATACATGACCGACAAGGATTTAGTTTCGACCAGGAAACGCGACGCAGCGGTCCTTAAGCGGCAGGAGCCCAAGGACGACCGCCGGACGTAGCGACCTGGCCGGATCATCGAGCATCGGGTCGCCGGCAATGCACGCAGCCGACGCCGAGCGGGGAAGTTTTGCGTGTTGAACCAGGAGGAAAACACTATGTCCCGCACAATCACAGCGATGTACGATAGCCGAAGCGAAGCCGAAACGGCGCGCGAGCGCCTGCTGTCGACAGGCAACATCTCGAACGTCGACATTCACCAGGAAAGCGGCAGCGAGTCCGCAACGACCGGCGAATCGTCCGAAACCGGCGAACACCGCAACTGGTTCGAGAAATTGTTCCTGCCCGACGACGACCGCGAGACCTACGGCGAGGGCCTCCGCCGCGGCCATTTCCTGCTGACCGCCCAGGTCGACAACGAGGAGGACGCCGACCGCATCTGCGACCTTCTCGAAGAAACGGGCGCCGTAGACGTGGAGGAACGGTCTCAGTCATGGCGCAACGAAGGCTGGCAGCCAGAAACCGGCGCTTCCACCGCCGCAGCATTCGGTGGCGAACGCTCGACGAGCCCGGCCAGCAGCGAAAGCTCCACCAGCTTCACGCAGAGCAGCGGCGATCGCGACCGCTTCGCCGAAACCGGCCAGCGCACGGCCGAGCAAGACCGCGAACCATTCGTCGACGACCAGCGGAACATAGGCAGGCGTGAGCTTGAGCGGGGCGGCCCGCGGGTTCGCTCTTATGTTCGCGAACCTTCGGTCGATGAGTCCCAACGCGGCGCATTCGGCTTCGACCGCGACAGCGAGCGGAGCGAAGAGCCGACGAGCTCAACCGAATCGACCGAGCTTGAGGACGACAATTTCGGACGCCGCTAAGGCAAATGGGTGGAGGCGCCGTCCGCGGCGCCTCCATTCCCTTATTTGGGCAGGATCTTCGATCCCGTGAGCCGGAAGCTCGCATTCGCGCCCGCCGGCATGTTCAGCCCCGCACGCGCAACCGGCTGACCGCCGCCAACCCAGACATCGACCTTGCCAGGGATGATCCGCCGGGTCCCGCGCGGATCAACGACGCTCAGCGCCCGCTCATCAAGCGTAAGTGCCACCGTCTCCGTCTCTCCGCGCTTCAGATGCACCCGCTTGAACGCCTGCAGCGCGCGCGCCGGAGCGCCGACCACGCCCGGATGCGACAGGTAAAGCTGCACCACTTCGTCGCTGTCGCGCGGGCCGGTGTTCGAAACGTCGACTGACACCGTCAGCTTGTTCCCAGCCTTGACCGTCGCCGCGCTGAGCCGGGGCTTCGAATAGCGGAAGCTCGTGTAGCTCAGCCCATATCCGAACGGGTACAGCACATCGCCCTTGAAATAGCGGTAGGTGCGGTTCGCCATCGAATAATCGTTGAATGCCGGCAGCTGGTCCACCGACCGGTAGAAGGTGACCGGTAAACGCCCGGCCGGGCTGTAGTCGCCGGCCAGCAGCTGGGCGACCGCATGGCCGCCATCACCGCCCGGATACCAGGCCTCGACGATCGCCGGCACGTGCTGGTCGGCCCAGTTCACGCTGAGCGCGCTTCCGTTCATCAGCACCAGCACAATCGGCTTGCCCGTCGCATGCACCCGCTCGAGCAGCCTTTGCTGCGGTGCCGGAAGGTCGAGGCTGGTGCGGTCGCCGCCGGCAAAGCCCGGCGCCTCAAGCTTCATCTCCTCACCCTCGACCCGCGCCGACAGCCCGCCGACGAAGATCACCAGATCGGCCTGGCTCGCCGCCGCGACGGCATCGTCCCCGTTCGAACTCGGCAGCGTCCACAGCAGTTTCTGATCGCCGCGCGCGCCCGACTGGAACGCCTCCACCCGGATCGGATAGCGCCGCCCGGCCTGAAGCTCGGTGCTTCCCGACAGGATCGACGGCGCGTCACCGACGCCCCATTCGTCGACCACCAACTTGTCGCCGACCCACACGCGATAGCCGTTCTCGCTTCCGAAGCGGAAGCGGTAGGTGCCGGTTTCCGGCGCCACCAGGGTTCCCCTCCAGCGCGTGGACGTGTCGCGGTCCTCGCCGGTCCAGCTGACTTGCGCATTGGGCTCGATGGCCGTGGCGACCGGCGCACCCTTCGGCTCCTTGCCCGCGAAATGCTCGGCCTTCAGCCCCCGCTGCGCGCAATTGCTGTCGACACACAAGGCGCTGTCCGGAACCGCGGGCTCCGCCGGCCCGACGAGGCCCGTCCCTTCCGCATAAAGGATCCTCGACTTCGGATAGCGCGCGCGGATTCCGTCCAGCACCGTCACCGGCCGCGACGGCTTGCCGTAATAATTGCCGACCAGCGCATCCAGGCTGTCGGCATTGGGGCCGATAACCGCAATCGTCCGCGGCTCGCCCTTGATCGGCAGCAGATTGCCCTCGTTCTTTAAGAGCACCATCGACGCGCGCGCCATTTCCAGCGCCTGGCCGTGATGCGCCTGCGTGTCATAATCCTTCGGCCCGATGTTGAGGAACGGACGCTGCTGCGGCGTTTCCATCAGCCCGAGCTTGAAGCGCGCGGTGAAGGCGCGGGTCAGTGCCCGGTCGAGTACCGCCTGCGGAAGCACGCCGCTCTTCACACCCTTGACGATATTGTCATATTCCATCGACCAGGCGTTGCGATAATCGCCGCAGATGATGTCCATGCCGGCCTTGAATTCGAGCGCGACGCCCTGCACCTCGCTCTTGGTGTAATGGAGCGCGTCCTTGCGATAGACGTTCGCCGCCGCTCCGCAGTCGGACACGACATAGCCCTTGAAGCCCCAGTTCCCGCGCAAATAGCCGGCCAGCAGCCGCTCGTTCGCGCACCCCGGTACCCCATAAACGGCGTTGTAGACGCACATGATCGACCCGACCTTGCCCTCGGTGACCGTCGCCCGGAACTGCGGCAAATAGGTGTCCTCAAGGTCCTTGGCGGACGGATAGACGTCCTCGCGGTGCCGGTTGGACTCCGGCCCGCTGTGCACCGCGAAATGCTTCGAGGTCGCGATGGTCTTGTAGAATCGCGGATTATCGCCCTGCAGCCCGCGGATGAACGCGATGCCCATGCGCCCCGTCAGATAGGGGTCCTCGCCATAGGTCTCCTGCCCGCGTCCCCAGCGCGGGTCGCGGAAGATATTGATGTTGGGCGACCAGACCGTCAGCCCGCGATACCATTCGGTGCCGCCATTGGGGTGGACTCGCTCAAGATATTTGGCGCGGAATTCGGTGCTGATGACGTCCGCCGTGCGGTGCATCCGCTCCGGGTCCCAGGTCGCCGCCATGCCGATGGCCTGTGGGAAGATGGTCGCAATACCGGCGCGGGCAACGCCGTGCAGCCCCTCGTTCCACCAGTTGTATTCCGGCACGCCGAGCCGAGGGATCGCCGGCGCGTCATTGCCCGCCTGCCGCGCTTTCTCCTCCAGCGTCATCCGCGACACCAGGTCGGCGGCGCGTTGCTCAGCCGTCAATGCGTTGTTGCGGTACGCGGGTGTCGGCCCTTGGGCGGCGATCGGGGCCGCCGCAATCGACGCAATCATCCCAAAGCCAAGCAGGCGCGCGATCTTCATCTCTCTCTCCCAGAGCATTCGGCCTGTTTGCAAAGCCTTGCATCGCCTGTGCACCGGGCGGGCGGGGAAGATCAATGCTTCTTGATAGCGCTAACGCTTGAGCATCTTGGCCCAATCGACCTTGGCGAGCAGCACCAGCAGGACGAGCATCAGCAGCTGCAGCCCGATTCCGAGCGGGCTCGTCAGGCTGTCCCGGAACGTGTCGCCAAGGCTCGATTGCTTCATCTTCTCCGCGGTGAAGCCGTAGATGGAATAAGAGACGATCCGGCCGAAGAAGAAGGCGATCGTGAACCTGGCGAGCGGCACCCCGGTCAGCCCGGCCGCCTCGAACAATTGCGCCGACGGCACCGGCGAAAGCGCGAACAGGCCGAGTGCCAGAAATGCGTTGCGCTTGCGCTTCTCGAGCAACTCGCGCGCCGCTTGTAGATTGGCTCGCGTTTTCTGCGACAGCTTGTGCGCGAACAGCCTCGAAAGATGCGCGAGCGCGAACCGCCCCAGCGCCGCCGCCAGCGCGCCGGTGACGACCATCAGGGGCAGGCTCATGTGAGAGTTGATGCTGTAGAGCACGATGATCGACCAGGTCGGCGGACCGAAGGCGGGCAGCAGGTTCACGCCGAGCACGATCGCAAACAGGATGAGATATTCCGTCAACTGCCACGTTCCTGCTCGCACCTGAGCAGGAAGCTAGCGCTTAGGCAGGCGGAGGGCGAGAGTGGTATCCTTGTCGCCGGAGCAAAGAGGATGAGGATGAGGATGAGCGCTCGCACGCACAGCAAAGCCCCGCCGCTTGCGCGACGGGGCTCAAACTTCGCGTCGTTGAACGGGCGCGTCAGGCCTTGTCGTCGTCGGTCAGCTCGCGCGCCTTGTCCTTGATTCCGCCCCAGGCGTTCTGGACCTTGCCCTCGGCCTGATCGGCCTGGCCTTCGCGGGTCAGCTTCTCGTCGCCGAACAGCTTGCCGGCGCCTTCCTTGATGTCGCCACCGACCTTCTTGATGCTGCCTTCGGTGCGGTCCCGGTCGATCCCGGCATTGTCATTGTCGTTCATGCTCATTCTCCTGCTGCGGCTGAAACGTCCGGAAGCAGCGCGAGTTCAGCAATTGGTCGTTCGGAAGGCTCCATTAACCATATGTCGCCATAGCTCGTGCCGAGGAGCACAGGCGTGGAAGCAATGATGGAAAGCGCCGGATCGATCGCACGGCTCGACCGCGGCTGGCGCGATCGGCTGCTGATCCTCGCCTTCCTGCTCGCCGCAAGCCTGTTCCTGTTCCTCGACGCGCGCACCACGCCCGTCATCCTGTGGGATGAATCGCGCAACGCCGTGAATGCGCTGGAGATGCGGCGGAGCGGCCTCGGCCTGGTCACCACCTATGGCTTCGCGCCCGACCTTTGGAACACCAAGCCTCCGCTTCTCATCTGGCTGATGACCGGCAGCATGGCGCTCTTCGGACCGTCCGAATGGGCGATGCGGCTGCCGTCCGCGCTCGCAGCGCTCGGCACTCTGCTGATCCTGATCCTGTTCGTCCGCCGAGTGACGGGCTCGATCGGAACCGCGCTCCTCGCCGCGACGATCCTCCTGCTTAGCCCGGGCTTCTTCGGTGAGCACGGCGCGCGCACCGCCGACTACGACGCCCTCCTGCTCTTCTTCGTCACCGCCGCGCTGCAGCTGCTTTTCTTCGCCGTCCACCGCGCACGGCCGCGCTTGCCCGAATTGCTCGCGATCGGCGCTTTGCTCGGAGCCGCCGCGATGACCAAAAGCATCGCCGGCTTCATCCCCTGCACCGGCCCCCTGCTCTACCTCGCCTTCCACAAGCGACTGCCGCGCGTGCCGCGCAACTGGCAGCAATTCGTCCCAGCCGTCGCGGCCGCGGTGCTTCCCCTGTGCATTTATTATGCAGCCCGCGAAGCCGCCGCGCCCGGCTACCTCGCCGCCGTCCTCCACAACGACATGGGCGGACGCTTCAGCCAATCTTTGATCGGCAAGACCACCTCGCACTGGTTCTATACCGAGCTGTTGATCGGCTGGTTCTTCGCCGGTCCGCTGCTGCTGCTCGTCCCGCTCGCCCTGCGCGAGATCAAGGGCAAGAGCCGCGCGCTTGCGATCTGGTCGCTCTACACGGCGCTCGCCGTCGTCACCGTGTTCAGCTTCTCCTCGACCCGCCTCGTCCACTACGCGCTGCCGGCGTTCCCACCGCTCAGCATCCTCGCGGCGCTCAGCCTGCGCGTGCTTTTCAACCGCTTCGTCGGCCGGCCGTTCGGCGAGGGCCGGCGCGGCATCGCCATCACCTTCGCACTCGCCGGGCTACTCCTCGTCGGCGAGCTCGCCAGCCGCTCCCTCCACTGGCGCTACCAGGCCTTCCCAAAGCGCCAATTCTATCCGCAGGCCTCCTACGGCGCCCTGTTCGAGCAGCTTCACGCCCGCGGCGTCCGCCAGCTCACCGTGATCGATCCCGGCTTCGACCTCGAAGGCACGCCCGGCTACGCCCCCCTCCTCCACGCTTATCGGCTGATGTGGAGCGAGTCCGGCCTCAAGGTCGAGCGCCGCCTCAGTTCCAGCGGCGCCCGCGGCCTCCTCGTGTCCTGCGAACCCACCGTGGCAATGCACCTTGCGCGCCTCGGCAGCCCCGTCGCCAACGTCGGCGGCTGCAAGGCAGTCATCATCCGCTAGATCCGTGCCGAGGCCGGCAGGCAGATGCAGGCGACCAGTCCCGGATCATTGTCTTCAAGCACAAGCTCTCCCTCGTGGAGGTGCGCGATTGCCTCGACCAGCGCGAGCCCGAGCCCCGCGCCTTCCGCCGAGCGGCTTTCGTCCAGCCGTCCGAACCGCCGCCGCGCTTCCTGTCGCTGTTCCGGAGCGATTCCGGGACCTCGGTCCGCCACCGCGATCTTCACGACCGCCTCATCGTGCCGGACCTGCACTGCGACTTCTCCGCCCGAGCGACCATATTTCAGTGCATTCTCGATGAGGTTGCTGAGCGCCTGCGCAAGCAGCTGGCGGTGCCCGAACAATGGAAGCGCCGGAGGGTGGGCGTCAAAGCGCATTGCCAGGCCCGCTTCCTCGGCGACCGGCTCATACATTTCGGTCAGTTCCGCCGCCAGCTCGACCGGGTCGAACCAGCTGAACTGATTCCGGCTGGTCAGCGCTTCCGAACGGCCGATCTCGAGCGCCGTCGTCAGAATCCGCATCAGCGAATCCGCTTGTTTGATCACGTCGCCGAGCCTTTGCTCGCGCTCATCGGCATCGTCGGCGGAGATCGCCGCGTCCGCGGCTGCGCGCAACCTGCCGACCGGCGAGCGCAGATCGTGCGCAAGGCTGTCCGTCAGCATCCGGAGTTCGCTCATCAGCGTTCCGATGCGGTCGAGCATCTGGTTGATCCGTCGCGCGAGCCGGTCGAACGCATCGCTGCCCCCG
The DNA here is from genome assembly GCA_039915925.1 of Sphingomicrobium sp. Lineage (GTDB taxonomy): Bacteria > Pseudomonadota > Alphaproteobacteria > Sphingomonadales > Sphingomonadaceae > Sphingomicrobium. The sequence continues at coordinate 67,594 of JBDSMG010000017.1, forward strand.
GTCAGCGGCACCCGCTGGCTCATGTCGCCGCCGCTGATCCGGTCGGCTACTGCGACGACATCGCTCACCCGCCGGTCGACATATTTCCCGATGATCAGTCCGCACAGCAGCCCGAGCAGCACCGACAGGGCGATTGCGACCCCAAGCGATCGTTCGAGCGTCTGGCGCAGGCTGAGGCCTTCCGGGACCGTGCGGCCGCTCAGCAGCCAGCGCCCGCCGCCGATCCGGTGCAGCACAACCGCGGCCTCGCGCGGAGTCGCCTCGCCGTTCAGGCGCAGCAGCACCGATCGATAGCCGTCCTTCAGCGGAAGCATCGGCGTGGACAGCGCCGCCACATTGCCCGCGACCGGCTTGCCCGTCGGGGCCAGGATCGCCGCGGCCACCTGCGGGTCCTCGGCAGAATCGCGCATCACGCGTTGCAGGCCGGCACCGCCGCTGGAGCGGTAGACGTCCGTCAGGACCGCCGATTGCTCCTCGACCTGCCTCGAAAGCGCCGAGACCGCCTGATCGTGCGTCTGCCAGTGGATGAAGCCGATGACGGCGAGGTTCGCCGCCAGCGCGAGGATTCCCGCAAGCAGCGCAATGCGCAGGGTCGTCGGCACGCGGCCGTCTTAATCCGCGAGCATGTAGCCGGCGCCGCGCACCGTATGCAGCATCGGTTTCTCGAACCCGTCGTCGAGCTTCCGCCTCAGGCGGCTCACATGCACGTCGATCACGTTGGTGCCCGGGTCGAAATGATAGTCCCACACCTGCTCCAGCAGCATGGTTCGCGTGACCACCCGCCCCTCGTTGCGGGCGAAATATTCCAGCAGCAGATATTCGCGCGGCTTGAGGTCGATCTTGCGCCCCGCCCGCTTCACCACCCGAGCCATCGGGTCGATCTCGAGTTCGCCGACCTTCAGCCTTGGGTCGGCCGTAACGCGCAATTCGCCGCGGCGCAGCAGGGCGTTCACCCGCGCAAGCAGTTCGGCGAAGGAAAATGGCTTGGTCAGATAATCGTCGGACCCGCATTCGAGGCCCTCGATCCGGTCGCCGACGGAAGCGAGCGCCGACAGGATCAGCACCGGCGTTTCGATCTTGGCCGCGCGCAACGCCCGAAGCACGGACAATCCGTCCAGTACCGGCACCATGCGGTCGAGGATGATGAGGTCGAAGCTTCCGTCGGTCGCCAGGAACAGGCCGTCCTGGCCGTTGCCAACCTGCTCGACATTATGGCCTTCCTGCGTGAGCCCGCGGGATAGATAGGCCGCGGTCTCGGCATCGTCTTCGATGATCAGGATCTTGCGGCCCATTGGCACTCCACATGCCCCGCATAGAACCGCTTCACCCGCCGGAGCAATGGGGAGAGGGCCGCCCGGCGCCGGGGGAGGGCAGCTGTTAGCGCCGGGCGGTTGGGGAGAGTGGGGAGTAGCGGGTAAGTTACTTGGTCGTGGTGGAAGCCTTGGCAGCAATCGAATTACGCTTGGCGTGCTTGGCGACCTTGATCTTCGCGGGAGCGGCGGCGTGCGTTGCCGCGAGCGCCGGAGCGCCGACGAGGCTGACGGCCGCGAGCGCGGCAAGGAAACGGGTTTTGTTCATTTTGATCTCCTTCTTGCCGACGATGTCGACGGCAATTGCGGTCTAGCGGCCCCAGGCTGACGGGCTGATGGAGCGAAGATGAAAAGAAGTTCATGCGGCGATTTGCGCATTCGTGCGGTCAGCTTGCGTCCATGAAACAGTTCATACAGGGCGCGCAGGATGAGCGCGCCTGACCTGTCACTCTGCTCTCGAACGCTTCGTCGCCTCGCTGCCGGCGCACTTGCTTGCCTCTTTGCCGCCGGAGCGATTGCCCAGGAACCCGTCCAGACCCCCGAGCAATCACTTGCCCAGGACGCCGTCGAATTCGCCCGTGAGCGCGTCATCCCGAGCGACGAGGCCGAGCAGCGCCTGCGCGCACTCGACCAGAGCGTCCCCGCCACCGACCGCCTCCGCGAGGAATTCCGCTCACGCCTCGCCGGCCTGTCCGTCGAACACGACCCCGTCGACCGCATCGTCGTGCTCCTCACCGGCACCGAACTGATCGCCGATCGCGTGATCAGCGCGGCCGGCATCGACATCCCGGTCCAGTTCCGCACCGGCGCGCGCGCGACCCGCGACCAGGTCGTCGAGGCGATGCGCCGCTTCCAGCCCGCCCTCCGCGAGCAGCTACCCAACGGCCGCGGCTTCGGCCTCGACCAGCGCACGGGCGAGCTGGTGCTGCTCGTCACAAGCGCGGACTCCGAACGCCTTGGCGCGGACAAGATCCGCGAGCGGGCCGAGGCGCTCACCGGCGTTCCAGTCAGCGTCCGCCTTGCCGAAGGTGGCGCGACCGACATGACGCTCGCCGGCGGCGCCCGCGTCGTCGGCCGAGCGGGCGAGGATAATCGCAATTTTGCCTGCACCACCGGGTTCGTGGTCACCAACGGCGCCGTTCAGGCGATCGCCACCGCCGCCCATTGCCCGGACAATCTGCTCTATCTCGATCCCCAAGGCGCGCGCGTTCCGCTGCCGATGATCGGCTCGTGGGGCGCGCGCTATCAGGACGTGCAGATCAACGCTTCGCCCGCGCCGCTGCGCCCGCTCTTCTATTCCGACCCGAAGTCCGGCGCGCTCCGCCGCCTGGCCAGCTGGCGCAACCGCACCAGCCTGCGCGCGGGCGATTATGTGTGCCACTATGGCGAGACCAGCGGCTACAGCTGCGCCGAAATCGACCTCACCGATTATGCGCCGTCGGGCGAGCTGTGCGGCGGTCCCTGCGCGCCGATGTGGGTGACGGTGAAGGGCCCCAATTGCCGCGCCGGCGACAGCGGCGGCCCGGTGTTCATCGGCTCGACCGCAATCGGAATCTTCAAGGGCGGAAGCGGAACAAGGTCGCCGCGCTGCAATTTCTATTATTTCATGTCGATCGACTTCCTGCCCGCCGGCTGGACCCTGCTGTACCGCGACCCGCCCGCGGATTCTGCGCAATGATGTTCGCCGGCACCGTCATACCGCAATGGCAGCAGCTGGCGCTCTACGCCGTCATCGCAGCGGTGTTGCTGATGCTGATCCAGCGCATTCCGGTGATCGGCAAGCTGGTCCGCCTCGCCTTCTCCTTCGCTTTGCTCGCTTTCTGTTTCTACCTGCTGCTTCAGCAGGCGCCGTTCCAGCCCAAGCTCGCAAGCATCGCCGGCAAGCTCGGCCTCGACCGCCAGCAGGTCGTCGGCAAGGAAGTGCGAATCCGCCTCGCCCCTGACGGCCATTTCTGGGCCAATGTTTCAGTAGGCGGAGTCCAGCGCCGAATGCTGATCGACAGTGGCGCGACCATCACCGCTTTCTCGCAGGCGACTGCGAAGGCCGCCGCGATTGAGCCCGACGACAACCTCGTCCCCGTCGTCATGCAGACCGCCAACGGGGTCGCCCAGGCGCGCACCGCGACGGTCGATGAACTCCACGTCGGCAACATCGTCGCCCGCAACTTGAAGGTGGTGACGGCACCCGGCCTCGGAGTCGACATCCTGGGCATGAACTTCCTCTCGAAGCTCAAGTCATGGCGGGTCGAGAACAACGTCCTGATCCTCGTGCCGAACCATCCCCAGCCAGCGACCGACGCAACCTAGCGCGGGTCGGTCACCGCTTTGTCGATCGCAGCATCGATGGCTGTCATCTTGTCATTGATGTTTTCGTCGGGCGCGGCATCCGAACAGCCATAGGTGAAATGCTTGCAGTCGAACCACCAGCGGGTGCGCTTCGCCGCGTCGCTGTCCGGAAACTTCGAGTGAAGCAATGTCCACGCCGCATGCGAATAGGCGCCATGCCCCCCCTGCATCTGGCACCCGTAGCGCGTCGCTCGGACAGCAAGCGCCAGTGCTTCGTCAGCCCCCTTCGGTCGGCGAGCGCTCGCCCTTGCCGCCCAGCGAATGGCGGCATCGCTGAGAAACTGTGGCCCTTTCGCAACGTCCGACAAAGCTTCTCGCTCTTCACGGTCGAGCGCTTGCCACACATAACTCTTTGCCAGCAGCGCCTCCAGCGTTCCCCGCGGAGTCTGTTCGACACTGTTGGCAAGCTCATCCTCTTCGCGTCCGGCCTGTTCAACCGCATCGGGAGAGCACCACCAATTGTTCAGGCTATGCTCGTAATAATCCATGTCGCGCGGACTGACTTCCGGGTCCGCGCGGCTTTCAATCCGCAGATTCATTCCCGGCGTGTTGAGCACGTCGAGCAGCAATGAATGGTCGCTCGAACGCGCTCCCGGCTGGGATGTCCAGCCCGATGCGACCGCCGGATTAAGCGTTCGCATCGCCTGGTCGAATGGCTTCGGAACGCGCTTGCCGAGCACGTAGGTGCGAGTCCAGGCCACCCGCGCAAAGCGCTTGCGGACGTTGGACTGCAGGCGCCCGTCCATGCTCAGCTTCATCAGCTCGGCCGACGGCAGCCGGTTGAGCAGCGTAGACTCGCTTGCTTCATGATCGTTGATGACCTTGATCATCGCCGCTTCATCCTCCGCCAACAGCAGCAAGAGGTCGCGATCGACGGCCCAAGTCTGGGTCGGCTCGACAAGGTCGCGAAGACGGCGAGCGGAGGCGATGTCCTTGAACAGGATCAACGAGTTGAGAGCGTGGCTATACAGACGTTGGAAATGTTCGCCCTCCTTGTACGGATAGGCCGCAAGCTTCTGAATCCCCACCGCTCGCTCGCGGGCGTTGGAATCGAGATCGGAAGGCCCGGCGAACGCCTGCTTGATCTTGTAATCGAACAGGAATCCGAGCAGCGCCACGTCATGGTCGGTCGGACTGCTGCCGACCCGCGCGATCAATGCATCGATCTCCTTCCACTCGAGCTGCTTCCACGCGTAAGACGGGCCGAGCCTTAGTACCGCCACACGCCACGCATCGCGATCCGCCTGATCGTCTCCGAATCGCTCTTCTGCGGCCTGGCGGACCTTCCATGTTCCGCCGGCGCCACCTTCGCCGGCCGGTCGGGTGAGGGCGAACGCAACGAGCCGGTTGGTCTTGGCCGCCGCAGCCATCGCTTCGCTGCCAAAGTAGCCCTCCGGAACGGCGCCCGTGAGCCACCAGTCGGTCGAATCGAAGTCCGTGAACAGGCGCGGCAGGTCTTCCGCTGCACGATCAAAGCGGGCGCGCGCTTGCGGATCGGCGCGTATGACTTCGAGCGGCAAGGCCAGGGCCTCAAGCGTCACTTTCACCTGCGCTTTGCGGGTCGGTAGCGAATCTACCGTCGCCCCGATCCAGCCGATCAATTCGTGGACGTCCGCCTGCCGCGTCTTGGCGGCAGGGTCGTTTAACAGCCGCTCTGCCTCCTTGATCATGGCCGGGTTGGCCTTCGCCGGGCCGCAGCGGCTTCCCGAGCTACCCGCATCGATCGCTGCGACCATCAGCTTCGCCGCCGCCTGATGCTCGCCTGCTTTCCTGGCAATCGTCGCAAATTGCGACCGCGCCTCCGTATTCCGGCCATCGTAAAAGGCCGCGGCGGCGGTCTGGTAGGCGCGGTCTTCCGCCTGGAGCCGTACCAACTCCTCGGCCGCCAGAGACAGCGGCGCCGGAATCGGAAGGCCCGCCGTCCGCTCATAGCCGTGGCAGCGGCTGAAAACCGCCTTTTGGACCCGCAGCCATTGCCGCACATAGGGATGGTTCTCACCGAGGCGTTGGATCCGCGCCCGATAGACCTGATCCGAATAGCTCCAGCGGCAGCTTGTGAAGGGCAGGTCCAATGCCTTGAGCAGCGGACTATCATACTCCGAGCGGTACTCGGGCCCGGGGGCGAAGAAGGTAGGATCCCCCATCCGCGCCAGCGCGCGATAGGTCGCCGCCGAACGGGGCGCGTTGAGATATTTATCGATCTCCTGCGCAATCCTTGCCTGTTGCGAGGGGGCCTCTTGGGCGCGCGCTTCGGTGATGCCGAGCGCAAACAGCGCGGCCAACGCCAGCAAACCAACAACCCGCATTCATGCCCCCCTGAAGACCGCCGCAGCATGCCATCAATTGAGGATTAGAAAAGGCCCCGCACCATAAAATTCGCGGCGGAGGGCCTTAGGACGACGCCCGTTCATCAACATCGGGAGCTCAGCTTGCCGAACCCAACCCCTAGTTCGCGCGGATCGCGTAGAGCGTTGCGTTGCTGATCGCATAGACGGCGCCGTCGGCGCCCACCAAGGTTGGCGTGTATGCCTGGCCGAGCCCGCTGTTCAGCGTGATCTTCTGCGACAAGGTGTTCGTCGTCAGGTCCCAGCGGTACATCACGCCATCCTCATTGTTGGCGAGGATCGACTTGCGCAGCGGGTCCGCGGCCATCGTGTTGATGCACCACTCGCGCCTCGCCGTGGTCGATCCCGCGTCGAACGTTGGTGCCAGGATGGTGATCACTTCGCGCATCACGGCGACGCTCGGAATGATCGGGTCGGCCTGGCTCGCGCCGGGATCCAGCACCGCCAGCCGGTTAAGGCCGTCGCCGGTGCCGGCGCCTTCATAATTGTTGTACTTGAGCGCGAGCAGATAGGCCGAAGGACCGCTATACGACGGCACGGTCGATGCCGGGATGACGCTCGGCGATACGTCCCATCCGAAGCTGCCCGGCACATTGACCGGGTTGAGCATTACGTCGAACTGCAAAAGCCAGCCGCGGTAATTATGCGTCGGGAACACCGCCTCGAGCACGCCGTAGAAGACTCGGCCATCGGGTCCGACCACCGGCGACGAGGTGCCGTTGTCGTTCACCCGCGCGGGGCTCTTCAGGTTCGGATCGATCAGCGCCACCCGTGCGCGCACGGCAAGCGTATTGCTGTCCAGCGCAAGCAGATAGCCGCGCTGCGTGGTGCCGGAGACGGCCGCGGTATTGACCGCGATGTACACCGTGCTTCCATCATTGGAGAGCGCCGGCGCACAATTCATCGCCGGCTTGTCGATCGCTGCGTCGGCCGCCGCAGCCGCCGCGCCGACCCAAATTCCAGAGCCGTCGGGCGCAACCCGGGCGATGCCGCTGACCAGCCCGGCCGGGTTCGTGCCCGTCACGTGGAAACCGAAGAAGACATTGCCCTGCGCGTCCGCAGTCAGCGGCGTGTTGATGAACACGCTGGAGTTCAACGCCGCTGAATTGGCGTTGTACGTGCCGGCGCCGTAAAACACATGCGTCGCAAGCGTGCTCGCCGCATCATTTGCGTCGGCGCGCACGAGCAGCTTTCCACCGGCACCCGGTGCGTAGATCCGCCCCAGCGCCGTCAGCAGCACGTTGTACGGCGGCAGCCAGTTATGCGGCGGCGGGACATAATCGGAGTCCACCAGCCAGACGAGCGCGCCGGTCGTCCCCACTCGGCCTTCTACCCGGTACCCGCCGGCCGCGGTCGACTTGACCGGAACCACGACCGTGTTGGCCGCCGTCACGACGGGCGACCCGTAATGCGCCAGCAAACTGCCGCTCGACGTATATTGCGGCGCCATGTCGACCGGGGTCGTCCACGCGATATGCCCAAGGTCCTGCGACGCAGCCGCACTCGCCGCCGTATGCTGCGCGTCGCGTCCGTAGCTGAACCACGCGGGTCCGACAGCGGGCGTCGGAGTCGGTGTCGGAGTGGGCGTCGGGGTCGGCGTGCCTCCGCCACCACCACCGCCGCCACTTCCGCCGCCTCCGCCTCCGCCACCACCGCATGCCGCGAGCGCGACCGACGAAGACAGCATTGCGAGCGTGCGTCGCCGCGAAACCAGCGACGCATAGGGATTCGGGCGGACGGGATCGTGGTCCATGATGACGGCCACGATACGCCTTAAGTCAAGGAAAGGAAGGACTTCTTCATGGCCGAGGATCCGGCGCCGTGGGCTTGAGTGACCGTTCCGTCTACCGGACCCGCGCCGAAATCCTTGTCCCCGCGGGCACGCGTGCGCTGCGCCCGGTGATGATCAGGCCCAGGCTGCCCGCGACGATCACTGCGGGAATGGCCGCACCTTGGCCGCTGGACCCTTTTTGACTCAGCGTGCCTTCCAGATTCACGCGTCTCCCATCGACATCGATGAACAGCGGCCGCAGAACAAGCGAGCCCGACATGCCGAACATCTGCTTCTGACCCACGGCTTCGATTTCGCCGACGGCCATTGCGCCGCGCCGAAGCACCACCGTCCCTGACTCGACCAGATCGACAGCCAGTTCGAGGCCGAACCGTTGCCCTTGCCGGACCGTGCGCGAATCCAGCTGTTCGGTTGTGACGAATTGCAATTCCGTGCCGGATTCGAGCGTCCGCGCCGTGGTCGGCGCTTCTGGCGGAACCTGCGTTACGATCAGCGCAAGTGCGGCGAAGATCATGTCACCGGCGCGGCGGCATTGTCGCTCACCGGCTCGTCGGCCGCGGTGTAGCCGTTGAGAATCTCTCCGGCCTTCAACGTCGCGTTATTGCCGTTCATCAGCAGTCCGAAGACTCCGAACGCGAGGACGCCCGCGACAAGCTTGTCGGCGGCGCCGCGGCCCTTGCTGCTGCGCTCGCCCTCGACGCTGATCTTGCGTCCGTCGACGTCCACGTAGAGCAGTTTCGCGTTCAACTGTCCGGACTTGCCGAGACCGCCGGTGCCGTTTGCGCTGACCACTTCTCCCCACGCCTTGGCGCCGACCGGAATGACCACCGTGTCGCCTGCCTTCACCTCTTCATCGACGCGAAGAACGAAGCGGTCGCCGACCTTGGCCGACCGGGAATTCACTTCCTTGAGCACCATCAACCGGACGAGCGTGCCTTTCGGGAGCGCCGGCTTTTGAGGCAGCGCAGGCGCCGATTGCTCGACGGCCGGCGGAACCGCTGCGATTTCCGGCCCCGCCTGTTGGGCAAGTGCCGGACTTACCGTCGCGGCGAGCGCCGCGACGGTAACGATCATCCGTTTCACTGAGCCGCGGGCGCGGGTGTCGCGGCGGCGGCAGCTGAACCGGCGGCCGGCGCTACAGCCTTGAACTTGACCGCGGTGCCGGTCGCATTGGCCTTGCCCCAACTGAACGCGCTCACGTGCGCATCGCCGTAGCTGGCGTTGACCACCGCATCGGCACCGAGCTTTTCGGCGCGCTCCCAAAGCTCGCCATAGATCTTCTTCTGATCGGGGTCCTTGCTGAACAGCGTGGCCTTGCGGACGCCGGCCTTGACGGTGCCGACGACCTCGTAAGGACGGTCCTTCAGGTCGTACGGGAAGACGGGAACGCCAACATCTTCATTGACGATGACAAATGCCTTCTGCGGCGCGCCGGCGAATACGGGCTGCGCAACAAGACCAAGCGCGCAAACTGTGAACAATAGCTTCTTCATGAAAACCCCCTCGTTACCGTGCAATATAGACTGCACGCGAGGAAGTATTCGTCAATCGCAAATAGTAAGTTAATGCGTTTCTATTCCCACTCAATCGTCCCCGGTGGCTTCGAGGTATAGTCGTAGACCACGCGGTTGATGCCCTGCACCTCGTTGACGATGCGCGTCGCCACCCGGCTCAAAAAGGCCGCGTCGAACGGGTAGATGTCGGCCGTCATCCCGTCGACGCTCGTCACCGCCCGAAGCGCGCAGACATTGTCGTAGGTGCGATGGTCGCCCATCACGCCCACCGTGCGCACGGGCAGCAGCACGGCGAACGCCTGCCAGATGGCGTCGTAGAGCCCGGCATTGCGGATTTCCTCGAGATAGATGGCGTCGGCCTTGCGGAGGATGTCGCAGCGTTCCTTGGTCACTTCGCCCGGGATTCGGATCGCGAGCCCCGGCCCCGGGAACGGATGCCGCCCGACGAACTGGTCATTCAGCCCCAACTCGCGCCCGAGCGCGCGCACCTCGTCCTTGAACAGCTCCCGCAGCGGCTCGACCAGCTTCATGTTCATCCGCTCAGGCAGGCCCCCGACATTGTGGTGGCTCTTGATCGTCACCGACGGCCCGCCGGTGAAGCTGACGCTTTCGATCACGTCCGGATAAAGCGTGCCCTGCGCGAGGAAGTCCGCGCCGCCGATTGTCTTGGCTTCCTCCTCGAACACCGCGATGAACTCGCCGCCGATGAACTTGCGCTTGGCCTCCGGGTCGGTGACACCCGCGAGGCCCGCCATGAACCGCGCTTCGGCGTCCACGACGACCAGCGGGATGTTGTAATGATCGCGGAACAGGCTCTCCACCTGGCGACGCTCGTCGAGGCGGAGCAGGCCGTGATCGACGAACACGCAGGTCAGCTGGCTTCCGATCGCCTCGTGGATCAGGATCGCCGCGACGGATGAATCCACCCCGCCCGAAAGCCCACAGATCACCCGGCCATCGCCGACAGCCTCGCGGATGTCCTTGATCTTCGCCTCGCGATAGGCGCCCATCGACCAGTCGCCCTCGACCCCGCACACTTTGTGCACGAAATTGGCCAGCAGCTTGCCACCATCGGGCGTGTGCACCACCTCCGGGTGGAACATCATCGAATAGCGCTTCTCCGCCTCATTGGTGGCAATCGCAAACGGCGCGCCCGGCGAAGTCGCGACCACTTCGAAGCCCGGCGCGAGCGTCTCGACGCGGTCGCCATGGCTCATCCACACCTGATGGCTTTCGCCGACGTTCCACAGCCCCTCGAACAAGGCCGACGGCGCGACGACTTCAATGAACGCCCGCCCGAACTCGCGATTGTCGGAGCTCACCACCCGTCCGCCAAGCTGCTGGTGCAGGGTCTGCTGCCCGTAGCATATGCCGAGCAGCGGAACGCCGCTGTCGAACAAAGCCTGCGGAGCGCGCGGGCTGTCCTCCCACATCACCGAAGAAGGCCCGCCCGAAAAGATGATCCCCTTGGGGCTCAGCCGCCCGAACGCTTCTGCCGCCGAGTTAAACGGAGCGATCTCGCAATAGACCCCCGCCTCCCGCACCCGCCGGGCGATCAGCTGCGTCACCTGGCTGCCGAAATCGACGATGAGGATCGTGTCGCCAAATTCCTCGGTCGTCTGGACGGTCATTCTCGCGCGGCTCCGGTCAAGAGGAATGCCGCGTCCCTAATGGCAGTTCCGCCCCGCGTGAAGGCCGTCCGGCCCAACGAAAAAGGGCGCCGCATCGCTGCGGCGCCCCTCTCCTTGCGGATTTGACCGGTTTAGTCGTCCTTGGTCCGCTTGTAGTGCTCGATGCGCGTCACGCCGTTGTTCGAAGTCGTCGTTGTGGTCGAGGGCTCGCTCCGTTCGACCCGGCTAGCCCGAACAGTGCCGCCGTCGTCGCTGCGATAGTCGCGGCGCTGGACACGTGTAACGCCATTATTGCTCATGCCGCCGTCCCAGCTGCGCGGAGTCCGCGTCGTGCGGACCTGCTGCGTGGTGGTCGTGCCGCCGTTGACGTTGCCGCTGTTGGCCCAGGCGCCGATCGCGTCGTTGACGCTGCGATAGCCGCTCCAGTTGTCGCGCACGCCGTCGCGGCGGTGCTGCTCCCAATAGCGGCGCTGCGCGTCGCTCCAGCGATATCGATCGCCACTGCGACCGTACACATAGTAACCGGTGCCGGGATAATAATAATCGTCGTACCAGCCGTAATAAGGCGAGGCATAGCCATAGCCGCCATACGGGCTGCCATAGCCATAGGCTCCGTAGGGGTCGCCATAGCCGTAGCCGTAGGGGCTGCCGTAGCCATTGCCATAGCCGATCGAAACGCCGCTGCCGTAGCCATAAGGGTCCATGCCTACGCAGCCGGTCAGGCCCGCGGTCGCGGCGAGAAGAATGAGAGTGGAACGAACGCGGGTGAACACAGGCGATCTCCTCAAGAATCGCAGAGGTTTGAACCGCTTATATCAATGTTTACCGTTGAATGGCGCATGAATGTTTGAACGTCGGAGGGCCGACACAGGCGCCTGTCAAAACCCGGCCGTTCTCCGCATCCTTCGGCTGAACGTTCTTAACTTGGGATAAAAGTTTCACTATGCGGGCCGCCGGGTGGCACCTCTGCGCGCCCGCGGCGTTCCCTCGTCGCGTATCTGTAAAAATGGTTTCCACAGCTTTGGCCCAGGCAATGCACGCATTCATCATCGAAGACGAATATCTGATCGGAAAGTCGCTCCAGGACATGCTGGAGACGCTCGGCTTCAACCGCTTTAGCTTCGCGCGCTCGGAAGATGCGGCGATCATGGGCGCTGGCGATCAGGTTTTCGACCTGATCACCGCCGACGTCCGCCTGCTGCCGGGCGACGGAGTTGCGGCCGTCGAGGAGATCCGCAAGCACCGCGACGTTCCTGTCATCTACATCACCGCTTATGCCGAAGAATTGCGCGACCGCGTGCCCGATGCGATCATCGTGCAGAAGCCGGTGAAGCAGGAAGTGCTCGCGACCGCCGTTCGAAGCGCGCTCAGGCAGCCGAAGGTCGCAACCTGATATGGGTTCGGCACGGATGTCATTTATTTCCCGTTAACTCCCTTCGCTCGGCTGCGTTTAACAACCTTTAGCCCATCCTGGCGTAAGTGGACGTGGACCAGATAAGGACGCAGCCGGGGGCTGCTTCCGACAGGAGAGGATAACCGCTTTCGCGTGCAATCGAGCGCGCGGGGATGCGGTGGCAACGTCCCTTGTGCGAACATTCGTGCGGGGAGATCGAATGATGCGGCGAAAGATTGGAGCGGGCTTGCGCGGACGCGAGCTGCGCATTTCCGTCGCCTTCGAGGCGACCTTGGTGGAACCGGACGGATGCCCGGTCCCGGTGCAGGTGCTCGACGTGTCGAGCTCGGGCTTCCGCATCACCTGCAATGCCGAACTCGTGGTCGACGAAGAGGTGGAATTGCACCTGCCGCGCGCGTCGCCGGTTCGCGCAACCGTCTGCTGGACCCGCGGAAGCGAAGCCGGCGGCATCTTCCTCGACCCGGCCAAGGTCGCCTAGCCCCCGGCACCTCGCCACCTCGTCATGCTGAGTTCAACCTGCCAAGGTGCCCCCGGCACCTCGTCATGCTGAACTTGTTTCAGCATCCATTTCTCCGCATGCTCGACGGCCGTGAAGCAGCCCTGCGTCTATATCCTCGCAAGCGGAAGTTACGGCACGATCTACATCGGCGTGACTTCCGACCTCATCGCGCGCCTGTGGCAACATCGCTCTTGCAAAGTGAAGGGGTTCACCTCGAAATATGGTGTCTACAGTTTGGTGCGCTTCGAGCAGGCAGAGACTATGGAGGCCGCCATCCTTCGCGAGAAGCAGCTCAAGCGCTGGCACCGCCAATGGAAGCTCAACCTGATTGAGAGCGAGAACCCGCAATGGGCGGACCTGGCGCCGGCGCTAGGCCTGCCTCCGCTGGCCGCTCCACCACCGTCACCCTGAACTTGTTTCAGGGTCCATTTTCGAACGTCGCGGCGGTTCGTTGATGGATGCTGAAACAAGTTCAGCATGACGGACTGCCGGGGGCAGTCCGCGATCGTGAACTCAGCAGGACGGACACCTCCTGGAACGCGGCGGCGCCCGCGCCGTTAGCCGCTGCGGAGGCGTTTGCCATGAAACCGATGACCGAGCAGCATTTGGCGATCTTCCGGCGCCACATGGTCGAGATTGTCGACATGCATTTCGACCTGACCGAAGAAGAGATCGGCAAGCCCGCGCTCGATCCCGCCGTCCGCCGCGCTTTGCTCGACGTTCCGCGTCATTTGTTCGTCCCGCCTGAGCTGATTCTCGCCGCCTACCAGGACACGCCGCTTCCGATCGGCTTCGACAAGACGCTGTCGCAGCCGTTCATGGCCGCGCTGATGCTCGACCTGCTCGATATCGAGGAGGGGTCGCGCGTGCTCGAAGTCGGCACCGGGCTCGGCTATCAGGCCGCGGTCATGGCGGAGATGGGTGCGGAGCTGTTCAGCGTCGAAGTGGTCGAGGAGTTCGCCGAAGCCGCCGCCGCGCGCTTCTCTTTGCTCGGCCACGACATCGAAGTGCGGGTCGGCGACGGCTCGCGCGGCTGGCCCGAACATGCGCCGTTCGACGCGATCCTGGTCACCGCCGCCGCGTCCGAGCCGCCGGCCGCGCTGATCGACCAGCTCAAGCCCGGCGGCCGGATGGTGATCCCGCTCGGCGGCAAGGAACAGCAGCAATTGAGCGTCGTCGAGAAGCTGGCGGCGGACGGATTTTCTGTGCGCGAGATCATGCCGGTCAAGTTCACCCAGCTCGAAACCGCCGCTTGACCGCCGACACGACCAGTCATTCGCTGCGCGGGGCGATGCTGTGCATCGTCGCCTTGTTCCTGTTCGCCTGCATGGACACGACGACGAAATATCTCGCCGCAAGCTACAACGTCCCGCTGATCGTCGCTCTCCGCTACATCGGCAATTTGCTGCTGATGATCCTCCTGCTCGGTCCGACGCGGCCGCGGGAGCTGCTGCGGACCGACCGCACCGCGCTCGTCCTCGTCCGCGCCGCCTGCCTCGCCGTCACGTCGCTGCTGGTCGGCCTCGCGCTCCAGCTCATGCCGGTCGCCGAGACCACCGCGATCAACTTCATCGCCCCGCTGGTCGTGGTCCTGCTTGCAAGGCCGGTGCTGGGCGAGCGGATCGGCCGCTGGGGCTGGTCCGCCGCGCTGCTCGGCTTCGCTGGCGTCATGCTGATCGTTCGTCCCGGTAGCGGGCTCAACCCAACCGGAGTTGCCCTGGCGCTCGGCGCGGTCGGCGCCGGCGCCGCCTATCAGCTGCTTTCCCGCGTTCTGGTCGACACTGAACGGACAATCGCAATGCTGTTCTACACCGCTTTGCTCGGTTCGGTCCTGTTCGGCATTGCGCTTCCCTGGACGATGCACGGCCACGCGCCGAGCGCGTTCGAGCTGCTCCTGTTCCTCAGCCTCGGGATCTACGGCGGCCTCGGCCATTTCCTCTTCACCAAGGCCTATCGCCACGCCGATGCTTCGATTCTTGCCCCGATGATCTATTTCCAATTGGTGTGGGCGGGCCTGCTCGGCTGGTTGATCTTCCGCCACGCGCCCGATCTGCCCAGCCTGGCAGGAATGGCGGTGATCGCCGTCTCGGGCCTGATGATCGCCTTCAAGCCGAAGCCGGATCAGCGCAGCTTGCGCTCAAGATACAGATAGTCCGGGTTGAACTCGGCGACCGCCTCCAGTCCCGGCCGGTCGAGGATCGTCAGCACCTTGCCCTGAAGCCGGATCAGCTCCTGCGCACGCAATTCCTGCAGCGTGCGGTTGGCGTGCACCGCGGTCATCCCGAGACAGTCGGCAAGCCGTTCCTGGGTCAGCGGCAGATCGAAACTGGGCCCGCGCGTGCGCCCGATGATCTCGAGCCGGATGAACAGCTCGATGAAGATATGCGCCATCGCCGACAGCGCCGAGCGCCGGCCGAGCGACACCGCCCATTCGCGGTGGATCGCGGCGTCGAGGTTGGTCGCGAACCAATAGACCCGCGTGAGGTGCGGGAAGCGCTCGCTGATCTCGCGCAGCTTCTCGTGCGGGACGAGCGCAAGCGTGCAGCGCGTCAGCGCGATCAGGTCATGGTCCAGCCGCTTGAGTGAGAAACTGTGCAGGTCCGCAAAATCGCCCGGCACGTGCAGCTCGATGATCTGGCGCCGCCCGTCGGCAAGGTCGCGTGCCCGCGCAGCCCAGCCTTCGACCAGGATCATGCTCGTATCGAGTTCCTGGCCGCGCCGGACGAAGGTCTGGTCGGCACCGACCTCTTTGGTCCCGGCCACCGCATCGCGGATCGCCTGCTCTTCGGCGGCGCTGATTTCGTCGCGCTTGCGCAGCTTGGCCAGATGGGCGTCGATCATCCGCTCGTCGTGAACCTCGCCTCAGGCCCGCGCAAGGCCTCGCTCGCTTCCGACGCCGCCCGCCGGCCTCACGCACAAAAAAATGCGCGGGCAGCCTGGGCCACCCGCGCATCCTTTACTGATGCCAGCGCTGCTTAGTAGCGGCGATAGCTTCCGTAGGGGCTGTAGTTGCCGCCCCCGTAACCACCGCTGTAGCCGCCATAAGCCCCATAGGAGCTGCCGATGCGGTTGAGGTCGGTGTTGGTGATATAGCCGCGATAATCCATGTCGCAGCGGAAGGTCAGGTCGCCGCCACCCTGGTAGCCGCCGCCGTAACCGCCATAGCCGGCGCCATAGGCGCTGCTCTGCGCGATGCCCTCGATCCGCAGCCGGCCGTTCGACCGGCGCTGGATATTGGTCACCGACACGACCCGGGCGCCGCCGCCGTAGCCGCCATAAGCGCCGTAACCGCCGCCGTAGCCGCCGTAGCCGCCGCCGTATTGGCTGTTGATGCGCTGCGTGATCGCGGCCGCGCACTGCTGCACCGCCGCCTGGCTGTTCATGCCATAGCCGCCGCCGTAGCCGCCGCCATAAGCACCGCCGCTCAGCACCTGGCCGAGCACCTGGCCCAGCACATTCCCGCCGCCGTAACCTGGATAATATTGCGCCGAAGCCGGCGCCGCGACTGCAAGCGCCGCAAGACCGGCACCGCCCGCGAGCAGATATTTGAACGCCTTCATGGCTCGTCTCCTCAAATCGACTCGCCGTTACAACGCACGGCGGCCCATTCGGGGTTCTTAACTCAAGAGGGCTGCAGCGCGGCTGAACCCGTCGTTGCCCACCGTTCAGCGACGTTAACGGGACGGTCGCGCTGCCCAACGCTTCCTCACTGCGGGCCCAATCGTTTCGATATGGTCGGTCATGATCCATCCGTTGAACTGATCGGGAATCGCGGCAAGCTGGGCGGGCGAATTGATGGCGGGCTCGCGGCCGTTCAGCGGCCCCACCAGCATCACCTCGACATTTGCCTTTCCCATTCGGTCGAGGAGCCGGTTCGGCCAGCCCCAATACAGCCAGCGGAGGTTGGCGGGCACGCCAAGCGTAGCCCCGCGGCAGGCGGCCGGCACATATCCCATCCATCCAAGCAACAGATAGCGGGCAGCGCACGACTTGGCGCTGGCCCGGGAAATCACCCGCGCCTGCGGCGCCAGCTCCCGCAGCCGGTCGTAACCCTTGCCCGCCGCCCACACCCGCAGCCGCCCGTCGATCGGCTGTCCATGCCTCTTGAGATAAGCGACCAGCTGTTCGGATTCCCACGGATCCGCGCTCTTGATGTTGATCAACACGGGCTTTCCGGGGAAATGACGAAGCACTTCGTCGAGCGTTTTCATCATGCCCACGCCCTTGCCCCGGAATGGAAACGTCTTTCCTCCATCCGCGGTGTAGCGGTAGCCGAGGTCGAGCGTGCGCAAATAGGACATCGGCTGCTCGCGCGTGACACCCTTGCCGTTCGTCTTGCACTCGAGAGTCCAGTCGTGGAACACGGCGAACTCGCCATCGGTCGTCGGATGAACGTCGAGTTCGATCTGGCTTGCTCCTGCGGCGAAGCTCGCCTCCATCGATGGTATGGTGTTCTCGATATAGGGGTTCGTTGGCGGATAGATGCGGTCGGCCGTGCAGGCGTTTTTGTCGGTAAAGCCCTCTCGCCGGTAATTTTGATGAACTCCACGATGGGCGAGCACGAGTGGAACCCCTTTCGGTTCGGGTGCCAGCCACGAGGCATTTGCAACGTATACCGTACCCACCACTCCGACCGCCACCAGGCCGGCAATACGACGCTTGCGCATGTCCACCCCTCCTCAACAATATACGTAGCATAGCTACGTATATTGTATGGTCAACCTGGGGTGATGTGCTCCTCCAGCGGACCCGCGACGCGTTCGACGGCGTCGATCACCTCCTCGATGGTGGCGGGTTTCAACTGCTTCAAGATTGCGGCCGTCACCGCAACACGATTGGAGCAAATCTTCTCGTAGAGCGCCTGCCCCTCGGCGGTAAGCGCGACCTTGCGCGAGCGCCGGTCGGCGGGATCGTCGACCCGGTCTGCGGCGCCGATCTTCACCAGCGCCGCCACGACCCGGCTCATGGTCGGATGCGACACACGCTCCGCGCGCGCCAGATCGACCAAGGCCATCGGGCCGCGTTCGTAAAGGACGGCCATGGCCGAATATTGGGCGCTACCGATGCCGTGCCGGCCGTGCGCCGACCGCGCGAGCCGCAATAGCCGCGTGGCGAGGCCCTGCAGCCGGATCGCAGCTTTTCTGGTCTGTTCGTCCACGGCTCAACGCTGCGGCGGTTACCGCCGCGCGTCAATCGAAGCGTTCAGGGAAACTCCGGCGCACGCGGCGCCGGCGCTTACGCCGCTTCGAACTGGTCCTCGGTCATCACCGGGCCACTGTCCTGGCCCTTGGCGCTGACGTCGCGGTCGACGAATTCGATGATCGCGATCGCGGCCGCGTCGGATAACCGGATACCGGCCTTTACGATGCGGATATAGCCGCCGTTGCGCGCGGCATAACGCGGCGCGATGACGTCGAACAATTTGATCAGCTGCGCGTCGTCAAGCAGCCGCGAATGCGCCAGGCGGCGGTTCGAAAGGCCGCCCTTCTTGGCAAGCGTCACCAGCTTCTCGGTATAGGGGCGAAGCTCCTTCGCCTTGGCGAGCGTGGTGGTAATCTGCTCGTGCTTGATCAGTGCTGCCGCCATGTTGCGGAACAGGGCCGCACGATGGCTTGAGGTGCGCTGCAGCTTACGATGGCCAACGCGATGGCGCATAGATCTTCTCCGTTCGTCAGGAGCCCGTGTCAGGTAGCTCCGGCCAGGCGGCACTTGGGGTGGCGGCCATAACCCTAAAACAAAAGCGGAGCCGCAGCCCCGCCAGTCGCGGGTTCCTCAAGCGGAAACGGTCGCCGAAGTCAAGTTTGGCGCGGTATCGTGCGCGTCCGCTCTCCACAATCGGACCAGCACCACCACGGATGCCACCAACAGCATTGCGGGATTGATCACCACTTGCCACGACCAGCTGGAGTCGAACGGTCCGGGCTGGAAGATATAGTTTTTCGGAATCAGCACCGCGCACGAACCAAGCAGCACCGTCCACCGCGCCACCGCGTCCCCGCCTTGCTCGCGCGCCAGAAGCGCCACGGGAAGCACGAATGGCAGCAGATGGTAATCGCCGAACACCTGGCTTCCCAGCGCGTAGGCCGAGAGCACGAGGAACATCATCGCCGATTGCCGCATCGGCCGCCGCCACGCGGTCATGCAGCCCGCCAGGAACAGGGCGAGCGCGGTGTAGATCGGCAGCAGGAAGGTCCAGGCGTGGAAGCCGAACATCGCTTTCAACGCTCCGAACAGCGAACTGTTAAAGGCCTGCCCGAAGTTGCGGACCAGATAGAGCTTGGAATAATCGTCGAGCCCGCGCCGGAAGCTTTCGAGGCTGTAATCCGGATAGACCAGGTTCGCGAGCATCATCGCCCCGGCGAACATGGCGACGCTTGCAACGGCCAGCTTGACCCCGTCGCTGAACGTCCAGCCGGTGCGGAACAGGAACAATGCCAGCGGAATCAGCCCCGCATTCGGGCGGATGTTGAGCGCCACGGCGAACAGGGCAATGCAGATCCAGTCGGCGCGGCCAAGCTTCAGCGACCGCGCCGTGCCGGCGATCAGCGCCGTTCCGCAGATCAGCGCGAACAGATGTCCGCGATCGATCGCGTAAATGGTCGGGTAGGCGATCAGCGCCGTTGCCGCCATCCACCCGCGTCCGCCTCCGGCCGGCAGCACCCGGGCCGCCACGATCGCCACGATCGACAGCATCATCCCGACGGTCAGCACGAACGCCCAGCCGGGGTCGATGGCGGCGATCATCTGCCGCAACCCGATTCCGATCAGGGTCGCCGTCGGAAGCATGTGGAAATGGTTGAGCGGAGAGCCTTCGAACTTGACGACCTGTCCCGCGAAGACATGCATCCTCTTGTCGAGCCCCCAGCCGGGATCGAGGGCGTGGACCGGTGGTCCCGGATAGCCGAGCGCCACCTTGAAGAAGTCGCCGAAGCGGTCACGCGGATCGGCGACGAAGATATTGTACGGATAGCCGAAGCCCCGATGGGCCATCACCAGGTTGAAGATCAGGTTCGCCGCCAGCCCGACAGCGACCAGCGCAAAGGCGATCCGCACGACCGACAGGCCTCGCAAGTTCACGGTTGCGCGCCAGCTGTCCGGCCGGGCGGCAGCGATCCTGTTGCCCCCCGGCTCCATGCGACGCTTGCTAGCCTCTGAACCTTAACTTTTCCACTGCCCCGGACGGCTCACCGCAGCTTCGCGATCTTCAGCTTGTCCGCCTTCGCGCGGTCCTTGACCGAATCCTCGCTCCGGGTCAGCGCCTTCGCGATCGCCCGCAACGCCATGCCCTTGCCGGCCAACAGGTGCAGCTTCTGGATCTCCTCCTGAGTCCACGCCTGCCGATGCCGTTCGAACCGTTCGCCCACGCGTCACCCCTTCCCCAGTGAAGTCGCATCGTCGCGGACTTCGCGGCCGCGCGCAACTGCTCCGAAATGGAGGAAAGCGGAAGCCGCCGGTAACCGCGCCCCCGCATAGCCACAGCGACAGGAAAGGACCGCAATGAACTCAGCTGCCCAACAGCTTTTCGACATCCGCGACGGCGCCCGCCGCACCATGTTCCTCGGGGCGCTGCTGTGCCGCGGAACCGAGGAGGCGCCGGTCAAGATCCGCAACATGTCGGCGCTCGGAGCGCTCGTCGACAGCCCGATCGTCCCTGCTCCCAACAGCCTGATCCAGCTCGTTCGCGGCCATTATGTCGCAACCGGACGCGTCGTCTGGAGCGGCGGTGGCCGTTGCGGAATCCGCTTCTGCTCCGAAATTTCGGTGAACGACTGGCTCGCCCCGATCGAGGCGCAGCGGGCCCCTCCGGTTGCCAGCGAACCTCGCGCGACGGCTCCCCTTCAACACGTCGAACCGGCCGCGGCGCCGCAAGCCGAACCCGCCCCCGACGACCTCCGCAAGGCCGCCGCGCTGGTCGAAAAGGTCGCCCGCACCCTCGCCGCCGACGCCGAATTCCTCCGCCGCCACATGACCGAAGGCCGCAGCCTGATCGCCGCGATGAACATCCTCAACCGCCTCACCGAGCGCCTCGAACCCGCGACGGAACAGCCGCTCTAGCCGGCCTGTTTAGTTTGCTGAATCGGCACCAGCCCGCACCCCCACCCGACCACCCATCAGGATACACTTGCGTGGGTGGTCGGGTGGGGGTGCGGGCTGGTGCCGCCTTACTGAAACAGAGGCTAGCCGGCCTCGTCCGCCTCCCCCTCCCGAGTCCAGCCCGGCGGGATCAGATGATCGCCGTCCTGCTGCCAGCCGAGCGGTTCGAGCTTCTCCCACTCGCGCGCCCGCAACCGCTGGAGCTTGCGGAAGATCCGCTCGCGCACCTCCTCGATTGCGTCCGCGGACGGCTCCTCCTCTACTTCCTCGACCACCGCCGCCTTCTGGCTTCGCGAACCGTGCATCTGCACGATCCGGATCGCCTCGGCGACGGAGACCTTGGGCATCTCCTCGCAATCGGGCAGCGGCTCCGCATCGGGATCGAAGCTGCGGTTGCCCGCCTCGACCAGAAAGTCGTCGAGCCGCTCGCGCCCAAGCGCCTTGACGGCAACCAGTTTGGTTGCGAAATGCGTGTTCTTCCGCCGCCGGGCATAGATTGCCTGGCTCGACACGCCCGCCGCCTTCGCCGCCCGCCGGACGCTCGCCGTCGCCGCCAGCTCCTCGAAGAAGATTGTCTCCCGAGCCACGCTCCACCGCCCGTTCCCGCCCACCGCGAGACGCCCTCTAGCCCCTCTCCCCTCGAGGGAGAGGGAGGGGCCTGCGGCGCAGCCGTGGGAGGGAGAGGGGCTATCGAAAACCCCGTTCGTCCCGAGCGTGTCGAGGGGCGTCCCCGAACCCACCCCCGCCCTTATCTCCTCCACCTCCGCCGCCACCCGCGCCTCATCGGAAACCGCCCGCCCGGCCCGAAACCGCTCCACCGCCGCCGCCCACTGGCCCGCAAAGTCCGCATGCGCCTTCCGCCGCGCATAAGCGCTCGTGTAATCAATCCCCGCCTCCGCAGCCGCCGCCCGCACCGCCCCGATGCGCTCGAGCGCGGCGAGAAAATAGGGCACCCAGGCGGGCTGCCTCTTCTTCGTCATCCCGGATTCGATCCGGGATCCAGCTTCTTCCTGTTGCATAGCCCTCCACTCCACACGGATGAGGAGTATGTAACCCATATGGTTATCTGTAGGACAGCAAAATCGCCGAACGCAGCGCCGCCGACGCGAAGCGGCGCCGGAGCAGCGCGTAGAGCCGATGCATGCCGGCTGGCGGGGCGCGAGGCCTAAGCCGAGCGGATCGAAGAGACGAACTAAGATAGGACAACCCATCCGACGATCATCCACAGACGCCATGGCGGGGGGCAGGTGGATGGATGATGATTCACTCCGTGGACACCTCAAGCAGCCGAGCGGCCGAGCAGCCTGGCTATCGGGCCGCCTTCTCCCGAATGTCTTCTTTCGACCCATTGCGGACATTCGGCCCGTGTTTATTGTGGGGACATGCGTTGTCGAGCCCTCTGGTCCCTTTTGCTGGCGCTCTCGCCCATTTCGCCGGCGGTCGCTGCGCCTCTAATCGGTTTACCGGTCGGACCCGGGGAGCAGGGCAAGGGACCGTACGAAGTCGAATCCTGGCCAGACGGCGGCTGCAGCAAGTGCACCGTTAACGCCACGGATCTTGCCGTTTTTCAAAATCTCTTGAGCGCGCTCTCTGGAGAAGCGCCCCCGACGAGCGACCAGATGAAACTGCCTGTACATGCAATTCGCGTCGATCACGGCGTTGTTCGGCCGGACGTGCGCCTGTCTTTCGCCGACCTAAAAAAGCGAGTGGCAGATTGTGAGTTAGAATCGACAGGCATCCTTTCACCCAACTCCGCTAAAATCGTCGCGTTCGGAGTGCAGATTACCTGCGGTAAGGGCCAGTCGAAGTTTTTATCCGTGGTCATGGATGCACAACATGCTCCGACGACCGTGTATTGGATGCCCGACGGCCCGATCTATGCGATGACCCTGCGCTGACTGCGCTACCAGTGACATTCTGGCGCATTTCACATAAGATCAGGCGTTATAATTCTCGTCGGTGAACAGACCGCAGTATGCTGGCTTTGTTAGACGACGGCCGTAATTCCGCCATCGACGTACAGGGTCTGACCATTGACGAAGTCGGAC
>JBDSMG010000023.1:0-36932 GCA_039915925.1 Sphingomicrobium sp.
ATTCCGAAGGCAAGGGCGGGATCTTCAATTTCGTCACCAAGCGGGCGTTGTGCAGCGGCGCGCGCTCCAAAGTCAGCTGGACCCAGGTCGAGACCGGCAGCGCAATCACCTGGAAATATCCGAGCTGCATCCTCAAGGGCGAAGGCAGCGTCGGCGAATTCTATTCGGTCGCGCTGACCAACAACCGCCAGCAGGCCGACACCGGCACCAAGATGATCCACATCGGCGCCAACACCCGCTCGACGATCGTGTCGAAGGGCATCAGCGCGGGCAAGTCGAACAACACCTATCGCGGGCTGGTGCGGGTGCTCCCCGGCGCGGAGAACGTCCGCAACTTCACCCAGTGCGATTCATTGCTGCTCGGCGACAAATGCGGCGCGCACACCGTGCCCTACATCGAGGTCAAGAACCCGACCGCGCAGATCGAGCATGAAGCGACCACCTCGAAGATCAGCGAGGACCAATTGTTCTACGCAATGTCGCGCGGCTTGGACGCCGAAAGCGCGGTGGCGCTGATCGTCAACGGCTTTGCGCGCGATGTGCTGAAGCAGCTGCCGATGGAGTTCGCTGTCGAGGCGCAGAAGCTGCTCGGGATTAGTTTGGAGGGCTCGGTTGGATAGCCCTTTCTACCTTGAAAACACCCTGTTCTATTCGGACGGGGACGAGCGGGCCCACTTTGAATGGATCGAGCGCATTGGGTGCGTCCGCGGGGTGAACGGCCATGTCCGTCGGCTCCACTTGGACATCGACCCAAATAACGTTTCGCGCTCTGATTATTGGGAGCTGGTAGCGCTCTATCGTCGCTACGGCGGAGACTTGGATCAGTTGAAGGTACTTGATGCTCCAGATTGAAAACCTCCACGCGACCGTCGCCGGCAAGGCGATCCTGAACGGCTTATCGCTGACCGTCCCTGCCGGTGAAATCCATGCGATCATGGGGCCGAACGGGGCGGGCAAGTCGACGCTGGCTTATGCGCTCGGCGGGCGGCCGGGGTATGAGGTTACATCCGGTTCCGTGACCTTTACCCCCACTCCGTTCGTCCCGAGCGAAGTCGAGGGACGTGTCTCGACTACGCTCGACACGAACGTATTAGGGGAAGGACTCGACCTCCTCACCCTCGCCCCGCACAAACGCGCGACCGCCGGCATGTTCCTCGGCTTCCAATATCCGGTCGAAATCCCCGGCGTGTCCTATCTTCAGTTCCTGCGCGAGAGCCTCAATGCACAACGCCGCGCGCGCGATGAAGCGGAGCTGTCGGGCGCCGAGTTCATCCGCCTCGCCCGCGAGCAGGCAAGCGCACTCGGCATGGACGTCGAGATGCTCAAGCGTCCGGTCAACGTCGGCTTTTCCGGCGGCGAGAAGAAGCGCGCGGAGATGGTGCAGATGGGCATCATGAGCCCCAAGCTCGCGATCCTCGACGAGACCGACAGCGGCCTCGACATCGACGCGCTGCGCAGTGTCGGCGCGGGCATCAACCGCATCATGCGCGCACCGGACAAAAGCGTGCTGCTGATCACCCATTACCAGCGCCTGCTCGATTATGTGCGGCCGGACCGCGTGCACGTGCTGAGCGCTGGACGCATTGTCCGCAGCGGCGGACCGGAACTCGCGCACGAGCTCGAGCGCGAGGGATATGCGGAGGCGGCTGCATGACCGCGCCCTTCCCCACCCGCAAGGACGAGGCCTATCGCTACGCCGATATCGAGGCGCTGAAGAGCGTCTGGGCCGACCTCGCCGAGCCGCGCCACATCGAGATCCCGGCCGGCGAGAAGCATAGCCACGTGCTGCTTGCGAATGACAATCCGGTGGAAATCCACCGCGCGACTTTGGTCTTGCATGCGGGCGCGGAACTGCGGCTATTCGCGCTTAACATCGCGGGCGAATACGGTCGGGTCGAGGCCGAAGTGACGCTGCACGAAGGTGCCGCGTTCCACTTCAACGCCGCCAACATAGGCACCGGCGACTCTAATCTCGAAGTTGTCACCACGGTCCGCCACATTGAACCGTCCGCCGTGTCGCGTCAGACTGTCCGCTCCGTGCTCGGCGGCAAGGCCGTCGGCTCCTATCTCGGCAAGGTCCACGTCGCCCGCGACGCGCAGCAGTCCGACGGGGAGCAGTCGGTCAAGGCAATGCTCCTCGACCGGGGCGCGACCGCCAATTGCAAGCCGGAGCTGGAGATCTACGCCGACGACGTAAAGTGCGCGCATGGCGCCAGCGTTGGCGAGTTGGACAAGGACCAGCTCTTCTACGCGATGAGCCGCGGGCTCGATCCGGCGACGGCGAAGGCGTTGCTGCTGGAAGGATTCGTCATCGGGCTGTGGGACGATGTTGCGGACGAGGCGGATCGCGAGCGTCTGAGCGCGGCGACGCGGGATGCGCTGCGGCGGGTGACGCGATGAATCGGGGTTTTGAAACCGTTCGTCCTGAGCGGAGCGCGAAGCGCGCAGTCGAAGGGCAGTTGGCACCAACGCTAGTAGGGCGCCCTTCGACTACGCTCAGGACGAACGAAGTTGGGGGCGTTACATGAACGCGCCGGTGACCATCAACTCGGCGCTCAACGTCCGCGACCAGTTCCCGGCGATTGCCGACTGGCACTATCTCGACAGCGCGGCGACGGCGCAGAAGCCGCAATCCGTGATCGACGCGATCACCCATGCCTACGACACAGATTATGCGACCGTGCATCGCGGCATCTACCTGCGCTCGTCCGACATGACCGGCCGTTACGAAGCGGCCCGCTCCGCCGCCGCCGGACTGATCGGCGGTGAGGCCAACGGACTGGTGTTCACGCGGGGCGCCACCGAAGCGATCAACCTTGTCGCGCAATGTCTTCCCAAATCAGGCCGCAGCCGCGT
The DNA here is from genome assembly GCA_039915925.1 of Sphingomicrobium sp. Classification (GTDB taxonomy): domain Bacteria; phylum Pseudomonadota; class Alphaproteobacteria; order Sphingomonadales; family Sphingomonadaceae; genus Sphingomicrobium. The sequence continues at coordinate 2,857 of JBDSMG010000023.1, forward strand.
GCTTCTGTCCGCGCTCGAGCATCACAGCAATATCGTGCCGTGGCAGCTCGCGGGATATCAGGTCGATGTCTGCCCATTGACCAAGGAAGGCCGCATCGATCTCGATGCCGCGGCCGCGATCATCAGTAACGAGCATCAGGTCGTCGCATTCGCACATGTGTCGAACGTGCTCGGCTCGATCCTGGACGCGAAGCGCGCGGCGGATATCGCCCGCAGCGTTGACGCCTATCTGCTGCTCGATGGCTGCCAGGCGGCGCCTCGACTGCCGGTCGATGTCGCGGACATCGGCTGCGATTTTTACGCTTTCTCCGGCCACAAGCTCTACGGCCCGACGGGCATCGGGGCGCTGTGGGCCAGGGCCGAGCTGCTCGACTCGATGCCGCCGTATCAGGGCGGCGGCGCGATGATCGACAGGGTGACGTTCGAGGAAACCACCTATGCTTCAGCGCCGCAGCGCTTCGAAGCGGGAACGCCGCATATCGTTGGCGCGGTCGGGCTGCATGCAGCGATTGACTGGGTGCAGGCGATCTCGCCCGACGCACTGCACGTGCACGAAAGCGCACTCGTAACCGAGTGCCGCGCGGCTTTGTCAAGCATCGGCGGCGTCACGCTCTACGGCCCCGAGGACAGCGCAGGAATCGTCAGCTTCAACGTCGACGGGGTGCATCCGCACGATGTCGGCACCATATTGGACGACAATGGGGTCGCGATACGCGCGGGCCACCACTGCGCGCAGCCGCTGATGGAGTTGCTCGGCGTACCCGCGACATGCCGCGCAAGCTTCGCCGCGCACAGCGACGGTTCGGACATCGAAGCGCTCGTGCGCGGATTGCATCAGGTGAAACGGATTTTTGGGTGATTCTGGCGAGATGAACGAGGAACGCAAGATCGAAGTGGAAGAAGTCGACGCGGTCGAAACCCCGCCGCGCGCCCGCGTCCAGGACGAGACGGTCACAGAAACATTCGAGCGCAAGCGCGACTATCTCGCCGGCTTCCTTGCCGAACAGCCGAAGGAGGAGCCGATCTCCGGCCCCGGCGGCGACCTGCAGGCGGCGATCGTGGAAGTGCTCAAGTCGATCTACGACCCCGAGATCCCGGTCGATATCTACGAGCTCGGGCTGATCTATGACGTATCCGTCAGCGAAGACGGCGATGCTGTCGTCACGATGACCCTGACGACGCCGCATTGCCCCGTTGCGGAATCGATGCCCGGCGAAGTCGAACTGCGCGTGCTTTCTGTACCCGGGATTCGCGACGCCGAGGTCAAGCTCGTCTGGGATCCGCCCTGGGACCCGTCGAAAATGAGCGACGAGGCTCGGCTTGAACTGGGGATGTTGTGAACCGCGAAACCAAAGTCCGCGCGCGCCCAGCCGCGATCACGCTGAAACCCGCCGCCGAGCAGCGCATCGCCGACTTGATGAGCCGTGCTCCGGAAGGCGCGATCGGCGTGAAGCTGTCGACGCCGCGCCGCGGCTGCTCCGGCCTCGCTTATTCCGTGGACTATGTGACCACGGAAAATAGCTTCGACGAGAAAATCGAAACCCCCGGCGGCACCTTTTACGTTGATGGCGGCTCGATCCTCTATTTGATCGGAAGCGTGATGGACTGGCGCGAGGACGATTTCGCGGCCGGCTTTACGTTCGAAAATCCGAACGCCAAAGGCGCCTGCGGCTGCGGCGAGAGCTTTGCCGTCTAGCCGCAGGCTCGTTGCGCATCAGAACGCGAGGCTGAACCGCACGGCGGCGCCGACATCCTTGTCGGCCGAGGCAATGTGCCCTGGCTGGCGGCGGTAATAGAGGTTGCCGCCGATCCAGCCGGCATCGCCGAAGATGCTCGATCCATAGCTCAGCTCGGCATCGGTTTCGCGCCCGCTTGGGGTCAGCGACAGTCGGGTCAGGCTGCTGGTCGTCGCTCCCGTGTCATAATCATAACCGGTCGGCATCAGCATCGCGAAGCCGCCATTCTCCACACGCAGCGGTTGCGACAGCCGGAAGCCGAGGCGGTCAGCGGTGCCGAGCACGCCGAACTTGCGGATATCGAACCCATAGGCGGAGGTCTGGAACTTGCCGGCCGCGAAGCTAGTCCAGCCGTGGCGCGCGGTCAGCCCTGCGCTCCAGCCGCCGCCGAATTCGCGGCGGGCTTCCGCATCGAGGAACAGGCTGGTCGATCCGCCGCCGCCGAGCGCATTGCTCATGCGCCCGCCGAGCAGGGTCTCCTTCTCGCTTAGCCGGCTCATTCCGAACGATGCGAAATTGTTTCCGAAGCGGCGATCGACCGACAGGCTCGTCGAGCGATAGGGCGAGCCCGTCGCGCTCGTCCTAAACTCCTGCCAGACGCGCCCGCTTTCGCCCGACATGGTGACTCCGGTGCTTCCGAACTGGTGCCGAACGGCCATGCTGCCATCACGGCGCGCGGTGAAGCCCGGCTCACCGGCAACGTCGCGAGCGATCAGGAACGCGCCGGATTCGGCACCGGTTAGCTTGCGTTCCAGAGCCTTCGCGCCTTCGGAGAAACCGAGCGCAACCGCGGTCGTGCGGTCGAGCCGCGCGATCGCTGAACCGGCAATCAGCCGCGACTTGCGGGCATCCTCGGGCCCGATCCCAAGCCGGTCGAGCACATAGCCCTGCGGAAGATCGCGGCGCTCGCTCACCGTCATTGCGATGCTCAGCGGGCCCGCGGTTCCACCGGCGACTCGGGCATTGCCTTGCAGGGCCTGGCGAAGCGGCCGCGACTGTTCGGCGATTCGCAGCGTCGACCCGAGGCGAAGCGCGAACGCCCGGGAATAGCCGTCGAGGATCACGACGCCCGCGGCTGCGACCGCCGCGGCGTCCCCGGACGCTGCGGGCATTTCGCCATTGAGGCTGGTACTCACAGGAGTTTGCGAGCCGGCGAGGCTGGTCGAGCCGATCGGGCTGAATGCCTTGCCGATATTCAGACGGCCGCGCCCGAAGGTCGAATCGGTGCCCGTGGCTCCGAGATCGTCCGCGCTCCTGAACAATATATCGACCAGCTGCGTCGCGGTCAGGTTGGGAAAAGCCTGCGCGAGCAAGGCGACCGCGCCGCTGATCGTCGGCGCCGAGAAGCTTGTGCCGGACCAGAGATATTGCTTGCCGTCGGTGCTCGGCGCCCGGTCCTTGTAGCCGAGAGCCGTCAGATAATAAGCCGCGCCGGTGCCCGCCTTGTTGGAAAAGGTGGAAAGCTGGTTGAGGTCGGTCCCGCCGGAACCGTTGTCCGCGCCGATCGAGCCAGCGATGATCACCCTTCCGGAGAATTGCTGGGCCGGGACGAGCGCGAACGGGTCCGGATTGACGCCCTCGGGCTTCTCACCGTCATTGCCGGCCGAGATCACGATCACGATTCCAGCGTTCACGGCGCGGTTGATTGCGGCGAGCAGGGCGGAATTGGGCGGATCGCCGCCGAGCGACATGTTGATAACCCTGACGCCGGCCACGCGTGCCCCGTCGATGCCCGCCGCGATTGCCGCATCGCCGAACGAGCAGCCGCCATCCGCCGAAGTATCCGCGCAGGTGCCCGGCGTATCTGCCCGCATGCTCACGATCGTCGCGTCGAACGCCACTCCATGCGTGTTGATGTCGTTGCGAGTGGCTGCGGCGACAGCACTGACCGCAGTGCCGTGCCCGTCCTCGTCGCTCACTCCGCGGTTCCCGGCCACGTCGGCGCTCGCCGGATCGACCCTGTCAGCTCCGAACAAGGTTGCGTTAATACCGCTGTCGATCACGCCGATCTTGATGCCCTTGCCGGTGGCCCCGTTCTGGTAGGCCGTGATTGCATTGGCCGCGGTCGCGTAGTTCGAACTGCGATATTCCTGCGTGTCGTAATTGGTCGCCGTCGGTGTCGCGCTTGGGGCCGGCGTTTGCGCTGGAGTCGGCGTGGGGGTTGGCGTCGGTGTCGGTGTCGAATTCATTGGCGGCGTTGGAGTCGCGTTGACACCGCCGCCGCCACCGCCGCCGCATGCCGACAGGAATGTCATGACCACCGCGCAGCCGGTGGTTGCCAACAGACGCTTACTCATTTGCCGCCTCCGCTCAAGCCACTGATAAACAATGGCTTCGCAGCTTTGCTGCTACGCCGATGATCCTTTCATTTTGCTGAAGGAGCCAAATCCACTAGGCGCTCTACCCCATAATGGATCAGGCTTTTTCCCACGTCCGCGACTGGATCTTCGATCTCGACAATTGCCTGTATCCGGCGTCGACCGGGCTGTTCGCGCTGATCGACGAGCGGATGGGCGCGTACATCCAGCGCCTGCTGGACTGCGACCCGATCGAGGCGCGGCGGGTGCAGAAGCAGCACTTCCATATCCACGGAACCACGCTTGCCGGCCTGATGAACGAGCATGGAGTCGACCCTTACGAATTCCTGGACGACGTGCATGACATCGCGCTCGACCGAGTCGCTCCGGACGAGCGGCTTTCGACCGGCCTCGCCCGCCTGCCCGGCCGCAAGTTCGTCTTCACCAACGGCGACGCGCCCTATGCGCGACGGGTGCTGGACGCGATCGGCGTTCGGCAGCATTTCGATACTCTGCACGACATCCACGCAAGCGAGCTACGGCCGAAGCCCGACCCGCACGGTTATGGCTTGCTGTGCGAGCGATTCGCCATCGATCCGCGCCACGCGGCGATGGTCGAGGACATGGCGCAGAACCTCAAACCCGCTAAAGCGCTCGGTATGACGACCATATGGGTCGACAATGGCTCCGAACGCGGCAATCACGGCGCCGACCCGAGCTTTATCGACCATCGCATCAGCGATGTCGGCGAATGGCTAGAATCCATCCTGGGGGATCAAGAATGAGCGACCTGCAGACGATTATCGACCAGGCCTGGGAGCAACGAGAGTCGCTCGGAGCGTCGACAGGGTCGGACGTTCGCGACGCGGTCGAGCAAGCGCTGGCCGGACTCGACCGCGGCGAGCTCAGGATTGCCGAGAAGCAGGGCGGCGAGTGGGTCGTCCACCAATGGCTCAAGAAGGCGGTGCTGCTATCGTTCCGGCTCAACCCGATGGAAGCGATCTCCGGCGCACCCGGCGGTGCCAGCTGGTGGGACAAGGTGCCGTCGAAGTTCGCCGGCTGGTCCGCCAGCGAGTTCGAGGCCGCGGCCTTCCGCGCCGTGCCCGGCTGCGTCGTTCGCCGCGGCGCTTATATCGCGCCCGGCGCCGTGCTGATGCCGAGCTTCGTGAACATCGGTGCTCGCGTCGGCGAGGGCACGATGATCGACACCTGGGCGACGGTCGGAAGCTGCGCGCAGATCGGCCGCAACGTCCACATCTCTGGCGGCACCGGCATCGGCGGCGTGCTCGAGCCGCTTCAAGCGGGGCCCGTCATTATCGAGGACGATTGCTTTATCGGTGCTCGGTCGGAGGTCGCGGAGGGCGTGATCGTCGAGCAAGGCGCGGTGATTTCGATGGGCGTCTTCATTGGCGCATCGACCAAGGTGGTCGATCGCGCCACCGGCGAAGTGATATACGGCCGCGTGCCCGCTTATTCGGTCGTGGTGCCCGGAACGCTTCCGGCAAAGGATGGAGGCCCATCGCTCGCCTGCGCGGTGATCGTGAAGCGAGTCGACGAACGCACACGCTCGAAGACCAGCATCAACGAGCTGCTTCGCGACTGATAAGCTGGGCTTATCGCCTTGGCCGGGACCTTTGTTGGCGGCGGCGGCCGCTCCGCCCCTAGACGGAGGTCATGGCGCGCGACTTCGAAAGCAACTTGCGGGACGCAGACGGCGCCGAAACGCGCCAGCCTTCGCCGGTGATCGATCGCACCATGGGCCGACGCCAATGGGCAGTACTACTACTGCTTGGATTGATTTGGGGCGGCTCCTTCTTTCTCATCAAGGTCGCCGTGACCCATGTGCCGACGTTCAGCTATGTTTGGCTGCGCGTTGCCATCGCCGCTGCAGCCCTGCTCCTGTTTCTCCGCGTTCGCGGAACGGCGCTCGGCATTCCTCGGGGCGCCTGGGGCATGATGCTGATCCTGTCGTTGCTCAACAATGTCGTGCCGTTTCTTCTGTTCGGATGGGCAAGCACGCAAGGTCCAAGCGGCCTCGTCTCAATCCTCAATGCCACCACGCCGATATGGGGCGTGCTGCTCGCCCATGCATTCACCAGCGACGAGCGACTGAGCGCCGCGCGCCTGTTAGGCGTGCTGCTCGGCTTCGGCGGCGTTGCCACAATGATCGTCCCCGCCTTGATCGGTTCCGGCGGCATGGGCCTGCTTGCCCAGACGGCGTGCCTCGTCGGCGCATTCAGCTATGCGGTGGCAGGCGTTTTTTCGCGACGCTTCAAGGCGCTCAACATCTCGCCAATGTCCGTCACCGCTGGTCAGCTAGCCATGTCCGCACTGCTGTTGCTGCCGGTCATGCTGCTGTTCGATCAGCCTTGGCACGCCGCCCTTCCGCCGCTCTCCGCAATCGGCGCGATTTTAACCATTTCCCTGGTCTGCACGGCTTTTGCATATGTGCTCTATTTCCGATTGATCGAGACCTCCGGAGCGAGCAACGCGCTGCTGGTGCCGATTCTCACGCCGCCGATTGCGATCCTATTGGGTGGCCTGTTCCTCGGCGAAGCGCTGCACGCGGGCGACTTCGCCGGCCTCGGCCTGATTGCGCTCGGCCTCGCCGCAATCGACGGGCGCTGCTTCATCCTCCTCGCGAAGGCCCGGCTTCGCTCAGCAGCTTAGCCGCCTCCACGCCCGTCCAGTCGAGGTCGCCAGTATAGCGCCACACTTCCTTGCCGTCGGCGCCGTACAGGATCGTCGTCGGAAGCACCTGCACTCCAAGCGCTCCGGACAGCGCCATCTTGGGGTCGTGCCACACCTCGAGTTCGCCGAGCTTGTGCTTCACGAGGAAGGCATCGACCGAGCTGCGCGGCGCCATGTCCTGCGACACGGCGACCACATCCAGCCCCTTGGCCCTGCCGAGCTGCTGCAGCGTCGGCAGTTCCTTGACGCATGGCACGCACCAGCTCGCCCACAGGTTCACGAGCACGGGCTGTCCCTTGAGTTGCCCGAGCGAAGACGGGTCATTGTCGGCGTCGAATAGCTCAGCCTCCGGAAGCGGCTTGCCTTTGTGGCTTCGGTCGATGCCCTTCCTGAGCCCCGCCTCGGCTTCGGCAGCCGGAGCACCCGCTCCTTGCTGCTTTTCGGCCTTTTGCGTATCGCACGCGGCAACTGCCATTAGGGCCAGGAGCAAGACAATCAGTCGCACCGGCAACTCCAATCAAATGTGGGGCGGACGCTTTGCGGGCGGGCCGGCCGAACTGATGCGTGAGATAAATTGCTCGATCGGTGTGGACAAGCGCTTGTGGCGCCAGGACATCGACGGAAGCCGCGCTCATGCCGCGATGCTCGCCCGGCAGAACGTGCTTTCCGCCGAAGACGCGGCGTCGATAGACAAGGGCCTGCAGCAGGTCGCGAGCGAATATGAGGCCGGGCAACTGGTCGAGGATGCCGCGCTCGAAGATATTCACATGCATGTCGAGCACCGGCTGGGCGAGATCATCGGCCCCGCCGCCGGCCGGCTGCACACAGCCCGCTCCCGCAACGACCAGGTCGTCACCGATTTCAAATTGTTCGTCCGCTCCTGCATCGACGAGACGCTGGACGCGATCGGAGAGCTGGAAGCAGCGCTCATCGCACGCGCGGAAGAGCATGCCGGCAGCATCATGCCCGGCTTCACCCACATGCAGTCGGCCCAGCCGGTCACGCTCGGCCACCATCTGATGGCCTATCGCGAGATGTTGGCCCGCGACCGCAGCCGGTTCTCCGACGCGCGCAAGCGGCTCAACGAGTCGCCCTTGGGCTCAGCCGCGCTGGCCGGGACCGGATTCCCGATCGACCGCGACGCGACCGCGCACGCGCTCGGCTTCGACCGCCCGACCTCCAACAGCCTCGACGCCGTGTCCGACCGCGACTTCGCCGTCGATTATCTCCACGCCGCCGCGCTTTGCTCGGTGCACCTGTCGCGGCTGGCCGAAGAAGTGATCATGTGGGCCTCGCAGCCCTTCTCCTTCGTGTCGCTGCCCGACGCCTGGTCGACTGGATCGTCGATCATGCCGAACAAGCGCAATCCCGACGCCGCCGAGCTCGTGCGCGGCCATTCGGCGCGAATCCTGGGCGACCTCGTCGCCTTGCTTGTGCTTCTGAAGGGGCTGCCGCTCGCTTATTCGAAGGATCTTCAGAACGACAAGCCGCCCCTGTTCGATGCGCACGACCTGCTGATCGTCTCGCTCAAGGCGACGGCCGGAATGATCGCGGACATCACATTCCGCACCGATCGCATGCGCACGGCCGCCGCAGCCGGCCACGCAACCGCGACCGACCTCGCGGACTGGCTGGTTTCCAAAGCCGGCGTTCCGTTCCGCGAGGCGCACCATATCGCCGGGCGCGCCGTAGCCCTGGCAGACAGCAAGGGCGTCGCGCTCGACGAACTCGGGCTTGCCGATCTGCAGTCGATCGACGCCCGGATCACCGAGGATGCACTCACGGTCCTCTCCGTCGAAGCATCGGTCGCCGCCCGCAAGTCATTCGGCGGCACCGCGCCGGACCAGGTACGAGCAGCGATCCGTGCGGCACGAGGGCAGTCGTGATGGGCCGGTTGCTTGCGCTTGCTATGCTGGCGGCGCTTGCCGGCTGCACGCAAAGTGCGCCGCTCAAACCGGCGCCCGGCCAGTCGCTGCCGGTGAAGCCGCTGATGGCACGCACGACACCAACACCGGCGGAACTTCTCGCGGTCCCCAACATCGCGCGGCCGCAGCGAGTCGACGAATTGATGCGCAAGTCGGAACCTCGGCAGTCCGACCGCTTTGATCTTCCACCGCCGGCCGGCGGTGCCGCTCCCACGGTCGCGGGGTCGGATCCTCAACCCGTCAGCTCTGACGACGACACAGGACGCGTCCAGAAACAATGATCAAGCCTGTCCGCAAAGCCGTGTTCCCGGTCGCGGGGCTCGGCACCCGCCTGCTGCCGGCAACCAAGAGCATCCCCAAGGAAATGATCACGATCGTCGATCGCCCGCTGATTCAATATGCGGTGGACGAGGCGCGCGAGGCGGGCATCGAGCAGCTGATCTTCGTCACCGGACGCGGCAAGCAGGCGCTGGTCGATTATTTCGACACCGCTTTCGAGCTCGAAGCGACGATGCGAGGCAAGGGCAAGAGCCTCGACTCGCTTCAGTCGTCACGAGTCGATTTCGGCAATTTGGTCACGGTCCGACAACAGCAACCGCTCGGCCTCGGTCATGCTATCTGGTGCGCTCGCGAGATTGTCGGCGACGAGCCGTTCGCGGTGCTCCTTCCCGACGAACTCATGTTGGGCAAGCCCAATTGCCTCGCCCAGATGATCGAGGCGTATGAAAAGGTCGGCGGCAATGTCGTCGCGGCGCTCGAAATTCCGGAGAGCGAGACGCCGAGCTACGGAGTCATCGACCCCGGTGCATCGGACGGCCGCCTGACCGAGATCCGCGGCATGGTCGAAAAGCCGCCGCTCGGCACCGCACCATCCAACCTCATGCTCCCCGGACGTTACATCCTCCAGCCCGAGGTCATGCGCGTGCTCGACGCGCAGGAGCCGGGCGCCGGCGGCGAAATCCAGCTGACCGATGCAATGGCAAAGCTGATCGGCAAGCAGCCGTTCCACGCTTACCAGTTCGACGGCGAGCGCCACGATTGCGGCAATGCGGCCGGCTTCGTGATCGCCAACCTCGCCGTCGCAATGCAGCGCAGCGACGTCCGCCCGCAGGTCGAGGCTTTTCTGGCCCGGCCCTAGAGCCTGATCCGCCTAACTGGATACGCCGGGATCCCGTTAGGTGGATCAGGCTCTATGGCTCCAGCTCGACGTCCCAGTAGAGATAGTCGCGCCAGCTATCGTGGAGATAGTTGGGCGGAAACCTTTTGCCATGATCCTGTAGCTGCCAGCTGGTCGGCCGGATCGGCTCGCGCTCGATATGCATCTGCGCCTGGCGCGGCGTCCGGCCACCCTTCTTGAGATTGCACGGAGCGCAGGCGGTCGCGACATTCTCCCACGTCGTTCGCCCGCCCTGGGCGCGCGGGATCACATGGTCGAAGGTCAGCTCGCGGTGGGAGCCGCAATAAACGCAGCGAAAGCGGTCGCGAAGGAACAGGTTGAACCGGGTGAAGGCCGGATATTCGTTGGGCTTCACGAACTGGCGGAGGGCGATCACCGAGGGCAGCTTGAGCGAGCGGCTCGGGCTGTGCACTTCGCGGTCGTAGAGCGAGACCACGTCGACCCGTTCGAGGAACATCGCCTTGATCGCGGTCTGCCACGGCCACAGGCTCAGCGGATAGTAGGACAATGGCGTATAATCGGCGTTGAGCACCAGCGCCGGGCAACTGTCGGGATGGCGGATCAGGTCCGGATGATACACGAGCGCGCGCAGCCTTTCGTTCGGTCGGTCCGAACTCCAGCTCTCCGGCCCCGTCGCACGCCCAAAAGACTCAGGCAGGGAGGAGAGGGCGCCGGCCCATCTTCCCTTGTGACGCGCTGGATGCCAACCCAGCGTGACAGGATGATGAATCGGGGATTGAAGAGTCTGCGTCAAGGGGGGTGTACATCCTCCCCGCGAGTTCGTGGGGAGGTGGCAGAGCGAAGCTCTGACGGAGGGGTTCTTGGGCAACACTGAAAGAACCGCTCCGCCAGCTGCACTGGCGCCCCTCCCCGACAACTCTCGGGGAGGAAGCGCATGATCACCCGCTTCGCCCCGTCACCCACCGGCCGCCTCCACCTCGGCCACGCCTACAGCGCCGTGCTCGGCCACAAGCTCGCTCGCGATAGCGGAGGCCGCTTCCTGCTCCGCGTCGAGGATCTCGACCAGACGCGCAGCAGGCCCGAATTCGTGGACGGGATCGAACAGGACCTGCGCTGGCTCGGACTCCAATGGGATGACGATCCGCTCGTCCAGTCGCAACGCGTCGCCGCTTACGCCGCAGCGCTCGACGAACTCAGGAGCCGCGGCCTCGTTTACCCCTGCTTCTGCACGCGCGCTGACATCGCCCAGTCGGTTACCGCACCGCACGGAGACCCGGCGCTGAGCTATCCCGGCACCTGCTGCGGCTTGCCCGACGATCCCGAACGGCGCGCCTCGACGGCCCACAGCTGGCGCCTGGATAGCGGCAGGGCCCTCGCCCTGATCGGCCTCCCGACCTGGCGCGAACATGACGGTTCCCTGTTCAAGGCTTCGCCCGCCGACATCGGCGACGCCATCCTCGCCCGCAAGGACGCTCCCGCAGCCTATCACCTCGCCTGCGTCGTCGATGATGCAGCGAGCGGCGTCACCGTCGTTGTGCGCGGGGCGGACCTGCGCCCGTCGACCCCGATCCAGCGGCTGCTGCAGCAATTGCTCGGCCTTCCCGAGCTCGCCTATGTCCACCATCCCCTCGTGGTTCACGACGACGGCCGCCGCCTCGCCAAGCGCGACCTCGCGCCGACGCTGGCCGCATTGCGCGAAGCCGGCGTCGATGGACTCGCGATCGCCGCCGAGCTCGCTACCGGACTCCTGCCGGGTGGTTTTCGCCTCGCAAGCGCCTAAATAGGCTTGCATGACACCCCTTCTGATCATCCTCCTCGTCGCCGCCATGGGCGCGACCGCTTACGTACTCGTGCGCGGAGTCATGGCCATGGCCTCGGGCAAGGACGCGACGGGCGAGAAACAGCAGGACTGGATGCGCAAGCGCGTGCTGTTCCAGGGCGTTGCGATCGTGATCGTCGTGCTGATCCTGATCCTCGCGTCCAAACACTGATGGTCAAGCTCAACCGGATCTACACGCGCACCGGCGACAGCGGCAGCGCGGGCCTGGTCGACGGATCGCGAATCAGCAAGTCGAGCCTTCGAATGACCGCGATCGGCGAGGTCGACGAGGCCAATGCGGTGATCGGCCTGGCGCTGTCGCAGCTGGGCGGTGGCTATTCCGAACAGCTCGTGCGGATCCAGAACGAACTGTTCGACCTTGGCGCGGACGTCGCCACTCCGGGCGAGATCGAAGGTGCGCTCCGCATCGTCCCCGAACAGGTCGCCCGGATCGAGATCGACATCGACGATCTCAATGCCGAACTCCCCGCCCTCACCAGCTTCATCCTGCCAAGCGGCTCCGCGGGCGTTTCGGCGCTCCATCTGGCACGCACCGTCGTTCGCCGAGCCGAACGGGCGGCGGTCGCGCTGAACGAGGAGGAGTCCCTGAACCCACACCTGCTCGCTTATCTGAACCGTCTGTCCGACTTCCTGTTCGTCGCTGCGCGCCACCTGGCCGCCAGCGAAGGCGGCGACGTGCTGTGGCAACCCGGCGCGACCCGCTAGCGCCGCCGCCGACACTGGCGGAGCGGCTTGCCGAGACCCGCGCGCTCACGCTCGCGCTGGCCGAACCGCTCAGCGACGCCGACGCGACGATCCAGCCGTTCGACGATGCCTCTCCCGCCAAATGGCACCTCGCGCACACGACCTGGTTCTTCGAAACCTTCATCCTGCGCGATCACGTTCCGGGCTATCGCCTGTTCGACGATCGCTTCGCCTACCTCTTCAACTCCTATTATGAAGGCGAAGGCGATCGCCACCCGCGCCCCCGACGCGGAATGCTCAGCCGCCCCTCGCTCGATGAAATCCGCAGCTGGCGAGCGCACGTCGACGGGGCGCTGGCCAAGGCACTGCCAAGCCTTTCACGAAGTGCAATCGACCTGATCGAACTCGGCATCAACCACGAGCAGCAGCACCAGGAGCTGTTCCTCACGGACATTCTCGCCACCTTCGCGGCCAACCCGCTCGAACCTGCTTATGGCAAGCTGACGCCGGTTGAGCGGAGCGCTGCCGCCGGACCCCTGACCTTCGTGCCCGGCCGAAGCGGCCTGGTAGACGTCGGCGCACGCGAACTCGGTTTCGCGTTCGACGTCGAGCGGCCGCGACACCAGCAATTGCTCCATGCGCATGCGATCGCGAGCCGCGCCGTCACGAACGCTGAATGGGCCGAGTTCATAAGCGACGGCGGCTATCTCACGGCCTCGCTTTGGCTGGCGGAAGGCTGGGACTGTGTGCAGCGCGAAGGCATTGCGGCGCCGCTCTACTGGAATAGCGACCGCACCATGTTCACCCTCGGCGGCAGGCGTGAGATTGATCAGGCCGCGCCCGTTGCTCACATCTCATACTACGAAGCCGACGCGTTCGCCCGCTGGGCGGGAGCGCGCCTGCCGACTGAATATGAGTGGGAAGATTTCGTCTCCTCCGCCAACCCCGACCTCGGGAGCCAGCTCGACCATGCCGGACCGGTCGTTCCTCGGCCTGGTGGCGGCCCGTTCGGAGACGTCTGGCAGTGGACGCGAAGCGCCTTCGCGGCCTACCCCGGCTTCAAGCCTGCGGAAGGCGCCGTTGGCGAATATAACGGCAAGTTCATGTGCGGGCAGTTCGTTCTGAAAGGCGCCAGCTGCGCCACGCCGCGCGGCCATTCGCGCGCCAGCTACCGCAACTTCTTCCCGCCAAGCGCGCGCTGGCAATTCACTGGAGTCCGTCTTGCTCGCGACTGCTGACCAACAGCTTGCCGCCTTTCGCGAAGATGTGCTGGCCGGGCTGTCGGCCCCAATTCCCGCCGTGCCCGCGCGCTGGCTCTACGACAGCCGCGGCTCCGAATTGTTCGACGCAATCACCCGGCTGCCCGGCTATTATCCTACACGGACAGAAACCGCCCTTCTCCAGGCGATCATGCCGGACGTTACCGCCCGCGTGCCCGCCGGCAGCGCCGTGGTCGAGTTCGGCGCCGGCTCCCAGACCAAGACGCCCATTCTGCTCGAAGCCGTGCGGCCCGCTGCCTACGTGCCCATCGATATTTCTGGCGACTATCTCGAACTCGCCGCCGCGGGGATCGACGAGGCCTTTTTCAAGCTTCCGGTCTACCCGGTGACCGCCGATTTCGTTCGGCCGTTCGATCTTCCGGAACAAGTCGCGGAGCTACCCAAGATTGGCTTCTTCCCGGGCTCGACTATCGGCAATTTCGTGCCGCGCTCGGCCACCGACCTGCTGCGCCACTTCCGCGAGATTCTCGGTACTGGTGCGCTGCTGCTGATCGGAATGGACCGCGTGAAGCCCGTGGAGCGCCTGATCGCCGCCTATGATGATCCCGAAGGTGTCACCGCCGAGTTCAACCTCAACCTGCTGCACCGGATCAACCGTGAGCTCGACGGTGACGCGCCTGTCGATGCGTTCCGCCACGAAGCGCGTTGGAACGACATCCTCTCACGAATCGAGATGCATTTGGTCGCTTCGCGCGACGTGACCTTCACCGTTTCACGACACCCTTTCTCGCTTGCCGCCGGTTCGTCGATCCACAGCGAGAACAGCCACAAATATGGCGAGCGCGGCGCCCGCCTGCTCCTCCTCGCCGGAGGCTGGACCCCCCTTGCCGAGTGGACCGACCCCGCCGCCGACTTCGCAATCATCCTCGCCGAAGCCCAACCGCTCCGCTTCGCGCCCTGATTGCTAGCCAACCGCGCGCCCGCTAAGGCGCCGCCATGACCGAAGCCCTGTTCGACATATTGCAATATCTGCTGACGATCCTGACCTGGATCATCATCGGCCAGGTGATCATGAGCTGGCTGTTCGCGTTCAACGTGCTGAACACCAGCTCGCAAGGCGTTCGCGCCTTCGCCAACGCACTCGAGCGCATCCTCGACCCGCTTTACCGGCCGATCCGCCGAGTGCTGCCGGACTTTGGGGGAATCGACTTCTCGCCGCTCGTGCTGCTCATCCTCATTCGGATCGTCAAAATGCTGCTTGCCGGAGCCGAGGCGAGCATGCTCGGCTATTCATGACCGCACGCCCGATCGACGGCAAGGCGATCGCCCTCCGGCTTCGGGTCCGCGTGGCCGATCGCGCCGCCGAATTCCTCGCCAACATGGGCCGCAAGCCAGGCCTCGCAGTCGTCCTCGTCGGCGAGCATCCGCCGAGCGCCGCTTATGTGCGCATGAAGATCAAGGCCACGATCGAAGCCGGCATGGAAAGCTTCGAGCACCGCATCCCGGCCGAGACAAGCCAGGATGAACTCCTCGCGCTGGTCGACCGGCTCAATGCCGATCCCACGGTCGACGGTATCCTCGTCCAGCTTCCGCTGCCGAAGCATGTCGATGAAGACGCAATCCTGCTGCGCATCGATCCGAAGAAGGACGTGGATGGCTTCCATCCGATCAATGTCGGGCGGCTCGCAACCGGCATGGACGCTCTGGTCCCCTGCACACCGCTCGGCTGCCTGTTCCTGCTTCAGGACGAACTCGGCGACCTCAGCGGGCTGGATGCGGTCGTGCTGGGCCGCTCGAACATTGTCGGGAAGCCGATGGCGCAGCTGCTGATTGGCGCCAACTGCACCGTTACAATGGCCCACAGCCGCACCCGGAACCTTTCGGACATCGTCCGCCGCGCCGACATCGTCGTGGCTGCGGTCGGCCGGCCCGAAATGATCCGCGGCGACTGGATCAAGCCCGGAGCAACGGTGATCGACGTCGGGCAGGAACGCGTCGCTCAGCCCGACGGATCGCTCAAGCTGCTCGGCGACGTCGCCTTCGAAGAAGCGGTCGAGGTCGCGGGCGCGATCACTCCGGTGCCCGGCGGCGTTGGACCCATGACCATCGCCTGTCTGTTACGCAACACGATCGTGGCGGCGCACCGCCGCGAAGGAATGACCGACCCCGAAGGATTGTAACATGCTCCTTGTCCTGATTGCCGCCGCCGCAGCGCCCACCGCCGTTGATGCGGAGCGCGCCTTCGCCCGCGACGCGCAGAGAATGGGGCAATGGACGGCCTTCGCCAGATATGCCGACAAGGATGCGGTGATGTTCACGCCCCAGGCGGTGTGGGCGCGCGATTTCCTCAAAGGCCGCAAGAACCTTCCCAAGGCGGTGCAATGGTGGCCGGCGCAGAGCATCGTCTCCTGCGACGGGCGCACGGCGATCAACTCCGGACCGTGGCGCGTAAACGGCCGCAGCGGCGAGTTCACCACGGTCTGGCAGCGGCAAAAACAGGGATGGCGCTGGGTCTATGACGGCGGCGACGACAGCCGGCCGAACCTGCCGATCCCGAAGCAGCCGAAGATCGTTCGCGCGTCCTGCAACCACAAAGCGCCCGGCGCACCTATTCCGCCGCCGCCGGCGCTGACCGCAAAGCAGGCAAGCACCACGCCCACGGACAACGGCCGCGGCCAGTCGGCCGACAAGACACTCGGCTGGGACTGGAAAGTGCAGGCCAACGGCACCCGGCTGTTCCGCACCTATCTGTGGAACGGGCGGAGCTACCGCCTGATCCTCGACCAGAAGATCGCGGCCAAGTGATCGCTCAATGATCGAGCTGTTCGGCTCGGCATTGGTCACCTTCCTGGTGATCATCGATCCGCCCGGCTGCGCACCCATTTTTGCAGGGCTGACTCGGGGCACTTCGCCCGCGCACCGCCGCGCAATGGCGATCCGCTCGTCGCTGGTCGCATGGGCGATCCTGATGTTTTTCGCTTTGCTCGGTCGCCCGATGCTTCACGCGCTCGGCATTAGCCTGGCGAGCTTCCGGATTGCCGGCGGGATCATGCTGTTCATGATCGCGCTCGACATGGTGTTCGAACGCCGCACCGCCCGCCGCGAGGAACGTGCCCAATCGATCGAGGGCACTCCGGAAGCCGAGGACATCTCGGTCTTTCCGATGGCCATTCCGATGATTGCCGGTCCCGGGTCCATCGCCAGCGCCATGCTTTGGGTGTCGCGAGCCGAAGGCCTCTCTCAGACGCTGGTGGTCCTGTCCGCGATTACCGTCGTCATCCTGATCACCATGGTCACTCTGCTCGCCGCGACGCCGCTGATGCGTCTGCTGGGCGAGAAGATCGAAGCGATGGTGACCCGGATCCTCGGCGTGATCCTCGCCGCGCTGGCCGCCCAGTTCATCATCGACGGCCTCAAGCAAAGCTTTCCCCAGCTCGCCTAGCGGGCGACCTTCCACATCCGGAACGGCGAGTTGACCGGCAGCGGGACCGGCGTCAGCCAGCCGGGCACCTGCCCGCGCTCTAGCTGCCCGTAAAAGCCCTGCGGAGCCTCGGCGAGGAAGATCGTGCTAGTCGACATGTTCGGGCAAGTCAGCAGATAATCCGCGCGATACTTTCCGGCGATGATCCCCCGCGCTTCCGCCTCCGTGCCTCGGAAGGCATGCATGATGTCGAGGATCTGCTGCCCGTTACGATGATAGGGGCCGGCAATCGCGTCATGATGCGTGACCGCGATCAGCCTTGGCCCAAGGTCGACGAAAGTGAACACCAGACCCTTCGGCTGCATCGCCACCGCCCGCAGCCCCGCCATCGAATTGCACAGCCGGTTCGCCCGGCCGATTGCGATGTCGCGCTTGGTTGCGGGCTTCTTCGGGAGCTGGCCAAGCACCAGTGGGGTCACTCCGCCGAGCCCGATGACTACAAGTAGTCCGAAGAGCGCGGCCTTCACTTCCCACTGCCGAACACGCAGGAGAAAGGGTAGCAGAACGGCAACGATGGCCGCTGCCCCCGGAACCGCCAGCATCTGCGCCGCCGGCCCGGTGCGTGTCTGCCAGCCGAGGAGCAGGACGGCGGTAAGCGCCGGAACCGCAATCGCCAGCACTCGCCGAAGCATCTCGGCATCGCGCCGCCTTGCCCAGATCAGCAGCGCCCAGCCGATCAGCCCGGTCAGTGGAAGCGCCACGGTCGTCGCCGCGGTCCGCCAGTCGTAACGGAAAATCGAGCGCGCCTCGCGCACATGGCTTAGCCAAAGCTGCTCGACTTCCGGCGAAACCCCCTCCAGCCGTTGCAGGCAGTTCGGCCAGGCGAGCGCATGAAAGCTCGCCACGATCAGCCCCGCGGCGAGCGCAAGCGGCAGCCGCACCTTCCAGCTCGCAACCTTCAGCCGGGCAAGGCCGAACATCAGCGCGCTTCCGATCAGCGCGTCCGACAGCCACACCGGCGACAAGGCGTCGCAGACCGGCAGCCGGTTGGCGTAGGAGGTAAAGACCAGGAAGCCGAACGCGGTGACGCCGCCGAGCGCAACCGCATAGGCCGAAAGCCGCTCGCGCTCGTCGGCGTCCGCAACCCAGAACAGCACCATCGCGACGCCGCCGAGCGCGAGGTAGATGATCATCTCCAGCCCGATCGTAAGCGACAACGCGCTCGCCAGCCCGAGCACCAGCCCGCCGCGTGCGCGCTTCGGATCGGCGATCCCGGCCATTCCCAGCGCCAGCAACGCAAGCTGCCAGCCGTGGTGATCGATCCTGAGCGGCATGAACATATTGTTGTTCGAACCGGCCGCCAAGATTGCCCCAAACACGGCCACATAAGCCAGCGGATGGACTAACCGCCGAACGATTTGCGACAGGCTGAAAAGCAGCAGCAACAGCGGCAGCAAGGGCGCGACCGTCACCGCTACCTTCTCCGCCATCACCCCGCCAAGCAGCGGCCGCAGCGTCACGATCAGGCCCGCGATCGGCAGGTCGACCAGCCGCGACCAATGGATGTTTGCGCCGGCCGGCGGGTTGAGCCGATATTGCCGAAGGTCGAACCAGCCCTGCCCGTGCAGCCAGGCGCGAACCTCCATCATCCGCATATTATCGTCGGTGTCGCCGAGCCCGAACGCCTGGATCCCGCGCCAACGCTCGAAGAGGAAGTAGGCCGATATGATCAACCAGAACAGGACGACCAGCAGCCGCCAGCGGTCCTCCGCAATCGCAAGGACGTAGCGCTCGACCCTGTCGTAGGCCTCCTCCAACCGTGATTTGGCGCGTTCCTGCACCACCTCGTCCTTGCGCTCGTCCACGTTTCGCGCTCTAGCCGCTCCTTCTCAAAGGGCAACAGCGGCTAAGGATGGCCAGGCAATTCGAGTTCGACCGGGAAACCCTCGGCCAGCTGATCCGCTTCGGCATCGTCGGCTTCTCGCTGGCGGGCCTCTATTCGGTCATCTACTGGTACCTCGCCGAGCACGTGATGAGCCCGATGGCGGCGGTCGTGATCGCCTTCCTGGTCGCCGTATCGATCGGCTTCGTCCTTCACAGCCGCTGGAGCTTCCGCGGCCACGGCCAGCGCGAGGACCGCCAGCTCAAGATCAAGTTCCTGGCTGTGCAGACCTCCGGCTTCATCCTCAATGAAGCCTTCACCTGGCTGCTCACGGGTCCGCTTCACGGCCCGACCTGGTGGCCGCTGGTGCCGGCGATCTTCGTCACTCCGGTCGCAACCTATTTCCTCAACCGCAAATGGGTATTCGGCTGATGGAACGCATCGTCTACGACACCATGGCCGCGATGGATCAGACCCATTGGTGGTATCGTGCCCGCCGTCCGGTCATCGCCGCCCTGATCCGGCGCAAGGCGATGCCGCCAAAGGACGCCCAGTTGCTCGAGATCGGCTGCGGCACCGGGCACAACCTCGCCATGCTGTCCGAGTTCGGCGACGTGCATGCGCTCGAGATCGACGATGCCGCGCGCCAATATGCCGAGCAGCGCCTCGGCAAGCCCGTGCTGAGCGCGCCCCTGCCCGAGCTCGAAGGAGTCCCGAAGGCCCATTTCGATCTGGTCGGCGCGTTCGACGTGATCGAGCATATCCCCGACGATCGCGCCGCGGTTGCCGCCATCGCCGCCTGCCTCAAGCCCGGCGGAAAGTTCGTGATGACCGTCCCGGCGCATCAGTGGATGTGGTCGGCGCACGATGTCGTCAACCACCACCACCGCCGCTATTCGGCGCGCCAGCTACGTGCGTTGTTCGACGGGTCGCCGCTCAAGCTGGAATCGATCGGCTATCTCAACAGCCTGCTGTTCCCGGTCGCGGTGGTGAAGCGGCTGGCTTCGAAGGTCACCGGCAAGGAGGACAGCGACCTCGTCATGCCCGCGAAGGCGCTGAATGCCGCGCTGGAGCGGACCTTCGCCGCCGAGCGTCACTTGATCGGTCGGGTTCCGCTTCCGCTCGGGCTGTCGCTGTTCGCGGTCGCATCGGCGAGATAACCGAGCCGAGCCTCGCGCGGACCGCCCCCCGCAATTTCCTGCACGATGTACAGCGGCCGCCGCTTCGCCTCGTTGTAGAGCCGCCCGATATATTCGCCCATCAGCGCAAGCACGAACATCTGCACCGCGCCGAGCACGACGACCACCAGCATCAGCGAGGTCCAGCCCTGGATGCTTTGTCCGCTGACGAACGCATAAGCGATATACAGGATGATCAGCAGCGACCCGAGCGAGAGCAGCAGCCCGGCGTGGCTCGCGAGCTTCAGCGGCGCCGAGGAGAATCCGGTCAGCGCGTCGAGCGCGAACCGCACCATCTTCGAAATCGGGTATTTGCTGGTGCCGGCATGGCGCTCGGCGCGGTCGTAGGCGAACGGCACCTGGCGGAAGCCGATCCAGGCCACCATCCCGCGAATGAAGCGCGCCTGCTCCGGCATCGCCAGCAGGGCGTCGAGAGCACGGCGGCTCATCACGCGGAAGTCGCCGGCGTCGAGCGGAATGTTCACTTCAGTGGCGCGCGACATCAGCCGGTAGAAGCCATGCGCCGTCGCCCGCTTGAACGCCGTCTCGCCCGCCCGGCTCTTGCGCACGCCATAGACCACATCCGCCTGCTGCTCGCGCATCGTCTCCAGCATTGGGCCGAGCAGTTCGGGCGGGTCCTGCAAGTCGGCGTCGATGATCAGGATGGTGTCGCCCCGGCAAAGGTCGAGGCCCGCGGTCAGCGCAAGCTGATGCCCGTGATTGCGCGACAGGTTGACCGCTACCAGGTGTGGATCGCGCGCGCTCAGCGCTTCCATCATCGCCCAGCTGCCGTCGCGCGAACCGTCGTTGACGAGGACGATTTCGTAATCGCTGCCGACCGCTTTCGTCGCCGCATCGGTCAGCCGTGTGTGCAGCGTATCGATGCAGGCTTCCTCGTTGAAGCAGGGGACGACGATCGAAAGTGCGGTCATGGCTGCAGTCGATAGAGCATCGACCCCTTGCCGCGCCAGACCAGCTGCATTCCCTCTAGCCATTTCGGGTCGAGCGGCGGTGGATCGATGATCCAAAGATAATCGAGCTTGTCGCGCGGAAGCTTGCTGAACGCATAGTCCACCCGCCACGCCGTGCGTTGCCGGCAGTGCATCGCCCGCACCATCTGCGAAGGGTCGGCGCGGTACAGGCCGGGCTCATGATAGCGCAGTTGCAGCAGGTTCTGCCCCTGGATCGACCATTGGTCGTTCGAAAAACCGTGCTTGCGAACGATCACCAGCCCGCCAAGATGGCTGTTGCGCGGCATGTTCCACGCGCGGTCGCAGCCTTCCTGCGCCACCATCGATGCGACGCGCGATCCCATCGGGACGTGGTTGAGCGCCTCGAGTTTTGCGTTCTGGTCGTCGGCGGCGATCGCGAGGCTCAGCGTATTGCCGCCGATCCGCACGAGGAAGAAAGCGAGGCCGGCAACCGCAATCGCTTGAGCAAATCGCGGGCTTGCCTCACCCTTGAAGCGGATCGCGAGCACCGCCACCGCGATTACGTAGGGCGCGAGCCGCATGTCGGCATAGGTCGATCCGAAGATCGTTCGCGGGATCAGAATGAATCCGACCAAGAGGACGAATGCCGAGAAGACCAGGTTGCGCGAAAAACTCATGCGACGGTGGAAGATCGCGAGCAGCACCACCAGCCCGACCAGCCCCAGCGAGGCGAGGTCGAACAGCTCCCAGCGGTCGCGCAGCACCTGCTCCACATATCTCCACTTCCACCGCCAGTTGAACCAGCCGCGAATCATTCCGCCGTTGGTCTCACTACGCCAGGCGAGCATGATGAAGATCGGCAGGGTCATCACCATCGCCTGCGTCACGGCGCGGACGCCCGACCGGAACCAGCCGGTCCCCTTGTCATGCTGCCGAACCGCCTCGCCCGAGAAGCACAACAGCCCGAGCACGCCCCAGCCATAGGTGTGGGTGAAGAAGACGATCAGCGAAATCGGCACGAACAATGCCGCACGCACCTTCAGCTTCTCGCGCCGCCCGAGATGCAGCCACAAAGCGAACGCGAGGAACGCAAGCGCGATCGAAAGCGCGTAATTGACGAAGCCGTACATGAACGGCTGGCTGTAGATGAAGGGCAGCGCGAACAGCGCCGTCGGCGGGATTCGCCCATGCACTTCGCGCGCAACCCACAAGAAGCCGGCGACGGTCAGCGGCGGAATGCAGAGGACGATCAGCTTCACCGCCGGCTCGAGCCCCATCAGCTTGCCCAGCGGCATCACCAGCAGGTCGACGCCGAGATTGCCGATCGCCGCCCAGTGGAAGCCGTAGTAACGCTTCAGCCACGGTGAGCTATCGAGGTCGAGCTCGACTCGATAGCGGCCCATATGGCCGAACAGGTCAACGAGCGGCGGCACCTTCGGGTAGACCAGCGGCACGGCCGCGAGCAGGATCAGAAGCGCGACGAACCAGCGCTGTTCCCACCAGTGGCGGTCGGTCCGGACCCAGTACATGCTTGTCGACGCCCCCGCCCCAGTTCGGCTCAGGACCGGTCGCGCCGGGCGAGCAGCCTCAAGCGGAGCGCGTTGAGCTTGATGAAGCCCTGCGCATCCTTCTGGTCGTAAGCGCCGGCATCGTCCTCGAACGTCACGATCTTCTCGCTGTAGAGGCTCTGCGGCGACTTGCGGCCGGTGACATGCGCGGCGCCCTTGAACAGCTTCATCCGCACCGTGCCTTCGACATTGGCCTGGCTGTGGTCGATCGCCGCCTGAAGCATCTCGCGCTCGGGCGAGAACCACAGGCCGTTGTAGATCAGCTCCGCATAGCGCGGCATCAGCTCGTCCTTGAGGTGCGCTGCCCCGCGGTCGAGCGTCAATTGCTCGATCGCGCGATGCGCGACGGCGAGGATGGTACCGCCCGGAGTCTCGTACATCCCGCGGCTCTTCATGCCCACGAAACGGTTCTCGACCAGATCAAGCCGACCGATACCGTGGCGCTTGCCCAGCTCATTGAGCATGGACAGTAGAGAGGCCGGGCTGAGCGCCTCGCCGTTCACGCCGACCGCATCGCCGGCCTTGAAGTCGACCGTGATTTCCTCGGGCGTGTCGGGCGCGGTGACGTAGTCGTCGGTGCGAGAGAAGACATAATCCGGCACTTCCTGCCACGGATCCTCGAGCACCTTGCCCTCCGACGAGGTGTGCAGGAGGTTGGCATCGGTGGAGAAGGGACTCTCGCCGCGCTTGTCCTTGGGGACCGGGATCTGGTGCTTTTCCGCAAAGTCGATGAGCGCGGTGCGGCTGGTCAAATCCCATTCCCGCCACGGCGCGATCACCTTGATGTCGGGATCGAGCGCATAATAGCCAAGTTCGAAGCGGACCTGGTCGTTGCCCTTGCCGGTGGCGCCATGGGACACCGCATCGGCCCCCACCTCTTTCGCAATCTCGATCTGGCGTTTCGAGATCAGCGGCCGGGCGATCGAGGTGCCGAGCAGGTACAGCCCCTCGTAAAGCGCATTGGCGCGCATCATCGGGAAGACATAATCGCCGACGAACTCCTCGCGCAGATCGTCGATGAAGATATGCTCTTCCTTGACTCCGAGCAGCTGCGCCTTGTGTCGCGCCGGTTCCAGCTCCTCGCCCTGTCCAAGGTCCGCCGTGAAGGTCACCACCTCGCATTTGTAGGTCTGCTGCAGCCATTTCAGGATCACGCTGGTGTCGAGCCCTCCCGAAAAGGCGAGCACGACTCTGCGGATGTCTTCAGCCATTCTTTCCCCCAGCTGCTGGATGGCGGGCGCCTTGCCACCCCAGGGGCGGTCGTTCAAGCGCGATACAGGCAGACGCGGGCATTGCGCGGTCAACAATATTCCCCAACCGGAGGACGATATGAAGACGATTCTGCTCGGCGTTGCCGCCGCCGCTGTTTTCGCTACCGTTGCCGTGGCCCAGGTTCGCATCCCGAGTCCGCAGGCTGCCAACACGACCACCCGCGCCGAAGTAACGGCCAAGGTTCAGCAGCATTTCGCCCGCGTCGACGCCAATCACGACGGCGCCATTACCCAGGATGAGCTGCAAGCCGTCGGCAAGGCGCGCCCCAATCGCATGGGCGCTGCGCGCAACGGCGGCGGCTTCTTCGAGCGGCTGGACAGCAACCGCGACGGCCAGGTGACCCGCGGCGAATTCGACGCAGCCCGTGCCGCCCGTGCGCAACAGCGGGCCGGCGGCCAGGAACGACGCGGCGAGGGCATGTTCGCCCGTCTCGACACCAATCGCGACGGCGCCATCACCCGCGCCGAGTTCGACGCCGCCCGCCAGCAGCGCGGCGAGCGTAACGGCGCGGGCCAGCACGCCGGTATGCACATGGCCGGCTTCGGTGCGCACATGTTCACCATGGCCGATGCCAACAAGGACGGCCGTGTGACTCTTCAGGAAGCGACGGCGACCGCCCTCCAGCATTTCGACACGGCCGACGCCAACAAGGACGGACAGGTCACGCCGCAGGAGCGCAAACAGATGCATCAGCAGATGCGCGGGCACATGCAGCACAAGGGCTGATCCGGGCCCTTTCATATGCAAGAAGGCCCGGCGGGAAACTGCCGGGCCTTTTCCTTTTTCCTACCGCTTCAGCGACACGACATTGTCGCCATGCTGCTCCCCGAGCACGGCATGCAGCCGAGCTGCGACTTCCGACAGCCGATACGGCTTCTTCAGCACCGATTCCTCAGACAGCTGCTCGCCGAACATCTGCAAGTCGGCATAGCCCGTCGCGAACAGGACCGGCATGTCGGGCCGGAGTGAGCGCGCGCGGTCGGCGAGTTCGACGCCGGACAACCCCGGCATCGCGACATCGGTCAGCATCAGCGAGAAGCTGCGCTTCTCCAGTTCGCGGGACGCGGCCTCGGCACCGGCTACGGCGGTGACGTCACAGCCGATCTCCTCAAGCATGCTTGCGCACACCTCGCGCACCGCATCGTCATCATCGACCAGCAACACGCTAACCTGCTTGCGCGGCCTGGCCCCGGCAGGCTCGACCTGGGCGACAGCCGAGCGTGCCTCGGTTTTGGGAAGAAAGATCGTAACCGTGGTGCCCTGCCCGACAATGCTGTCGATGCGCGCAGTGCCACCCGACTGTTTGGCGAAACCGTAGAGTTGCGACAGTCCAAGCCCGGTCCCGCGGCCGGGCTCCTTGGTCGTGAAGAAGGGCTC
This sequence comes from Sphingomicrobium sp., assembly GCA_039915925.1. Lineage (GTDB taxonomy): Bacteria > Pseudomonadota > Alphaproteobacteria > Sphingomonadales > Sphingomonadaceae > Sphingomicrobium. The sequence goes on from JBDSMG010000023.1 coordinate 28,018, forward strand.
GAACGCGCGCACGGTCACGTCGGGGCCCATGCCGGTGCCGGTGTCCGAAACGGAGACCGCGACATATTCGCCAGGGTTCAACTCATTTGCGAGGTTTGCCGGCACTTCGGCGATGTTGGAAGTGGCGATGGTGATGCGTCCGCCCCCGGGCATTGCATCGCGGGCATTGATCGCAAGATTGAGTATCATCACCTCCATCTGCGTCGAATCCGCCAGCGCACGCCAAAGGTTGGGGTCGAGGCGAGTTTCGACGCGGATGTGCGGACCAATCGTTCGGGCAAGCATATCGCCCATCTTGGTCACGATTTCATTGGCGTTGGTTGCCGCCGGGGAGAGCCGCTGGCGTCGCGAAAAGGCCAGCAACTGGGCCGTCAACTTGGCCCCGCGCTCCGCCGCCTGTAGTGCGTTGCTTGCCAGCCGCCGCAATTTCTCGTCGTCCGTGCGCCGCAACAGCAGGTCGAGCGAGCCGACGACCGCCGTCAGCAAATTGTTGAAGTCATGCGCGAGCCCGCCCGTGAGTTGCCCGACCGCCTCCATCTTCTGCGCCTGCACCAGCCGCGCCTCGGTGCGCTCGCGTTCGCTGATTTCGGTCATCAGCCGGTCGTTCGCGCTGGCGAGGTCGTGCGTGCGCTCAATCACCTTGGCTTCGAGCGTCGATGCCAGTTCGTGAAGCTCCTTCCGCGCGGCCTCCAGATCGGCGAGATGGTTTGCCGCAAGCCGCTGCCGAAGGCGGCTTCGCAAAGCCGAACGCGCAGAGCTGATCAGCGTCGCCGGGTGCAGCGGCCTTTCCAGGATTGTGACATTCGCGACTCCCTCCAGAGTGCGCGAACCGAGCCGGGCTTCGCCGCGCCGCGACAACAGGATGAACGGGAAGTCGGACCAAGGCGGCTGGTTTTCGACCGCTTCCGCCAGCCGCTCGGTGCCGATACGCGCCCAGGCGTCGTCAGTGATGACCGCGCCCGCGGCCTCGCCGCTCGCGAGCGCGCCGAACAGGTGCGACGCATCAGGGTCGTTCCTGCACTCGATCTTGCCGCTCTTGAGGAGTTCGGCAATGACGGGTCCATCGCGGCCCGAAGGAGCGATGATCAGAAAGGCATTCTGATCGGATTCAAGCGCGGCCATCACCGCTATTTCCAAGCTGCACGGCGTCGCCCTGGTACACCGGCGTTCCGGTCAAGACGCCGCGGAAGGCCTCGAGTTTGGCGCCGACATGCACGCCTTCACTATCGATCACCAGTTCGCGGATCGTGGTTTCGTGGGCGCCCGTGCGCTTCTTTACGACTGACAAGGCGCGCTTCAACTCGCCCCTCGCTTCGAAGAAGCGCAGCAGCAGCACGGTATCCGACAGATAGGTCAGATCGACCGGCGATTGCATCGCCCCGATCATTCCCGACTGGGCAAGGATCAGGAAGGTCAGCACGCCCTGCTGGTTCAGATAGTTAACCAGCTCATGCATTTGCAGCATCATGAACTGCTCTTCGGTCATGGCATGCTGGTAGCCCGCGAGCGAATCGAGCACGACCATGCAGGCGCCGTCCTCGACCTCAGCGCGGATGATCTCGGTCAGCTCTCCGGGCGGCAGTTCGGCCGGGTCGACTTGAAGCAAGCGGAGGAGCCCGCTCGCCCGATAGCCCGCGGCGTCGACACCAAGGCCCGCCGCGCGGCGCAGGAAGATGCTTTCTGTCTCGTCGAAGCTAACCACCAGCACCTTTTCGCCGCGGTCCATGGCGGCCTTGAGGAACTGCATGACAACGGTCGATTTGCCGGCACCGGAAGGGCCGATTACGAGCGCGGTCGTGCCATGATCGAGGCCGCCGCCAGTCAATGAGTCGATCTCGGGAACCCCGCTGCTAACCCTCTTCTCGCCCCGCGCCTGCTCGCGATGCGCGGCGGCGACCAACCGCGGGTATATCGTCACCCCTCCGCTGACGATCCGGTAGTCGTGGAATCCACCGCGGAATGACCTTCCGCGCATTTTGAACACGCGAAGGCGCCGACGCTCGGCACCATAATTTTGCGCCAGCTGCTCCATCCGGATCACGCCATGGGCAAGGCTGTGCAGACTTAGATCGGTCTCCATCTGCGTGAGGTCGTCGAGAAACACCACCGTGCATTTGTGCTGTGCGAAATAATGTTTGAGCGCCAGCACCTGGCGGCGGAAACGAAGCGGGCCCTGCGCGAGAAGCCGGATTTCGGACAGACTGTCGAAGACCACGCGGGCGGGGGCAACGCGCTCCACCTCTTCCATCACCATCTGGACCGTTTCGCCAAGCTCCAGGTCCGACGCGTAGACGATGGACTGTTCACGCTCGGTATCGAGGCTGAGTTCCGGCGGAACCAGTTCGAAGATTTCGATGCCCGACAGGTCCCATCCGTGCGTGCCGGCGACGTGCAACAGTTCGTCGCGGCTCTCGGAAAGCGTGATGTAGAGGCAAGGCTCGTTCTTCTTCGCGCCTTCGAGCAGGAATTGTAGGCCGAGAGTGGTCTTGCCGCACCCCGGAGCCCCCTCAAGCAGGTGCACGCGATTGGCCGCATAACCGCCGTTCAGGATATAATCGAGCGCCGGAGAACCGGAGGACACGGGTCCGCCATCGTCGGTCAATTCTTCGCTCACAGCCATATTCACTCCCTGCAGCGGTCCCCCGACTTAACCCATGTTGCCGCGCATTGTGCCCTCGCGTTGACATTTTCGTTCCGGATGCGGCACATTCTGCTCGGCCGTTCGTAGAAGAACCGTTGCTCGATGAGCCCGACATTTTGCACATGTAATTCATATTTCAGGCCTTCTTCCGGAGCTTCCATGTCCGCGCGACTTCTTCGTTCCGCACTACTGCTCGGCGGCATTGCCCTTCCGATCTGCACAGCCTCCGCCGACGAGGGCATGTGGACGTTCGACGCTTTCCCCGCCGCAAAGGTGAAAGCGGAATATGGCTGGGTCCCCGACCAGGCCTGGCTCGACCGACTGCGTGCCGCATCCGTCCGGCTTACCGGCGGCTGCTCGGCCAGCTTCGTCAGCAGCTCCGGGCTGATCCTCACCAACCACCATTGCGTCGCGCAGTGCCTTGAGGAGCTGTCGACCGCCAGGAATGACCTTCTCGCCAAAGGCTATGTCGCGGCGACACGCGCGCAGGAGCGCAAATGCGCGGGCCAGCAAGCCGAGGTCGTGACCGCGATCAGCGACGTGACGCCGCAAGTGAAGTCCGCGATCGGCACCGCCACCGGCGAAGCTTTGGTCAAGGCGCGGACCGCTGCGTTCGCAGGCATCGAGAAGCAGTCCTGCCCCGATACTGCGACGACGCGCTGTCAGGTCGTCGCGCTCTACGGCGGCGGCCAGTACAAGCTCTACACCTACCGCAAATATTCGGACGTGCGCATCGTCTGGGCGCCCGAAGCCGCGGCGGAGCAGTTCGGCGGCGACCCCGACAATTACAACTTCCCCCGCTACGCGCTCGATGCGAGCTTCCTGCGTGCGTACGAGAACGGCAAGCCCGTCGCCACTCCGAAGCACCTCACCTGGACCGGGCGCGAGCCGGTCGAAGGAGAACTGATCTTCGTCGTCGGCAATCCCGGCTCGACCCAGCGGCTGCTGACGCTCAGCCAGTTCGCCTATCAGCGCGAGATCAATCTTCCGGTCACGCTTGCAACTCAGAGCGAGCTTCGCGGACGGCTCATTTCCGCAATGAAGCAGAGCGCGGACCGGCAGCGCGAGGGCGAGACGACGCTCTACTCGGTCGAGAACAATCTCAAGCGCACAATCGGCCGCACCAGGGCGCTCGGCGATCCCGCGTTCAACGCCATGCTCGCCCGCAACGAAGCCGAGCTTCGCGCCCGGAGCGAGGGCAATGTCGCGATCGGCGATCCTTGGGCCGACATCGATCGCTCGGTGCAGGCGCTGCGCGAGATCGACAATGAATATCGCTTCGCGGAGCCCGACGGCGATTTGTTCGACTTTGCGCTCAAGCTCGTCCGAGCCGCGGAGGAACGCGGCAAGCCGAACGGCGAGCGCCTGCCGGGCTACAGCGACAGCGCGCTTCCGCTGCTCGAAAAGACGCTGCTCGACGAGCGGCCTGTCTACCCGTGGCTCGAGATGCTGCAGATGGAATGGTCGCTGTCGAAGGCGCGCGAATATCTTGGCGCGGACCACGCGCAGACGCGCCTGCTGCTCGGCAAGGAATCCCCCGAAGGCCGCGCGCAGCGCCTTGTCTCCGGCACCCGCCTCGGCAGTGCGGCGGTGCGCAAGGCCTTGTGGGAAGGCGGAGCAGCCGCAATCGGGGCGTCCAGGGACCCGATGATCGTCTATGCGAGGGCTCTCGACGCCAACCAGCGCCGTCTCCAGAAAATCTATGACGAGCGGGTCGACGGGCCGATCACGGCCGCGCGGGCCAAGCTCGCCGACGCCCGCTTCGCCGCTTATGGTGCGAGCGTCTATCCCGATGCGACCTTCAGCCTGCGCATTACCTATGGCAAAGTCGGCGGCTGGACCGAGAACGGCCGCAAGACCGATTACCGAACGACGTTCGCCGGCGCGTTCGCCAGGGCTACCGGCGCAAGGCCGTTCGCTCTGGCTCCCGCCTATCTCGCGCGCCGGAAAGCGATCGACGAACGCGGCGCTCTGGACTTCGTCTATGCGGCGGACACGATCGGCGGCAATTCGGGGTCGCCCGTGATCGACCGCAACGGAGCGGTGATCGGCGCCAATTTCGATCGCAACATCCACGGCCTGCGCAACGATTATGCCTATGACATCAAGATGGCGCGCTCGATTGCCGTGTCCACGGCGGCGGTCGAGCAGGCGTTGAAGTCGATCTACCCGGCGCCGGCGCTGCTGGCGGAGTTGCACGCAAAGTAGGTCTTGCGCCGAAGCTGCCGTCGCGGGCAGGGGCGCGCAAGTGACCGACGACGTGCCCCTGCTCGACATATCCGACGCCAGCGTGATGCGCGGCGAGCGGCTCATTCTCGACCGGCTGACGCTGACGATCGGCCAGGGCCAGCACACCGCCATCCTCGGCCCGAACGGCTCGGGCAAGTCGACCCTGATCGGTATGCTCTCGCGCCAGCTCCATCCGCTCTACGGCGGCCGCGTCGCAGTGCTCGGGCAGGAGCGAATGCGCATTGCCGACCTGCGCCCGCTCATCGGCCTCGTTTCACCAGCGCTTCAGGCCGATCTGGCGGGCGACGACGGCGGTCGCCTCACCGCTTTCTCGGCAGTCGCGGCATCATTCTTCGGGATGCGGGGGCTATGGGACAAGCAGCCCGACCCCGAAATGGTCCGCCGCACCGACCAAGCGCTGGAAAGCGTCGGCGCGGCGTCGCTCAGGGACCGGGAGCTCTGGTCGCTTTCGACCGGCGAAGCGCGCCGCGTGCTGATCGCCCGAGCGCTTGTTCATCGCCCGCGCGCGCTGATGCTCGACGAGCCCTGCCAGGGTCTCGACCCGGGCAGCCGCCGCCGCTTCCTCGAGGACCTGCGCAGGCTCGCCAGAAGCGGAACCACGCTGGTCATGGTCACGCACCATATCGAGGAAGTCATTCCGGAGATCGGGCAGCTCATCCTGCTAAAGGAGGGCAGACTGATGGCCGCGGGGCACAAAGAGGATCTGCTCACCGATCCCTTGATCGGCGCATTATTCGACAGTGAAGTCCGCATTCGCCGTTCGGGCGACGATTGGCACTGGGCGAACTTCAGCGCCGCCTAGGCGCCGCGGAACCGCGCTTCAGCCTGGCCGATATAGTCCCGCGTGATTGGCAGCGCGCGCCGCTCGCGCACATATTGCAACTGATAATTGCAGGCAGCGCCGCTTTCGAACATCACGATCCCGCCAGCCAGATAGAATTCCCACATGCGGAAGAAGCGAGCATCGTACAGGGCCTCGATCTTGGCGCGATTTGCGTGGCAGCGCTTCAACCATTCGCGCAGCGTGTAGGCATAGTGCAGCCGCAGATTCTCAACGTCGCTGACGATCAGCCTCACCTTCTCGCTCGCGGAACACATCTGGCTGAGGCTCGGAATGTGGTAGCCGGGGAAGATCCATTTGTCGGTGAACGGATCGGGGCTTCCAGCCCCACCGAGCTTGCCGATCGTATGCAGCAGCATCACGCCGTCCTGCTTCAGCAGTGAGCGGCACTTGCCGAAAAACTCCTCATAATGCGCGGCGCCGACATGTTCGAACATGCCCACGGAAACGATGCGGTCGAACTCGCCTTCGACGAGGCGGTAGTCGATCAGCTCGAACTTCACATGGTCGGACACGCCGGCCTTCGCGGCCCGCTCGCGCGCCACCTTCAGCTGCTCTTCGGACAAGGTGACGCCAAGCACATCGACGCCCGCCGCCTCGTGCAGATAGAGCGCCATCCCGCCCCAGCCGCAGCCGATGTCGAGCACCCGCTGCCCGGGCCTCAGGTCGAGCTTGGCGGCGATATGCGCCTTTTTGTCCCGTTGCGCCTGTTCGAGGCTGTTCGCGGGGTCGGTGTAATAGGCGCAACTGTACTGCCAGTCCTCGTCGAGGAAGAGCTCGTAAAGCGCGTTGCCGATGTCATAATGGTGGGCGACGTTGGTGCGCGACTTGCTTGGATTGTTGCGGCGGAAAAAGCGCTTAAGCCAAGCGGTCTTACCCTTGCCAAGGGCCTTGCGCTGTCCCTGCTCCCACGGCTTCGCGCCGACAACCAGCTCGAGCAGGTCGAGAATTGTGCCGTCCTCGATGGTGATCCGCCCGTCCATGTACAGCTCGCCGAAGCGCAGGCGCGGGTTGCGGAAGATTTCCATCGCCACGCGGCGGTCATTGAAGCGCACCGCGATGCTCTTCCCGCCGCCCGGACCATAAGTCGCGCGGGTGCCGTCGGGCTGAATTACGGTCAGGCTTCCCACCGGCAGGATCTGGTCGATGAAGCGCCCTATCAACGACATCCAAGTCCCCTCTCGTTCGGGACCGGTGAAGTGCCATGCGAACGTCGCGCCCGCAACAACTTGCGTTCGGCCTAGAGTATCGCCGCTTCGCGGTCGATGTCCGCACGCCGCTTCTTCTCCGCCGACGTCTTCAGCTGTCCGCAGGCGGCGTCGATGTCCCGCCCGCGCGGAGTACGCACCGGAGCCGAAATGCCCGCTTCGAAGATGATGTTGCTGAACGCCTTGATCCTCTCCGGCGTCGAGCATTCATAAGGCGCGCCCGGCCATGGATTGAACGGGATCAAATTGACCTTGGCCGGAAGCTTATAGTGGCGGAGGAGCCGCGCCAGCTCACGCGCATCATCGTCGCTGTCGTTCTTGCCCTTCAGCATCACATATTCGAACGTGATTCGCCGCGCATTGTTGGCACCCGGGTAATCCGCGCAGGCCTGAAGCAGCTGCTCGATCCCGTACTTGCGGTTGAGCGGGACGATCTCGTCGCGGATCTCCTTGGTCACCGCATGCAGCGACACCGCGAGGTTGACTCCGATCTCTTCACCCGCGCGCTCCATCATCGGCACCACGCCCGACGTCGACAGCGTGATTCGGCGCTTCGACAGCCCCAGCCCGTCGCCGTCCATCACGATCTTCAGCGCATCGCGCACATTGTCGAAATTGTAGAGCGGTTCGCCCATGCCCATCATCACGATGTTGGTCAGCATCCGGCCTTCGGGCTGGCTCGGCCATTCGCCCAGGGCATCGCGCGCGAGCATCACCTGGCCAACGATCTCCGCCGGATCGAGGTTGCGCACCAGCTTCATCGTCCCGGTGTGGCAAAAGGTGCAATTGAGCGTGCAGCCGATCTGGCTCGACACGCACAGGGTGCCACGGTCGGCATCGGGGATGAACACCATCTCATAATCATGGCCATCGTGGGTCCGGAGCAGCCATTTGCGGGTGCCGTCGACCGACACCTGGGCCTCGATCACTTCGGGCCGGGTAATGACGAAGCGTTCGGTCAGCCACGGGTGCTGGACCTTGGCGATATCGGTCATGCGCGTGAAATCGCCGGCCCCGCGATTGTAAATCCAGTGCCAGATCTGCTTGGCCCGCAGCTTGGCCTGCTTCGGTTCCAGTCCGGCGTCAGTGAGCGCAGCGCGAATCTGATCCTTCGACAGTCCGACTAGCTCCGTCCGGCCGTCGGCTCGCGGAACCGCCGCGCGGCTGACGGGCACGGGATCGACGGTGCCGGGAATCGGCATCAAGGCGGTATCGGCACTCATTGCAAGGCGCCTATCTAGTCGCGGTAGCCGCGAAAGGCCAGATTAGCCGGGTACAAGCATCGAACAGCGCGCCGCGGCGGCGTCAATCGCGGTTGGCGCGAAGTCGAGCGAATAAAGATCGGTGAAGCGCCGTCCGGCGCCATCGCGCGACTGGATTCGCAGCGAATCGGCGGAGCGCATGGCATCGATCAGGGCCCGTTCCTGGGACGGGCCGACGCTCCACGCCCACTGCCCGCGAGCAACCAGCTGGAACGGCGTCCGGCCGAGGATCGCGATCACGCTTGCGCCGCCGCGCGGGACATGGCTCAGCCGGGCGTGAAACTGGCCCCAGCGGCTGCGGTCCGCGGCGAAGGTGAACCCGGCCAGCGCCCGCGCCTTGCCCGCGGCCGGCGCATCGAGCGCAAAACTTTCGGCATCGCACTGGCCGCCGCGAAGCACCGCCGCCCAGCGGCCGCCGGAAGAGATCACCGATCCGCCCGAGGCCAATGCGGCCACCGCAAGCGATGCTGCTAACAGGGAGGCGAAAAGGGCAATGGCGACGCGCATGCCGCAATGGCTAGCGCGGACCCGCCACGGACGCCATCGGTCCCGCGATGAAACAACCGGAATGGCGGATTTCCAGTCCAAACTTGTCGATGTCCCGCGCTTATGCCATCCTTCGCCTCGCTCGGTACCAGTGATTCGCCAATAGGGGGCGTGTATGGACCGAGTAACCAAGCCACCGACGCCGATCTTTCTGCTTTAGCAGCGCC
>JBDSMG010000049.1:0-6884 GCA_039915925.1 Sphingomicrobium sp.
GTCATGATCGCAAAGCTGGCTGCCAGCGCGGGCCACCGGCTGGTTACCCGCATACTCGCCCATACAGCCATCGCCGATCCCAGCGCCAACGGACCATCCTTGCCGATCGCGCTGGTCCAGAAATGAAGGCTGGGCAGAAAGAGGAGGCAATAGGTCCAACTGGGCTGCTCCGACCCCAAATCCTCGTAGATTTCCTGAAAAGTGCGCATCAGGAACACAACGGCCCACAAGCCACTCGCCTGAAACAGAAAAAAGTAATCCAAGTAAGTGCCGCCAACGAGATCACGCAATGTCTGCACGAAATCGACCAGAAAAATGGTTCCGAAAAAAAATCCTAGATCCCGGAGGCCATAATAGTCGTAGTAGTAAAGAGGAGCGTCCGAAAGGTTGGTTTTCTGCCACGAATAGTAGAACAACGTCGTGCCGAAGTGAGCGAGAATCAGCAAAGCCAAAACGAGCGGCGGAATTCGCGACTGGCGGCTCCTGCCCGCGAAAGCATAAGCCGCCATAGCAGCCAGGATCCCCAAAACGCCAACAAAGGTCATGAACTTCTCACAAATGCTCGTTCAGACGCGCGTCGGCCGTCGCCGCCCGGCAAGCTGATGTGCCCGATTCCTGACCGCAAGTCGTTCACCCGTGCATTCAGCCCTGGGAGCGTAGCGAAGGCTCCGCCCGGCAGCAAGGCGGCCAGCGGCGTCGCGATAATGCTGCACACCGATGATCGAACGATCCAGCGTGGGTGACGTCGAAGGCGCGAAGTCGCTTTGGATGCACCGGACACACGACGAACGAACACCGCTTGTACTCCGCAGACGAGATATTTGGCCGGATACTGAGCCAGCTTGTTTCGGAGGCACGGGAGCAGAAGGAGCTTGCGCACTAACAGCTTACCGCTAACTTCAGTGGCGCTCGGGGCTTGGGGGAATCGTGCGCAAACTGTCTCGATTGGTTGCCGTTTCATTTTTCATGTACTTCGCCAGTCCAGCCAGCGCTGCGTGGCATGAAGCGAAATCGAAGCATTTCATAATTTTCGCGAATGAGAGCGAGGCCGAGATTCGTGCCTATGCGGAAAAACTCGAGCGCTTCGACCAAGCGGTGCGGTACATCCGCAAGATGGGCGACCCGCCCCTGACCGACGCGGGTCGGGTCACAATTTTTGCGCTCACTAACGAAAGCGCGATTGAGAAGCTGACCGGCTACCAGGGAATACGCGGACTGTACGAATCGACGGCGGCCGGATCGACTGCATTCGTGCCGCGCCGGTCCGGAATGCGCATGGTTCAAGGCATGAGCAATGGCACCGGGACCGAAAAGGACACCCTTACTGGAGAGGCCGTGTTTCTCCACGAATATGCACACCACCTCCAGTTGCAGCAATGGTCGGGGGTCATGCCTGCCTGGGTCAGCGAAGGCTTTGCCGAGTTTTTCGCGACCGCCGACATGGACCAGGCCGGGAACGTCACAATCGGCAAGTTTCCATCATGGCGGTCGTGGGAGGTATTTCTCGGCACGGGACTTTCCGCCGAAGACATGGTCGCCGCTGATTTCGACAAATTGCAGTGGTACGAGTCGATCGCTCTGTACGGACGGGCCTGGCTGCTCACCCACTACCTCAATCTCAGTGATGGCCGCAAAGGCCAGCTGGGCCGTTACCTCGAGGGCCTCGACAAGGGCATGCGTCCGATTGACTCGGCCAAGGCGGCCTTCGGCGACTTGAAATTACTTAGCAAAGACCTCGACGCCTACGCCGCTCCCCGCAACTTCCTTGCATTCACGATAGATGGGAAGGTTCTTTCTCCGGGGAGCGTGTCGGTGCGCGCGCTGTCGCCCGGCGAGGCTGCGATGATGCCGTCGCGGATGCGCTCCAAGTACAAGTATGAAATGGGTACCGGCACCGCGAGAGAGATCGCGAATCAGGCCCGGTCGGCGGCAGCGCCATTCCCGTCGGAGCCGACAGTTCAAGGCTATCTTGCCGAGGCCGAATTTGACGGCAAGAATTACGCCGCGGCCGAGGCAGCTGCGGACCGTGCGCTGGCGGTCAACCCGGCCGCCGTCCAAGCTCTTGTCTACAAGGGTAAGGCCCGGATGGCCTTGGCGAAGGCGTCTCCACAGTCCGCGGATTGGAAGCAAATCCGAGCCTTGTTCCTCAAAGCGAACAATCTCGACACCGAAAATGCGGAACCGCTCGCGCTATTCTTCGAAACGTTCGCAGCCGCTGGCGAGCGGCCAACAAAGAACGCGGTGGATGCGCTGATTTATGCGATCGATCTGGCGCCGCAAGACGACGATCTGCGCCGGACTGTGACACGCCAACTTCTCGCTGACGGCCGCGTGCCCGAAGCTAAATCGATGTTCGCGGCCGTGGCTTACAATCCTCACGGCGAAAAGAAGGAGCGTGCCGCAAACAGCAGGATCATGGCGGCGATAGCGCGCGGCGACACCAAAGATGCGATTGCGCTCATCGATGCGAAGATCGAGGAAGAGCGCAAGAAGAAAGCTTAGGAGCTACCGGCGTGCGTCGCGGTGAGGTCGAGCGACACCTGAGCTTTCGAAGCTTCCGCCTCGAGCAGCTTGCGCTTGCGGTCGAGGCCGTAGGCATAGCCGCCGAGGCTTCCGTCGCTTCTGACGACGCGGTGGCAGGGGATCAGGACGGCGACGTGGTTCGCGCCGTTGGCCGACCCGGTTGCGCGCACCGCGCCCGGTTTACCGACCGCGGCGGCAACCTCGGCGTAGCTGCGCGTTTCGCCGGGCGGGATCTTGCGAAGTTCGCGCCAGACCGCCTCCTGGAAAGCGGTGCCGGCCACGTCGAGCGGCACGTGAACGGCTGCGGACGGGCGCTCGATCGCTTCGACCGCGGCTTTCACCCAGGGCGTAAGGCTGCCGTCGTCCTCGACGATGCGGGCGTTGGGGAATAGTCGCCGCAGCGCGGCATCATCCGCTTCGAAGGAAAGCCGGCAGACACCCTTCGGCGTCGCCGCGACAAGCATTGAACCAAGGGGGCTTTGAGCGATCGTCCAGCGGATCGTCTCCCCCCGCCCGCCGTCGCGCCATGCCGACGGCGTCATCCCGAGCCGTTCGTTCGCACTGGCGTAAAAGCGGCTCGGCCCGGAGAAGCCTGCGTCATAGATGGCTTCGGTCACGGTTGCGTTCTCCTGCAGCGCGCGTTCGGCGCGGCGGGCACGGAGGGCGCGGGCATAAGCCGCCGGGGACACGCCGATCTCGCGGGTGAACAAACGCTGGAAGTGATGCGGGGCATAGCCCACGGCCGCTGCGAGCTGTTCGAGCCGTTGCGATTGATCCGACGCCTCGATCAGCTCGATTGCCTTGGCGATCGCCTGACGGTCTCGACCAACTTCGTCGGGGCGGCACCGGAGGCACGGTCGGTAGCCGGCGACACGCGCCTCCCTGGCAGAAGTATAGAACTCCATATTTTCGCGCTTCGGGCGCCGTGCCGGGCAGCTCGGCTTGCAATAGATGCCGGTGGTGCGGACCGCGCCAACGAAATGGTCGTCGCGGGTACGGTCTCGCGCGACGAACGCCGCCCACGCGGCTTCCGGGTCCGGAGTGCCGGCATCTGAGAAAATGCTGGTCATGCGCATCCGTACCGTTCGATTGTCGCCAGAAAGCAGCCGTAAGCTGCATTATGCGCATGCACGTACGCCGTTTTCGAGTCCTCCAGTAGTGCCCTGACGGTGGCATCTCCTTCCCCCGGCAGGGCGAGCCGGGCGGCGAACATCATCCCGTCTGCATCAAAGGCCCGCAGTCCGATGGTTCGCCGGTCGATCATTTCCGGCAGACGGTCATAGATCGGCTCGGCGCGCGCGGCGTCCTTACGAACATAGATCGCGTGGGCCATCCGGAACGGCAGACGGACGTCGTTTGATACGTGATGGACAAGCAACACCGCTTCACCCACTGCGGCGTCGCACAGCGAGACCCGGCACGGAAAGCCCGGGTTGCTGTTGGCAGTCACACGCCGGGCCAGCGCCGCAGCCAGCACGCTGTCGTCGGCTTCGAACAAAGGGTGATAGGGCAACGGATCGAGTCCTTCTAGGCGGTAAGTCATGGTCGCAACCTGGCGCGTTCCAGATATTCACGCGTCCCAAGTCTTGCGTTCAAACCGGACTTTCGAAAAAATACGGCATGGCATTTACATTTCACGCGGGCGACCTGGACAGTCCTGACGTTGTCGCCCTTCTCGCGCTGCACTTCGCTGCCATGCGGGCCGCCTCGCCGCCCGAGGCCTGCCACGTGCTGCCGAGCGACGGACTTCGCGATCCCGCCCTCACCTTCTGGTCCGCGCGCGAAGACGGCAAGCTGGTCGGCGTCGGCGCACTCAAGGAGCTGGAGCCCGGCCACGGCGAGGTGAAGTCGATGCGTACCGCAGCGGAGCGCCTCGGCCGGGGCGTGGGTGGTGCGATCCTCGCCCACATCGTCGATGAAGCCCGGCGGCGCGGGTACAGGCGCCTTAGCCTCGAGACCGGCAGCACGTCCGAATTCGCGGCGGCCTTGCGCCTCTACGAACGCGACGGCTTCGAGCCCTGCGGCCCGTTCGGCGGCTATCCGGAGAGCCCGTTCACCCGCTTCTTCAGCCGCAGACTCTAAGCTCCCGGTTGCATCCCCAGGCACCCGCTGCTAGGGGCGCGCCAACCCATCGGTTCGTGCGGCCTGCAGGCTGCGTCCGTTCCTTTTCGCATGGGGGCAATTCCAGTTCTGGAGCTTTGAGCACGTGGAGACATCCGGCGGCATTCAGGCCAGCTTAGCAGGACGCTATGCGTCCGCTTTGTTCGGACTGGCGCGCGACGAACGGCAGATCGACGCGGTCGGCCGGAGCCTCGATTCGCTCGACCGCGCACTGACCGAATCCGCTGACTTCGCCGCGCTCATCGCAAGCCCGATGGTGAACCGCGACGAAGCTGGAAAGGCGCTCGCGGCTCTGGGCGGCGAGCTTCAGCTCGACCCGCTCACCACCAATTTCCTCGGTGTCATCGCCCGCAACGGCCGCAAGGGCCAGCTCCGCGAGATCATTCGCAATTTCCGCCGCTTTGCCGCCGACCATCGCGGCGAAACCACCGCCGAAGTGGTGACTGCGCATCCGCTGAAGGACGACCAGATCGAAGCGCTCAAGGTGCAGCTCCGCGCCCGCGCCAAGCGCGAAGTCGCGATCGACGCCCGCGTCGATCCGGCGATCCTCGGCGGAATCAAGATCAAGATGGGAAGCCAGATGATCGACGCTTCCATCCAAACCAAACTCAATCGACTCGCATCCGCGATGAAAGGCTAGTTCATGGACATCCGCGCCGCTGAAATCTCCCGCGTCATCCGCGACCAGATCGCGAATTTCGCTGCCGACGCCGAAGTCTCCGAAGTCGGCACCGTCCTGTCCGTCGGCGACGGTATCGCCCGCATCCACGGCCTCGACAATGTCCAGGCCGGCGAGATGGTCGAGTTCGACGGCGGCATCAAAGGCATGGCGCTCAACCTCGAGGCGGACAATGTGGGCGCGGTCATCTTCGGCTCGGACTCGAAGATCAGCGAAGGTTCGACCGTCAAGCGCACCGGAACCATCGTCGACGTGCCGATCGGCAAGGGCCTGCTCGGCCGTGTCGTCGACGCGCTCGGCAACCCGATCGACGGCAAGGGCCCGATCGCGACCGACCAGCGCAGCCGCGTCGAAGTGAAGGCGCCCGGAATCATCCCGCGCAAGTCGGTGCATGAGCCGGTGCAGACCGGACTGAAGGCGCTCGATGCGCTCGTCCCCGTCGGCCGCGGCCAGCGCGAACTGATCATCGGCGACCGCCAGACCGGCAAGACCGCCGTCGCACTCGACACCTTCATCAACCAGAAGGCCGCCAACCAAGGCGACGACGAGAGCCAGAAGCTTTACTGCATCTATGTCGCCATCGGTCAGAAGCGCTCGACGGTCGCGCAGATCGTCCGCGCGCTCGAAGAGAATGGCGCGATGGAATATTCGATCGTCGTTGCCGCAACGGCTTCGGAGCCGGCCCCGATGCAGTTCCTCGCGCCCTACACCGGCTGCGCCATGGGCGAATATTTCCGCGACAACGGAATGCATGCCGTCATCGTTTACGACGATCTTTCCAAGCAGGCCGTCGCCTACCGCCAGATGTCGCTGCTGCTTCGCCGCCCGCCGGGCCGCGAAGCCTATCCGGGCGACGTTTTCTATCTCCACTCTCGTTTGCTTGAGCGCGCGGCCAAGATGAACGACGCCAACGGCAACGGCTCGCTCACTGCCCTGCCCGTCATCGAGACGCAGGCCGGCGACGTGTCCGCCTACATCCCGACCAACGTGATTTCGATCACCGACGGCCAGATCTTCCTCGAGACCGACCTCTTCTACCAGGGCATCCGCCCGGCGATTAACGTCGGTCTCTCGGTCAGCCGCGTCGGCTCGGCGGCGCAGACCAAGGCGATGAAGAAGGTTGCCGGCTCGATCAAACTGGAGCTGGCGCAATATCGCGAGATGGCCGCATTCGCGCAGTTCGGTTCAGACCTCGACGCTTCGACCCAGAAGCTGCTCGCGCGCGGCGCTCGCCTGACCGAGCTCCTCAAGCAGCCGCAGTATCAGCCGATGCCGATCGAGGAGCAGGTCGCGTCGATCTTCGCCGGCACGCAGGGCTTCCTCGACAGCGTCGAGACCCGCGATGTGACCCGCTACGAGGCGGCGCTGCTGAGCTATTTGCGCTCGGAAAAGCCCGAAGTGCTCGCCAAGATCCGCGATACCAAGGCGCTCGACGACGATACGGCGGCGGCACTGAAGGACGCGCTGACCGCGTTCGGCAAGCAGTTCGCTTAACTTGCCTGTTCCCCGGCGAAGGCCGGGGCCCAGGCGGCGCTTCGCGCCGGTTTTTTTGATTGGGACT
>JBDSMG010000072.1:0-14929 GCA_039915925.1 Sphingomicrobium sp.
TGGAGCGGCTGCGCGAAGGCGATGCCGACGTCGCGACGATCGACCGCCTGCTCGACGTCACCAAGCAGGTCGAAGGGCACACCATCTGCGCGCTTGGCGACGCCGCCGCCTGGCCGATCCAGGGCCTCATCCGCCACTTCCGCCCTGAGATCGAGCGGCGCATCGCGGAACGGGCCGGGCGGACGATGCTGGAGGCGGCGGAATGAGCCTCCCCCTGATCGCCGGCATTGCCGTGCTCGTCCTCATTATCGGCATTGCAATCTCGCAGCGGTCCGGCCCGCGCGTGACGAAGATCGACCGGGTGGTGAAGCGCGAAGACGAGGATGAGCGCTCATGAGCATGATCGTGCCCATCATCATCATCTTTGCCATTCTCGTGCTCGGCTTCTGGGGCATGACCGAGAAGAAGGTCAGCGAAGAGGTGAAGAAGAAATTGGAAGACGGAAGCGCCGAGTTCATCGGCAGCGCCGGCTCCTCCGATCGGACGGTGCACTGATGCTGAAACTCACGAAGAATCGACATCACGAATCCGTGCTTACGAGGACTCTGGCGCTCCTCGGGGTGGCGATGCTTGTGCTGTCGAGCGGGCCAGCGCAGGGGCAGGACATCGGCCACGTCATCGAGGAATTCAAACGCGCCAAGATCGATCCGGACAAAACCGAAGATCCAGTCGCGCTCCAGCAGCTCATCTACGATTATGGAGCCTGCCTGATCCGGAGCAAAAGGCGGCCGGCCGAGGGGTTCCTCAAAACCTATCCATTCAGCTCCGAAGCAGCGAAGGCGTCGCCAAAGGTGACTGTCGACGATTGCGTCGACGACGGCGAGATGCGCTTTGCAGCGGAAGCGGTACGCGGACCCATGTACCAGGCGCTGTACAAGACCGATTTCGGCAGGGCTGCGGTAACCGGCCTGCGGGACGCACCTCCGGTCGATTACAGCGCCGGCGCGCAACGGCCAGCGGGCGATGTTCATTTGGCGGTGCGATCATTCGCCGATTGCGTCGTCCGCAAGGACGAAAGCAGCACGCGCAAGCTTATCCTGAGCAGGATCGGATCGAGTGAGGAAGCAAGTGCAATTCAGTCGCTGGTGCCGCTGATGAACGGCTGCGTTGAAAAGGGGAACCAGATTCGGTTTACCCGGCCGCTTCTTCGGGCCCTTTTTGCGGAGACATCGTATCGCTTGTCGGTTGCCCGCTCCGCGCAACTAGCAGGCACGGGTAGTCAGCACTGATGCCTAAAGTCACCGTCGACGGCGTCGAGATTGAGGTTCCGCAGGGCGCGACCGTGCTGCAGGCGTGCGAGCTTGCGGGCAAGGAGATTCCGCGCTTCTGCTATCACGAGCGGCTGAGCATCGCGGGCAATTGCCGGATGTGCCTGGTCGAGGTGGCACCCGGCCCGCCCAAACCGCAGGCGAGCTGCGCGCTCCCGGCCGCCGACGGGCAGATGATTCGCACCGACACGCCGATGGTCAAGAAGGCGCGCGAGGGGGTGATGGAGTTCCTGCTCATCAACCACCCGCTCGATTGCCCGATCTGCGATCAGGGCGGCGAGTGCGACCTGCAGGACCAGGCGATGGCCTATGGCCGCGGCGCCTCCCGTTACGACGAGAACAAGCGCGCCATCGACGACAAATATATGGGTCCGGTCATCAAGACGTCGATGACCCGCTGTATCCAGTGCACGCGCTGCATCCGCTTCTCCGAGGAAGTCGCGGGCGTGCCGGAGATCGGCATGCTGTATCGCGGCGAGGACAGCCAGATCACCTCCTATCTCGAACGCGCGATCGACAGCGAGATGAGCGGCAACCTCGCCGACGTCTGCCCGGTCGGCGCGCTGTTGCAGAAACCGCAGATTTTCGAGAGCCGCCCTTGGGAATTGCGCCGCGTGCCCGCCATCGACGTGATGGACGCGGTCGGCTCCAACATCCGCCTCGACGTCCGCCAGCGCCAGGTGATGCGGGTACTCCCGCGCATCAACGAGGACGTCAACGAGGAGTGGATTTCCGACAAGACGCGGCACCATGTCGATGCGCTGGTCCGCAACCGTCTCGACCGCCCATGGGTGCGGGAGAAGGGCAAGTTGCGCGAGGCGAGCTGGAAGGAAGCGCTCGACCTACTAGCCAAGAAGCTGAAGAAGGCGGGCCCGAGCGTCGCCGCCATCGCCGGCGATCTGCTCGATGCCGAGACCATGTATGCGGCGAAAAAATTGGTCGAAGGGCAGGGGAGCAAGCTCCTCGAAGGCCGCCAGACCGGGCTCAGCTACGACACGTCCAGCCTGTCGGCGGTCGCGTTCAACTCGACCATTGCGGGCATCGAGAATGCCGACGTGGTGCTGCTGGTCGGCTCCAACATCCGCTGCGAAGCGCCTTTGGTGGCCACGCGTATTCGCAAGGCGGCACGCAAGGGCGCGAAGGTCTTTGCCGTCGGGCCGGAAGTCGATTTGGGGCTCAAGACGAACTGGATCGGCAACGATCTCAAGCTGTTGGGGAAGCTTCCGAAGGAAGTGACCGACGCGTTCGCTGGTGCGGAGCGTCCGGCCGTCATCGTCGGCCCCGGCGCACTTGGCGCGGGAGCGCTCGGTGCGGCGCTGGCGCTCGTGCAGCCGCTCAATCTAATTCGCGACGGCTGGAACGGCTTCAACGTCGTCCACACCGCGGCATCGCGCATGGCGGGGCTGATCCTCGGTTATGCGCAGAAGGGCGGGATCGCGGATGTCGAAGCCGCTGCTCCGCAGATCGTGTTCCTGCTCGGTGCGGACGAGGTTGCTCCCGATCGCTTCCCTGGCGCCTGCAAGGTCTATGTCGGCCACCACGGCGATGCCGGTGCGAAAAGCGCGGACATCATCCTTTCGGCCGCTTCCTATGCGGAGAAGCACGGCACCTACGTCAATCTCGAAGGCCGGGTGCAGCGCGGCGAGAAGGCCGTCTTCCCACCGGGCGAAGCGCGTGAGGAATGGGCGATTTTCCGTGCCCTCTCGCAGCTGATTGGCAAGACCCTGCCCTTCGATTCGTTCGATGAGCTTCGCGCGCGGATGATTGAAGAATATCCGCAGTTCGGCCGTGACGGGCTGATCGATCTGCCATGGAGCGCGCCGAAACTCGACGCCAAGGCGGAAGGCCCGGTGCGCTATCCGATCGCGGACTTTTATCTGACCAATGCCATTTGCCGGAATAGTCCGACCATGCGGACCTGTTCGGACGAGCTGGTGCACGGGGTTACCGTGCAGGAGGCGGCGGAATGATGTGGCTCGATCTTACGCTCCTCCCTGCGAGCACAGCTCGTGGGGAGGGGGACCGCTCAGCGCAGCTGAGTGGTGGAGGGGTCGACGCCAAACCCCTCCACCATGCAGTCTTCGCTGCATGGTCCCCCTCCCCATCGCTGCGCGATAGGGAGGAGCTTTTATGACCGCCACCTTCCAGCATTGGGGCCTCAGCTTCGAATGGTCGTGGTTCCTCGCAACCGTCATCGGCATCCTGATCATCGCGCTTCCGCTGATGCTTGCGGTCGCGATGATCATCTACGCCGACCGCAAGATCTGGGCCGCGATCGCGCTTCGCCGCGGGCCGAATGTCGTCGGCCCGTTCGGCCTGCTGCAGAGCTTCGCCGACGGGCTGAAGGTGTTCCTGAAGGAAACCATCGTCCCGACCAGCGCCAACAAGGGCCTGTTCATGATCGCGCCGATCGTCGCGTTCACGACGGCGCTGATCGTGTGGGCGGTGATCCCGTTCGACGCGGGGGTGGTGCTGGCGGACATCAATGTCGGGCTGCTCTACGTGCTCGCGGCGAGCTCGCTCGGCGTTTACGGCGTGATCGTTGCCGGCTGGGCGTCCAACTCCAAATATCCCTTCTTCTCGGCATTGCGCGCCGCCGCGCAGATGGTGAGTTATGAAGTGTCCATCGGCTTCGTGCTGATTACGGTGGTGCTGTATGCCGACAGCTTCAACCTCAGCACCATTGTGCTGAAACAGGTCGGCTTCGGGCTCGGCATCTTCAACGGTTTCGGGTTCAACCTTTTGATGTTCCCGATGGCGGTGGTGTTCCTGATCAGCTCGATGGCCGAGACGTTCCGGACGCCGTTCGACCTGACCGAGGCCGAGAGCGAGCTCGTCGCCGGATTCCAGACCGAATATAGCTCGATGGCCTTCGCGCTGTTCTGGCTCGGCGAATATGGCAACGTCATCCTCATGTGCGCGCTCAATTCGCTGCTGTTCTGGGGCGGGTGGCTGCCACCGCTCAACATCGACCTCATCCCCTGGTTCGATATTCCGGGCATCCTGTGGCTGTTCCTGAAGATGAGCATCTTCTTCTTCATCTTCAGCTGGGTCCGCGCGACCGTCCCGCGCTACCGCTACGATCAGCTAATGCGGCTCGGCTGGAAGATATTCCTGCCGCTGAGCCTGCTGTTCGTGTTCCTGGTGTCGGGTTGGCTGATGCTCACGCGTTACAGTGAAAAGGGGGCCATGGTCAGCCTCGCCTACAGTCCGCCTGTGACGAACGACGTCTTCGCGTGTTCGTACATCAAAGACGACAAGTCCGATGCTGACAGCCACTTCGTTGATCTCCGCGCCGAGCGACGGACGACCGCCACGGGAGAAGAATGGTCTCTCGATTTCGCAAATGGCTCGTCTGTCGAAGCCAAGGCCTTCGAGGCCGATTTCGGCAGCATAGGAGGAGGGACCGGAATTGAGTGGCACGAGAGGAATGGCAAGTCTCATCGCGCCTTCGTTTCGTACAGCGACGTGGTCCAGAAGGATGGCCAACAGACCATGTTCTTGAGTCTTGATCGGCCTTCCCTTTGGGAACCTCCGGGATACCTGTGCCAAACCGCGGCCTTGAAAGAGAATCGGTCATGATCGCGCAATGGATCAAGGGCTTCACCCTGTGGGAATTGGTCAAGGGCCACGCCCTCACCTTGAAGTATTTCTTCAAGCCCAAGGCTACGATCAACTATCCCTATGAGAAGACGCCGCAGAGCCCGCGCTTTCGCGGTGAGCATGCGCTGCGCCGCTATCCCAATGGCGAAGAGCGCTGCATCGCGTGCAAATTGTGCGAAGCGGTGTGCCCGGCGCTGGCGATCACCATCGAGTCCGAACCGCGCGAGGACGGCAGCCGCCGCACCACCCGTTACGACATCGACATGGTCAAGTGCATCTATTGCGGACTGTGCGCGGAAGCCTGCCCGGTCGACGCCATCGTCGAGGGCCCGAACCTGGAATTCGCGACCGAAACGCGCGAGGAATTGCTCTACGACAAGGCCAAATTGCTCGCCAACGGCGACCGCTGGGAACAGGCCATTGCCGCGAACCTTGCCGCCGATGCTCCGTATAGATAATGGCCGCCCCACTTGGTTCCGCCCGCACAGTTTCCGTTCGTGTCGAGCGTAGTCGAGACACGCCTCTTCAACACACCACGTCCCTCGACTTCGCTCGGGACGAACGGGATTTCAGCCTGACGTGATCGCCTTAATCGCCTTTTACCTGTTCGCGACGCTCACCATCGCCTCGGCGATTGCCGTGATCTTCTCGCGCAACCCGGTGCACAGCGTGCTGTGGCTGATCCTCGCCTTCTTCAATTCGGCGGGGCTGATGCTGCTGCTCGGCGCCGAGTTCATCGCGATGCTGGTGGTGATCGTCTATGTCGGCGCGGTCGCCGTGCTGTTCCTGTTCGTCGTCATGATGCTCGACGTGGACTTCGCGCAGTTGCGCTCCGGCTTCACGCGCAACCTGCCGTTCGGGATCATCATCGCGCTGGTGCTGCTGGCGGAGATGATCATTGCGGTGAGCGCATGGAAGGCGGGCCCGACGCTGACCGGCGCGGCTCCGGCCAAGGTAGCCCAGCCGAACATCGAGGCGCTGGGCGAGCTGCTTTACGGCCGCTTCCTGTTCCCGTTCGAAATCGCCGGCCTGATCCTGCTGGTAGCGATGATCGGCGCGATCGTGCTTACGCATCGCAGCCGCGGCGACACGCGCGGGCAGAATGTGTCGAAGCAGATCGCGCGGCGTCCGGAAGATGCGGTCAAGAACCTCAATCCGGGCGTGGGCGAAGGGATGAAGCTGTGACTTCTTGCTTCGTCATGCTGAACTTGTTTCAGCATCCATTTCTTAACCCGACGACGGTGCGCATGGGCCAATGGACCCTGAAACAAGTTCAGGGTGACGGCTTGGGGGAGCCGTCATGATCTCCCTTGCCCACTATCTCACGGTGGCCGCGATCCTGTTCGTGATCGGCGTGCTCGGCATTTTCCTCAATCGGCGCAACGTCATCCTGATGCTGATGGCGATCGAGCTGATCCTGCTCGCGGTGAACATCAACCTTGTCGCTTTCTCGGCCTATCTTGGCGATCTCACCGGCCAGGTGATGGCGATGTTCGTGCTGACGGTGGCCGCCGCCGAGGCCGCGATCGGCCTTGCGATCCTCGTCATCTTCTTCCGCCGCCGCGGCACCATCGCGGTCGATGCCGCCGACCGGATGCGCGGCTGATGGTCGTTCAGCGTCGTTCCCCGGCGAAGGCCGGGGCCCAGGGCTGCGGGCACCGCTGCTTTGCAGCGGGCCTGGACCCCGGCCTTCGCCGGGGCACTGGGGGGCGTCGATGCATAGCCTCACTCTGATCGTCTTCCTGCCGTTGCTGGCGGCGATTGTCGCCGGCCTCGGCGGGCGCGTGATCGGCAAGCTGCCAGCCAAAGTCGTTACCACCGCCGCTTTGTTCATTTCCTGCGCGCTCAGCTGGCCGATCTTTTTGGGCTATGTGGCGGGCGGTGCCGATCCGACCGTTGTCCATGTCCTCGAGTGGATCAAATCGGGCGATCTGCAGGTCGATTGGGCGCTGCGTCTCGACGCACTTACTTCAGTAATGCTCGTCGTGGTGACCACCGTGTCCAGCCTCGTCCACCTGTACAGCTGGGGCTATATGGAGGAGGATCCGAGCCAGCCGCGCTTCTTCGCTTATCTGTCGCTGTTTACCTTCGCGATGCTGATGCTGGTGACGGCGGACACCCTGGTACAGATGTTCTTCGGCTGGGAAGGGGTGGGCCTCGCCTCCTATCTCCTGATCGGTTTCTGGTACCACAAGCCATCCGCCAACGCCGCCGCGCTCAAGGCGTTCGTGGTCAACCGCGTCGGCGATTTCGGCTTCTCGCTCGGCATCTTCGGCACCTTCCTGGTGTTCGGCACGGTGTCGATCCCGGCGATCCTGGCCGCTGCTCCGGGCATGGCAGGCTCGACCATCGGCTTCGCGGGCATGCGCGTCGATACGATGACCCTGCTGTGCATCCTTTTGTTCATCGGAGCGATGGGCAAGTCGGCGCAGCTGGGCTTACACACCTGGCTTCCGGATGCGATGGAAGGCCCGACCCCGGTCAGCGCGCTGATTCACGCCGCCACCATGGTCACCGCCGGCGTGTTCATGGTCTGCCGCCTGTCGCCGATGTTCGAGGTCAGCGAGACGGCGAAGCATGTCGTCACTTATGTCGGCGCCGCCACCTGCATCTTCGCCGCGACCGTCGGCTGCGCGCAGAACGACATCAAGCGCGTGATCGCTTATTCGACCTGCTCCCAGCTCGGCTACATGTTCTTCGCGGCCGGCGTCGGCGCGTACGGCGCGGCGATGTTCCATCTGTTCACGCACGCCTTCTTCAAGGCTTTGCTGTTCCTCGCCGCGGGCAGCGTGATCCATGCGATGCACCACGAGCAGGACATGCGTTATTATGGCGCGCTCCGGAAAGAGATCCCCTTCACCTTCTGGGTGATGGTCCTTGGAACCCTGGCGATCACCGGCGTCGGTATTTTCGGAATCGGCTTTGCGGGCTTCTGGTCGAAGGACGCGATCCTCGAGAGTGCGTGGGCGAGCGGAAGCGTGCCCGGACGCGTTGCCTTCTTCCTCGGCGCCTTCGCCGCGCTCCTGACCAGCTTCTACAGCTGGCGGCTGATCTTCCTGACCTTCTTCGGCAAGGCCCGCTGGGCGGCTTCCGAGCACATCCAACACGCGGTGCATGGTCATCACGAAACGCCGGATGAGGAGCATGGCGACAGCGATCACGGCACGGCGCATCCGCCAGAAGGCACCGCCGGCTATCACCCGCACGAAAGCCCGCTGTCGATGCTGATTCCGCTCGGGCTGTTAGCGCTCGGTGCGGTGGTTGCAGGGCAGCTGTTCCACAATGTCTTCGTCGATGCCGAGCGCGCACCGGAGTTCTGGCGCGGCGCGCTCGCCTTCAACGCGCATCTCGCCCATGCGGCGCACGAGGCGATCGTGTGGGTCCGCTACACGCCGTTCGCGGTGATGCTGATCGGCCTGTGGATCGCGTACAACAATTACATCCGCCATCCGGGGGCAGCCGATGGCTTCGTCCGGCAATTCCCCGGCGTCCACCGCTTCGTGCTCAACAAATGGTATTTCGACGAGCTGTACGACCGCATTTTCGTGCGGCCGGCTTTGTGGTTCGGGCGGCTGTTCTGGCACCGCGGCGACGAGCAGACGATCGACCGCTTCGGCCCGCATGGCGCGGCGGTCGCGGTCGGCGTTGGCAACCGCATCAGCGCACGGCTGCAGTCGGGCTATCTCTACAGTTATGCGCTGGTAATGCTGCTCGGCCTGATCGGCGCCGCGACCTGGGCCTTCTGGTGGGCTGGCCGGTGATGGGTGATTTGCTGACGCTGTTGATCGTCGTTCCGCTGATTGCCGGGGGAATTGCCTTGTTCGTCGGGGCGAACGCGGCGCGGTGGGTGGCGCTGATCGCGACCTTAATCGATCTCGCACTCGGGATCGTGCTGTGGGTCAATTACGACCCGGCTGGCCCGCAGTGGCAGTTCGTTGATCGCCACGTGCTTGCTGGCGGCGTGCCGTGGGCGGTCGGAGTCGATGGCATTGCCGTCGTCCTCATCATGTTGTCCGTCTTCCTGATGCCGATCTGCATCGGCGCCAGCTGGCGCGCGATCGAGAAGCGCGTTCCGGAATATATGGCGGCCTTCCTGCTGATGGAGGCGCTGATGATCGGCGTCTTCGCGGCGCAGGACCTGTTCCTGTTCTACATCTTCTTCGAAGGCGGCCTGATCCCGATGTATCTGATCATCGGCATTTGGGGCGGCGCCGAGCGGATCAAGGCCAGCTACAAATTCTTCCTCTACACCCTGTTCGGCTCGGTCCTGATGCTGGTCGCCATGCTGTTCATGACCATCAAGGCGGGCACGACTTCGATCCCGGCGCTGATGGCCTATGACTTCCCGCCGCATGTGCAGACCTGGCTGTGGCTCGCCTTCTTCGCCAGCTTCGCGGTCAAGATGCCGATGTGGCCGGTCCACACCTGGCTGCCCGACGCGCACGTGCAGGCGCCGACCGCCGGGTCCGTGATCCTCGCCGGCGTGCTTCTGAAGATGGGCGGCTACGGCTTCATCCGCTTCTCGCTGCCGATGTTCCCGGAAGCTTCGGCGCAGTTCGTGCCGCTGGTGTTCATCCTGAGCGGAGTGGCGGTGGTCTACACCAGCCTGGTCGCGCTGGTGCAGCGGGACATGAAGAAGCTGATCGCTTATTCGTCCGTCGCTCACATGGCCTTCGTGACCTTCGGCCTGTTCGCCTTCAACCGGCAGGGGATCGAGGGCGCGATCATCGTCATGCTCAGCCATGGCCTCGTTTCGGGCGCGCTCTTCCTGTGCGTCGGCGTGATTTATGACCGGCTGCATACGCGGGAAATCGACCGCTACGGCGGCTTGGCCGACAATATGCCGGGCTATGCCTTGTTGTTCATGCTGTTCACCATGGCCAGCGTCGGCCTTCCGGGCACCAGCGGCTTCGTCGGCGAGTTCCTGAGCCTGCTCGGGACGTTCCAGGTATCGACCTGGGCGGCGGTCGTCGCGACCACCGGGATCATCCTGGGCGCGGCCTACATGCTCTATCTCTACTGGCGGATCGCCTACGGAACGCAGCGCAACGCGGACGCCGCCGCGATGCCGGACCTCAGCATGCGCGAATGGTGGCTGCTTGCGCCGATCGCGGCGGCGGTGCTGTGGATGGGTGTCTATCCGGAAAGCTTCATGGCTCCGGTGCGTGGCGACGTCGGGCGGCTTCTGGCCCGCATCGAGCGCGCGACGCCGAAGGGTGACGCAAGCCCGACCGCCGGCAAGCCGCAGGCGCCCGCGCACCTTGCCGAGGCAGCCCAGTGATGAACCAGTTCGCCCCAATCCTGCCCGAGGCGATCCTGTCCAGCGGCGCCATCGTGCTGATGATGGTCGCGGCGTTCGTCGGCCGCAGAGGCTCTGCCCTGACCAGCTGGGCGGCGGTCGCGCTGCTGCTCGGCGCAACCGTCGCGCTGATCGGCGCGCCATCGCACGCCGGCCCCATCTATGGCGGCCTGTTGAAGGCCGACCTGTTCGGAGCCTTCGGCAAGGCGCTGATGTTCCCCGCCGCGGCGGTCGCGATTATCGCCGCGCAGGGCTGGTTCGAACGGGACACCGAGCACAGCCCGGAATATTCGGTGCTGATCCTGTTCAGCTGCGTCGGCATGGCAGTGATGGTTTCCGCTACAAGCATGGTCACGCTCTACGTCGGCCTCGAACTCGTGAGTCTCGCATCATACGTGCTTGCTTCCTATCGCCGCGGCGACGAGCGTTCGGCGGAAGCGGGCCTCAAATATTTCGTCCTTGGAGCGCTTGCGAGCGGCATCCTGCTCTATGGCATTTCGCTGCTCTACGGCTTTACCGGCACCATGAACTTTGGCGGGATCGCCGCCGCATTCGGTCGCGGAGCGCCGACGATCGGCCTGCTTCTCGGCCTCGTGTTCCTGCTCGCCGGCATTGCCTTCAAGGCGAGCGTCGTGCCGTTCCACATGTGGACTCCGGACGTCTACGAAGGCGCGCCGACGCCGGTCACGGCCTTCTTCGCGTCGGCGCCGAAGGTTGCCGCAATCCTGCTTGCCACCCGCGTCTGCCTCGAAGCGCTCGGGCCGGCGACCGACGCCTGGCGGCAGATCATGATCTTCGCCGCGCTTGCGTCGATCTTTCTCGGGGCGATCGCCGCTTACGGGCAGACGAATATCAAGCGGCTGCTGGCCTATTCGTCGATCAACAATGTCGGCTTCGCGCTGATCGGCCTGGTCGCCGGCGGCCCGAAGGGCGCCTCCGCGGTCCTGTTCTACATGGCTGTCTATATCGTGATGACGCTCGGCGCCTTCCTCTGCGTCCTGCGCATGCGCGATGCAGAAGGGCAGCCCGTGGAGACGATGGAGAGCCTGTCGGGCCTGTCGCAGACCCGGCCCGGGCTTGCCGCGGCGATCGCGCTGTTCATGTTCAGCCTTGCGGGCATTCCGCCGCTGCTCGGCTTCTGGCCGAAGCTGGTCGTGTTCCGCGCGGCCGTCGACGCCGGCTTCATTTACCTCGCCGTTGCCGGCTTCATCGGCACCGTGATCGGCGCTTATTACTATCTGCGGATCGTCAAGATCATGTATTTCGACGCGCCGGGCGAGCCCTATGCCCGGCTGCGGGCGCCGGTCCAGACGGCGCTGCTGCTGGCGTCGGCGCTGCTGGTGTCGCCGCTCGGCTACCTCCTTATCGGCCGCCTCGGTCAGTGGACCGACCGCGCCGCGGGATCCTTGTTCTGAGCCGCATCCGCATCGTCGAGCGCACGGGCTCGACCAATGCCGACCTGCTCGCCGACAGCAGTGCGGTCGAGGGCGACTGGCTGATTGCGCTCGCCCAGGGCGGCGGACGCGGCCGTCAGGGTCGTTCGTGGGAGTCGCTCGCCGGGAATTTCATGGGCAGCACGCGCGTAACGCTGAAGGTCGGCGATCCGCCCGCTGCGTCGCTGTCGCTCGCCGCCGGTATCGCTCTCATTCGCGCGGTCGAAGCCGCTGCCCCCGCAACCGGCCTCATGCTCAAATGGCCGAACGACTTGCTCATGGGGTCGGCCAAGCTCGGCGGCATATTGCTCGAGCGCAACGGCGATCGGCTGGTAGCCGGCTTCGGCCTCAATCTGGCGAATGCGCCGGATTTGCCCGACCGCGCGGCAGCAGCGCTGTCGTCGGTTGCACTGGTCAGCCCGCAAAGCTTCGCCCCGCTGTTGGCCGCCGCCTTCACTCGCGCGCTCGACATGTGGCGCACCGACTCTAAGCGGTTGACCACCGCCTGGATGGAAAGCGCGCATCCGGTCGGGGCACCGCTGACGGTTCATGCGGGCCCCGATGAACTCGTCCAGGGCAGGTTTGACGGGCTTGCGGTCGACGGCGGGCTCAGCTTGCGCTTGGACGATGGCTCGACCCGTGTCATCCACGCCGGCGATGTAGCGCTAGGATAGTCCATGCTGCTTGCGGTCGATGCCGGAAATACCAACCTAGTCTTCGCGCTTGTCGACGGCGACCGGATCAAGGCGCGCTGGCGGATCGCGACCGACCCGCGCCGCACAGCCGATCAATATGCCGTCTGGCTGCACCAGCTGCTCGAGCTCGAAGGCTATTCGCGGCAGGACGTAAGCGCCGTCATCATCGGCACCGTCGTCCCGCGCGCGCTCCACAACCTCGAAGTGCTGGCGAGTAAATATTTCGGAGTCACGCCGATCATCGCCGGCAAGGGCGCTGCGGCTTGGCTGATCGCGCTCGACGTCGATGAGCCGCACAATGTCGGCGCCGACCGGGTCCTCAACGCCATGGCGGCTCACGCCAAGCACCCGGGCGAGCTGATCGTCATCGACTTCGGCACCGCGACGACGTTCGACGTCATCGGTGCGGACGGTGCGTACAAGGGCGGGATCATCGCGCCCGGCATCAACCTCTCGCTCGACGCGCTCGTCAGTGCCGCCGCCAAGCTTCCGCGCATCGCCATCGAGGCTCCGGAAACCATGAGCGTGATCGGCCGCACCACCGAAACGCAGATGCGGATCGGGATTTACTGGGGCTATGTCGCAATGCTCGAAGGCCTTGCCGAGCGGATGAAGCGTGAGATCAGCCGACCGCTAAAGGTCATCGCGACCGGCGGGCTCGCGACGCTTTTCGCGAAGCACACGACATTGTTCGACGCGATCGAACCCGACCTGACGATCCAGGGGTTGAGCCTGCTCTACAAGCAAGCGGCGGACCGATGATTCCTCAAGAAGAACTGCTTTTCCTCGCGCTCGGCGGATCGGGCGAGATCGGCATGAACGTCAACCTCTACGGTTGCCGCGGCCAATGGCTGATGGCGGACCTCGGGCTGACCTTTGCCGATCCCGATTATCCCGGGATCGACCTGATCCTTCCGGACCTCGACTTCATCGAGAAGAACCGAGACCGCCTGGCCGGCATCATCCTGACGCACGGGCACGAGGATCATATCGGGGCCTTGCCCTATCTCTCCGCCGACCTGAAGGTCCCCCTCTACGCGACTCCGTTCACCGCCGGGCTCATCGCCGGCAAGCTGGAGGAGGAAGGCCTCACCGGCCAGGTCAAGCTCAACATCGTCGAGCGCGGCGGCACGGTTGAGCTGGGGCCGTTCAAGGTCAGTTTCGTCGCGCTTTCGCACTCGATCCCCGAGGGCAACGGCCTGCTGATCGAAACGCCGTTCGGACGCGTGTTCCACACCGGCGACTGGAAGATCGACGACACGCCCGTGCTCGGCGAGCCGCACAGCCCGGAAGTGCTGAAGCGCATCGGCGACGAGGGCGTGCTTGCGCTCGTCTGCGATTCCACCAACGTCTTCCAGGACGCTCCGTCGGGTTCCGAGCAAAGCGTCCATGCGGGATTGCTGGAGCAGGCGACCAAGGCGAAAGGCCGCGTGCTGGTCACCACCTTCGCGTCAAACGCCGCGCGGTTGCAGACGCTCGGGCGAGTCGCGCAGGAAAGCGGGCGCCGGGTCGTCGTTGCCGGACGTTCGCTGGACCGGATCATCAAGGTGGCGAAGGCTACCGGCTACCTCCGCGACTTTCCGGAACCCGTGCGTTTCGACGAGGCGATGCGGCTGCCCAGGCACGAAGTGCTGATCATCGCGACCGGAGGGCAAGGCGAACCGCGCGCCGCGCTCGGCCGCATCGCCTCCGACAATCACGAGCTCAAGCTGAGCCAGGGCGACACGGTCATCTTCTCGTCGAGAATCATCCCCGGCAACGAGGTCGGCATCGGCCGCATCATGAATGTCTTGTCCGATCTTGGGGCACTGATCGTGACCGAGAAGCAGGCGCATGTGCATGTGTCCGGGCATCCGGGCCGCCCCGAACTCAAGCAGATGTACGACTGGATCCGGCCCCAGATGGTGGTTCCGGTCCACGGCGAGCCGCGCCACCTGGCCGAACATGCCCGCCTCGCGCTCGCGCACGGAGTTTCGCAGTCGATTGTCCAGGAGAATGGCGACGTCATCCGGCTCGCTCCCGACGGACCGAGGAAGCTTGGCGAGGAGCGGGTGGGGCGCCTGGTGCTCGACGGCGACGTGATTCTGCCCGCCGACGGCGCGACGCTCCAGGAGCGCCGCAAGATGAGCGTCGGCGGACTGATCGCGGTCACCGTGCCGGTCGGTCGGGCAGGCACGCTTGCCGGCGAGCCTTCGGTGAAGCCGTTCGGCGTTCCGGTCGAAGTCGACCGCGACGATTTCATCGCCGATGCAACTGACGCTGCTTCGCGGGCTTATTCTTTCGGCTCCGACCCCGACAAGGCGAAGGAAGCGGTCCGGCTCGCGGTCCGCCGCTGCGCGACCTTGTGGACCGGCAAGAAGCCGATCGTCGACGTGACATTCCTGAAGGTCGCTCAGTGAGGGTTGCGACGAAGTGAAGCCCACCTCGATCAGCGCCATCTACTTCCTGTTCTTCGCGATGAGCGCGTTCCTGCTCTTGCCGTTCGGCGTGAAGACGGGGGAGGAAATGGGCGTCGAGAAAGTGCCCGGCCAGGCCGACAGCGCCCCGCACGCGTTCAACCTGCCGCGCCATTTGCTGAAGGCTGCGCTGCTCGGGGCCGTCCTGTTCGGGCTCTATTATGCGAACTGGACC
>JBDSMG010000007.1:0-5789 GCA_039915925.1 Sphingomicrobium sp.
TCCGAATATTGGAGAAGCATGCGGACTTCTTTCGCGATTTCCGCGGCGACACCGTTCACCCATCGACGATGGAGATTCTCCATCAGCTCGGCATGCTGGAGCGCTTCCTGCAGCGCCCCCACAATCGCGTCGAGAGCGCACAATTGATGATCGCGGGTCGCGAGTGGAAGATCGGTGACCTGACTCACCTCAACACGCCGGCTCCATTCATCGCGATGATGCCGCAATGGGATTTCCTCGACTTCTTGCGCGATGAGGCAAAGGCTTTCCCGGGCTTCCAGTTGGAGATGAATGCTCCGGTCGAAGCCTTTCTCGAAGGCAAGGGCTGCGTCGTCGGAGTTCGAATGGCCAACGGCACCGAACTTCGCGCACCATTGACCATTGCGGCGGACGGGCGAAGCTCGATCGTACGCGATATCCTTCCAGTGGAGGATCTCGGCGCGCCGATGGACGTATTCTGGTTCCGCGTTGCGAAGCCGGCGGGAGAGAAGGGCGGGCTACGCGGAAACGTCCAGCGCGGACGGCTGTTGGTGATGATCGATCGTGGCGATTATTGGCAATGCGCCTTCCTGATCCCGAAGGGAAAGGCGGCGGAGTTCAAGGAACGGGGGATTAAAGTGCTCCGCGCGGAGGTTGCTTTGGCCGTGCCGGGGCTGGACGTGCGCGAACTGGACGACATCTCCGACCTGCATTTGCTGACCGTGGTCCTCGACCGGCTCACTTGCTGGCATCGCCCCGGCCTGCTCGCGATCGGAGACGCGGCCCATGCAATGTCCCCGATCGGCGGTATCGGCATAAACCTGGCGGTTCAGGATTCAGTGGCGGCCGCGAATATCCTATCGGGCCCACTTGCTCGCGGCGAAGACGTCGGGCCGCTCCTGCACAAGGTCGAAAAGCGCCGTCTGCTCCCGACGCGGCTGATCCAGGCGGCGCAACGAGCGGCGCAGGACCGCATCATCGGGCGCTTGCTTGGGCCCGGCGAGCCCATATTGCAGGCTCCGCTAATCGTCCGCTTGTTCGACCGGTTTCCCTTATTGCAACGCATTCCGGGACGGCTTATCGGCCTGGGAATCCGCCGCGAACGGGTGCAATCGCCTGTCGCTAGCCGCTGACGGCCATCGCCGTTTCCAAGTTCGCGCGGATCGCCTCGAAGAATTGCTCGGTCGTCATCCAGGCCTGGTCCGGCCCCACCAGGATCGCGAGGTCCTTGGTCATCTGGCCGCTTTCGACGGTTTCGATGCACACCCGTTCGAGCGTCTCGGCGAAGCGGACCACGTCCGGCGTATCGTCGAACCTGCCGCGATAGATGAGCCCGCGGGTCCAGGCGAAGATGGAGGCGATCGGGTTGGTGGAGGTCGCCTTGCCCTGCTGGTGCATGCGGTAGTGGCGGGTGACGGTGCCGTGCGCCGCTTCCGCTTCGACCGTCTTGCCGTCGGGGGTGGTTAGCACCGAGGTCATCAGGCCGAGCGAGCCGAAGCCCTGGGCGACCTGGTCCGACTGGACGTCGCCGTCGTAATTCTTGCAGGCCCAGACGAACTTGCCGCTCCACTTGAGCGCACTGGCGACCATGTCGTCGATCAGGCGGTGCTGATATTCGATACCAGCAGCGGCGAACTTGCCCTTGTATTCGCTATCGAAAACTTCCTGGAAGATGTCCTTGAAGCGCCCGTCATAGGCCTTCAGGATGGTGTTCTTCGTCGACAGATAGACCGGCCAGCCGCGGTCGAGGCCGTAGTTGAGGCAGGCATGGGCGAAGTCGCGGATCGAGTCGTCGAGATTGTACATGCCCATGGCGACGCCGGCGCTCGGGAAGTCGAACACTTCATGCTCGATTTCCTGACCATTCTCGCCGACCCATTTCATGGTCAGCTTGCCCTTGCCCGGCACCAGAAAGTCGGTCGCCTTATACTGGTCGCCGAAGGCGTGACGGCCGACGACGATGGGGTCGGTCCAGCCCGGAATCAGGCGCGGCACGTTCTGGATCACGATCGGCTCGCGGAAGACCACGCCGCCCAGGATGTTGCGGATGGTGCCGTTGGGCGACTTCCACATCTTCTTGAGCTTGAACTCCTCGACGCGCTGCTCGTCGGGAGTGATGGTCGCGCACTTCACGCCGACGCCATATTGCTTGATCGCATTGGCGGCATCGATTGTGATCTGGTCGTCGGTCTCGTCGCGCTTTTCGACGCCCAGGTCGAAATAGATGAGATCGATGTCGAGATAAGGCTGGATCAGGCGTTCGCGGATCCATTGCCAGATGATGCGGGTCATTTCGTCGCCGTCGAGCTCGACGAGCGGAGTCTTCACCTTGATCTTGGCCATGCGCGTTCCCGATTATGTATGCGTTTCGGCGCGGGCCTTAAGACGCGGACCGAAGCGAGGCAACCGCAGCGTTGTGCGGCCGTTGCGCCCGGACTAGGGAGACGCGATGCCAACGCTCGAAAAGCCCGACAGCCCGGTCACGACCAATGTGAAATGGCGCTTCCCGTCCGTCCATCCCGAGGGGCGCAAGTTCGTCGTCATCGCCGGAGCGATCACGCTCGCGACCTACTTCCTCATCAGTCACTTCCTCGGATGGCTGCTGGTGATGGTGACGATCTGGGTCGCCGCTTTCTTTCGCGACCCGATCCGCGCCACGCCGAGCGGCGACCGGCTGATCGTCGCTCCGGCCGACGGACTCATTACGATGATCGTCAAGGTGCCGCCGCCGCCCGAACTGCGTGGGCAGGACGCGCTCGGCGAGGCGGAAATGACGCGCGTGTCGATTTTCATGAGCGTGTTCGACGTGCACATCAATCGCTCGCCGATCGCAGGCACGGTCCGTCGCATGGCCTATGTGCCCGGCAAGTTCATCAACGCCGACCTCGACAAGGCCAGCGAGGACAATGAGCGCCAGCATTTCATGGTCGAGGGGATCGACGGAACGCGCGTCGGCTTCACGCAAATCGCGGGCCTCATCGCGCGCCGGATCATGGCCTTCGTGAAGGAAGGCGATTCCGTGCTCGCCGGCCAGCGCGTCGGCCTCATCCGCTTCGGTAGCCGCGTCGATGTCTATCTCCCCGCGGGGACCGGGCCGCGCGTGCTGCTCGGCCAGCGCTCGATCGCCGGCGAGACGGTGATCGGCGAGATCGGGGTCGATCCGGCGCTCACGGGACTTAGCCAATGAGCGAACAAGAGCGGGAAGCGCGCGGCATCCCGTTCCGGGCGATGGTTCCCAACGCGGTCACCCTGCTCGCCTTGTGCTTCGGGCTGACCGGAGTCAGCCTCGCCATCAAGCACGAATGGGCCAATGCGCTGGCGTCGATCGTCTTCGCTGGCGTTCTCGACGGTTTCGACGGCCGCATAGCCCGGCTGCTGCGCGCGCAGAGCAAGTTCGGGGCCGAGCTGGATTCCCTCAGCGACAATATCGCATTCGGAACCGCGCCCGCACTGATCCTGTTCCTGTGGTCGCTCGAACAATTGCCGAAGTTCGGCTGGCTTGCCGCGCTCTCGCTCGCCGTCTGCTGCGCACTTCGGCTTGCGAGGTTCAACGCCCGCATCGATTCCGACCAGCAGCCGCACAAGTCCGCGGGCTTCAACACCGGCGTTCCGGCGCCGGCGGGGGCGGGGCTGGCCTTCATCCCGATCTACCTGTGGCTGATTACCGGCAACGCGGCGTTCCGGCACTGGGCGGGCGTCATGGCCTGGACCCTGTTCATCGCGCTGCTGATGATTTCCAATCTGCCGACGTTCAGCTGGTCGTCGATCCGAATCCGCAGCAGCTGGCGCCTGATTACCCTCGCCGGCATCGCCCTGCTCGGCGCGGCCCTGTGGAGCGCGCCATGGCACACCTTGCTTGCGGTGTCGGCGCTGTACCTGCTGATGCTTCCCTTTGCCTGGGCCAGCTATGCGCGGGTCAAGCGGCGGCGCGCAGCTTCGGCTGTGCGCGCATAGCGCGCCGCGGCTTGATCGAGCGCTGGCTCAGCCGCACCGGCACCGCCGACCGATGGACTGGAACCGCAAGCGCTGACTGCCCCTTGATGGCGGCCATGATCCTGCTTCCGCTTTCCGCGAAGGTTTGCGCCGCGGCGACGACGACCAGCCAGAGCGTTGCAAGAAAGGCGAGGGTGGCAAGAGCTGTAATCATGTGTCCGTCCCTTGGTTATCGGCTGAACCCCTCGAGTCTCACTATGTTCCACGAGGCGTCTGCATCCTGTTGAGACGGCACAATGTTCATGATTTGTTCTCGAGTGTCAATAGCTGCGGCCCAAAGCCGCTCATCCCCTTGAAAGGTCCGGACCATTCGGCTAGGGGCGCGGCATTCCACAGGCGGAATCACATATACCGGTGCCGATCTGACGATCGGTTCTTCGGTTCCGCCGAGGCATAACCGGAAGGAGACTATCCCATGGCGGCACCTGTCGTCACTATTCAGCAATTGCTCGAGGCCGGGGCACATTTCGGCCACCAGACCCACCGCTGGAACCCGCGGATGAAGCCGTACATCTTCGGCGACCGCAACGGCGTTCACATCATCGACCTGTCGCAGACCGTGCCTTTGTTCGCGCGTGCGCTCGACTTCGTGAACCAGACCGTCGCTCGCGGCGGCAAGGTGCTGTTTGTCGGCACCAAGCGCCAGGCGCAGGATGCGATTGCGGATTCGGCCCGCACCAGCGGCCAGCATTTCGTCAACCACCGCTGGCTTGGCGGCATGCTGACCAACTGGAAGACGATCTCCAACTCGATCAAGCGCCTAAAGACCCTTGAAGAGCAGCTGTCGGGCGACACCGCCGGCCTGACCAAGAAGGAAGTCCTCCAGCTTACCCGCGAGCGCGATAAGCTCGAGAAGAGCCTCGGCGGGATCCGCGACATGGGCGGCCTTCCCGACGTGATGGTCGTCATCGACACCAACAAGGAAGAGCTGGCGATCAAGGAAGCCAATGTCCTTGGCATTCCGGTCGTCGGAATCCTCGATTCGAACAGCGATCCGAACGGCATCGCTTTCCCGGTTCCCGGCAACGACGACGCCAGCCGCGCGATCCGCCTCTATTGCGACGCGATTGCCGGTGCGGCGACCAGCGGCCGTAGCGGCGGCGCTGCGGCGCGCGGCGAGGACATCGGCTCAATGGCCGAACCGCCAGTCGAGGCTGCGCTGGAAGCCTAAACAGAAGACACCATCTTCCGTTCGGGCTGAGCTTGTCGAAGCCCTGCTCTTGTTACTGGAAGAACAAGGCAGCCCTTCGACAGGCTCAGGGCGAACGGTCTAGTTCAAAGGAAATACATATGGCTGAGATCACGGCCGCTGCAGTCAAGGAACTGCGTGAGCGCACCGGCGCCGGAATGATGGACTGCAAGAAGGCTCTTGCGGAAACCAATGGCGAGCTGGAGCCCGCCGTCGATTGGCTCCGCGCCAAGGGCCTCGCCGCCGCCGCGAAGAAGGCTGGCCGCACGGCTGCCGAGGGCCTCGTCGGCGTTGCCGTCGAGAGCACTCGCGGCGCGGTCGTCGAGGTCAATTCCGAAACCGACTTCGTCGCCAAGGACACTAACTTCACCACTTTCGCGGACAACGTGGCGCAGGCCGCGCTCCGCAGCGGCGCCGCCGACGTGGAAGCGCTGAAATCGGTTGCGATCGAAGGCACCAGTGTCGACGAGATTCGCCAGACCCTAGTCGCGAAGGTCGGCGAGAACGTGCAGATCCGTCGCCTCGCACGCAACGACAGCGGCAACAACGTGGGCGCCTATGTGCACGGCGGCCGCATCGGCGTGCTGCTGGAGCTCAAGGGCGGCAGCGCAGAACTCGCGCGGGGTCT
>JBDSMG010000026.1:0-23912 GCA_039915925.1 Sphingomicrobium sp.
ATCGGCATCAGGAAGGGCTTGTCGAGCGGACGCTCGGGCTGTGGAATCCAGCTGTCGACGGCTTCCATCAGCTTGAGGATCGCTTCCTTGCCGATGTCGTCGTTGCGGCCTTCGAGCGCGGCCAGCGCCGAGCCCGGGATGATCGGGATATTGTCGCCGTCGAATTCGCGCTTGGACAATTCCTCGCGGATTTCCATTTCGACCAGTTCGATCAGCTCGGGATCGTCGACCTGGTCAACCTTGTTGAGGAAGACGACCATGGTCGGAACGCCGACCTGCTTGGCGAGCAGGATGTGCTCCTTGGTCTGCGGCATCGGGCCATCGGCGGCCGAGACGACCAGGATCGCGCCGTCCATCTGCGCCGCGCCGGTGATCATGTTTTTCACATAATCGGCGTGGCCCGGGCAATCGACGTGCGCATAGTGGCGCGCTGCGGTTTCATATTCGACGTGCGCGGTCGAAATGGTGATTCCGCGCTCGCGCTCTTCCGGCGCCTTGTCGATGTTAGCGAAGTCGACGGCAACGCCGCCCCCGTGCTTGGCCAGAACCTTGGTGATCGCCGCGGTCAGCGAGGTCTTACCATGGTCGACGTGACCGATGGTGCCGATGTTGCAGTGCGGCTTGTTCCGCTCGAATTTAGCCTTCGCCATTTTACGCCTCTTCTTGTCTAGAAAAACGGGGCGGCCCGCTCTTGATCGAGCGCGCCCATAGCTTCAATTTTCCGCTTACGCCAGCTTCGCCTTCACTTCGTCGGCGACGTTCGCAGGCACTTCGTCGTAATGCGAGAACTGCATGCTGTACTGCGCGCGTCCCTGAGTGAACGAACGCAGCTGGTTCACGTATCCGAACATATTGGCCAGCGGCACCACGGCTTCGACGACCTGGGCATTGCCCCGGCTGTCGGTGCCCTGGATCTGCCCGCGGCGGCTGTTCAAGTCGCCGATGACGTCGCCGAGATAATCCTCGGGAGTGACGACTTCGACCTTCATGATCGGCTCGAGCAGCTTGATGCCCGCCTTCTGCGCCGCTTCGCGCATCGCGCCGCGCGCGCAGATTTCGAACGCCAGC
Source organism: Sphingomicrobium sp. (assembly GCA_039915925.1). Lineage (GTDB taxonomy): Bacteria > Pseudomonadota > Alphaproteobacteria > Sphingomonadales > Sphingomonadaceae > Sphingomicrobium. The sequence continues at coordinate 1,069 of JBDSMG010000026.1, forward strand.
GCGGACGAATCGACGTCGTGATACTTACCGTCGGTAAGCTGCACTTCGAAGTCGATGATCGGGAAGCCAATCATCGAGCCAGTCTCGGCGGTCTCGCGCATGCCCTTCTCGACCGAAGGGATATATTCCTTCGGGACGTTGCCACCCTTGATGTTGTCGGTGAAGACGAAGCCCGATCCGCGCTCGCCCGGAGTGACGCTGATGCGGATTTCAGCGAACTGTCCGGAGCCGCCCGACTGCTTCTTGTGGGTGTAGGTCAGCTCGACCGGCTTCGCGAGATATTCGCGATAGGCGACCTGCGGAGCACCGACATTCGCTTCGACCTTGAACTCGCGCTTCATGCGGTCGACGAGAATCTCGAGGTGGAGCTCGCCCATCCCCTTGATGATCGTCTGGCCCGATTCATGGTCAGTGGTGACGCGGAAGGACGGATCCTCACGGGCAAGACGGTTGAGCGCGACGCCCATCTTTTCCTGGTCGGCCTTGGTCTTGGGCTCCACCGCAACCTCGATGACCGGATCCGGGAATTCCATGCGCTCGAGGATGATCGGAGCGTTCGACGCCGAAAGCGTGTCGCCGGTCGTCGTGTCCTTGAGGCCGGCCAAAGCGACGATGTCGCCGGCGTAGGCAATCTGAATGTCTTCGCGGTCGTTGGCATGCATCAGCAGCATGCGGCCGACCTTTTCCTTCTTGTCCTTGACCGAATTGTGGACCTGGCTCGCGGTTTCAAGCTTGCCCGAATAGATGCGGGCGAAGGTCAGGGTACCAACGAAGGGATCGTTCATGATCTTGAAGGCGAGCGCCGAGAAGGGCGCATCGTCCGACGGCGCACGGGTTTCAACCGTCACGCCATCGAGCTTGAGGCCTTCGACGGGGGGAATGTCCAGCGGACTCGGAAGATAGTCGACCACGGCGTCGAGCAAGGGCTGCACGCCCTTGTTCTTGAACGCGGAGCCGCACAGCACCGGCACGAAGGAGAAGTTGAGCGTACCCTTGCGGATCAGCTTCTTGAGCGTCGCCGTGTCCGGCTCCTGGCCGCTGAGATAGGCTTCCATCACCTCGTCGTCCTGCTCGACCGCCATTTCGATCAGCTCCATGCGGGCTGCGGCGGCGGCATCGGCGAGGTCCGCGGGAATGTCCTGATATTCGAACTTGGCGCCAAGCGATTCCTCGAGCCAGATGATCGCGCGGTTCTCGACCAGGTCGACCAGGCCCTTGAAACCGCCTTCGATGCCGATCGGAAGATAGAGGACGGCCGGGCGGGCACCAAGGCGATCCTTGATCATGGCGACGCACATTTCAAAGTTCGCGCCGGTGCGGTCGAGCTTATTGACGAAGCACATCCGCGGGACCTTGTACTTCTCGGCCTGGCGCCAGACGGTCTCCGACTGCGGCTCGACGCCGGCAACGCCGTCGAAACAGGCAACCGCTCCGTCGAGCACGCGAAGCGAACGCTCGACTTCGATGGTGAAGTCGACGTGGCCCGGAGTGTCGATGATGTTGATGCGGTGCTCGGGACCGTCGCCCGCGCTCCAAAAACAGGTCGTCGCGGCCGACGTGATCGTGATCCCGCGCTCTTGCTCCTGCTCCATCCAGTCCATCGTGGCGGTGCCCTCATGGACTTCGCCGATCTTGTAGGACTTGCCGGTGTAATAGAGGATGCGCTCGGTCGTCGTCGTCTTTCCGGCGTCGATGTGCGCCATGATGCCGATATTGCGATAACGTTCGAGCGGATGGCTGCGGGCCATGTCAAATCTTCCTTAGCGATTTGGGGAGCCGACCGGTGCCGGCTTCCCACGATATAGGTGTGAAAATTACCAGCGCCACCCGTCGGCAGCAGCCGGCTGGATTCCTACCAACGATAGTGGCTGAAGGCGCGGTTGGCTTCGGCCATGCGGTGCGTGTCTTCGCGCTTCTTCACGGCGTTGCCGCGGTTCTGCGACGCATCCATCAGCTCGCCCGAAAGGCGCGCGGCCATGGTCTTTTCCGACCGTGCACGCGCAGCCGTGATCAACCAGCGGATGGCAAGCGCCTGAGCGCGCTCGGTGCGCACCTCGACCGGCACCTGATAGGTGGCACCACCGACGCGGCGGCTGCGGACTTCGATGCCCGGCTTCACATTGTTGAGCGCATCGTGAAAGACCTGAATCGGGTCCTTCTTGAGGCGGGTCTCGACGGTTTCGAGGGCGCCATAGACGATGCCTTCGGCGACCGACTTCTTGCCGTCGAGCATGACGCTGTTCATGAACTTCGACAGCACCTCGTCCCCGAAACGGGGATCGGGCAGGATTTCGCGCTTTTCCGGGCGGCGACGACGGGACATATCTTATTCCTTTACGAGAGCGGCGCACCTGCGGATGATCGCGGTGCGGCCGACTGGACCAGTCTATTTCGGGCGCTTGGCGCCGTACTTCGAACGGGACTGCCTACGGTCCTTCACGCCCTGCGTGTCGAGGACGCCGCGAAGCACGTGATAGCGCACGCCGGGAAGGTCGCGCACACGTCCGCCGCGGATCAGCACGACACTGTGCTCCTGAAGGTTGTGGCCTTCGCCGGGGATGTAGCTGATCACTTCGCGCTGGTTGGTCAGGCGGACCTTGGCCACCTTGCGCAGCGCCGAGTTCGGCTTCTTCGGAGTCGTCGTGTAGACGCGGGTGCAGACGCCGCGCTTCTGCGGGTTCTGTTCCATCGCAGGGACCTTCGACTTGGCCTTCTGCGGTTCGCGACCCTTGCGGATCAGCTGGTTGATCGTCGGCATGAAGCCCTTCACCTTTCGTTGCGGGAAGTCCCCGCGGTTACTTTTGCCCAATATGAAAAGCGTGAACGCCTGCGGCGACCCTCGTCAAAGGGCCACCCGGCCTTCACGCATCGAGCAATGTTCAGCTCTGCCCGTCAGGGAGCGCATCGGCAGCCCCGCGGACGACCGGCCCCCTACATGAGGGTGGCTGAGAGGTCAACGGCTTGCCCGAGCGCCCGGCGCCGAAATGGCCACAGCAAAGCGCGGGCGCTGGAACTTAAACCGGTCTTAACCCTGTTCGGCGAAGTTGGCCGGATGCCGAAGACGCAACCCGTTTCGCACATCCTGCTGCCCTTGCTGACAGCCGCGCTGATCTATGCCGCTTATTGGCAGATCGATACCACTGACATCAGCAATTCCTACGGCCCGTGGATCCAGCATATCGGCGAGCGCGGTCCGCTGCGCGCCTTTGCGGAGCCGTTCGGCGATTATGCACCGCCTTACTATTATCTCCTTGCCCTGCTTTCGCTGGCGCGAGGGTTCGTCTCCGACCTCAGCCTCGTCAAGCTTGCAAGCGTTATCTCGGTGCTTCTGCTTGCGCTGGCCGTGTGGCGATTGCTGCACTCGCTCGGGGTGGCGCAAGCCGACCGTTTCGCCGCCTGGGTGCCGGTACTTCCGACCATCGCCATCAACGCTGCCGTGACGGCCTCGTGCGACGGCCTGTGGGCGGCGCCATGTGTGATGGCGCTGGCGATGGCACAGGAGCGGCGGCACAAGGCGATGCTGCTGTGGTGCGGCCTTGCGCTCGCGGTGAAGGTGCAGGCGATCTTCATGGCGCCCTTCGTGCTCGCCCTGCTGATCGCTCGGCGCGTTCCGGTGCACCACTGGTTCCTCGCACCACTCGCAGCCGTTGCCGCCTACCTCCCGGCATGGCTGTGCGGATGGCCGGCCGCCGATCTCGCCACCATCTACCTGCATCAGGCGGGCTTCAGCGAGAAGATGTCGCTCAACGCGCCGAACATCTGGGCAATCGTTCAACTCTATGGCTCCGGCAATCTGCAGATGCTGAGCCGCATCGCACTTGCAGCCGCAGTTGCCGCAAGCCTCGCCTACATCGCCTTGTTGGCCCGCCGCCAGCTCGAAGGCCCGGCGCTGGTCGCTGCTGCCACGCTGTCCTCGCTGATCGTGGTCGGGCTGCTCCCGCATATGCACGAGCGCTATTTCTTCTTGGCCGACGTGCTTGCCTTCGCGCTCGCCGCGACGCTCGCAAGCAGGCGTGCATGGATCGACGCGGCGCTCGTCCAGGCAGGGTCGGCGCTCGGGATCTACGCCTATATCGTGCAGGAGCCCTGGCTCGCCGCGGCCGGCGCGGTCCCGATGTTTGCGGCGACGTGGCGGCTGGCCGAACCGTTCGTCGGTTCCGGACCTGCCGAAACCGATTCGGTCATCCGCCAAGCGCCAGCCACGCTGTAAATTACTCGGTCGTATTCCCGTCCCACTCCTCGTGCGGATGACGCTCGTCGGCTTCCGCCTTGGTCGATTGAACGATGGCGTCGAGATGCTCGGGTGGGCCGTAGATTGTGTAGAGCCGCAGCGGCTGATTGCCGGTGTTGCGGACATTGTGGCGCGCGCCGGCGGGAACGATTACGGCGAAATCGTCCTCAACCGGGTTCTCGCGCCCGTCGATGTCGACCACGCCCCTGCCCTCCTCGACGCGGAAGAACTGGTCGCGGTCGTCGTGCACTTCTTCGCCGATCTCGTCGCCCGGCTGCAAGGTCATGAGGACCAGCTGCAGGTTGTGGCCGGTGTAGAGGACCCGCCGGAAATCATGGTTTTCGATCGTTTGCCGTTCGATATTGTCGCAATATCCGCGTTTCATCCCAATCTCCTGTTCTATTCCGACGTGGCGTTCAGCCGCGCGAGGTGAAACTCGATCCTTGCCTGCAGCCCGGCGGCAAACCGCTTCAAGGCCTCGTTGTCACCCGCGGACCGGTAATTCTGGACGATCATCAGAGTCTGGATGTGGCCTGTCCGCTGCTGATCCATGAACGCCTTGCCGAACCGCGATGCGTCAGCGGATTTGAGTTCGTCGAACAGCTTCTGCCGCTCGGGATCGAAGGCGGTTGGCAGGGAAACACCCGCCGTCCCCGCTGCCGCAGCCTTCAGCTCGGCGGACGACTGACTGTGCTCGCGAAGAAGCATCTGCGCCATCTCGTTCACCCCAGGCGAGCGCGAGCGCTGCAGTGCAAGCTTGCTGCTTTCAATCTCATAGGCGTCGTTGGCCGCCATCGCTGAGGCGAAAGCCTGCGCCGTCGTCGGCAGGGAAGACTTAGCGGGCTGTATGTCTGCGGCCAGGCCATTCGCGTTGTTACTGGCCGAGCCGTCAGATCGGGGATCGCAACCGGCTATGAAACAGGCGATCGCGAGGCCCACGCAAGCGTTCGATAAGCGCATTCATGTTCCCTGATATGCACGCCCGACCCACCCGGCCGCTCGCTTCAAACCTTTTGACCGCCGCCCCGTTCCCGGCACGCGTCAGCCCTTGAGCGGATCGTGGCCCCAGTTCATCAGCGAATAGCGCCAGCGCGACGTTACCAAGTTCGCTGGCTCCTGGGCCCGGTGCCGCCGGACAAAGCCGACAACCTTGCGCATATGCGTGAGATCGCTCTCGGTCAGCGCTTCGGGAGCGCTGCGAAGAATCTTCACGATCCTGCGTCCGCTGGCGTGTCCCACGGACTCACCGCCATCCTTCTTCAGTCCGACCTTCAGGCTTTCAGGCGTCGCGAGCCATTCCTCCAACTCGTCTGCGCCCATGTTGACGACCGCGTAAAAATCCGCCGGCAACCGCATCACAGGAACGTGCGCCGCGCACCCTCCTGTGGCCGCACGAACAGGCGCTGGACGACCGGCCAACACCTGTGCGCCTCCTCCTCGATATGGAGCACGATGCGTTCGACGTCGGCCGCGCTCAGCGCGTTCTCGAAGTCCACGCTCATCATCACTGTCACCACCTCGGGCGCCGAGTGAACTGTCAGCACGTCGCCGACGCCGGTCACGCCCCGCTGCGCAGCCGCCAGATCGGCGATGCCTTTGACCAGCTGCGGGTCGGCGGACTCACCGATGAGCAGCGCCTTGGACTCGACCGCCAGGAAGAAGGCCGTCAGCCCGAGGATGATCCCGATCACGACCGACGCCGCACCGTCAAAGAACGGATTGCCGGTCACCTGCGACAGGAACAGCCCGATGGCGGCGGCGGCGATGCCGGCCATGGCCGCTCCGTTTTCTAGCAGGACGATGAATGCGGGCGGGTCCTTCGACCGCCGAACCGCCTCGAACCAGCCGAGCTTTCCCTTCGCCTCCTTGAATTCGCGAAATGCCGCCATCGTCGATCCGCCTTCGAGAAGGAAAGCAATCAGCAGCACCACATAGGCAACCAGCGGCGACACCGCTTCCTCCGGGTGCAGAATGTGGATGATGCCTTCATAGACCGACACGCCCGCGCCCAGCGCGAACACCAGCACCGCAACCACGAAACTCCAGAAGTACAGCTCGCGCCCGTAGCCGAACGGATGGAAGCGGTCCGGCGGCTTCTTCGCCTGCCGCCGGCCCCAGATCAGCAGCAGCTGGTTGGAGCTATCAACGACGCTGTGCACGCCTTCGGTCAGCATGGCCGAGGAGCCAGTGATCGCGGCCGCGACGAACTTGGACACGGCGATGCCCAGATTCGCCGCGAAGGCGATCAGCAGGGTGCGGTTGTTGTCGGCGCTCATCGTCGCACCGAACGAGCGAAGCTAGATATGGATCACCTTGCCGTAAGCGGCGAGCACGCTTTCGTGCATCATCTCGCTGAGCGTCGGGTGTGGGTAGACGGTCTGCATGAAGTCGGTTTCGACCAGCTCCGCCTGCTTGCCGACGGTATAGCCCTGGATCAGCTCGGTGACTTCGGCGCCGATCATGTGCGCGCCGAGCAACTCGCCGGTCTTGCCGTCGAACACGGTCTTGATGAACCCTTCCGTCTCGCCGAGCGCGATCGCCTTGCCGTTGCCGATGAAGGGGAATTTGCCGACCTTGACCTCGTGGCCGGCTTCCTTCGCCTTGGCTTCGGTCATGCCGACCGACGCGACCTGCGGGCGGCAATAGGTGCAGCCCGGGATATTCTTCGCGTCCATCGCGTGCGGATGGACGTCCTTGTTGCCCAGCTCCTGCGCGATGGCTTCGGCGGCGATTACGCCTTCATGGCTGGCCTTGTGCGCGAGCCACGGCGGCGCGGTGATGTCGCCGATCGCCCACAGGCCCTTCACATTGGTCCGGCACATGGGATCGGTCTTGAGGAAGCCGCGGTCCATTTCGATCTTGAGCGCTTCGAGGCCGATATTCTCGGTGTTAGGCACGATTCCGACCGCGACGATGGCGTGGCTGAAGCGATGCTCGGCGGTCTTGCCGTCGCTGCTCTTGATCTTGGCGGCGACCCCCTTGGCATCGGATGTGAGGCTCTCGACGCCCGCGCCGGTGAGGATGGTCATGCCCTGTTTCTTGAGGCTCTTGGCGAGGAAGTCGCTGACTTCGGCGTCCTCCACCGGAACGATGCGGTCGAGCATTTCGACGACGGTCACCTTCGCGCCGAGGTCCGAGTAGAAGCTGGCGAACTCGATCCCGATCGCGCCGGAACCGATCACCAGCAGCTCAGTCGGCATTTCGGCCGGAGTCATGGCGTGGCGATAGGTCCAGATACGCTTGCCGTCGGACTTGGCGAACGGCAGTTCTCGGGCGCGCGCGCCGGTGGCGACGATGATGTGCTTCGCTTCCAGCTCGGTCGCCTTGCCGTCCTTATCGGTAACGCTGAGCTTGTTGGCGGCAGTGAGCTTGCCCTCGCCCATGTGCACCGCGATCTTGTTCTTCTTCATCAGCCCGGTGACGCCCTTGTTGAGCTGCGACGCGACGCCGCGGCTGCGCTGGACGATGGCGGCGAGATCGGCGGCGACGCCGCTCGCGGCGAGACCATAGGCTTTGGCGTTCTGCATCTGGTGAAAGACCTCGGCCGAGCGCAGCAAAGCCTTGGTCGGAATGCACCCCCAATTGAGGCAGATGCCGCCGAGATTCTCGCGCTCGACGATCGCGGTCTTCAGCCCAAGCTGCGCCGCGCGGATGGCCGCGACATAGCCGCCGGGCCCGGAGCCAAGGACGATGAGGTCGTAAGATTCAGACATTTGTTGCTCCACAAAGCCCCTCTGCCCTCGCTACAGAAGAGCTACTTAGCCCGGCATCCCCGCGACTCATTCGCGATGCCAATTAAAGAAGATTCGGAAGATGATTGCCGTGCCGACCGCGAAGGGAACCGAGAACAGCAGGCCCGGCGATCCTTCTAGTGGAGCGATCGTGCCGACCTTCGTCCAACCTTCCATCCACGCGCCCTGGGGCCCGCCAAATGCGAGCGGCAGCACGAAGCCGATGATCGCGCCGAGTAGCAAGGCAGTGATCCACCGCATCTAGGCGAGCATCCCCAGCGGGTTCTCAACCAGTTGCTTGAACGCCTGCATCAGCCTGGCGCCGTCAGCCCCGTCAATCGCACGGTGGTCGAAGCTGCCGGTAGCGCTCATCACCGTGGCGATCTGGAGGGAATCGTTGACCACATAGGGACGTTTTTCCCCGGCGCCGATCGCCATGATCATGCCCTGCGGCGGATTGATGATCGCTTCGAACTGCTTGATCCCGTACATCCCCATGTTGCTGAGCGAGGCGGTGCCGCCGGTGTATTCCTGCGGGCTAAGCTTGCCCTCGCGGGCGCGGCCGGCGAGGTCCTTCATCTCGGTCGAGATTGCCGCCACGCCCTTGCCCGCCGCATCGACGACGATCGGCGTGATCAAGCCCCCCTCGATGCTGACGGCCACCGAGATGTCGGCGCGCGTGAACTTCAGCAATTGGTCGCCGGTGAATTGCACGTTGCACTCGGGCACCTGGATCAGTGACACGGCCAGCGCCTTGATCAGCAAGTCGTTGACCGACAGCTTCACATTGCGCGGCGCAAGGCTGGCGTTGAGCTCTCCGCGCAATTTCAACAACGCATCGAGGTTGATGTCGACCGTCAGATAGATGTGCGGGACAGTCTGCTTCGACTCGGTCAGGCGGCGCGCAATCGTCTTGCGCATGTTGCTGAGCTTGACGCTTTCATGCGGGATGCCGGTGTCTCCCGCAGCAACAGGAGTGGTCGCAGGGGCAGCAGCGGGCTGGGCCGCGGGAGCAATTTTTGCACCAGCGCCTCCAAGATCGGCCTTCACCACCCGACCTCCGGGTCCGCTGCCCTTCAGTGTGGCGAGATCGACGCCCTGCTGCTCCGCAAGTCGGCGCGCCAATGGCGAGGCCTTCACTCGGTCGCTTCCCGATTGCGGCTGAGTTGCCGACTTAGGGGATTCAGCAGGAGCGCTTTGCCTCTTCACTTCGGGTTCGGGCGCTGGTTTGGCGGCAGATTCGGCTGCAGGCGCGGCTCCAGCCTTCGGGGCGGGAGCTGCGGCTGGAGCCGAAGCGTCCTCACCCTCACCCGCCAAAATCGCGATCGGCGTTCCGACCTTCACTCCATCCGTCCCTTCGCCAATCAGGATTTTAGCGATCGTGCCTTCGTCGACGGCTTCGAATTCCATCGTCGCCTTGTCGGTTTCGATCTCGGCCAGAATGTCGCCGGAACTGACGGTGTCGCCCTCCTTGACCAGCCATTTGGCAAGCGTGCCCTCCTCCATGGTCGGCGAGAGGGCGGGCATCTTCAGTTCCATCGGCATGGGCATCTCCAAGGATCAGCGGCTCAAAGCCAATGCGCGGCCTTCGGTCAAGGGCCGCTTGCGCTTCGCCGCACTTTCAAGCAGCAAGTCGGACATGGGAAGCGACGCACCTAAGCGCACATATCTCGTCGCGATCGACGACAGCGCGGAGGCGCGGGTGGCGCTTCGCTTCGCTGCGCGACGCGCATCGAAGACCAACGGACGCGTTGAAGTACTCGCCGTCGTCCAGCCGCAGGACTTCGTCCAATGGGGCGGAGTCCAGGCGGCGATCGAGGAAGAGCAACGTCTGCGCATCGAAGGCGTGGTCAGCGGGGCGCTGGGCGAACTGATCGATGAAACGGGCATCGAACCGACGATCATCGTCCAGCAGGGCGAGCCGGTGAAGACCGTGCGCGACTATATCGGCCAGCGGCAGGAGGTCGCCGCGCTGGTCCTCGGCGCGAGTCCCAGCGGCGATCCGGGGCTGATGGTGGCCGCGTTCGCCGGGCATGATGCGGGGAAGTTGCCGTGTCCGGTGATGATCATCCCCGGTTCGATCACCGACGAGCGGCTCGAGCAGCTTTCGTAGTCACGACTCCGTTCGTCCTAAGCGGAGCGGAGCGCAGTCGAAGGGCGCCGCAGGATGGTCGGACCAGCGCCCTTCGACTTCGCTCAGGACGAACGACCTTTCAGATCGATCTCGCCAGCACGTCGCACAACTTCACACAACCCGCCTCATCCTCAACATCGAACCGCGCCTTGTTCGGACTGTCGAGATCAAGCACCGCGATTAGCTCGCCGTCCCGCACGATCGGCACCACCAGCTCGCTCGCACTCGCAACGTCGCAGGCGATGTGGCCGGGGAAGGCGTGGACGTCGTCGACCCGCTGCACTTGCAGGGTTGCCGCCGCTGCCCCGCAGACGCCTTTGCCGAACGCAATGCGGATGCAGGCGGCGCGCCCCTGAAACGGGCCCAGCACAAGTTCGCCGCCGATGTTCCGATAGAAGCCCGCCCAATTAAGGTCCGGAATCGTTTCCCAGATCAGCGCCGCCGCATTGGCCATGTTGGCGATCGGGTCCGGCTCTCCGCCGATCAGTCCTTCGAGCGCGGACGCGAGGTCGCGGTACATTGTGCGCTTGTCGGCAGGGTCGATCTTGAAGTCGTACATCAGTCCAAATTCACTTTCCCGCGCCCCTGCTTGACCGTGCCGCGCTGCTTTTTGCCATCGACGCGCTTCGCCTTCGCGGCCTTGCTCGGCTTCGTCGGGCGCCGTTTCGCCTGGACGATTTGGGCAGCGGCGATCATCTCCGCCAGCCGCCGGCGTGCATCCTGCCGGTTCGCATCCTGCGTGCGGAAACGGCGCGCCGTGATGAGCAGCTCACCGCCGGTGGTCACACGCGTGCCGGCGATCGTCTTCAACCGCGCATAGGCGTTCGGATGCAGCCCAAGCTTGAACAGGTCAACGCGTAGCTGCACGGCGGTCGCGACCTTGTTCACGTTCTGCCCGCCAGGTCCGGTGGCCGCGAGGAAGCTCTCGCTCAGCGCATCTTCGGGGATGTGCACGTCCTCAGGCTTCATCCTGCCATCCGGCGAAATGCTCCGGCACCGGAGCCGTGACATCGATCGTCTCGCGGCCTTCGCGCGGGACGATCAGCCGTGAGGCATGGAGCATCATCGGACCGCCGGGAATGCCGTAGACGCGGTCGCCGACGATTCCGCAGCCGAACGCTTCGCGTGCGTGGGCGCGAATCTGGTGGGTGCGGCCGGTCAAGGGCTTGAATTCGACCAAAGTCCGTCCGTTTTCGACCCGAATTTTCCGCCACTCGGTAATCGCCGGCGGACCGTTGCGCTGCCCGACCATGCGCCAGCCGGACTCGAGCGTCGAGCGCTTGGCGAGCGGCAGGTCGATGGTTCCGTTTTCCTCCTCAAGCTCGCGGCCGACCACCGCCAGATAATATTTGCCGACCAGCCGCTGTTCGAACGCCTGCTGAAGTGCGGCGCGGGCTTTCGGATTGCGGGCGAACAGGAGGCAGCCGGACGTGTCCTGGTCCAGCCGGTGCATCGGCGTCGGCGGGCGCTGGAAGCCGCATTTCAATTCGTCGAGCCGCGCCACGATACTCTCGCCGCCGCGCTTGGGTTCGTCCACCGGTAATCCGGCGGGCTTGTCGAGCACGATCGCCTCGCCGTCGATGAAAATAATGCGGTCGGTAAGCATGGGCGGGCGATGGCACGCTAGTCTGCGCCACGCAAACCTCGTTCGTCCTGAGCGAAGTCGAAGAGCGTTCGCTCGACGGCTGTGCTGGCGCCCTTCGACTTCGGCCTTGCAGGCCTGCGCTCAGGACGAACGAAGTTGGTCACCACCCCTCACTGATGCACCCCCGCAACGACTGCCAAGGATTCCAGCCGCTTACACAATATTAACCTTTTGCCTTCATCTCTCGAATGGTTAATGAACGCTTCAAGGCTGTTAAAGCGAGGTAACGCTCGCAGGGCCGCGAACGGGGGATAAAGCATGCGTGTCCTGCTAATCGAAGACGAGCCGACCACCTCCAAGAGCATCGAGCTTATGCTCGGTACCGAGGGCTTCAACGTCTATACGACGGACCTCGGTGAGGAAGGCCTCGATCTGGCCAAGCTCTACGATTACGACATCATCCTGCTCGACCTCAACCTGCCCGACATGCACGGCTATGACGTGCTTAAGAAAGTGCGCACCGCGAAGGTATCGACGCCGGTGCTAATCCTTTCCGGTATTGGTGAAATGGACAGCAAGGTTCGCGCGCTCGGCTTCGGTGCTGACGATTATGTCACCAAGCCTTTCCACCGCGACGAGCTGGTCGCCCGCATTCATGCGATCGTGCGCCGCTCCAAGGGTCACTCACAATCCGTCATCCGCACCGGCAAACTGGCCGTGAACCTGGATGCCAAAACGGTCGAAGTCGACGGCAGCCGAGTCCATCTGACCGGCAAGGAATATGCGATGCTGGAGCTGCTTTCGCTCCGCAAGGGCACGACGCTGACCAAGGAAATGTTCCTCAACCACCTTTACGGCGGGATGGACGAGCCCGAGCTCAAGATCATCGACGTCTTCATCTGCAAGCTGCGCAAGAAGCTGAGCTTGGCTTGCGGCGGCGCCAATTATATCGAGACCGTCTGGGGCCGCGGCTACGTGCTGCGCGACAGCGAGAGCGACGAAAACGATCCGGTTATCGAGCAGACCGTAGCGGTCGCTTAATAGAATTTCTGGGGGCACGCAGGAGGCGGGGCGCTGAAAGGCGCTCCGCCTTTCCGTATTCGTTAGCTCCTCCCTGTGGCTAAGCGATGGGGAGGAACCTCGCTCAAGCGTCGATGAGCGTGCGGCGCTCCCGGCGGACGGGGAGGGTCACTAAGCGGCGATCCCCACCGTCACCGGCGTCCGCTTCTCCCATCCGCCGCCAGCCGTCGCGGCCGAGCCGCTCCATCGGCTGGAACCCGGTTTTGTACGCCATACGCGGGCTGCCATCGACCCAGTAGCCGAGATAGACGTAAGGCAGGCTTGCGCGCGCGGCGCGAATGATATGATCGAGGATGATGAAAGTGCCGAGCCCCTTGCGGGCGTCCGGACCGACATCGAAGAAGCTGTAGATCATCGACAGGCCATCGGTCTGCTGATCGGTCAGGCAGGCGCCCACAAGCTTGCCGGGGCGGCCGTCGAGGGACGGCTCGCGATATTCGATCAGGAAGGTGCGGACTGGAGTCTGCTCGACCATGTCGGCGAAGTCGCTTTCGTCCATCTCCGCCATTCCGCCGCCAGGATGCCGCTGCGCCAGATAGCCGCGGAGCAACCCGTACTGCTCTTCCGTCGTCCAGGGCTTGCACGCGGTGACCTCGAGGTCTGAGTGGCGCCGAAGCACCTTGCGCTGGGTCGCAGTTGGCTCGAACTCCCCCGCGATGACCCGGACGGACACGCAGGCGGAGCAATCGATGCAGCTTGGACGGTAAGCGACGGACTGGCTGCGGCGGAAACCGATGCGACCAAGCGCTTCGTTGAGTTCACCGGAGTGGCGGCCGCTCAGTTCGGTAAAGACCTTCCGCTCCACCTTGCCCGGGAGATACGGGCATGGGCTGGGGTTCGTTACGAAGAACTTGGGGAAGCGAAATGGAGCGCTCACCCGCCCGCCTTTCTCAAATGGTTACGAACCTCTTTATGCGGCTGGTAAACGCGGTTGAAAAGGCTTGGAGCCGGGAAAAGAGGGTTAATGCGGCGACTGTCCCGTAGTGGGGCGGTGCTTCGACAGCGTGGCCCCCGCTCAGCTAGTCGAGCAGGGCGCGTTCGACTCGGAAGCCGATGCCCTCCAGCAGCTTCACGAGCCGCCCGATAGCGCCCGGATCGCGCGCCTCACACTCGACCTCCACGATCGCATCCTTGGCCGGCAAACGGCTGAAGATCCGGCTGTGGTTGATCTCGATGATGTTCACCTTTGCCGCCTCGAACTGGGCGGCGATTGCGGCCAGCGCGCCGGGACGGTCCTCAACCGCGATATGGAGCCGGGCGATGCGGCCGCTGCGAACGAGATCGCGCACCAGCACGTTGGCAAGCAAATGCGTGTCGATATTGCCGCCGCACAGGATCGTTCCGACCTTACGTCCGCGGAAGCGTTCCTTGTGCGCAAGCATCGCCGCGAGGCCGGCGGCTCCCGCACCCTCGACGACGGTCTTTTCGATCCCGACGAGCATTGCGACTGCCTGCTCGAGGTCGCGCTCGGCGACGAGCAGGATTTCGTCGACCAGACCTTTGAGGATTTGCGAGGTCAGCTCGCCGGGCTGCTTGACTGCAATGCCCTCGGCAAGCGTGTCGCCGCCAATCGGCATCTCGCGTCCTTCAAGCGCCGCCTTCATCGATGGGTAGAGCTCGGCTTCGGCGCCGAAGAGGGCGATCTTGGGATTGATCGCGCGCGCGGCGATGCCGACGCCCGACATCAACCCGCCGCCGCCGATGGGTATGCACAAGGTGTCGATCTCGGGCGCGTCCTCGAGCAGTTCGAGCGCGATCGTCCCCTGCCCCGCGATCACCTGCGCATCGTCGAACGGATGGATGAAGACCATGCCCTTCTCGGCTTCGATCTCCCGCGCCTTCGCATAAGCATCGTCAAACATGTCACCGTGAATCACGACGTCCGCGCCATGACCCTCGGTCTGCGTGATCTTCACCAGCGGAGTCGCTTCCGGCATCACGATCGTCACCGGAATGCCGAGCCGGCGGGCGTGATAAGCAACCCCCTGCGCGTGATTGCCCGCCGATGCTGCGATCACCCCGCGCGAACGCTCCTCGTCCGTCAGCTGCAGCAGTTTGTTGAGCGCGCCGCGTTCCTTGTACGACGCGGTGAGCTGCAGATTTTCGAACTTCAGCCACACCTCCGCGCCGATCAGCGCCGACAGCGTCTTGCTCTTGAGCGTCGGCGTGCGGATTACCGCGCCGTGGATCCGCTCGGCGGCGGCGCGGATGTCGTCGATGGTTGGGGCGGTCGGCATTGAGTTCGCCTAGCCGGTCGGCGGCGCGCTCACAACATCAGCGGACTGCGAGCGCCCGCTGCGCCAGCATTCCCGGCGTCAATATCTGCGGCAGTTCTTCGGGTGATTTGCCCGGCGCGTACCAGAGGTAGAGCGGCACGCCTGCGCGCCCGCGGCTTTCGATGAAGCGGGTGATTGCGGGATCGCCGTTGGTCCAGTCGCCGACAAGGACCTTTACACCCGCCTTGCGGAAGGCGGACCGAACTTCGGCGCGGTCGATTGCCCCGGCTTCGTTGACCTTGCAGGTCAGACACCAATCGGCCGTGAAATAGACAAACAAGGGATGGCCCTGCTGCCTATATTGCGCCGCGCGCGCTTCGCTCCATCGCTCGTCACCCGATTGGGCCTGACTGCTCGTGGCGCGCGGAAGCGCCAGGACCGCGCCGGCACCGATCGCGAGAACCAGTGCAATGATTACCCAGCCCAGCACGCGGCCGGCGCGTTGCGCGAGGCGATAGGCGAGAAGAACCGCCGTCAGCAGCACAACCGCGGCGAGTGCGATCACGAGACCCTGTGTTCCCGCCTGTTTATAGAGGAGCCACAGACATGCGGCGACGGTCGCAGCCATCGGGATGGCCAGGAAGCGCTGCAGCCGAACCATCCATGGTCCAGGCTTCGGCAGTCGGTTGCGAAGCGCCGGAACGAACGCGACCAGCAGGAACGGAAGCGCCAGCCCCGCTCCCAGCGCCGCGAACACCAACAGCGATCCCGCAGCAGGCAGCAATAAAGCGGTGCCAAGCGCGGCCCCGAGGAATGGACCCGCACAGGGCGTCGCCACGAACGCTGCGAGCAGGCCGGTTCCGAAACCCCCGGCCGGCCGCGCACGTCCGCCAAGCACGGGCAGGCTGAACAGCCCGGCGAGATTGAGGGTGATTGCCGTTGTCAGCAGCAGCAGTACCATCAGCGTCCGCGGATCCTGCAGCTGGAACGCCCAGCCCGCCACGGTCCCTGCAGCGCGGATAGCGAGCAGCACGGCCCCAAGCGCTCCCGTCCCGACGATCGCGCCCGCCGTGTAGGCGAGCGCGTCGTGCCGGGATTCGCGCTCGTCGCCGCCGCTGCGGGCAAGATGCAGCGCCTTCAACGCCAGGATCGGGAACACGCACGGCATCAGATTGAGCAGCATCCCGCCGACAAGCGCTCCGAGCAGTGCGAGCAAGACCGCTTTGGCGCCGATATCCGCAGTCGCCGCAGTCGCCTCCGCAACCGTGCCGGGAGTGGCGCTGAATTCGAGCCCGCGTCCGTCGCCGAGCGCAAGCACGCCGGCGAATTGCTTCAGCGCGTCACGGCCGCGTGGAAGCTCCGCAATCAACAGATCGCCGGCTCGGCTGAAGTTCTGTTTTCCGGCATATTCGACGGCGCCGTCGTCCGACGGAAACACATAAGCATCCTCAATCGCAACGCTTGCCGGCAGCGGGATTGCGACGCGCAGCAGTTTGTCCGTGACCTGGAAGTGCGCCGACGTAGCCAACGGCCTCGGAAGCGCCTGCCGCCAGGCGTCGAATTGCGCCCTCTTCTCTCCCCCTGAGCCCACCGGCAGGTCGAGGGCCAGCTGCCCCTGCTCCGGAACGCAGATCGTGTCGGTGCAGGCGAGCCAATGCGCGTCGGCGCGGATCGGGAGAGTGCCGCTGGCACCGACCGGCACCTTCAAGCGCAGCAGCACCGCATAGTCCCGCTCGTATACGTAATTCATAAGGCCGGCGATGAGCAGCCGCGACGGTACCGGATAGCGCAGCGGCCCGACGCTTGCGCCCTTGGGGAGCTGCCAGTCCACGGTCATCGGCAGGCCGGCGTCGCCCGGATTCAACCAATATCCGTGCCAACCAGGCTTGGTCCGCATGTGGATCGCAAGCTCGACCTCGCTTCCGGGCCGGGCCGCTGTTTCGGCGACCAGTTCAGGACGGATGTTCTGCGCACCGGCAGGCGACCAACCGAACAGAATGGCGAGCAACAGGAGTAGGACGGCGCTAGCGCGCATCGGGGACTCCCGACGATTCATTCGCTTGCGACGTCTGGTTCAGCATGTCCTCGGCTTCGTTCAACTGATCCGACTGCTCCTCCGTCGGCAATGGCGGCCGCTCGTCGCCGCATGAGCACAGGAGAAGCGCGGTGGCGGCAAGGATCCGTTTCATCGCGCGAACGCCTACCACTGCACGCTATCCAAAAAAAAGGGCCGCCCGAGGGCGACCCTTCTCCGTTCGACCTGAAGCCGGAGCTTACTTGGTCTCGTTCTTGGCGGCGTCGGCAACGGCGTCCTGCGCATTGTCGATCGCTGCGCCGGCGTTCTCGACGCTGTTCTCGGCGGCGTCGAGCGCATTGTCGGCGGCGACGGTCGCATTGGCGTCGGTCAGAGCGGCATTGGTGTCGGCGGCGGCTGCGTTCTCGACAGCATTGTCGGTGTTCGCGGCAGCATCGCCCGACGGCTTGCAGGCGGCGAGGCCGAGCCCGAGGACCGCAACGGTCAGTGCAATCTTCTTCATGATCGTTACTCCTTAGTGGCGTCAGACGAGTGACGCCTTCTCGGCCTGTCGCACGATTCGCACAGGCCAGCGCAGGGGATTATAGTGCAACTTTCCGGCGCGCAATCCTTATTCTCTACTAGGGGACTGTGATTAAATGGATTCTCGACGATCGATTGACTGATATAAAGATATCCTTATATCGTTAAATCATGATTCCCGAGACGCAGATCGCCGGATTTTTCCAGGCGCTGGCCGACCCTACGCGGTTGCGGGTGCTGGCCTTGCTCCGCGTGATGGAATTGTCGGTCGGCGAGCTTGCGCAAGTGCTTGGACAAAGCCAGCCCCGCGTGTCGCGCCACCTGAAGATTCTTGCCGACGCCGGCCTGCTCGAGCGCCGCAAGGAAGGCAGCTGGGTGTTCCTGACGCTTGCGCCGGAAGAGCGAACGGAGCCGCTATTCGCCTTGCTGGACCGCGTCGCCGACGCCCAGATCAAGGGCGCCTTCGCTGCCGATTCCGCGCGGCTCGACGGGGTGCGAGCCGAGCGCATCGAAGCGGCGTCTCGCTATTTTACCACCCACGCGCACGTGTGGGACCAGATTCGTTCTCTCCACGTCGCCGAAAGCGAAGTCGAACGCGCGATCGCCCAGGCGCTTGGCGACCGGCCGCTTGGGCGCCTGGTTGACATCGGCACCGGCACCGGGCGGATGATCGAATTGTTCGGCCCGCGTGCTGACCAGGCGATCGGCATCGACCGGTCGTCGGAAATGTTGCGCCTAGCCCGAGCCAAGCTTGAGGCCGCGGGCATTCATTCGAGCCTTCGCCAGGGCGACATGTATGCACTGCCGCTGGCGGAGGAGAGCGCCGATTGCGTGATTCTCCACCAGGTGCTGCATTATGCCCATTCGCCGGCCGCGGCGGTTGCCGAAGCCGGTCGCGTGCTCGCCCGTGGCGGGACTGTTCTGGTCGTCGATTTCGCGGCGCACGATCGCGAAGATTTACGCGAGCGCGACGCCCACATCCGCCTCGGCTTCGAAGATGAGACCATGGCCGACTGGTTCGGTTCGGCGGGGCTCAAGATCGACCATGTCGAACATCTGAAGGGCGGCGAATTGACCGTGACATTATGGCGTGCGGTAAAGGCGCCCGACGCCCGCACCCGCCGGAAAGCCGCATGACCGAGCAAAGCACCGCCCCAGCCTGCGTGCCTTTATTCGCGGAAGCACGCGGCGACATCGACGTGAGCTTCGAATTCTTCCCGCCCAAGACGGAGAAGATGGAAGAAACGTTGTGGGAGTCGATCAAGACTCTTGAGCCGCTTCGACCGCGCTTCGTGTCGGTAACATACGGGGCCGGCGGATCGACGCGCGAACGGACCCATTCGACGGTCGCGCGGATCGCTCGCGAAACCGGCCTCACCGCCGCCGCTCATCTAACCTGCGTCAGTGCGACGCGCGACGAGGTCAACGAGGTTGCGCAAAGCTATTGGGATGCAGGCATTCGCCACATCGTTGCGCTACGGGGCGACCCGCCCGAACCCGGCGCGCGCTATGAGCGGCATCCGGGCGGCTATGCCAATGCGGCGGAGCTGGTTGCGGGGCTGAAGACGATTGCCGAATTCGACATTTCGGTCGCTGCTTATCCCGAGTTGCATCCCGACAGCGGGAGCCGCCAGGCCGATCTCGACAATCTCAAGCGCAAGGTCGATGCCGGAGCGAACCGCGCGATTACGCAGTTCTTCTTCTCGGCGGATGCTTTCCTGCGTTTCCGCGATGCCGTCGCGGGGGCCGGCATGGATATCGAGATCGTGCCGGGCATCCTGCCGGTGTCGAACGTCGCGCAGACGCGCAAGTTCGCCGGGCAGTGCGGCGCATCAATCCCGCCATGGATGGACGGCCTGTTCGAAGGGCTCGACGATCATCCGGAAGCACGCAAGCTCATCGCGGCGACGGTCGCCGCCGAGCTGTGCGCGCAGCTCTATGCCGGCGGCGTCCGCCACTTCCACTTCTACACGTTGAACCGGGCGGAGCTCAGCTACGCCATCTGTCATCTGCTCGGCCTTCGACCGAGCCCAAAATCCAGGCTGGAGGCCGCGTAATGGGCGCTCGCGAACAATTTCTTGAGCAGGCCGCGCAGCGCATCCTGATCAACGACGGCGCGTTCGGCACCGAAATCCAGCGCTGGAAGCTCGACGAGGCCGCTTATGCCGGCGCCCTTCGCCTCGGCAGGGACCAGCGCGGAAACAATGATATCCTCGCGCTGACCAAGCCCGAAGTACCCGGGTCGATCCACCGCTCCTATTTCGAAGCGGGCGCGGACATCGCCTGTACCAACACCTTTTCCGCGAACCGGATCAGCCAGAGCGACTATGGCGCCGAGCATCTGGTGCGCGAGATCAATGTTGAAAGCGCCAAGCTGGCGCGGTCGATCGCCGACCAGTTCGCCGCGAAGGACGGTCGTCCGCGCTTCGTCGCCGGCGCGCTCGGTCCGACCAACAAGACGCTCTCGCTGTCGCCCGACGTGAACGACCCGGGCTTCCGGGAGATCGATTTCGACTATCTGAAAGACGTCTATCGCGAGCAGATCGACGCTCTGGTGGAAGGCGGCATCGACTTCATCCTGATCGAGACGGTGTTCGACACGCTCAATGCCAAAGCCGGCATCATGGCCGCGGTGGAAGCCGGTCAGGCGCTCGGCCGCGACCTTCCAATCATGCTGTCGATGACTCTCACCGACCTGTCCGGCCGCAACCTGTCCGGCCACACGGTGGAGGCGTTCTGGTATGCGGTCCGTCATGCAAAGCCGCTGACGATCGGGCTCAACTGCTCGTTCGGAGCGGAGCAGCTTCGGCCGCATGTCGCGACCCTGTCGAAGGTCGCCGACACGTTGATCATGGTCTATCCCAACGCCGGCCTGCCGAATGATCTCGGTGAATATGACGAGGCTCCGGCCACGACCGCCTCTCTGGTCAAGGAATGGGCCGACGCGGGCCAGGTCAATGTGCTCGGCGGATGCTGTGGCTCCACGCCCGAGCATATTTCCGCGATGAAGCAGGCGGTCGAGGGATTGCCCCCGCGGGCAGTTCCCAGGCTCGAAATGCGCACTCGCCTCGCCGGCCTCGAGCCGATGGTGCTGGCCGCCTGACATGGAACAAAGCGATGTCTCCGCGGCGGCCGCAGGCGCGCGCTTCGTCAACATTGGCGAGCGCACCAACGTCACCGGTTCCGCCAAATTCAAGAAGCTGATCCTGAACGGCGATTATGATGCCGCCGTCGAGATCGCGCGCGATCAGGTCGAGAATGGCGCCCAGATCGTCGATGTGAACGTGGACGAGGCTTTGCTCGATTCCGAGTTGGCGATGACCACGTTCCTCAAGCGCATCGCCGCGGAGCCGGACATCGCCCGCGTGCCGGTGATGATCGACAGTTCGAAGTGGAGCGTGATCGAGGCGGGCCTGAAATGCGTGTCGGGCAAGCCGATCGTCAATTCGATCAGCATGAAGGAAGGCGAAGCGCCGTTCCTCGAGCTTGCGGGCAAGTGCCGAAACTATGGCGCCGCGGTCGTCGTGATGGCGTTCGACGAGGTCGGTCAGGCCGACACGCAGGAACGCAAGATCGAAATCTGCGAGCGAGCCTACAAATTGCTCACCGCCAACGGCACCGCGCCCGAGGACATCATCTTCGATCCCAACATCTTCGCGGTCGCGACCGGAATCGACGAACATCGCCGCTACGCGATCGATTTCATCGAAGCGACGCGCGAGATCCGGCGCCGGTGCCCCGGCGCGCATATCTCGGGCGGACTGTCGAACCTCAGTTTCTCGTTCCGCGGCAACGAGCCGGTGCGCCGCGCGATGCACAGTATCTTCCTCTATCATGCGATCCCCGCGGGCATGGACATGGCCATCGTCAACGCCGGCCAGCTCGACGTCTATGACACAATCGATCCGGAGCTTCGCGAGGCGTGCGAGGATGTCATCCTTGACCGCCGGGACGACGCGACCGAGCGGCTGGTCGACCTTGCCGAACGCTATCGCGGTACCGACGAGGTCGCGGAGAAAAAACTTGCCGAGTGGCGCTCGCTGCCGGTCAATGAGCGGCTGAGCTACGCGCTGGTGAAGGGCATCGACCTCGACATCGTCGAGGATACCGAGGAGGCGCGCCAGCAATTCGCCCGACCGATCGAGGTCATCGAAGGTCCATTGATGGACGGCATGAACGTCGTCGGCGACCTGTTCGGCGCCGGCAAGATGTTCTTGCCCCAGGTCGTGAAGTCAGCGCGCGTGATGAAGAAGGCTGTCGCCCACCTGCTCCCCTACATCGAGGCGGAGAAAGAGAAGAACGGCGTCACCCAAGGCAAGGGCAAGGTCGTGATGGCGACCGTCAAGGGCGACGTTCACGACATCGGCAAGAACATCGTCGGCGTGGTCCTGCAGTGCAACGGCTTCGAGGTCATCGACCTGGGCGTGATGGTGCCGTGGCAGGACATATTGCGATCGGCGAAGGACAATGACGCCGACATGATCGGCCTGAGCGGTTTGATCACCCCGTCGCTGGACGAGATGGTGACGGTCGCAAGCGAGATGCAGCGGTTGAACCTGACCACGCCGCTGTTGATCGGGGGCGCAACCACCAGCAAGGCCCACACCGCGCTGCGCATCGACCCGGCGTACACCGGGCCGGTGATTCACGTGCTCGATGCCAGCCGCGCGGTCGGCGTTGCATCCAGCATTGTGTCGGACACGCAGCGCGACCCGCTGGTCGCCAGGACCGCCGAAGAATATGAGGCGCTGCGCATCGCGCGCTCGCGCAGCGGCCAGAGCGAGCTTGCCTCGCTGGACGACGCGCGCGCCAATGCCTTCCCGTATGACCCCGACGGCAAGCCGCCGGCGCCGCATATGCCCGGGCTGCACCAGTTCGGCGAGTGGCCGTTGCGCGACCTGCGCGCATCGATCGACTGGACGCCCTTCTTCCGCGCCTGGGAATTGGCCGGCAATTATCCGGCGATTCTGGAGGACGAAGTCGTCGGCGAAAGCGCGACCAGCT
The DNA here is from genome assembly GCA_039915925.1 of Sphingomicrobium sp. Classification (GTDB taxonomy): domain Bacteria; phylum Pseudomonadota; class Alphaproteobacteria; order Sphingomonadales; family Sphingomonadaceae; genus Sphingomicrobium. Next base: position 23,607 of record JBDSMG010000026.1, read on the forward strand.
TGTTCGCGGATGCCAATGCGATGCTCGACCAGGTCATCGCCGAGCGCTGGGTAACGGCAAAGGCCACCGTCGGCCTGTGGCGGTGCAAGCGCGATGGCGACGATATCCTTGCGCTCGCGGATAACGATTGGACCAGGCTACCGATGCTGCGCCAGCAGGTGAAGAAGCGCGAGGGCCGCCCGAATATGTGCCTCGCGGACTTCATCGACCCCGATGAAGAAGACTGGATCGGCGGTTTTGCGGTCGGCATCCACGGGCTCGAGCCGCACCTCGCCCGCTTCAAGCAGGCGAACGACGATTATAACG
>JBDSMG010000054.1:0-3888 GCA_039915925.1 Sphingomicrobium sp.
CCTGCCTGCGTTCGAGCTGCGGCGTGTAGCCCATGCGCGGTAGCTGAAATTCTTCATCGTAGTCAGATCAATTTCTCGTACTTGCGGCCGGCTGCGTCCAGAGCCCGGCACCAGCGGTCAAAGACTGCTCGATCGAACGTGCTGTAGACCATCGTCTTGCCGGAAGTCGCGATCGACTCCGTGTAGGCACCGACTTCGGTGAGCGGGAGCAAGTCGCGATCTTCAATGGCGATCTGGACGGCGTAGTTCATCAGAGACTCCGGTTTCGTATTCGATGCCTTGGGTTGGCGCGCTGCGTCGACAGCGTGCTTCCACCACTCCGCCGCGTCACAGATGTACGCCTGGTCTTCATCGTCGCACAGCAGACGAAGCGATTGCTCAGCTTGTTCGGGCGACGCATAGACCCGGAGGCGGTTCGGGTCGGTTCCCCAGCGAACGGAACATGCGTTCGAGCCCTCCATGACGGCTCGGCCGTCAACGTGTCTCGCAATGGCGATGCCGCGCAGCATGTCGACTCCAGATCAGCGCGGCCAGTAGGCAGCGAGCCCGAAAAGAGACAGGACCGCGGCGACAGTCAAGCCGGCGAGGAAGAGTCGATCAGCCGGGCTACCGCGACCTGCCATGCTGCGTTGAGCGATGAGTACGCTCATTCGCTCATCGAGCGACGCAGCTTCATAGCCACCTGGCCGACGAAGCGCAACACGCCATTCGCGTTCCTCAGTGCGGTAGTACCACCGGCAGAACCAGAACCACCCAGCGCCGGCCGCGATCGCAACCAACGCCGCAGGCAACATTTCATGCGTAAGGACGTACGTCACCGAGAGCCTGTCCAGGTCCATCATCGTTAGCTCCGATCAAGCCGGCAACACAACGAACTCGGCATCGGGGGGGATGCCGAAATTGCGCACGTCGTTCTGCTCGCGCGGACCCATCGCTGCGAACTCATCGTCCGCAACACCGAACCTCGACAACGCCGCACAGCGCGCAAGGCCCTCGTTCTGTTCGTGGACGGTTCCGACGTGGTGACCATCGACCAAAACGTTCCATGTTTTGTTCATCGCAAGTGGTCCTTGGCTCACAGCGTGCGCATCATGTCTTGAGGCGACAGCCACATAAGCAACGTGTCGTAGAGCCACAGAGCGACAAAGGCGCCGAAGCTCAGAACACCGAAGCCGGTAACCATCGCGTGCTTGTCCGGAAACGCGTAGAGCGAGAAGAGAAACGCGAGCAGCGCCGGCACCGAGATAAGCCGGCACACGAGCATGACGGGAAGGCGCAGCCAGTAGAGCACTAGGAACAGCGGCACCCGGACGATGGACCACAGAAGGGTGCCCACCTTCGAGGGGGTCGCGCCAGCGGGCGCCGAGGTCGAAGCGCCCTGCTCTTCTGCAAGCTGGCCGCCCTCTTCCGGTGCCAGCTCCGGCGCGCGCGCCGAGCGGGTTGCAATGTCGATGACGTTGTTCGTTGACATGATCTGCCCTTCCCTATCCGTTCAGTTTCGCGCCCGCGAAAACTCAGTCTTGCGCGGTTGTCTGGTGGTCCTGCCGCCACTCCCAAGGGGGAATCGGGTGCGCATCCGCCCAAAGCCCCCTGCCCTCCTTCTTAGCCTCTGCCTCCAGCGCCACGAGCTGCGCATTCGACGAGTACCGACGATAAACCCAAGCGTAGCCTTGTCGCACCAGCTCGGCGTTGACTGAACGGCCGTCGACGGTGATTTGCACAATTGGTCGGCCGTACCGATCCACCTCGGACCAGCTCACGCGCACCTCGCGCTTCCAAACAAGTTCGCGCAACGCTTGCTCAGCACGCCGGCCGAACGGTTGAGCCTTCTCGGGCGCGTCAATCTCCGCCAGGCGCACCCGCGTCGACACGCCGTTGATGACAACGTGGCAGGTGTCACCATCGGAGATGGCGCGCACCACACCCACCGCCTGGTGATGCTCAGCCGCACTCTTGCCCGCATGGAGCGCCGCACGCGCGTCACCGATCGGCCAGCGCGCAAACGAGGTCGACGCGAACAGCAGCCCGAGAGTGACCACGGCCAGCACAAGCGCGAGACGCCAGCCGCCGCGGGGTGATCGAACGTTGTGTCGCCAGTTGCGAAGGGTGTTCATGTGGTGCACCTGGTTGGACTAGAACGTCGTGGGAGCCGCTTCAACCGGCTGACTCGCCAACGCGGCGTAGGCCTCGGGGAAGTCGTCACCGAAAAAGCGGATCGGCGTCATCGTTTCGATCTTTGCCGTCGGCGGCGCAGCCTTCGTGCCTGTAGCGGCAGGTGCGTCACCCCAGGCTTGGCAGCCCACGAGAACACTGGCGCCGACGATCGCAAGAGCGATCAGAGTTGCGCTGTGAGCGCGAATCGAATTCATGGTCATGCTTGCTTCTCCTGATGAATGTTGGTCATGCGCAAATGCGCTTCACTTGTCTTGCTCCGAGACGCGTGGCGGCGTACTCAAAGCCCTTTGCACAGCGGCACGAAGTGCCTCCATGCCTGAATGGTCGTTCTGCCTGCGGTGGGCGTGATAGACGCGCCGCAAGGGCAACAGAACGCGCTCGATCTCGCTGATCCGGCCTGCGTCTGCTTCGAGCTTCTTCGTGCGGATCGCGTCTTCAGCTTGGCCGTCCGCGGCCTCCCATCGCATCACATCGTCGGCGTTGTCCCAGCGTCGAACGAAGCGGGCGGCATCGAGCCCGCTTGCTTGCTCAGCGGAAAACTTCGCCCCTGCATAGACACCACCGACAACACGCCTTGACCCCTTGTTGCCTTTGCGAGCAAACAACCGAGTCGCACGCGTGCCATCGGCCAGCAACGGCAGAACACAATCGCCGAGCTTGCCGCCGATGATCTGGCGCACCCCGCAGTAGATGAAATCGCAAACCTCGAACTGCTCCGCGCCGCTCACCATTCACCCCCGCTCGACTCGGTCGACAGAAGTCGCGTCGCCAGCCGCCTGGCCACGTCGACATACCGCTGACGTTGGCCGAACAGCTCCGCATCGGAGCGCGCGAGCGCTCGCTGCAGCAAAGTCATGCGATAGGCCGCGCAGCTCATGCTGCCGCCGTGGCTGCGATCACGTCCGTTTGGCTCAGGTGAAACACCGTTACCGTCCTTGGGAACTTGTGCGGCTTCGCACCGTCGCTCGCCTGGTCATCGCAAGCGGCGGCCTTCTTGCCCTTCGCCTCGATCCATGTCACGACCTTGACGCCGTGTTCGCCCTTGCGAACCTGGCGGCCCAACGCGTGCCAAGCGTTGTAGGAGAAGACGGTTTGACGGGGCAAGATGACTGCCGCAGGAATACCCATCGCCTCGAAGCCTTCATAGATGGCCGCGTAGTTCATCGAGCTCTCGCTGGTCATCGCATTTCGCAGTGCCTTGGTGGCAACCTCCGAACGGCTCAAACGTGGCTTGTGTTGACGAATGCGTGAACCCATGATTTCCTCTTCCTTTTGCTTAGTGCTCAGTACCGAAAGACGCATGCCCTGTACTCGCGCCCGTATCTGACGCCGGACCGAATCACGTCCGCTGGCTCGCATTGCTTCTGCGGCCAAAAGCCGTCGTTGTATGTATCCGTCGCGTCTTGCATCGGCGCGTGCACCGCACACCTCGTAGACCAGACCGGATCAATGCCCCAGGCACGGTGCCGAGCGAACTCAACCGGAGTGAACGGCCCAGCCACTTCATCAACAGCCGGAAGCAACATCAACTCGAACCAGCGTGTCCCATCGCCGAATCGGTCTTGCTGTTCGATCCTGCGTCCGTCAATGTAGAAAACTGCCACCGCTTCGCCCTTTCTCAACCGTTGATATAGTGTAGTGTCTGTAAGCCCTTCTGTCAAGCGATAACGTCTTACACAACCGTATTTATTCAATCTTTTTTGATCGTCGTTT
>JBDSMG010000036.1:0-96708 GCA_039915925.1 Sphingomicrobium sp.
GTTCCACGCTCTCCGCGTCGCGGCCGTTGAGGATCAGGTTGGCGCCCGCATTCGCGAGCGCTTGGGCGATTGCAAAGCCGATGCCTCGACTAGCGCCAGTCACAAGCGCCGTTCGGCCGGTTAGATCGAATAGGGTCGACGCCACGTCTGCCTCCAACTCTTTTCCGGCTGGAGCTTAGCAACCGAAATCACGACCAGCTACGAGCTAAACCCAATGTCCGCTTTCGACCCATTGCGGACGTTAGCAGAAGCGCCGAAAACCGCTGCATGACCCATCCGACGCTTCACGCCTTCCTCCGAGAACTCGATGAGACGGGGACCCACTACTCGCTGAGTTCAGTCCGAGAGGCCGCTGTTATGGTTCACGTGGCCCTTCCCGGCGAGCGTTGGGAGGTGGAGTTCTTTGAGGATCGGGAGCCAGAGGTGGAGATCTTCCGCAGCGACGGCACGATCTTCGCTCTTGAGAACGTCAGCATGCCCGCCGCAGAGGACAGTTAATAGCTACTCGGCTGGAATGTCCGCTTTCGACCCATTGCGGACATTAGCCGATCTGTCACAATCGACCAGATGTTCGACAAGCTCACGCCGCTCGGATGCGGTCTCTTGATAGCGGCCTCCGCCATTATAGCGGGGGTTACTGGTTACTTGTGGCTCGCGGGGTCAGCAGTGGTGATCGACGACACTGGGGAGGTTGCAAGCGCAGTTATCAAGAGCAGCGGGACGCCCAATAAGCGCCTTCACCGCCTCTGGAGGGGTTACTTTTACGCCACTCCGGACAACGACGGGGCCATTGAAGTGCGATGCCGCGACGGTTCTCGGAAAGAGTGGGGCTACGTCACGTTCGGTGTGCATACGAGAGTCAGGGTCATCGGTCCGACGCCTTGTGCGCGCGTTGTGGACGACTGATCACGACGGTCGAATGTCCGCTTTCCACCCATTGCAGACATTCGTGATGACACAGAAAAAGGGCCGCCCCAACCGGAGCGGCCCTTTCGTAGTTCCGGAAGGTGGGCCGTCACGGAGTAAATCCGTGACGTCGGTCCTGTCGCTCTCGCGGCTTTGGGCCGCTCGAGCTCGGGCCGGCCGGGGTTCGCTGTCTCTCGTCTGGCTAACGGGCGTTGCCGCCCGCTTCGCTAAACTCGGCAGCTCAACCAAGCATTTCCTGTTCCAGCTTCTTCGCCATTTCCTCGATATTCTCCGGCGGCCAGCCCGGGATATCCATCCCCAGCCGAAGCCCCATGCTCGCCAGCACGTCCTTGATTTCATTCAAGGACTTGCGGCCGAAGTTGGGGGTGCGGAGCATTTCCGCTTCGGTCTTCTGCACGAGGTCGCCGATGTAGATGATATTGTCGTTCTTCAGGCAATTGGCGCTGCGCACCGACAGTTCCAGTTCGTCGACCTTCTTGAGGAGGTAGCGGTTGAGCTGGTTGGTGTCGGTCGCCGTCGTCGAGTCCATGCCGCCCGACGGGATCGCCTGGCCGATCATCGCCGACGGGGCGCCGCGCACCTGGCTGTCGTCGAAGTGGACGAACAATTGCAGCTGGTCCTGCAGGATCTTGGCGGAATAGCCGAGCGCGTCTTCGGGACTGACGGTGCCGTCGGTCTCGATCGTCAGCGTGAGCTTGTCGTAATCGAGCTCCTGGCCGACGCGGGTGTTCTCGACCTTGTAGGCGACCTGGCGAACGGGGCTGTACAGCGCGTCGATCGGGATTAGCCCGATCGGAGCGTCGGCCGGGCGGTTCGAGGCGGCCGGGACATAGCCTTTGCCGATGTCCGCGGTCAGCTCCATGTTGAGCGTCGCGCCGTCATCGAGGTGGCAGATCAGCTGGTCGGGGTTGGTGACTTCGATGTCGCCGCTGGCGGCGATCATGCCCGCCGTCACGTCCGCCGGTCCGGTCGCCGAAAGCTGCAGCCGCTTGGGGCCTTCGCCTTCCATCTTGAGCGCGATCTGCTTCACGTTGAGGACGATGTCGGTGACGTCCTCGCGGACGCCGGTCAGGCTCGAGAATTCGTGAAGCACGCCCTCGATCTTGATCGCGGTGACGGCGGCGCCCTGGAGCGAACTCAGCAGCACTCGGCGAAGCGAGTTGCCCAGCGTCATCCCGAAGCCGCGTTCGAGCGGCTCGGCGACGAACACCGCCTTGCGGCGGCTGTCGGTGCCGGACTTGCGTTCCAGGCTGTTGGGCTTCTTGAGTTCCTGCCAGTTTTTCGCGTTGACGGCCATATTTCTTCCTTGGCAGCGGGGTGACGGCGTCCCGTCTATCCCCTGTGTTTGTAAATTCGTCATCCCCGCGAAAGCGGGGACCCAGCAACCGATTAAACCCGGCGACGCTTGCTCGGACGCACGCCATTGTGCGGGATCGGCGTGACGTCGCGGATCGAGGTGATCTGGAAACCGACCGCCTGAAGCGCACGAAGCGCGCTTTCGCGGCCCGATCCGGGGCCCTTCACTTCGACTTCCAGGGTGCGCACGCCATGGTCCGCTGCCTTCTTGCCGGCGTCTTCCGCCGCGACCTGCGCGGCATAGGGAGTCGACTTGCGGCTGCCCTTGAAGCCCATCATTCCGGCCGAGCTCCAGGCAATTGCATTGCCCTGCGCGTCGGTGATCGTGATCATGGTGTTGTTGAAGCTGGCGTTCACGTGCGCGACGCCGGAAGTGATGTTCTTGCGCTCCCGCCGACGAAGGCGCTGCGGTGCTTGTGCCATTATCTGTTCCTAATCCCTGAAACCCGTTCGGGCTTTGAACCCAGTCCGTTCATCCTGAGTAGGCATTGAGCGAAGCCGAAATGCCGTATCGAAGGACGAAATGCCGATCGAAGCAGCTTACTTCTTCTTGCCCGCGATTGGCTTGGCCTTGCCCTTGCGGGTGCGCGCATTGGTGTGCGTGCGCTGGCCGCGGACCGGGAGCCCCTTGCGATGGCGGAGCCCGCGGTAGCAGGCGAGGTCCATCAGCCGCTTGATGTTCATCGCGGTCTGGCGGCGGAGGTCGCCCTCGACCGTATGGTCGCCGTCGATGGTCTCGCGGATGTGCAGCACTTCCTGGTCGCTGAGGTCCTGCACCCGGCGCTGCGGCTCGATGCCGAGCTTCTGGGTGATTTCCCTCGCCTTGGTGCGGCCGATTCCGTGGATGTAGGTGAGCGCGATTTCAACGCGCTTGTTGGTCGGGATATTTACGCCGGCGATACGTGCCAAGTTTCAGTTTCCTTTTTTCTAGCTCCACGGGCGGGATTGTCCGCCCATCTCGACGCTTGAAGGCCCAGTCAAAACGAAAAACCGACGCGCGCACGAATGCGCCGCCGGGAACCGGTTGATCGGGATGTCGGCCAAATAGGGTTCTCGACCCTGAGTGTCAAGCTGACTAGAGGCGAAGCAATGGAGCGCCTCAGCCTCAAATCCGGGATTCCGGATCGCCTTCGCGGGTCGATCCTCGCGCTCGGCAATTTCGACGGCTTCCACCTCGGCCACCAAGCGGTCGTCGGGCGGGCAGTCGCGCGCGGCCACCACGAGCGCCGCCCGGTCGTCGTCGGCACCTTCTTCCCCCACCCGGTCCGCTTCTTTAAGCCCGACCTGCCGCCCTTCCGACTGACCAGCCTCGACCAGCGCGAGCGGCTGTTCGCCCACGCCGGCGCGGACGCAATGCTGGTGTTCGACTTCGACGCCGACCTCGCCGCCACCGACGCGGAGGATTTCGTTGCCCTCCTCGCCGAGAAAGTGGGCGCGGCCGGAGTCGTCACCGGCGACGACTTCACCTTCGGGCGCGGCCGCGGCGGATCGGCCGAGCTGCTGCGCGAACTCGGCGCCGAGCATGAGATTGTCGCGGAAACCGTTCCGCCCGTGAAGGTCGACGGAACGATCGTCTCCTCAAGCCGAATCCGCGAGGCGCTGATGGCCGGCGACCCCGGAACCGCCACCCATTTGCTTTCCCGCCCCTTCGCGATCGAAGGCGTGGTCCAACACGGCGATGCGCGCGGACGCGATCTCGGCTATCCCACCGCCAACCTGCCGATGGGCCAGTACCTCCGCCCCGCCTACGGCATCTATGCGATCCGGGGGTGGCTCGACGACGAGCATCAATATGCCGGCGTCGCCAATCTCGGCACCCGCCCGATGTTCGACCCGCCGCAGGAGCTGCTCGAAGCGCATTTGTTCGACTTCGACGGCGACCTCTACGGCCGCAACATCGAAGTCGCGCTCCACCATTACATCCGCCCCGAGGCCAAGTTCGAAAGCATGGACGCGCTCACGGCGCAAATGGACAAGGACTGCGCCGAGGCGCGCAGGTTGCTGGCGCTGCCCTAAGCCCCTAAAGCCCCGCGCCAATGTCCGACGCTCCTTCGAAACCAGATTACCGCCACACCGTCTTCCTGCCCAAGACCGACTTTCCGATGAAAGCCGGCTTGCCGCAGAAGGAGCCGGCTATCCTTGCGAAATGGCAGGAACAGGACCTCTACGCCCAGGTCCGCAAGGCCCGCGACGGCCGCGAGAAGTTCATCCTCCACGACGGCCCGCCCTACGCCAATGGCGACATCCACATCGGCCATGCGCTCAACCACATCCTCAAGGACATGGTGGTGCGGACGCAAACCCTGCTCGGCAAGGACGCGCCTTATGTGCCCGGCTGGGACTGCCACGGCCTGCCGATCGAGTGGAAGGTCGAGGAGCAGTACCGTAAGAAAAAGCTCAACAAGGATGAGGTGCCGGTCCGCGAGTTCCGCGCCGAGTGCCGCGCTTATGCGCAAGGATGGGTCGACACCCAGCGCGAGCAATTGAAGCGCCTCGGCATCGGCGGCCGCTGGGACAAGCCCTATCTCACCATGAACTTCGCAGCCGAAGGCACGATCGTCGCCGAGCTGATGAAGTTCGCGGAGTCGGGCCAGCTCTACCGCGGCGCCAAGCCGGTGATGTGGTCCCCGGTCGAAAAGACCGCGCTCGCCGAAGCCGAGATTGAATATGAGGACATCGTCTCGACCCAGATCGATGTCGCGTTCGAGATTGTGGAGGCGCCCGTAGCCCGCGACATCGCTACAATGATTGAGCGAGGTGGCCGTGTATTGGCGGTCATCTGGACCACGACGCCGTGGACGATCCCTGTAAACCAGGCCCTCGCTTACAACCCGGCCTTCACATATCGGATGGTTAGGTTAGGACTTGATTGGAACCCGGCCTTCTCCGGTAAATGGCCAGAGACGGCGTTGCACAGGCGTTTGCACGAGTTCGGATGGCGAATTCATAACGACGCCTACCTCGTCGCCGCAGAACTAACAGACGCGTTCGTAGCCCGTGTGAATGCTGCAATCGCAATGATCGATTTCTCGGACCTGACAGAGCATCCCGTCCAACTAATGTCTGTTGCAGATCATTCGGTGAGCGGCGGCGAGATTGTAGACTTCGACGGGCTTGACCTCGCCGGCACCATCGCCCGCCACCCGATGCACAAGCTCGGTGGCTTCTTCGCCAAGCCCCGCCCCTTCCTGCCGGGCGACTTCGTCACCACCGACACCGGCACCGGCCTGGTCCACATGGCTCCGGATCATGGCGAGGACGATTTCGACCTGTGCAAGCGCGCCCAAAGCCTTGGCTGGAAAGAAAACATCGATCCGGTCTTCGCGGTCGAGGCGGACGGCAAAGATCGTGAGGATTGGGCCTGGCTCGGCGGACAGGGCAGTGTCATCAACAACAAGTTCAACGCCCCGGACGGCCCGATCTGCTCGGACCTGCGCGAGGCCGGCGCTTTGCTCGCGGCAAGCGAATTCCGGCACAGCTATCCGCACTCATGGCGCTCCAAGGCCAAGGTCATCTACCGCTGCACGCCGCAATGGTTCATCGGCATGGATAAGCCCCTAGCCCCTCTCCTCATGAGGGAGAGGGGGGGACCCGCTGCGCAGCAGTGGGAGGGTGAGGGGCTAAGCGAAAGTCCCTCAGCCGCGGACGCGGCTGGCCCCTCATCCCGACCTTCTCCCTCAAGGGGAGAAGGAGCATATCAGCGTTGGGAAAATGAAGGCGGCCACCTTGCCGAAGGGCCAACCCTCCGCCAGCTCGCCGAGCGCGCCATCGCCGCCACCCGTTTCGTGCCGGACAAGGGCCGCAACCGGATCGGATCGATGGTCGAGGGCCGCCCGGACTGGGTGATCAGCCGCCAGCGCGCCTGGGGCGTTCCGATTGCGCTGTTCGTCAAGCGCGGGACCAACCAGCCGCTCGTCGAACCCGAGGTCAACGCGCGCATCGTCGCCGCGATCAAGGCCGAGGGCGTCGACGCCTGGTCCGACGAGCGCGCGCAGGACTATCTCGGTCCCAATCACGACGCCGCCGATTATGAGCGCGTCGCCGACATTCTCGACGTCTGGTTCGACAGCGGCTGCACCCACGCCTTCACGCTCGAAAGCGGGACGTGGCCGGAGTTGAGCTGGCCCGCCGACCTCTACCTCGAAGGCTCCGACCAGCATCGCGGCTGGTTTCAGTCGAGCCTGCTCGAAAGCTGCGGCACGCGGGGTCGCGCGCCTTACAAGACCGTGCTGACCCACGGCTTCACGATGGATTCGAAGGGCATGAAAATGTCCAAGAGCCTCGGCAACACCATAAGCCCCATTGACCTGATGAAGGAGCATGGCGCCGACATCTTGCGGCTGTGGGCGCTGTCGGTCGACTTCACCGAAGACCACCGCATCGGCAAGGAAATCCTCTCCGGCGTCGCGGACCAATATCGCAAGCTGCGCAATACGTTTCGTTATTTGCTGGGTGCGCTTGAGGGCTATTCGGACGCGGAGAAACTCGGTGTTGAGGAGATGCCCGAGCTGGAGCGCTACATGCTCGCGCTGCTGGCCGATCTCGACGCCAAGCTGCGCCAAGCGGTCGCGGACTATGACTTCAACAGCTACACCCGCCTGATCGCCGAGTTCGCCAACAACGATTTGTCCGCCTTCTACTTCGATATCCGCAAGGACTGCCTCTATTGCGACGCGCCGAGCGACCCGAAGCGGAGGGCGTACCGGACGGTGCTCGATACGCTTTTCCACGCGCTGGTCCGCTGGTGTGCGCCAGTGCTCGTGTTCACGGCGGAAGAGGTTTGGGGAACGCGGTTTCCCGAGGGCGGATCGGTGCATTTGCTGGAATGGCCCGAGCTGTTCCCCGGCGAAGGCCGGGGCCCAGGGCGCTGCGATAGCAGCGCTGACGCGCTCCTGGATCCCGGCCTTCGCCGGGAAACAGAAAAATGGCAGGCGCTTCGCGAAATTCGGTATTTTGTTACCGGCAACATCGAACCCATGAGACGCGAAAAGAAGCTTGGTTCCAGTCTCGAAGCCGCCGTGACTCTGGGCGTCCCGGCCCAGTTTGAAGACGTTGTCGCTTCTGCGGACCTCGCCGAGCTCTTCATCTCGTCGCATGTGGAATTGCGGCGATCAGATAGCCTGAGCGCCACGATTGAACGCACGAGGAATCACAAATGCGGCCGCTGCTGGCGCCACCTGCCCGAGGTTGAGGAAGACGGCGACCTCTGCAACCGCTGCGATGGAGTGGTGAATGCATAGCAAGCGCCTGATCGGCTTCATCGTCGCGTTCGTCGTTTTGGCGTTCGACCAGTTCAGCAAATGGCTCGTCACCGGCCCACTCGGAATCAACGAATATGGCGCACAGCTTCACCTGCTGCCCTTCTTCGGCTTCACCTACACCCGCAATTACGGGATTTCGGGCGGATTCCTGCACGCGACGACGGACACGATCCGCTGGGCGCTGGTGGGGATGACGGCCGCGATCGCGATCGGCGTCGCCTTCTGGATCACGCGGGAAAAGGAACGCTGGGACCAGGTTGCGCTGGGGATGGTGCTGGGCGGCGCGCTCGGCAATATCCTCGACCGCAGCCGCATCGGCTATGTCGTCGACTTCGCCGACCTGCACGTATCGTGGTGGCCAAGACAGATTTGCCCCATGTTCAAAGATGGCCTGTGCAACCCCTTTTTGATCTTCAATGTCGGCGATGCTGCGATTAGCATTGGCGTCGTGATACTGTTACTGCGTGGCTTCCTTCTCAAGAAGGACGAGCGCACTGAGGAGAATGAACAACATGCGTAAGTCGGTTCCCGTCCTTCTCGCCATGGCCGCGGCAGCGCTGGCCGGCTGTGCCCATCGCGGCAGCCGCGGCCCGGACGAATTCGCGGTCGCGCGCAACGCTCCGCTGATCATTCCGCCCGATTATACGCTGACTCCACCGGTCGCCGGCACCGCGGGCCTGACCCCGCAGGACGCGCAGGCACAGGCGATCGAGGCTTTGTTTGGAGGCGCGGCGCCGCGCAGTGCGGCCGAGACCAGCCTGCTCGAGCGGGCGGGACGCGACCGCGCGCCGGTCGGAGCGCGGTCGATGGCCGGCGATCCGGACACGCGCATCATCGACAAGGGAGCGGTGACCGCGCAACTGCTGAGAGCGCCCGAGGCCGACGGCCAGGTCGCAACGGCGCAGGTTCCGCAATAAGAGCGTTCGGGTTAAGGTCTCTCGGGGGAAGGCACAGGCAAGCTGATGGCTGAAGACAATCTTTCCGGCCGGCTCGTCGACATCGAATCGATGCTCGACCGCTCGCGCCGCCGCTTCGAGGAAGGCACCCGCCTTGTCGAGGAAGCGCATAAATTGCTTGGCGATGTCCAGCAGGCGCTGATCGGATCGCCCGGAAGGCTGACTCCCGAGGACAGCGAGGAGGCAAGCTCGCGCCTGCTGGCCTCGCTGAAGGCCAACGGCAGTGAAATGCCGGAAACCTTGTGCGGCGGGCGGCTGTCCGTCGATCAAGTCCAGCGGCTGATCCGGATCGACGGTCATCCGATCGGCATTACCGAGATGGAATATCGCGTGCTCGAGCTGCTGGCCTTCGCGCGCAACAATGTCGTCACCCGCGCCATGCTCCTGAAGCATCTCTACCGCCGCGCGGACGACCAGCCGCAGCCCAAGATCATCGATGTGTTTATCTCCAAGCTGCGCAAGAAATTGCGCATGGCGTCGGGCGGCGCCGAGTTCATCGAGACCATCCCCCAGCGCGGCTGGATCCTGCGCGATATCGAGGCGGAAGCGGCGGCTTAGGCCGGGCAAAGGATTCACATTTTCTTAGCCTTGCTCCTTCAATCCGGAGCAATGTTGCACCTGTTTTCCGAATCGATCAGCCCTGACTCGATCAGTCCCGCGTCCGGCGAGCCCTATGCCGAGGCGGTGTCGCGGCTTGCGAGCATCCGCCATGCCTTGCGGCTGGTCGAACCGTTCGGTGGGGGACCCGCCTCGGACCTCGACGACGATGCCGAGATCGCAGCGGTCTGGCCGCAGGCGAGTGAAGGCAAGCGCCGCTGCTTCGATGCCCGGACCTCGCGGGTCGTCGGCGGCGCTGCCGCCGGGATCGAAGTGCTGCTTGCCGAACGCTCGGCCGGCCGCGAACCGCACCGGGCCGCGAGCGCGGCCATGGTCGAGGAAATCCGCCGCAGCCTCGAGGACGTCTCCAAACTGATGCTGGGCTAGGGTCTGTTTCAGCTTCGAAGCGGTGCCGGCCCGCACGGTGCAGTGTTGCCGAAACAGACTCTAAGCCGGACCCACGGCTTTCGGAGTCGCCGGATCGGCGCCCCATTCACTCCAGCTTCCGTCGTACAATCGGCCGTGGTCGTGCCCCAGCAAAAGCGCGGCGAAGATGACGCTGTTGGCGGTCACTCCGGACCCGCAGCTCGCGACGAACGGCTGCGACGGGTCCGCTCCCGCTGCCTCGAAGGCGGCGCGGAGTTCGGCGGGCGACTTGAACCTCCCATCCTCGTTGTAGAGCGTCGCCATCGGCAGGCTGCGTGCGCCGGGAATGTGGCCGGAGGCGACGCCGGCGCGGGGTTCGGGCTCCGAGCCTTCGAAGCGGGCCGAACTGCGGGCGTCGAGGACGAGCGCGGAAGCGGTGAGCAGGTCGGTCTTGCTGACGACGTCGCCGCGTTCGGCAGCTTCGAATATCGCGGGCTTCGGGCTGGCGGGACCGGTTTCGACCGGCCGCCGCTCGGCAGTCCACTTCTGAAAGCCGCCGTCGAGGATCGCGACATTCGCCACGCCGAAGTGGCGGAACATGAACCAGCCGCGGGCGGCGGTCCGGTGCGGGCTGTTGTCGTAGACGACGATGCGGTCGCTGCTCGACATGCCGAGCTCGGCCATCGCCTGAGCGAACTCGGCGCCCGAGGGAAGCATGTGCGGCGCGGGGTTGGAACGGTCCGCGACCGCGTCGATGTCGAGGAAGACCGCACCCGGAATGTGCGCTGCTTCAAATTCCGCCCGGGGGTCGCGGCCGGTGGCGGGCATGTGCCAGCTACAGTCAACGATGCTGAAGCCGGGCTTGCCGAGATGCTCGGCCAGCCATTGGGTAGTGACGAGGGAGTCCATGAGCGTCACTTACTCCCTTCGACAGGCTCAGGGCGAGCGGTTAAGGGTCCGTCATGGAAACTACGCACCTCGGCAAGACCAGCACCCTGCCCGCGTCGCCCGACGAAGCACGGCTCGACTATGTTCCCAACCCGCGGGCCGGCGCGCTCTACCTAGTGCGCTTTGCCGCGCCGGAGTTCACGTCCCTGTGCCCGGTTACGGGACAGCCCGACTTCGCGCACCTCGTCATCGACTATGCGCCCGGCGAGACCATTGTCGAAAGCAAGAGCCTCAAGCTATTCCTCGGCTCCTTCCGCAACCATTGCGGCTTCCACGAGGATGTGACCGTCGGCATCGGCCAGAGGCTTGCCGAGGAGATGAAGCCGCAGTGGCTGCGCATCGGCGGTTACTGGTATCCGCGCGGCGGCATTCCCATCGACGTGTTCTGGCAGACGGGCGCACCGCCGGAAGGGCTGTGGGTCCCGGAGCAGGGCGTCGCGAGCTACAGCGGCCGGGGTTAGCGAACCGCCGCCCGTTCGACCGCATCCGTCTCACCGGCGGGTGGCGGCACTGCAGCGCGGCTGCGGGTCCAGGCATAAAGCGCGCCCACAGCAATTGCGAACAGCAGCATGCCCGCGACCATCGCCGCTGGATTCTCGTCGACCAATGCGATGACCGCCGCACTATCCTTTGATCCGGCCTTCTCCGCCGCGGCCACCAGCCCTGCATAGACCACGCCCATCAGGCTTTCGCCGACGATCAGCCCGGTCGCCATCAGTGTCCCCAACCTTTCGGCAAATGCAGGGTTGGCACTGCTTTGGGCCCAGCGATTGTAGGTCCATCCGAGGAGCGCGCCGAGTGGGATGAAAAGGTCGACTTCCATCGGGAGATAAATGCCCATGCCGACGGCGAGCGGCGGCAGGCTGTATTTGCGGTTCGAGAAGCGCTTGAGCAGTTCGTCGGCGGCCACTACCGCGACGCCGATCAGCGCTCCCCAGCGGATCAGGCTCCAGTCAAGGCTGCTGCCCAGCACCCCCTGAGTGATCGAGCTGATCAACGCCGCTTGCGGAGCATTGAGTGCGTCTTTGCCCGCGCCCGGGGCACCGACGAACCCGAAGGCGTGATTAAGCAGATCGAGGATCGGCGGAATGACCAAAGCGCCGAACACCACGCCGATGACCAGCGCGATCTGCTGCCGCCACGGGGTTGCCCCGACCAACTGGCCTGTCTTCAGATCCTGGAGATTGTCGTTGGCGATCGTCGCTACGCCGAAGATGATTGCGGTGACGACCAGCGCGAAGGCGACCAGGCTCTGCGTCGCGGCCGGGCCGGCGCCGTGGAACATCCCCAGCAGGATCAGTGAAATGCCGATTGCGGTCAGTATTCCAACCCCGCTGACCGGGCTGTTCGAAGCTCCGATGAGCCCCGCCATGTAGCCGGTGATCGATGCGATGATCAGGCCCGCAAGCAGGATGTATCCGAGCGACACAGCCACCAGCGCGCCCGCGTGCCCGGCGACCGCGCCCTGGCTCGCAAACCCCCACAACAGCAGCCCGATCGGCAACATCGACGCGAGGATGGTCCCGCCGACGATGGTGATCGGCAAGTCGCGCTCGGTCAGCGCGAGCGTCTCGCCGCCCGTCCGTGCACGGTTCGCCGCAAGCGCCTGGAGGATGCCGCGAATGATCGGGCCGATGACCTTGGCCAGCGTCCATAGAGCGGCAACGAGCATCGTTCCCGCACCGATGAAGCGGACCTTGTGGCGGAAAATGTCGGCGACGATTGGATCGATCTCCGCGCCGCTGGGAACAATGCCGGCCGTCAGGGTCGGCATCAACCATACCCAGCTGATAAAAATGCCGGTCAGCATCGCGAGGCCGACCGCCATGCCAACCAGGTGCCCGACGCCGATCAAGGCCATCGAAAGGCTGGCGGTGACGCCGCTTGCGCCGGTTCCGACGCGAAAGGTCTTGCCGGCCACGTCGGTAATCAGCCGGGTCTTGGCGAGCAGATAGAAAGCGGCGGAAACCAGCGATGCCCATGTGATCGCGACCAGGCCGCGCTTATTCTCCTCCGCGCCGCCGACGCCCGCGCCGACCTTCAGCACTTCGGCAGCGGCAACACCCTCCGGATATGGCAGGTCGGATCCGGTCACCAGCGCGCGTCGGAGCGGGACTGAATACATCACGCCGAGAATGCCGCCGAGGCCGATGATCCCCACCGACAGCCAGTAAGGAAAATCGGTCCAGTAATTGATCATGATCAGCCCGGGCAGGACGAAGATGATCGCCGACAGCGTCCCCGCCGCCGAGGCAATGGTCTGGACGATATTATTTTCCTGGATCGTCGAATCCCGGAAGAATTTGAGGATCGCCATCGAGATCACGGCCGCGGGAATCGACGTCGCGAAGGTGATTCCGAGCTTCAGGCCAAGATAGACGTTGGCGGCGGTGAACACCAAGGTCAGCAGCCCGCCGAGGATGATCCCTCGGAGCGTCAGTTCCTTGATCATCGGGGCCGATCGGGCGGTTGCGTTCCTGGCCATCAACTCTCTCCCTCTTGCTCTTCTTATCTCAGGCGCTCGCCGGGGCCGGCGTGGAATGGCGGCGGATCACTCGCCAGCGGCCTTCGTCGAACACCCACACGTCCGTCAGCAAAACCGAATCCTCGATCACGCGCCCGAGATAATTGATCCGCCAGCAGGCGTGGATGGTGCCGACCATGACCTGCTCCAGCACGGTCGAATCCTCGATCCTGAGCTCGATCGACAGCGGCTCGCGCTTCTGGATCGCATCGAGCCACTCGTCCCGGTTCAGCGAGAATGCGCCAGCGGCGCGGCTTCCGATCAGAACGAAGTTCGGGTGAATGAGCGAGCGCAGCCGGTCCATGTCCTTGGCGCACAAGGCGTCGCGCCACTCATGCTCAAGCGCGGTGATGAGCTCGCAATTCCGGTCGCCGCCATTCTTACCGACCACGCATGAAGCCTCCCAATATGCCGCGCAGGATCGTGTTTCCGATCTGCCGGCCGACCGAGCTTGCGACCGCGCGCCCGGCGGACTGCATCATCTTGTCGGCCATGGACGGGCGTGCGGCCTCGCGCGCGACACGCGCAGCCTGGCGCTCTTCCTCGCGCTGCCGCTGGACATCGAGTCGTTCCTGCTCGCGCTGCAGCTTGATCCGTTCGCGTTCAGCGACGGCATCGGCTTTCGCCTGGGCCGCCGCCGCTTTTTCCTCGTCCGTATGCGCTTTGGCCACTGCCGCCGCCGCCGCAGCCTCGGAGACTCGCGCGCCGATCATTTCCTCTGCCGACTCGCGGTCGACGCGCACATCGTAGCGCGTGCCGATCTCGTCGAGGGTCAGAAGCAGCTTGCGCTCCTCCATCGTCAGCGGACCAACCCGCGAGCCCGGCGGCTTGATCAGAGTCCGCTGCACCGGCGACGGCGCGCCGTCCGGCTGCAGCAGTGACACCAAGGCTTCACCGACCTTCAACTCGGTGATGGCCGAAGCGACATCGAGATCCGGGTTCGTGCGGAAGGTTTCGGCGGCCGACTTGACCGCCGCCTGGTCGCGCGGAGTGAAGGCCCGAAGCGCGTGCTGCACGCGATTGCCGAGCTGCCCCGCCACCGTGTCCGGGATGTCGATCGGGTTCTGAGTGATGAAATAGACTCCGACGCCCTTCGACCGGATCAGCCGAACCACCTGCTCGACCTTTTCCAGCAAGGCCGGCGGAGCATCGTCGAACAGCAGATGCGCTTCGTCGAAGAAGAAGCAGAGCTTCGGGACGGCAATGTCGCCGACCTCCGGCAGATGTTCGAACAGCTCTGACAGCAGCCATAGAAGGAAGGTCGAATAAAGCCGCGGGCTCGCCATCAGCCGGTCGGCGGCGAGGATGTTGACGATCCCGCGCCCGTCGGCGTCGATCTTCAGGAAATCCTCAAGGTCGAGCGCAGGCTCGCCGAAGAAATTGTCGCCGCCCTGGCTCCTGAGCTGGAGCAAGGACCGCTGGATGGAACCCACCGAAGGCTTCGACACATTGCCATAGGCAAGCGTCAACTCCTCCGCGCGCTCGCCGACATCGACCAGCATCGCCTGCAAATCATCGAGGTCGATCAGCAGCAACCCGTCCTTGTCGGCGACGTGGAACGCAATCGTCAGAACGCCTTCCTGCACCTCGTTGAGGTTCATCAGCCGCGCGAGCAGCAGCGGCCCCATTTCGCTGACCGTGGTGCGGATTGGGTGGCCCTGCGTTCCGAACAGGTCCCATAGCTGCGCCGGGCATTCGCGATACTGCCAGCCGGAATAGCCGATCTCGGCGGCGCGGGCGGCGAAGATCTCGTGGGTCTTGCCCGCCGGCGATCCCGCCATGGCGAGGCCGGCGAGGTCGCCCTTCACGTCGGCGACGAAGGTCGGGACGCCCGCCGCGCAAAAGCCTTCGACGATGCCCTGCAGCGTTACCGTCTTGCCGGTGCCGGTCGCGCCAGCGATCAGGCCGTGGCGGTTGGCGCGCGACAGTTCGAGCTGTTGCGGATTGGCGCCGCCGGCTGCGGCACCGATGAAAATGCTGTTATCCGGCAATGGCCTCTCCTCCCCGGCACGATTGCCGAGGCAGAGAGGAAGCGCAAGCTGTAACCGCTGTTAGCGGGGCGCGATGTTGACGCCGATAAAGGCTTCCGGCGACGTTCCGCGCTTGACGAGCAGTGCGACGCTGCTTCGGCCGGCCTTGCGCGCCGCCTCCACCACCGCCAGCACCTGCGCCGGGTTCGACACCGCCTGGCGGTTGACCGAGATGATCAGGTCGCCACGCTGCAAGCCTTCTTCGGCCGCATCGCTGTTCGGATCGATTCCGGTGACGATGACACCGCGCGCAGTCGCCGGCAGGCCGGCGGCCTTGGCGAGCGCGGGAGTGAGCGGCTGCAGCGACAGGCCAAGCGCTTTCTGGGCGGGGACAACCGGGCTGGTTCCGTCATTGTTGTCCTGATCGCTGCCGTTGCCGCCGAGAAGCTTGGCAAGCTGCTCGTCAGTCGGGCGCTGGCCAACAGTTGCAATCACCCGAATCGGCTTGCCGTCGCGAATGATGTCGATCGGAATGCGCGAGCCCACGGCAATGTTGGCGATCAGGAACGACGCGGTCTGGTCCGGTGTGACGTCCTGGCCGTTCACGCGCAGGATTACGTCGCCCTGCTGTATGCCGGCGCGCGCGGCGGGATCGTTCGGCTGCACCGAGCGTACCAGCTCGCCGCGACCCTTTGGCAGCCCCCAGGCGGATGCGAGGCTTTCGTCGAGCGGCTGGAGGCCGACTCCGAGATAACCGCGCTGCGGAAGTTGGCCGCGGCGCAGCGAGTCGATGACCGGCTTCGCGAGCTCGGCCGGAATGGCGAGGCCGATTCCGACCGACGCCCCGGTCGGCGAGATCAAAGCCGAATTGACCCCGATGACATTGCCGTTGAGGTCGAACATCGGGCCGCCGCTGTTGCCCATGTTGATGGCGGCGTCGGTCTGAATGTAGCGGTCGTAGGCGCCCGCTCCGGTAATGCCGCGATGCAGGGCCGAGATGATCCCGGCCGTTACCGTGCTGCCAACGCCATAAGGATCGCCGATCGCAAGCACCCAGTCGCCGACGCGAGCGCGAGTGCTGTCGCCCCAGTTCACGAAGGGAAGATTCTGGCCGTCGATCTTGAGCAAGGCGAGGTCCGAGGTCGTGTCTCGACCAACGATCCGCGCGGGATATTCCTTGCGGTTGGTGAGGGTTATCGTGACCTGGTCGACCGTGCCGGTGCCGTCCGCGCCCTGAATGAGGTGATTGTTCGTGACAATGTAGCCGTCCGGCGAAATGATGAACCCGGAACCGAGCGACCCGGTCTGGCGCGTGCGGGGCGAAGCACCGCCGCTCGAACTGCCGGAGTCCGCGCCTTGATCATCGCCGCCCGCGCCCGGAGCACCGAAGCGGCGAAGGAATTCCTCAAACGGATCGGCCGCCTGCGCCTTCACCGGCACGCGCTGTTTCGTCGAGATGTTGACGACCGCGGGCTGAAGCCTGGCGGTCAGATCGGCGAACGACATCGGCGCGCCGGCAGGAGCAAGGGCAGTGGGCGCGTTTTGCGCGACCTGTGCCCCGGCCTGACCGGTCGCCAGCGAGAAAGCGGTACCACCCAGCAGCAGGGCCGTCGCGACCCCATAGGCATAACGCACTTTTCCGGACTCCTTCGACCTCATGGATACTCCATCATTCGGGTAATTTGCGCAAAGGCTAAGTGGACATTCGCCTTAACGCGGATTGAACGGGCGAGGGTCCCAAGTTCAGCGGCTCCGTCCGGTAAATTCACGCAGATAGTCGTTCTGCGGCGAGAGGATGACCGTTGTCGGAGACGCCTTGTCGCCGGACCCCTCGCCCAGGAAGGTCGCGCGGTAGGACTGCATCGCGCGGTAGAAGTCGTAGAATTGCGGGTCCTTGCCGAATGCGGCGGCATAAGTCTGCGCCGCATCGGCGTCGGCTTGGGCACGGATGATCTTCGCGCGCTTGTCGCCCTCGGCGCGGATCGAGCGAGCCTCCTGCTGGCGCGCCGTGATCATCCGCGCGAAAGCGGACTGGAGCGGGGTGCCTTCGGGAAGATCTGCTTTCTTGATGCGAACGTCGATGACGACCACGCCATATTGGCGCGCAACGTGGTTGAGGCCGGTCCGGATATTCTCCATCGCACCTTCGCGCTCGGGGCTCAGCAGGGACGCGAACGGCCGTTTGCCGAGCTCGTTGCGGAGCTGCGAACCGAGGATCGGCTTTAGCGCTTCTTCGAGCCGGTCTTCCGATCGGGCCGAGATGTACATCCGCAGCGGATCGACAATGCGATAGCGCGCGAAGGCGTCGACTTCGAGCCTGCGCTGGTCGGTCGACAGCACCTGCTGGCGTTCCATGTCGACATCGAGCACGCGCTTGTCGATCCACACCAGGTTTTCGGCAAACGGCAGACGCCAGACAAGTCCGGCCCCCTTCTGCCCGAACTGCTGTCCCGCGCGATACGGGTTGTGGATGCGTACCGGCTTGCCGAACCGGACCACGATTACCTGCTTGGTTTCAGGAACGATCGCGACCGAACTCAACAGAGCCACGAGCAGCACGAGCAGAATGCCCCCCCATAGGAACGGGCGGCGCAGGAGGGCGGTCATTGCGCGGGCTCCTTCGGCGCGGGGGTTCGCTTGAGCTCGTTGAGCGGCAGATAGCTGTTCACGCCCGGCGCCTCGACGATCGTCTTGTCGACGTTGCGGAGCACGCGCTCCATCGTTTCATAATACATGCGGCGGCGGGTGACTTCGGGTGAGAGCTTGTACTGCTCATAGACCTTGTCGAAAGCCGTCGCCTCACCCTGCGCCTGTTGCTTCAGCTGGAGCGCATAGGCGGTCGCCTGGTTGATATAGCTTTGCGCTTCCTGCTGCGCGGCAGTCACTTCCTTGAAGGCATCGTTGACCGCCGCCGGCGGGTCGGCCTGGCGAAGTGCAATGCCCTGGACCGCAACGCCTGCGTGATAAGCGTCGAGCGTGTGCTGCATCTCTTCCTGCACCTTGGCCTCGATCATGCCGCGCTCGTCGCCCATTGCGCCCTGCAGCGAGACGTTGGCGATGACGGCGCGCATCGCGCTTTCCGCGACCTGGCGGATGGTTTCGTCGGGCTGCGCAAGCGCGAACAGATATTGTTCGGGATCCTTGATCTTCCAGCGCACCTGATAGGCGATGTCGATGATGTTCTGATCGCTCGTCAGCATCAGCGTTTCTTCATTGCCCGAGCCGATCGGGATTTCGCGGATGTTCTCGACGTCGATCTTGCGCACGCGGTCGATCGGCCACGGGAGGGTGATCCCGACGCCGGGGCCGAGGGTCGTGTTATAGCGGCCGAAGCGCGTGACGACTCCGCGCTGTTCGGGCGCAATGCTGTGGAAGGTGGAGAGCAGGAGCCCGACGAAAATCAGCGCAAGCACCGCCCACATCATCAGCGAGCGCTGCGGCTCGGTCGGCATTCCGCCGCCGCCGCCGCCGAAGCGCGCGCGACTGCGCTTGAGCAATTCATCGAACGAGGTGGCGCCGCCCACCGGAAGCGACGGTCGCCGCCCGCGCTTTGGCGGCTCGCCCCACGGTCCTGACGACCCGGGTGAAGGCGGATCTTCGCCTTCGCCACCGCCGGAAGAACCCCAAGGACCCTTATTGTCGGCGAACAAGCCGCGCGCGCGCGCGCGCCACCCCATGAAAATGCTCATGAGCCTTCTATAGGAACGGTGCTTCACGAAAAACAGTGGCAAGGCCGCGGCGAGCACCTATGTCGCCGTCGATGATCGAACCGGGCCCGCCTCTTGCAGAACTCGACGCGCTTGCCGAAGCAGGCCGGATCCGTTCGCGGCGGGTTGTGGATGGCGTGGCGACACTGGTTGTCGATGCGACAGGACTGGACAGTGATCAGAGCGAAGACCTCGAAGCAAGGCTGCGCGAGGCCGCATTGAATTCGCCCGATGTGCGCGAAGTGCGCGTCGCCATGACCGCATCGCAACCGAGCCGCACGATCATTGCAATCGGCAGCGGCAAGGGCGGCGTCGGCAAGTCCACGCTGACCACCAATCTCGCCGTGGCGCTGGCGCGTTCCGGAAAGAAGGTCGGGCTGATCGACGCCGATATCTACGGGCCGTCGCAGCCGACGCTGCTCGGCAGCACCGAACGGCCGATCGCTCGGGACGACAAGCTCATCCCGGTTGCAGCGCATGGCCTCAAATTCCTCTCGCTCGGCCAGCTTGTTTCCGAAGGGCAGGCGCTGGCGTGGCGCGGTCCGATGGCGACGGGGGCGCTGACGCGACTGCTCGAAGCGGATTGGGGCGATGCCGAGCTGATCCTGGTCGATCTTCCGCCAGGGACCGGGGACGTGCAGCTGACGCTGCTGCAGAAAGCGCGTCCCGCCGGCGCGGTCGTGGTGTCGACGCCGCAGGACCTGTCGCTGATCGACGCGCGCCGCGCGATCGACCTGTTCGGCAAGCTCAACGTGCCGGTGCTTGGGATCGTCGAGAATATGGCAGGCTATATCTGCCCGCATTGCGACGAGAGTTCGGACCCGTTCGGAAGCGGTGGCGCCGAGGCGGCGGCGGCGGAGCTGGGCGTGCCATTTCTCGGCCGCCTGCCGCTGTCACAGTCAATCCGTTCCGCGTCCGATGCCGGCAATCCCCCGGCCGCTGGCGAAGGCGCGGAGGCGGACGCATTCGCCAGTCTCGCAGCTGCGGTACTCAAAGCACTGGATACCGCCGCCGCCTGAAACATTGTGGCTTCGAGGAGGGCGACCATGCCACTGACTCGCGACGAAGACATAGTGGAACTTCTGACCAGCGCTCGCACGATCGCGATGGTCGGCGCGTCGGACCGGCCGAGTCGCCCCGCCCATGGCGTGATGAAGTTCATGCAGGACTGGGGCTATCGCGTGCTTCCGGTGAACCCGCAGATCACCGGCGAGCATGTGCACGGCGAATATGTCTGGCGAGAACTGTCGCAGATCGGCGAGCCGATCGACATCGTCGACATTTTCCGCCGCCCGGAAGCCGCGGGCGAAGCGGTCGATCAGGCAATCTTCGTCGGCGCCAAGGCGGTTTGGTTGCAGATAGGCGTCATCAACGAGGAAGCGGCGGCGCGCGCAGAAGCGGCGGGGCTGAAGGTGGTGATGGACCGCTGCCCCAAGATCGAGATCATGCGGCTCGAAATTCCTCCCCGGACCGGGGAGGATTGATCAGGCAGCCCCGACCGTCATTTCGGGGATCAGGATCGTTGGCGCATCGACCCCGCGACGGAATTCGAGGTCCGAACCCGGCTCCAGCGTTGCGAACATGTCGAGCAGGTTGGACGCGATCGTGATCTCCGACACCGGATGGGCAATCTCTCCGCCGCGGACGAGGAAGCCCGCGGCGCCCCGGCTGTAATCGCCCGTCACACCATTGACCCCCTGCCCAATCAATTCCGTGACCAGGATCGCCTCGGGCAATGCGGCGAGCAATTCCTCGCGGCTGCGCTTGCCGGCGGCGATGTAGAAATTGCTTGGCGCGACTCCGGGCGAGCCGCCGACCCCGCGCGCCGCATGCCCGGTCGGCTCGATTCCGAGCTGGCGGGCGGCGGCGCTGTCGGCCATCCAGCTGGTGAGGACGCCGTCCTTCACCAGTTCACTGGTCGCAACGGAGAGGCCTTCGCCGTCGAACGGACGCGACCGAAGGCCGCGCGGACGGAGCGGGTCGTCGACGATCGAGATGTCCGCCGCGAACAGCCGTTCGCCGAGCTTGCCGAGCAGGAAACTCGACTTGCGAGCGATCGAGGAGCCGCTGATCGCGCTCGAGAAATGGCCGAGAAGGCCGGATGCCACGCGTGTGTCGAAGATCACCGGCATGCGCCCGGGTTTCAGCCGCTGCGGATTGACCCGCGCGACCGCGCGCTCGCCGGCCTTGCGACCGATCTCCTCGGCGTCCTCGAGATCGGACAGGTGGCGCGCGCTGTGCCAGGCATGATCGCGCTGCATTCCGGCGCCCTCGCCGGCGACCACTCCAGCCGAGATGCTGTGCCCCGTGGTTGCGTAAGCACCCGAGAAGCCGTGCGACGTTGCAAGCGCGATCGTCGATCCCGATGCGCTTGCGCCGCCGCCGTTGGAATTGGTGACGCCAGGGACCGCGCGCGCTGCCGCTTCGGCGCGAAGTGCTCGCGCCCGAAGCTCGGCCGGGTCGGGCTCGCGCGGATCGACGGCATCGAGGAAGGCCAGTTCGCCGTGATGCAGCCGGTCCGCTGGCGCAAGACCGGCAAACGGATCTTCCGGAGCCTCGGCGGCCATCGCTCGAGCCCGCTCGGCAAGGGCGGCAAGGGCCTCGTCGGACAGATCGGACGAGGAAACGGAAGCCGAGCGTTGGCCGATGAACAGCCTCAAGCCGATCTCTTCGCCTTCGGAGCGGCTTACGTCCTCGAGCTCGCCCAGGCGAACCTGAACGCTTGTCGAATGGCTGCAGACATAGATGGCGTCGGCGGAGTCGGCGCCCGCGTCGAGGGCGCGCTGGACTAGCGATTCGGCGGTGTGGCGGGCCTGATCGACACTGAGCATGGCGGCGCGCCTAGCGCGCCGAGAGCCCGACGACCAGCATCCCTAGAAAAACCAGCAGCCCGCAGGTGCGGTTGGAGCGGAACAGGCGGAGCGCCTCGGCGCCGTCCTTGGGATCGGCCCGCAGCACCTGGTTGAGCAGGTGCAATCCTGCCGGCACGAGTGCAAGCAAGGCGAACCCGTCCGGCCGGACCGACCAGATCGCCGCGCCCCACAGCAGCAGCGCGACCGCATAGAAGAAAGCAATTCCGAACGGAGCCTTGTCGCCGAGCCGCCGCGCGGACGATTTCACTCCGACCAGCGCATCATCCTCCATGTCCTGGATGGCGTAGAGCGTGTCATAGCCAATCACCCAGGCGATGCTCCCGGCGTAGAGCCACAGCGCCGCCGGAGCGAACTCGCCCGTAACCGCGGGCCAGCCGACCAAAGCGCCCCAGGAGAAGACAAGCCCGAGCCAGGCCTGCGGCCACCAGGTGATCCGCTTCATGAAGGGATAAGCGGCGACCAGCACAATGCTCCCCATTGCGATGAGCTGCGCGAATGCTGGCAGCTGAAGCAGGACGGCCAACCCGATAATGCAGAGCAGCCCCGTCAGAGTCCACGCGGCGCGCACCGAAGTGCGGCCACTTGCGAGCGGCCGTAGCCGCGTCCGTTCTACCCAAACGTCGAGATCACGGTCGACAATGTCGTTGTAGACGCAGCCGGCGCTGCGCATCGCGAAGGCGCCGAGGGCCAGCCAGAGGAACAGGTCCCAGCGGCCATCCACGCCCGCAAGCGCAACGCTCCACGCGCACGGCCAGTAGAGCAGCCAGCTGCCGATCGGCCTGTCGAGCCGCATCAAGGAGGCAAACGGCCTAAGCCGCGGCGGAAGCGCTCCGATCAGCCCGCGGCGCTCGCTGTCGGGGACGATGTCAGTTGAAGACATGGTCAATCTCGCTGGAGCCAGGAGCGGCAATGCGCAAGTCGGGAAAGAACTGCCGAGTCGATCGTTACAACATCGAAACTATTCGCCCCCGAGGAGCAATGTCAGCCTAGCGCCGATGACCGACAATTATTTTCTTCGCCGATTGCTCGAGGAGCGCAGACGCGCCGAAGAGGCGACGGACCCGGGCGCCCGGGCAGCGCATCTGCGGGCCAGCAATTATTGCGCGAAAATGTTAGTTTGGACGAAGCCGCCGCTCGATCGGCTTCCGCCACACGACGATTGAGCTCGGTAACAATCTCGAAAGTCGTCAGAGCTAGCTGATGTAGATTAAGGCTACATTGAACAACATAGCTTCAGTATCTGGAACAACAGTAACCGTCTCAGGTGAACAGAAGCTGTTGGCCGGGTTCATCTATTCATAACTCCGACTCAGTTACAAGCTGCTCTGGACGCACTGTTTTTTCGTGTCTGACTCCAGCGGGACGGACCGATCCGATGCATGAAGATTATTTTCTTCACCGCCTCCACCAGGAGATGAAGCGCGCGGAAGAGTGCAACGACCCCGCCGAGCGGCTCGCCCACCTTGAGGCTTGCCGCCATTATTGCAAGTTGCTTGGTCTCGACCATGACGCGCTGCACAGCGAGGAGCAGTCCAAGTAAAGCGCATCACGCGAGCCTTGACCGCGCATATTCCTGCGTTCCGCGCGTGTAGACGTGGTCGTCCGGACCAATGTCCGTGATCGCGAAATCCTGCTTCGAGTCCATTGCCGCGTAGATCGGGCCGAAATCGACATCGAGCGTTTCGTGAAGGAGCTGGTCGAAGCTGTCGATCACGAAATAGGTCTGCTGATAATCGTCGATCCGGTACGGCGTGCGCATCACCCGTTCGAGGGTGAAGCCGATGCGGTTCGGCGACGGGTCCTCGAGCGCGAAGATGCTCTCCCCTGCCGACGAGACGATTCCGGCTCCATAGATGGCGAGATCGTCGCCGTTGCGGATGAGGCCGAACTCCACCGTATACCAGTAGAGCCGCGACAGCCGTTGGATCGCGCCCAGCTGCGACGCGCGCTGCCCGCCCTTGCCATAGGCCTGCATATAGTCCGCGAACACTGGGTGCGCGAGCAAAGGCACATGGCCAAACACGTCGTGGAAGACGTCCGGCTCCTCCAGATAATCGAGCTGGTCGGGGCGGCGGATGAAATTGCCGGCGACAAAGCGGCGGTTGGCGAGATGGTCGAAGAAAGCGTCGTCGGGGATGAGGCCGGGGACGGCGACGACCTGCCAGCCGGTCCGCTCCATCAGGATTTCCGACAGCCGCTCGAAGTCCGGAATGCCCGGCCCTTCAAGGTTCAGCAACTTCAGCCCGTCGATGAACTGCGGGACCACGCGGCCGGGCAACAGCCTGGTTTGCCGCGCATAAAGCCGGTCCCAGGTGGCATGCTCTTCGGGCGTATAATGGCCCCAGTTCTGGGGGATGGTGAAATCGCCCGCCGCAGTCGAAGCTGGGCTCATCTCGTTCATGTCTCACATAATAGCCCAGCGGCGATTTGGATGCGAATTGCGGCGCTTTTCGGCGGCCCCCAGTGACAATCGCACAGGTGACCATAGAAGCGGCTGCGGGCTTGGCGAGGATAGCGATGTTGATTCGTGCCTTAAGTGGAATTGTTGGCGGACTTGGACTGGCAATCCTGCTTTCGATGGTCCCGGCCACCGCGGCTTCCGCGCAGGAACGACCCGCAGCCGGGTCCGCCGCCACCAGGGTTTCGATCAACGCCGGCTGGAAATTCCAGATGGGCGATCCGGCGGGTGTCGGCGATCAGCTGCGCTACGACGTGCGGCCGAAAGTGACGACCAGCGCCGACGGCAAAGAGGCCGACGCCCGTCCGGAAGAGGCGGAACGGGTCGATGCGACCGCTGCGGCCCTGCTCAAGCCATGGATCCTGCCGACGGCCAACGCCTTTATCGGCGACCCGGAAAGACGGCATGCGCGCCTTGCCGCGGAGCCACGCGTCGACGTTTCTTATGTCCGTGCGGACTTCGACGACAGCAAATGGCGCACGCTCAATCTTCCGCACGACTGGGCGATTGAGGGTCCGTTCCTGAAGGAGGGGCCCTATGGCGGGATGGGCCGCCTGCCGAGCTGGGGAATCGGCTGGTACCGCAAGAAACTCGCTATTCCGGCGCGCAGTGCGGGAAAGTCCATCTTCCTCGATGTGGACGGCGCCATGTCCTACGCGACCGTGTGGCTCAACGGCCATCTCGTCGGAGGCTGGCCCTACGGCTACAACAGCTTCCGGCTCGACCTGACGCCTTACGCCTTGCCCGGGGCCGTCAACCAGCTTGCAATCCGGCTCGACAACCCGCCCGAATCTTCCCGCTGGTACCCCGGTGGCGGACTGTACCGAAACGTCTGGCTGACCAAGGCCGCGCGCCTCCACGTGGGTCATTGGGGCACCTATCTGACGACTCCTTCGGTCTCGAAGGAATCGGCCTCAGTCAGCATGGTCGTCAGCGTTGACAATGACTCCGCGCGCGCAGCCGAAGTCGAGTTGAGCACCGTCATTTACCCCCTCGACGCGAACGGTAGGCAGGCCGGCGGCGTGGCGGCGAAGATCGCTCCGGTCAGGCTTACCGTCCCGGCCCATGGCAATGTTCAGTCGCCGGTCTCTGCAGTCATCCGCAACCCCAGACTGTGGGGACCGCCGCCTACGCAACAGCCGAATCGCTACGTCGCCATCACCACGATCCGCAGCGGCGGCCGGACGATCGACCGCTATGAAACCCGCTTCGGGATCCGCAAGATCGAGTGGGACCCGGACAAGGGCGTGATCGTCAACGGCGAGCGCGTTCCGCTCCGTGGCGTGAACAACCATCATGACCTCGGCGCCCTTGGGGCAGCGTTCAATCGCCGGGCGGCCGAGCGTCAGCTGGAGATCCTGGCCGAGATGGGCGTCAACGCGATCCGCATGAGCCATAATCCGCCGGCTCCCGAACTACTCGAGTTGACCGACCGCATGGGTTTTCTCGTCATCGACGAGATCTTCGACGTGTGGAACTCCAAGAAGACGCCGCTCGACACGCATCTGATCTTTCCCGACTGGCACGAGGCTGACCTGCGAGCCATGCTTCGGCGCGACCGCAACCATCCCTCGGTCATGCTGTGGAGTGTCGGCAATGAAGTCGGCGAACAATATACCGGGGAGGAAGGCGCCGCGACCGCGCGCGAACTGGTCGGGATCGTCCGTCAGGAGGACCCGACGCGGCCGACGATGACGGCAATGAATTATGCAAAGGCGGACATGCCGTTGCCGGCCACCGTCGATGTCATCAGCGTCAATTATCAAGGCACCGGCGTGCGCAGCAATCCGGGCCAGTTCGACGCGTTCCGCAAGCGCTTCCCCGACAAGGTGATCTTCAGCAGCGAAAGCGCGGCGGCGCTCAGCAGCCGCGGCGAGTATCTGTTCCCGGTTCCGGGAACGATCAGTGGGCCGGTCCGTCCCGGCGTCGGCGGCGATCCCGCTACCGGGCAGGTCAGCGCGTATGAATTGTTCGCGGCGGATTTCGGATCCTCGCCGGACCGCGTGTTCGCCGTCGATGACCAGCATCCCTATGTCGCGGGCGAGTTCGTCTGGTCCGGATTCGACTATCTCGGCGAGCCGACGCCTTATTACAGCTCGCGCAGTTCCTATTTCGGAATCGTGGATCTCGCCGGACTGAAGAAGGACCGGTTCTACCTTTACCAGGCACGCTGGCGGCCCGATCTGCGGTTCGCCCATATCCTGCCGCATTGGACCTGGCCGGAACGCGTGGGCGCAGTCACGCCTGTCCACGTCCTCAGCTCCGCCGACGAAGCGGAACTGTTCGTCAACGGCAAGACGCAGGGGCGCAGGAAGAAAGCGCCGTTCGAGTATCGCTTCCGATGGGACTATGTGACCTATGAACCCGGCGAAATCCGCGTCGTCACCTATAAGGACGGGAAGCAGTGGGCGGAGGCGGTGACGCGTACCGCCGGGCCGCCGGCATCGCTGGCCGCATCAAGCGATCGCAGCACGATCGGTGCTGATGGCAAGGATCTCGCATTCGTCACCGTGCGTGTCGCCGACCGGGATGGGGTCACGTTCCCGCGAGCGGACAATCGCATCCGATTCACCGTCGAAGGGCCGGGCGAACTGATCGCCACCGACAATGGCGACCCGGCCAGCTTCGAGCCGTTCCAGTCGGCCGAACACAAGGCTTTCAATGGCTATGCCGTTGCGATCGTCCGCTCCGTTGAGGGCCGGCAGGGCGTCATCACGGTGCGAGCGGAGTCACCCGACCTCGGCAGCAGCGCCGCGGTGATCCGCAGTGTCCGAAGTCGGTGAGTTTCGTCCTGCAATGCAGTTCTCACGAGTCCTCGGATGTCCCCCGGACATCCTGCGGGCTGGTGACGGAAGCAGTCCGGTGCGAACCAGTCTCCGCTGAATTTTCCCTGTTATCAGGCAATTTACAGGGAAATCACGCTTTTTTAGCCATCAAAATGAACTCAAGAGGCATCGAAAACGGCAGAACCGAGCCATTTATGGAGGCAAATTCCCTGCGCGAGGAACAGGGAACTTGCCGCGGGATATCAGGGATCAATTACCGATCGAACAGCGATTGCGCTCGACTGTATGAGGGAAAGGAGTTGCCCCAGGCCTAGGCGGCGTCGTCGGGTGGCTCAGTCATCTCGGCACGAAGACAAGGCTGCGGCGCTGGCCTTCTTGAAGAAGGCGATAAAGAAATATGGTCGTCCGGAGAAAATCGTCACGGACGGCTACGCTCCTATGGCGCGGCCATGACTGAACTCGGCAACCCGGAGAAGCGTGAGACTGCACGCTGGGCCAACAACCGGGTTGAGAACTCGCACCTGCCGTTCCGACGACGAGAGCGAGCAATGCTGCGTTTTCGACAGATGAAGACGCTGCAGAAGTTCAGCTCAGTGCACGCCCAGGTCCACAACCACTTCAACCAGGAACGCCATCTCGTCGATCGCCAGACCTACAAACAACGCCGCTCGGCCGCATTGGCCGAGTGGCAGATCGTCGTCGCCTGAACCCTGCCCATCAAAGCCACTCGTCCGCCAATCGGAGAAAAGTGCGCCTTAGTCTGACAGCACCCTCCACGACGCACACATAGTCACCGTGGAAGAAGCGAAGCACCTCTACCCGAACGCCGTGCTCCCCTAACGTCTGCTTTGGGTGGAAAAGCGGACATTCGGATCATGCAAAGCCGGCCCGACGTTCTCAATACCCAAACCTACACGCAGTTCTGCCGATGGAACGGGGAGCCAGCGCATCTCACTTTGATCAATGAAAACTTATTGCTAGCCTTTCCGCTATGACGCGACATTTGAACCCTTGGACCGGATCGATTGCCCGGGTCACCCGGCGGGCCTTTGTTACGGTGGCGGCCTTTGCCCCCTTCGCTGCTAGTGCAAAGCCCGCGCCCTCCGCGCCTTCCGACACCCGACTATGGTATCGGCAACCGGCGAGCCGATGGGAAGAGGCGCTGCCGGTTGGCAATGGCCGCCTTGGTGCAATGGTGTTCGGGCGAACAGCACAGGAGCGCCTCCAGCTCAACGAGGATACCTTATGGGCAGGATCGCCCTACCTACCCGACAGTCCTGACGCCTACGCCGCGCTCCCGGAAGTCCGCCGACTGATCGCGGACGGAAAGTTCAAGGAAGCGGCCGATCTCGCCAGCGCGAAGATGATGGCACGGCCCCTGCGGCAGATGCCATATGGCACGCTTGGCGATTTGCTCATCGACTTTGTGAGGGCGAGACAGCCGACGGCGTATGAACGTGCGCTCGATGTCGACACCGCAATTGCCTCAGTTCGCTATCGCACCGGGGCGGGCAGCATCCGCAATGAGGTCTTCGCGTCCGCGCCCGATCAATTGATCGTCATGCACATGGAAGGCGCGTCGGGGCATCTGGACTTCGACTTGAAATATCGTGGACCGGGCAACACGAACCATGCTGCGCCCAATTACCAGGGTGCCGCCACCGAGCCGGCCGCGAACGCACCGGTGGACTGGCACCTTCGCGAGGAGGCCGGTCGATCGGACAAAGTTGAAGTGCGCGCGGAGGGCAAGGATGCTGTCCTGATTACCGGCTGGAACGAGAGCGCCGAAGATGTCCCCGGCAGATTGAAATATGCGATCCGGGTCAAGGTGTTGAGCGACGGCAACGTCGAAGCTACCAATACTGGTTTGCGACTGTCCGGCGGCACCCACGCCACTTTGTTCGTCGCCGCGGCGACGAGCTATCGCAGCTACCAGGATATCGATTGGGACCCCGTGCCAATCGTGCGGCGCCAGACGGAGGCAGGCGCCCGGAAAGGCTACAAAGCGGCAAGGCGCGACCATATTCGGGCGCATCAGGCGCTGTTCAACACCATGTCGATCGACCTCGGCCGAACTGCGGACGCCGACAGGCCGACCGACGAACGCATCCGCTTTGCGGAGGCCCGCGACGACCCGGCGCTTGCTGCGCTCTACGTGCAATACGCCCGCTACCTGCTGATTTCCTCCTCCCGGCCCGGCACTCAACCCGCCAACCTGCAAGGGATCTGGAACGACGGCACCAACCCGCCGTGGGGCAGCAAATATACGATCAACATAAATACGGAGATGAACTATTGGCCCGCCGATCCCGCCAATATCGGGATCTGCTTCGAACCGCTCCTGAAGATGGTCGAGGAGCTGTCAGTCACTGGCGCCCGCACCGCCAAGACCATGTACCGGGCGCGCGGCTGGGTAGCCCATCACAACACAGACCTGTGGCGAGCAGCCGCTCCTATCGATGGCCCCAACTGGGGTCTCTGGCCGATGGGCGGTGCGTGGCTCTGCACGACCCTTTGGGATCACTGGGACTATAGTCGAGAAGACACCCTCCTGCGGCGGCTCTATCCGCTGATGAAAGGCGCGTCCTTGTTCTTCCTCGACACATTGGTCGAGGATCCCCGAGGACGCGGCCTGATTACCTCACCATCCTTGTCTCCCGAGCACCAGCATCTCTTCGGGTCTGCGGTATGCGCCGGCCCGGCGATGGATCGGCAGATTCTCCGCGATCTCTTCGACCGGACGGTCGATGCCGGCACCAGACTCGGCTCGGATTCCGAATTGCTCAGGCAGTTGAAGGCGGCCCGCGCGCGGATTGCACCCGACCGGATCGGGAAATCAGGACAGTTCCAGGAGTGGCTCGAGGATTGGGACGGCGAGGCTCCCGACCAGCAACACAGGCACGTCTCGCACCTTTACGCCGTTTATCCCAGCAGCCAGCTGAACGTTCGCGACACGCCGAATTTCATCAAGGCCGCCGAAAAGACCCTGAACACCCGCGGCGACAAGTCTACCGGGTGGGCGACGGCATGGCGCTTGTGCCTATGGGCGCGGATGGGCAATGCCGAGCGCGCGTACCGCATCCTGCTTGGTCTGATCGGGCCGGAGCGGACCTATCCGAACATGTTCGACAGCCATCCACCGTTTCAAATCGACGGCAACTTCGGCGGCGCTGCCGGCATCCTGGAAATGTTGCTGCAGAGCTGGGGCGGTGAGCTGATTCTCCTGCCCGCGCTGCCCAGGTCCTGGCAGACGGGATCGATCCGCGGAGTCCGTGCGAGGGGCGGGCTGATCGTCGACCTGCACTGGCGCGACGGGAAGATGCGGCGTCTGCTGATCAAAGGACCGCCGGGAGCAGCGGTGCGGATCCGACACGGCGGAGCCGCACGAGATGTGCGGCTCAGCAACAGGGGCGTCCATTCCTATTAGGCCAGCGCAGCCCCCACCGGGTTTTGGCGCGACTAAAACATCCTTGCCGGGCATCGGAGTGAAACTTTTGAGACCATTAGCCGATGCGGCGAAAGGCCGATCTGGCTCTGACCCCTCCACAGCAGTTCTTATGTAAAATGCGGTTCGAGCCGATTCCGCCTACAATGCGCGAATGTCCGCTCTACCGGTACACTCGGCAATCGACTCCGCGGATAACGGCAGGACATCGCTATTCCTGCGCGCTGTCATCAGTCGACTTTCCCCATTAGAACAGAGACTTAGTCGCTGGTGACCCCTACGGGAATCGAACCCGTGTTTTCGCCGTGAGAGGGCGACGTCCTGACCGCTAGACGAAGGGGCCGCGCGAGCGGGGCCATATGTCGGCTGAGGGCCGGCTAGTCAATCATTCGGCCTTCAGCCTCAGGAAGGCCATTGCCCCGAGCGGATGGCGCTTGCCGTAGAGCGGTGCAAGCGCGTCGGGCACGAAGTTGACGGCCGCCAGCCCCCCGGCGCCCAGCTTCACATGTTCGGCAATCCGGAAGTCGCGAACCGCGCCGGCCGAGAGCTTGCCAACGCGGTAGGCCGGCCCATGTTCGAGGTCCTCGACCAGTTCACGGTTCTCGGCCACTTCGCCGCGAGCGAAGGCGGTCCAAAGCCCCTTCTTCAGCGATGCCTCGGCGGTGAAGGCGTCGTCGCTGTGATGCTCGATCGTCTTGCGGCCCCAGGCCAGCGTTCCGGCGAACTTCAATCCCGGAGCGACTTCGCGGGCGAAGAGCGCGCTTGCGGACCAGCGTCTTTGGTCGACTCCCGGCTCCAGCTGCTCCGAGTCCTTGAACTTGCCCCAGCTGCCCTGCAGCGACAGTTCGCTCGTCGGGTTCCACGAGATGCGCGCGGCGGTCGAGTCGAGCGGGCCGGTTTCGATGTTCCAGCGATGCTGGTCCGGCTCGCGCGCGTTGAAGCGGCTGACTTCCAGCTTCACCCGATCCAACACCACGCCGCCCGTCAGCACTCCGAAGCTGATGTGAGTCGAGTCGAGCCAATGGTGGCTGATCGGCGCTTCCGGCGAATCCATGATCGATTCGCGGTGCATGAAGGTGGGCGGGCCGAAGGCGGGCTCGCCCGGAAGCGCGGCGTAGACGAACAGGCTACTTTTCGCGCCAATGTTCTGCGACAGCGACGTGGACAACTCCATGAACAGATCGTGCGGATGCTGCCGGTCGATCAGGCGCGTGGTGCCGTTGGCAGTCTCCCCGCTGGCCAGCAGCAGCGGATAGCCGCGCGGGCCCATGACGGGATCGGGACTGAGCATCGCCTTGAACTGCAGCGTGCCGTTGCCGAGCGGCCGCTGCGCCATGCCCATCGCCATGCCGCTGGGGAACAATTTGTCGGCGCCGCGAGCGCTGCCCTGGTGATCGTAGACGAGGTTGAGGACGCCGTGGCCCATCATGGTCCAGCCGCCCGACATGATCATCAATCCGTGATGCTCGCTGTTGTCCGGCTGCCACGACGTGCCAGACGCTTCGCGCGTGATCGGATAAGGGCCGAGGGCCGCGGGCATGCTGCCGTGGTTCATATGTTCGCCGGCAGCCATCGGCATCGCCGCGGAATCCGCCGAAGTTGGGCTGTGCCCCATCTGTGAATGGTCCATCGGCATTGCGGGCCCCGCCTGCGGCATCGGCATCGGCATCGGCATCGCATCGTGCTCCGCCGGCGAATGGTTCATCGGCATTGGCTGGGCGGCGGTTGGAGCTGGCACATGCTTGGCCGCGGGCGCGGTGTGCGGAGCCGTGGATGCATGTGCCTTCGGTGCGGACGATGCGCGTTTCGGCACGGCGCTCTTCACGCCGCTTTTCTTCGCCGCCGCGCCCCTCTTCGGAGCCGCCTTCTTTTTGGCAGGGGCTTTGGCTGGCGCGGGCATGTGCATGCCTGGCATGTCCATGTGCTGGGCGAGCGCGGGTGTGGACGCGATGGCCAACGCGAACGCGCTTGCAGCCGAAAACAAGTTTAACTTCACCAGATAATCTCCGAACAATTCACAAGGAGAATGGGAACGGTGACATGAGAACCATCCAGACGGCCATCGCTACCATCATCAAATTTTCGGTGAGCGACACGAACCCCAGCGGGACATTGCTCGACCCGCCCACGCACGCGCATTTGAGTTCACGCCGGTCGACGTAGACGGCTTTGAACACTGAGCCTGCTCCGACCGTTCCAATGAACAACGCCAACGGCGCGGAGAGCCAGGTGAGCACTCCCGCGGTCATCAGGACGCCCGCCACACCTTCCGCAAACGGGTAAATGTAGCCATACCGTACCCAGCGCCGGGCGAGCAGGTCGTAGTTGAGGAACATGATCGAGAAGCCCTCGATATTCTGGAGCTTCAGCAGCGACAGCACGACCATCGAGAATGTGATGAACCATTGCAGCGCGCGCCAGGTGAACGGGGTTCCGGTGACGGCGTAACTCGCGGCAAGCGCCATCAGCGCGGTCATCGAGAAAAGCGCAATGACGGGTCGGTAACTGGTCGCCTTCGGGTCCGCGACGCGCTTTCCGAGGAACCTGCGAAGGTCGTCATATCCACCGATCCGCTGTCCGCCGATGAAGATCTGCGGGGTTGTGGCGACTCCTTGGCTGGACTTGAAAGCATCGGTTTCATCGCGCGTGCGGAGATAATGGTCTTCGATCTCGAAGCCCGATCGCTTGAGCTGATCCACCGCTTTGAGCCCCCACGGGCAGACATGGTGCTCCATCACCATACGGTAGATGATGGCCTTCTTCGCGGTGCCCGGATGATTGGCGATGTCCGGCATTTCACAAATCCTTGCAGGGGCGTCGGGTCTGATATAGGTTCCGTACCATGGTACAGAGTCAAGACCTGTCCGTGCTTACGATCGGGACACTCGCCGCCGCCGGCGGCGTGGGTGTCGAGACGGTCCGGTTTTACCAGCGAAGAGGCTTGCTCCGCACTCCAACGCGCGACGGTGGCGTTCGACGCTACGGTTCGGAAGATTTGCGGCGGCTCCAGTTTATCCGGCGGTCGCAGACGGCGGGCTTCACTCTGGAAGGGATCAAGGAGTTGCTTGCCCTGGATGCCGCAGACGATCGCGCTCGCGCCCGCGAACTGGCGGCGGTACGGATCGCGACGCTCGACGCGAAGATCGGGGAACTTCAGCGGGCGCGAGATTCGCTTAGCAGGCTCGCGAAAGAATGTTCGTCCAGCCGGCCAGGCCCCTGCCCGATCCTCACTTCGTTCGACCTCTAGCCGCGCTCGGCGAGGAAGCGCATCAGTTCGGCCAGCGTGCTTTCCATCTGGTCCTGCATCTGGGTGACCAGCTCATTCTCCCGCATCCCGTCATGGTCGAGCGGCTTCGAATAGCTGTCCGAGAAAGCGATCAGATCCTCCCGGTCGAACACCCCCTTGGCGACCAGCTTGGCGAGGATCACCAGCAGGCCGTTGGTGTTGGCAATCGTACCGGCCACCAAAGCTTCGTCGACCATCGACAATTGCTTGTCGCGGCTGGTTTCCTCTTCGTCGGAGATCATGAGCGCCATAGTGGCATGCTCTACGCATGCGGCAAGACCTTGGGGCCCGCATAATTTGCGAGTTGATCCCAGATCTCCGCCTTCTGGTCGAACCGCTTGGTGTTGGCGGCGCTCGATGACGGCAAGTCGATCAATGTGAGTTGCGTCGACCCAAACACGTTCCGCCCAACCTGTGCTGCGGTTAATCCGTTGAAAGCGACGGCCTGCACGTCAGGGAAATTTTCGAGCAAGCGGTCGATGGGATTATGTCCCGCCGAACGAATTGCCTGATCGAGGCTCCCCCGCCGCGCGGCGCTTGCGATCACGTCCCACAGCCCGATTTTCCGATCCGCCAGCCGCGCGAGCCGTTCGTCGTAAGCCATGACGTGAAGCTCTTCGCCGATGGCATGGCCGAGCAGGTGCCAGAACTGGTTGGTCGGATGCGCATAGTATCGCCGCGCCGCAAGCGAGGCATCTCCCGGTAGGCTGCCGAAGATGAACAGCCGAGCGTCCGGGCAGGCGATCGGCGGAAGCCCGATCTTGACCGGTTCAGGCGCAGCAGCCGTCATTTTGCCTTTGCGGCTCCCTCCGTTAAGGGCGTGCCCGTGCACCCGAACGAACTTCGCATCGCCCTCTTCTCGGGCAATTACAACTATGTGCGCGACGGTGCGAACCAGGCGCTCAACCGCCTGGTCGAATATCTGCTCCGCGTCGGCGCGAATGTGCGCGTCTATGCGCCGACCGTCGACAAGCCCGCTTTCGAAGCGACCGGCGACCTGGTCAGCGTGCCGTCGTTCCCGATCCCCTTCCGGCCGGAATATCGCATGCCACTGTCGCTGACGCCGCGCCTTCGCCGCGACCTCGCCGACTTCAGCCCGAACGTCGTCCATATCGCGAGCCCCGACATCGTCGCGCACCGGGCGGTGAGCTGGGCGCGGCGCCGCAACATCCCCGCAATCGCATCGATCCACACGCGCTTCGAAACCTATCTCACTTATTATCATCTCGAAATGCTCGAGCCGGCGGCGCGGGCGATCATGCGCCGGCTCTACAGTCGTTGCGACGCGATCGTGGCTCCTGCGGAATCCACCGCGGCCGTGTTGCACGCGCAGCGCATGAATAAGCATATCTCGATCTGGTCGCGCGGCATCGACCGCGAGCAGTTCAACCCCGGACGGCGCGACCTCGGCTGGCGGCGGGAACTCGGCATCGGCGACGACGAATTCGTCATAGCGTTCCTCGGCCGGATCGTGATGGAAAAGGGGCTCGACGTCTTTTCGGCCGCAGTGAAGACGCTCGCCGAGCGCCGAGTCCCGCACCGCGTGCTGGTGATCGGGGACGGCCCCGCCCGTCCATGGCTCGAGCAAAATTTGCCGGACGCAAAATTTGTTGGCCAGCAAGTCGGCTGCGAGCTGGCGCATGCGCTTGCAAGCACCGACGTGCTTCTCAATCCGTCGGTCACCGAAACGTTCGGCAATGTGACGCTTGAAGCGATGGCTTGCGGATTACCGGTTATCGCCTGCGTCGCCACCGGGACCACCAACCTGGTCCAGGACGGCCACAACGGCATCCTCGTCGAGCCCGGCGACACCGACGCAATGGCCGATGCGTTGCAGGCCTATGCCGCGCAGCCGGAGCTTCGCCAACGGCACGGAGCCGCGGGTCTGGCCATCGCTCAGACCCGCGACTGGGACACGATCAACTCAGCCGTGCTCAAGGTCTACACGCGGGCGATCGAGCGGCGTGCCCGCCTCGCCCGCATGACCGGGCGCTAGGCTACTTCACTCGTTCGATCCGTTGCGCCGCGTCGTCGAGGATCGCGGCGATCTCGTGCAGGAGATCGTCGTCGAGGCCTTCGCGGCCGATGCGGTTGCCGAGCGCCGACATCAGATTCTTAACCGCGCGGCCGATCGCCCGACCGGTCTCGCTGCGCTTCGGGGGCGCAAGCTCCTCGAGCCGCTCGAACAAAGCTTCGACCTCGGCCTCGCGTTCGGCAAGATGTTCTCGGCCTTGCTCGGTGATCTGGAACGGCTTGCGTGACCCCTCGCCCTCCGTTTCCGTGATAAGCTCCATGTCCTGAAGCAGCGTCAGCGTCGGATAGATGACGCCGGGGCTCGGCGCATATTCGCCGCCCGTCAACTCCTCGATCGCGCGAATGAGGTCGTAGCCGTGGCGCGGTTCGTCCGCGATCAGCTTGAGGAGCACGAGCCGCAGCTCGCCGCTTTCGAACATGCGCCGCCGCCCGCGGCCTCCACCTCGACGAGAGCCTTCGTCGAAATCGAAATTGAACGGCCCAAAGCGTCCGCCGAAGCCGCGCGGTCCGCCGCGCATGGCGAACAAAGCCTGCAAGCCTTCGAGCCCTTCCGGCCAGCCGCCACGTCCCTCTGGGCCGCATCCGTGCCTATGTCTGTGTCTCATGCACCATCTCCTCAGATGTGTCTAAGATATATCTTCGATGCATCGGCTTCAAGTGGCTCGTGCATTTTGTTCTGGCGCGGCTAAGAAAGCGGCGATGGCCGACCTGTTCGCCGATCAGGAAAGCAGCAGCGCGAGTGCGGCGGCGCCCGACGCGCCGCTGGCCGACAAGCTGCGGCCGAAAGGCCTCGACGAAGTTGTGGGCCAGGAACATTTGACCGGACCGGAAGGTGCGATCGGGCGCATGGTCGCGGCAGGCAAGCTTGGCTCGATGATCCTGTGGGGCCCACCCGGAACCGGAAAGACGAGCATTGCGCGGCTGCTGGCCGACGCGGTCGGGCTGCGCTTCGTGGCGATCTCCGCCGTCTTCTCCGGCGTCGCCGACCTCAAGAAAGTGTTCGCCGAAGCCCAGACCGCTGCCCGGACGGGCCAGCGAACGCTGTTGTTCGTGGACGAAATCCACCGCTTCAACCGCGCGCAGCAGGACGGCTTCCTGCCCTATGTCGAGAACGGCACGGTCACTCTGGTCGGCGCAACGACCGAGAACCCGAGCTTCGAACTTAACGCCGCGCTACTCTCGCGCTGCCAGGTGCTGATCCTGCGCCGCCTCGATCATGAGGCGCTTGGCGCCTTGATCGCCCGCGCCGAAGCCGAAATGGACCGCCCGCTCCCGCTCACCGCCGAGGCCCGATCCGCGCTCATTGCAAGCGCTGACGGTGACGGCCGCTTCCTGCTCAACCAGGTCGAGACGCTTTACGACGTCAAGCTCGATGAGCCGCTCGATCCCTCCAGCCTCGCCGCGCTCCTGCAACGGCGGGTCGCGGTCTACGACAAGGACCACGAGGGTCATTACAACATCATCTCCGCGCTCCATAAGTCGATCCGCGGAAGCGATCCGCAGGCGGCGCTTTATTATCTCGCGCGGATGCTGACCGCGGGCGAGGAGCCGCTCTACGTGCTCCGGCGCCTTACGCGTGCCGCCGTCGAGGACATCGGCCTCGCCGACCCGCAGGCGCTGGTGCAATGCATCGCCGCCAAGGACACTTACGACTTCCTCGGCTCCCCCGAAGGAGAGCTCGCGATCGTTCAGGCCTGCCTCTATCTCGCGACCGCGCCTAAATCGAACGCGGCTTACGCTGCGCAGAAAGCCGCGTGGCGCAGCGCGAAGGAAACGGGATCGCTGATGCCTCCGGCGCACATCCTCAACGCGCCTACTAAGCTGATGAAGGATATCGGCTACGGCAAGGGCTATGCCTACGACCATGACACGGACGAAGGCTTTTCCGGGCAGAATTACTGGCCCGACGAGATGAGTCCGCAGAGCTTCTACGAACCGACCACACGGGGTTTCGAGGCGAAGATCGCGGAGCGCATTGCTTATTGGGACGCGATGCGCGTTAAGCGGCAGCAAGACGACACATAGCGGAGAGAGACATGTACCGGAGCGACATGCCGACGGCTTATTGGCGGGACCAGATCGTGCAGTGGGGGCCGAAGGTCCTGCTCGCGATCATCATCCTCATCGCGACCCACTTCATCGCCAAGGCGGTTCAGTGGGCTGTCGGCCGCGCGGTAAATCGGATGCCGGTGCTTAAACGGCATCCGCAGGCCGGCGGGGAGTCGGTCGGCACGGAGCTGGGCAGGCTTGCTTACTGGCTCGTGTGGCTGGTCGGACTGATCGCCGCGCTGCAGCCGCTGGGCCTGTCGGGCGTGCTGACTCCGGTCACCAACATGACGAACGAAGTGTTCGCTTTCCTTCCGCACCTGCTCGGCGCCGGCCTGTTCTTCTTCGCCGGTCTGATCCTTGCTCGGATCGTGCGGCACATCATCGAGGCGGCGCTTGGTGCGCTCAACCTCGAGCGGCTGCTCGGCCGCGCGGGAATCAGCGTCGGCGAAGCGCCGCTCGCCGTCGATGCGGACGGCGTTGCAGCGGAAGGAACAGCGCCGGTCCGGAGCACGCTTGCCAAGGCAGTCGGCGTGACGGTTTCGGCTGTCATCATTATCTTCGCCTCCATTGGAGCGCTGCAAATCCTGGAGATTTCGGCGATCTCAAATCCGGCGACCGCAATGCTCAATTCGATTGCGCTCGCAATCCCGCACGCTCTGCTGGCACTTATTTTCGTGTCGATTGCATTCGTAACCGGCCGTTGGCTGAAAACCCTCATCGAAACGGTGCTGCCCAGTCTCGGGTTCGATCGGACCATCGGTGCTCTGGGGGTCATGCCACCGACCACATCACCCTCTCGCATCGTCGGCAGCATTGCAATGACTGCCCTGCTCCTTGTGGGGCTCATGGAAGCCGCAAAAGAGATCGGCGGCGACTATAGCGCAGTGCTGCTGCTCCAGATCACCGAGCTTGGCGGCAAGGTCATCTTCGGGACAGTCATCATCGTCGTCGGAATCTTCCTCGCGCGCCTGCTGTCGAACCTGGTTGGAAGCTCGACCGGCGACAGCGGTTATGCAGAGACCATCGTCAAATATGCGATCATCGCCTTGTTCACGGCCATCGGGCTCACGTTCATGGGGCTTGCCGACATGATCGTGCAGATGGCGTTCGGACTGATCCTCGGCTCGGCGGCCATCGCGACGGCGCTGGCGTTCGGTCTAGGCGGACGCGATGCCGCGGTCCGAGCGCTGGAGGAATGGCAGTCGCGCAACGCGCCGGTAGCG
Source organism: Sphingomicrobium sp. (assembly GCA_039915925.1). GTDB lineage: Bacteria > Pseudomonadota > Alphaproteobacteria > Sphingomonadales > Sphingomonadaceae > Sphingomicrobium. The sequence continues at coordinate 38,767 of JBDSMG010000036.1, forward strand.
CCCCCGCCCCCGCCCCGCCTCCGCAAGGCCCCGCCGCCCGAGGACGATCTCCAGCCGCCGCTGGTGTGAAGATCCTCCCCTCCCGCTCGCGGGAGGGGATCGAGGGGAGGGCTTGTCCAGGCCGCCGGCGATGAACAAGACAGACCCTCCCCCAGCCCCTCCCGCAAGCGGGAGGGGAGCCCACTTCACCTCCTTCATCGCCATCGACTGGTCCGGCGCGAAAGGCCGCCGCCACAAGGGAATCGCCATCGCCGAAGCGCGGGGCGATGCGGCGCCGCGGCTCGTCCGCCCCGGCCACATCTGGTCGCGCGCGGAAGTGCTTCACTGGCTGCTAAAGCGCGCGGCGAAGGAGCCGGCATTGTTCGGCTTCGACTTCAGCTTCGCTCCTCCGCTGATCGAGCGCGGCGAATATCTGCCCGGCGAATCTGACGTGCCGTCGACCGCGCGCGAGTTCTGGGCCTATGTCGATGATCGCTGCAGCGACGAGGATCTCGGCGCGGCGAGCTTTCTCGAGCAGGTGCACCGCCGGCACTTCTACTTCGGCATTGCGGACGGGGTGAAGGCGGATTTCGTCCGCTTCCGCCAGTGCGATACGCAGCTGAACCGCCAAGGCGGGCGCAAGTCCGCGAGCGCCTATGACGCAATCGGTGCCGCGCAGGTGGCGAAGGCGAGTTTTTCGGGTATGCGGCTTCTTCGCAGGATCGACGGCAAGGTCGCGATCTGGCCGATGGACCCGTTGCCCGACCATGGCAGCGCGATGGTCGAAATCTATACCCGAATCTACCTGCGCAGGGCCGGAATGACGGGAACCAAGCTGCGCAGCCGCGCCGACCTCAACGCTGCGCTGAGGGGGCTTGGAAGCAAGGCGGTGCGGTTAAGCTTCCAGCCGAATGATCATCAGACGGATGCGCTCGTCACCGCCGCCGGGATGCGGGCGCTGGCGCGGACGGAGCCGCGAGCATTCGCACCGGAGGGCCTGAGGCCGGAAATCGCGCGGAGTGAAGGCTGGACCTTCGGAATTGTCTAGCGGACTCGCGTCCAGCGCTGTTCGTCGCAGATGAGGCCCATCAGCGCGCAGCCTTCCACTTCCATCGAGTTGGGATTGATCTGCCGGACCGTCGCGCTTGCGTAAAGATTGCGCTTGGGGACAAACGCCTTGCCTTTGTAGCGGCCCGGTCCGATCGGCCTGAGGCCGCTCAGGATCTGACGCCCGATGAGGTTGGGAGTGCCGCCCTTGCGCGCGTTGGACTTCGCCTTGTCGGAGGCCTTCACGACCGTCCCGCACCAGGCGGAGCCGCACGGCGCCACGTCCACGACGACGCTCCGCTTCGGGTTCGTCCATTGCCCTTCGATCGGGGCGCCGCCCGACGCGGCTGTCGCCATCCCGATCAAGGCAAATCCGGTCAGAGTCTGTTTCATCATGCGGAGCTAATAGGAAATCCGCCATTTCCATGGCCTGAACGAGCGGTCGTGCGCCGCTCAGGATCGCTCGACCTCTTTGAGGAACATGCCGATCTCGCGCACAGCCTGTCTGCTGGCGCGTCCGGACACACCGAATGCCATGTGGCTGCAGCGCATCTCGACCGCCTTGTCGCGCTCGCCCTCGAGCCCACTTGCGGCGCGCGGCGCAACGATCCCGTCCCGTCGCGACCACAACGCGAGGGTCGGCACCGGCGGCTTTTCGGGCCGGTGAGCGATCGGCGGAGCATCGACCTTGTGTCCCGCGACCGCTTCATAGAGCCGCCAGACATTGTTCTGGCGCGGGTGGCCCGAGAATGGCGAGCCGAGGGTCACGACCGCCCGAACCAGGTCCGGCGCCTCGCGTGCAAGCTCGCGCGCGAACAGGCCGCCGAGGCTCCAGCCGACCACCAGCACCGGCGTGCCATCGTAAATTGCCTCAAGCCGCTGCCGCAGATGCCGGAGCACATCCGCATGCGCTCCGCGGTTGAGCCCGAGGTCCCACGGATAGGTCCGCCAGCCCTCCGCCGCCAACGACCGGCGCAACTGCGTGCAGGTACGGTCGGTGGCGAGGAAGCCGGGGATCACGAGCGCCGGATCGCCTTTCTCCGGTCCCCGGGGGCGAACATGGCCAAAGCTGTGCCAGAAGCGCCCGAGAAGCCAGCCCACTTCGACGAAACGCATGTATGCCGGCGGCGGCCGGTCGTCTCCGGTGAACTTCAGAGATACTCTCCGCCCATAAGCTCCTGCAGCGCTTTGGGCAGCCGTACGCGCCCGTCCTCCATCTGGTGGTTTTCCAGCAGCGGAACGAGAATACGCGGGCTCGCCAGCGCCGTATTGTTAAGCGTGTGCGCGAACCGCACCTTGCCGTCCTTGTCGCGGTAGCGGATGTTCGCCCGCCGCGCCTGCCAGTCGTGAAGCGTCGAACAGCTGTGCGTCTCGCGATATTTGCCAAGGCTCGGCACCCAGCTCTCGATATCGTTCATGCGATATTTGCCCAGCCCCATGTCGCCGGTCGAGGTCTCGATCACCTGGTACGGGATTTCGAGCGCCTGCAGCAGGCTCTCCGCAAGCTCCAGCAGCCGCGCGTGCCAGCTGGCCGATTGCGCCTCGTCCGCCTCGCAAATGACGTACTGTTCGACCTTCACGAACTGGTGGACGCGCAAGAGGCCCCGCACGTCGCGACCCGCGCTGCCCGCTTCGCGGCGGAAACAGGGCGAATAGCCGGCGTAAAGCACGGGCAATTTGTCCGCCTCGATGATCTCGCCCGAATGCAGCGAGGTCAGTGCGACTTCCGCCGTGCCCGCCAGCCACAAATCGTCGTTGGGCAGCTGGTATGTTTCTTCTTCGTGGCCGGGGAATTGCCCCTGGTTGAGGAAGGCCTGTTCGCGCGCGATCGCCGGCACGGTAATTGGCGTAAACCCACCTTCCGCGATCCGCTCCAGCGCCCAGCCCATCAGCTTGGTCTCGAGCAGCGCCAGCCGCCCCTTCAGGCAGTAAGTCCTCGATCCCGACACCTGCACGATCCGGCTAAGGTCGGCCCAGTCGTTCGTCTCGATCAGCGCCACATGGTCGAGCGGCTCGAAGGCGAATTGCGGAACCGTGCCTTCGGTGCGGATGACGGAGTTGCTGTTCTCGTCCGGTCCGACCGGCGCGCCTTCGTAAGGAATGCCGGGAATTTTCAGCGTCAGCGCTTTGAGCGCCTGATCCTTCTCGCCGAGCTGTCCTTCCAGCTCGCTCGCCTTCGCGCCCGCTTCCTTCGCTTTGCGCCCAAGCTCCGCTTTCTCCTCGGGGGCCGCGCTCTTGAACCCGGCGCTGATCGCATTCCGCTCCGCCCGCAGCCGGTCGATCTCGGTCTTGAGCCCGCGCACCTCGGCTTCGAGCGCCAGCAGCTCGCCAAGGTCGAGCTTTACATTCTTGTCGCGGATCGCGCGCTCGACCGTCTCGCGGTTCGCCTTGATGAAATCCATTGCCAGCATGGCTCGCCGGATGCGCGAATTGCACTCACTAGGCAAGTTGCCTAACGCGCGGCCATGCCCTCAGGCCTGATCGCGCTCCTCGACGACATTGCAACCATCGCCAAGATCGCCACCACTTCGGTCGACGATATCGGCGGCGCCGTCGGCAAGGCTGGCTCCAAGGCGGCCGGCGTCGTAATCGACGACACCGCCGTCACCCCCAATTACGTGACCGGCTTCACGCCCGACCGCGAGCTTCCGATCATCGGCAAGATTGCGCTCGGCTCGCTCAAGAACAAGGTCATCATCCTCGTCGCGGCGCTCGCTTTGTCAGCCTTCCTGCCGCAGCTGATCACGCCCTTGCTGATGATCGGCGGCGGCTATCTCGCCTTCGAAGGCGCCGAGAAACTGTGGGAAAAGATCAGCGGCGACCGTCACGACGAGGTCGAGCTGATGGAGGCTGACACCGCCGAAGAACTCGAGCACCGCCAGGTGGCCGGCGCAATCCGCACCGATTTTATCCTCTCCGCCGAGATCATGGTTATAGCCCTCGCCCAGCTCACCGACTTCAACCTCTGGATGCGCGCCGGAGCGCTTGCCGCGGTCGGGCTGGTCATCACCGTCGCCGTCTACGGCGCCGTCGGGCTGATCGTGAAGCTCGACGACATCGGCCTGCACATGGCCGAGCGAAAGAGTGCCGGCACGCGCGCCTTCGGCCGCGGGCTGGTCCATGTCGTTCCGTGGCTGCTCGGCGCGCTGTCGGGCATCGGCACGGCGGCAATGCTATGGGTGGGCGGAGGAATCCTCGTCCACGGCCTCCACGAGCTGCACATCCTGACCTTCATCCCGGACGCGATCAACCAACGCGGTCATCAGCTTGCCGGCAACAGCGGGTTCCTGGCCTGGCTCGTCCATGCGATCGCGGGGGCGGCCGTCGGCATCGTCGTGGGCGCGCTTATCGTCGCGGTCCTGCACCTGATCCCGCGCAAGGTAGGTCCGGCGGCTGCGCATTAGTCCGCCGCGCAAAAATGTCGCACTCCTCGGCCACGCCATTAATCATTTGGTTGCAGGGCTGGCGCGAGAGGCGGCGGATCTCCGCGCCGCCGGCAACGTCTGGAGTGAGAAATGGCCGAAGCCATCAAGTTCGTTCGGCTGAAATCCCGCGGCGGAGATTATATGGTGATTCCGCAGAACATCGCCTGGCTTCGCGAGCATGAAAACGGCCAGACCAAGGTCGGCATGATCGGAAGCGACGCCATCCAGGTCGCGGGCAGCATGGAGGAAATCGCGGCGACGATAATGGCCGGTTGACCGCCTTCTTCAATCGAACTGCAGCAGCCGGTACTTGCCACAGCGCGGCGTCAAAGCTCGCCTTGAGCGCCCTACCAACCAGGATGTGATCGTCGTCGCCGTTAGGCGCGCTTGCCGCGCAAGCTCCCGAACAGCGCTAGCGCAAACGTACCGGCGACCGCAGCGGCGGCCATCGGCCGCTCCCGAGCGAAGTCCCGAACCGCGCCAAAACCCTTGCGCAGATTGTCGGACAGCTGATCCGCCATCCCGTCGCGTTGAAGCAGCGGATCGCCGGTCGCGTTGCCAAGGCCTTCCTTGAACTGCCCCTTGAGTTCCGTGCCTTCACCGGCAAGTGTGTCGATGTTCATTTCTGCTCCAATCGAAAAATCATGTCGACCAACAACGCGCGGCAATCCGGTCCGGTGCCGCCAGGAAGCAGAGATTCTTCCGGGTCAGTCGAAATGCAGTCGCCGGTACTTGCCGCGGAAATAAAGTAACGGGTCCAGCGCCGCGTCGAAGCTCGCCTTGAGCACGCGCCCGACCAGGATGTGATGGTCGCCGCCATCATGCACCTGGAAGCGCTCGCATTCGAACACGCCGAGCGAGTCCTTCAATATCGGCGGGCCGAATTCGCCTTCGGACCACGGCGTCGCGCCGAACCGGTCCTCGTCCCGCGCGGCGAAACGGATGGACGCCGGTTGCTGTTCATTTTGGAGCACGTTCACAGCGAAATGGCTCGCTTCGATCATCGCCTCGGCGCACCCTGCCGGCTTGGCGATGCACACCAGCAGCAACGGCGGATCAAGCGATACGGACGTAAAACTGTTCGCGGTCAGCCCGACCGGCTGGCCGTCCGGGGCAATGCAAGTGACGATGGTCACCCCCGTGGCGAAGCAGCCGAGCGCATCGCGCAGGGTGCGCGGGTCGTGCCCGGTGCGATATTCGCTGAGGTTCGGCTGTTCGGCCATCATTGCCTCCTATCGCCCGGCGCCGGTTCGGGCTAGGTGCGCGGCCATGCTTCACCCCAAGATTCATTCGGCGCTGGCCACGGCGCTCGAAACGCGCGGCTATTCCGCACTCACGCCAGTCCAGTCGGCCGTCCTCGGCGACGACGCCCACGACCGCGACTTGATCGTTTCCGCCCGCACCGGGTCCGGCAAGACCGTCGCCTTCGGTCTCGCCATTGCCGCGCAGTTGATCGAGGCGGACTGCCTGCCCTTCGCGCGCGCTCCGCTGGCGCTGGTCATTGCTCCGACCCGCGAGCTTGCGATGCAGGTCAGCAAGGAACTGGAATGGCTCTACGCCTCGGCCGGAGCGCGCGTCATCACCTGTGTCGGCGGGATGGACCCGATGAAGGAACGCCGCGCCCTCAACGGCGGCGCGCATATCGTGGTCGGAACACCGGGCCGCCTGCGGGATCACCTCGAACGCGGCGCGCTGGACCTGACCGCGATTCGCGCCGTGGTGCTCGACGAGGCCGACGAGATGCTCGACATGGGCTTCCGCGAGGAGCTCGAGGAGATCCTCGACGGCACGCCCAACGAGCGTCGCACCTTGCTTTTCTCCGCGACCATGCCGCGCCCGATCCTGGCGCTCGCCAAACGCTATCAGAAGGACGCGCTTCGGATCGAGACGCTCGGCGACCGCGAAGCCCATAGCGACATCGCCTATCAGGCGGTGTCCGTTTCCCCGACCGACATCGAACATGCGGTCGTGAACCTGCTGCGCTTCCACGATGCAGAGACGGCCATCCTCTTCTGCGCGACTCGAGACGCGGTGCGCCGTCTCCACGCCAGCCTGACCGAGCGCGGCTTCCACGCCGTCGCGCTGTCCGGCGAGCATAGCCAGAACGAGCGCAACCACGCGATCCAGGCGCTGCGCGACCAGCGTGCGCGGGTTTGCGTCGCCACCGATGTCGCCGCCCGCGGAATCGACCTTCCGTCCGTGTCGCTCGTAATCCACGTCGAGCTTCCGCGCGATGCCGAGGCGCTGCAGCACCGCTCGGGCCGCACCGGGCGCGCCGGGCGCAAGGGCACGGCCGTCCTGCTCGTCCCGTTCCGCGCCCGCAAGCGCGTCGAAGGCATGCTTCGCGGAGCGCGGATCGCAGCAGAGTGGATCACTCCGCCGACGGCGTCGCAAATTCTTGCCAAGGACCGCGAACGGCTACTTGCAACGGTGGCCGCGCCGGTTGATGCCGACGAGGAAGAAGTGGCGCTGGCGCAACGGCTGATGGCCGAATTGCCGCCCGAGGCCATCGCCGCCGCGCTCGTCCGTGCGCTCAAATCGGACCTGCCTGCACCCGAAGACATCCACTCGGACGGCGCCGTTGCGGAACGCGGCCCGGCCGACGGTCCTCGTCCCGGCTTCGAGACGGCGAGCTGGTTCCGAATCAATGCGGGCCGCCGCCACAATGCCGATCCGCGCTGGCTGCTTCCGGTGATCTGCCGCTACGGCCACGTCAGCCGGGCCGAGATCGGCGCGATCCGAATCGCCGCCAGCGACAGCTATTTCCAAGTGACCGAGCGGGCGACTCCATCCTTCATCAAGGCGCTTCGCCGGGCGACCATCGCTCCCGAGGACGAAGGCATGATTATCGAGCTCGCCCAGCCGCGCGACGTTGCTCCTCACTCCCCGAGGAGCCCAGCGCCAAAGGGCGGCTTCAGCCCGGAGCGTGCACCGAAAGCACGCCCGCCACGAAAGCCGCGTTCCTGACCGAAGGGCCACTTGCCGCAACCGGCATGTTGAGCCATGCTGCGGGCGGGGATCTTCGATGAAACTTTACCGAATCAACAAGTTAGCCAAGCCGGGCGGCGCGGTCATCAAGAAGAAGGACATCCTTGCTTCTTCGGACGGCCAGGCGGTTCAGCAGGCGGCTGACAGCGGCGACTGCCCCGTGTGCGACGTGCTTCGCGACGGCAAGCCGATTGCATCCATCATCTAAGCTGCGGTAATCAACCGAGCTGATTAGAGACCTTCGAATAAGTGGTGTTGAGGTTCGAACCGAGGCTGTTCATTGCCGTCACTGCGGCAACCGCGATCAGCGATGCTATCAGTGCATATTCGATCGCGGTGGCGCCCCGCTCGTCCGCCCGCAATCGGCTCCAGCGCTTCAACATCTTCCGTCTCCTGCAGCCCGTCGGGCCGCGCAATTGCGCGCGCCGATGATGCTGGACGGAGATCGTCGGGGCTGCGGATGAAAGAAGGGTTAAATTCCCGGCAGCTTTCCTTTACCCTCAACCAGTTAACAGTTTGTAAGCGGCACCCTTAAACCCCCGATTGCCGAGCAAACCCGTTGATCGCCACTGCCAGCGCCAGGTCACGTTCCGTCACCCCGCCGGCATCATGGCTGGTCAGGCGGAAGTCGACGCGGTTCCAGACGCTGGTGAATTCGGGGTGGTGGTCTTGGCTTTCGGCGTGAAAGGCGACGCGGGTTAGGAAGGCGAAGGCCTCCGCGAAATCCTTGAAGGTCAGGCTGCGCGTCAGCGCCTCGCCGTCTTGGGTCCAGCCGTCCGGAATGTTCATTGCTTTCCTCCTGTCTGCCGCGGCGCTAAAGGGGGCTAGTCCTCATTGGCGGGCCTGCCAATGATGAGGACGTGGCTGCACTTACTGTCCAGCCTGCCGGGCGCCGACGAGCACCGGCGGGACGTGACCTTTGGGATCTTCGCAACTTGAGCGAGGCCGGGTTCGTTGCAGCCATGGAGAACATGGATGGCCACAGCTACACTCGACAAGGGCCCGCTCGGGCTCGAAAATCCGATGGGCACCGACGGCTTCGAATTCGTCGAATATGCCGCTCCGGACCCGGAGCTGCTGCGCTCGCTCTTCACGAAGATGGGCTTCCCCGCGATCGCCCGCCACCGCCGCAAGGACGTGACGCTGCACCGCCAGGGCGAAATCAACTTCATCATCAACGCCGAACCGGAAAGCTTCGCCCAGCAGTTTGCGCGCGATCACGGCCCGTGCGCCTGTGCGATGGCGTTCCGGGTCAAGGATGCCGCCACGGCCTATGCGCGCGCGATTGAACTGGGAGCCAAGGGTCTCGAAAATGACGTCGGGCCGATGGAGCTCAACATCCCTGTCATCGAGGGCATCGGCGGATCGCGTCTCTATCTCGTCGACCGCTACGGCGCGGAGGGCTCGATCTACGACGTCGACTTCCGCTTCGAGGATGGCTGGCAGGAGCGAATGGCCGAGCTCGACTCGAGCCTTACCTACATCGACCACCTCACCCACAATGTGAACCGCGGCCGGATGAGCCATTGGGCCGAATTCTATGAGCGGTTGTTCAATTTCCGCGAGATTCGTTATTTCGACATTGAGGGGAAGGTCACCGGGCTGTTCTCCAAGGCGATGACTTCGCCCTGCGGCCAGATCCGCATCCCGCTCAACGAGAGCCAGGACGACAAGAGCCAGATCGAGGAATTTCTGCGCGAATATAAGGGCGAGGGAATCCAGCATATCGCGCTTGGGAGCAGCGACATCTATTCATCGGTCGATGTGCTCGCCGCCCGCGGCATTCCGTTCCAGGACACGCCGGACACCTATTACGACCTGCTCGACGAGCGGGTGGCCGGCCATGGCGAGCCCAATGCCGAGCTGAAGCAGCGCAAGATTTTGGTCGATGGCGCTCCGACCGAAGGGCAGGGCCTGCTGCTGCAGATCTTCACCCAGAATGTGATCGGCCCGATCTTCTTCGAGATGATTCAGCGCAAGGGCAACGAAGGCTTCGGCGAGGGCAATTTCAAAGCCCTGTTCGAGAGCATCGAGCTCGACCAGATCCGGCGCGGAGTGATTTGAGCCCGGACTAACCGGGGCTGCCCTCCGTATTGCCGCTGCTGTCGGTTGAATCCGTCGGGGTCGAATAGGTCGTGTTATACTCGCCCTGATCGTTGACCTTGCGGATCGGCACCACCAGGCAGACGCTCTGCGCGGGAAGCACGTCGCGCCAATCGGCGATCAGCTGCTTGTAGGCTTTGCCCACGTTGCGGATCTTGCGGTTGAGGTCGAACAGGCCGAGCGGATTGACGTTGCCGTTCTTCTCCCGAAGCGCGGTGTCCCAGTCGATCTGGTCGATCAGGGAATACCAGGTGAAGCCGACGGTGGGGATGCCGACGTTCCTGAGCCGGAGAACGTTGGCCCATTCCTTCCATAGCCACTTCACTGCTTCGTCGCCGTGCGGGCCTTCCCACAAATTGGTCTCGGTATGCATCACCGGCAACCGGTACCGGTTGTAATATTGGCGGGTGATCTCGCAGTAGCCGAAGGTCTCACCGGCCGAGACGGTGTGGCCGTCGGCGAACACGCGATGCTCGTTGAGCATATAATAATCGTTGCCGAAGATGCAGTTCTGCTTGAGCCGGTGCTCGAGAAACCAGTCATATTCGTCACGGGTCATGCCGTTGTCGAGAAGGTACTGATACATCCCGCTGTCGACCCGCCGGCCGTAATTGAGGTCGAGGCTGAGGAAGCGCATCTGGTTGAGCACTTCGGCCTTGCCGATCGCGGCCGGGCTGTCGGCGTGATAATATTCGGACGATTCCGACTGGATGAAGATGGCGTCGTGGCGGCGCTTGAGGATTTCGATCATCGCCATGACGTTGGCCCTGACGATATGCTTCAATGCGGTCACGAACGATCGGTCGTCCTGCAACTGCTCGTTCCACCAGCCATATTTGGCGGAGAAGACCGCGCAGATGAACATCTCGTTGATCGGCGTGTAGAGCTGCACCCACGGATAGCGTTCGGCGAACGCGCCAGCATAAGCCGCGAACAACTGCGGGAAGTCGGGGTTCTGAAAGTTGCCGATCCAGTCCGGAATTCCGAAATGGCAAAGGTCGACAATGGGCGTGATCTCCCGCCGTCGCAGATCGGCGAAGGTGAGGTCGGTAAAGTCCCAGTCGTACTTGCGCGGACCGAGGTAGGTGCGGTGGATCGGCGGCCCGTAGCGCAGGTAATTGATCCCGACTTCCTGGACGCAGTCGAAATCCTCGCGCCACCGTTCATAGTGGCCGGTCACTTCCATCTGGTCGACGCGCGTCCTGCCGTTGTCAATCGTCGGGATGCTGTTTTCTATCCCTGTCGCGAACATGAAGTTGGCGATGGTCTCGTCTCCTTGCGGCGGTGATTGCCCCGTCGGCCCTGAGCCGGACCGAACCTGCTCACATAAACAGGCGGAGGCGAAATGGTTGCATTTGCGCGGGGACGCAACAGTCGATTGGCTCAAGCGTAGAATCGGCAACGGGCGGTCGCATTCCTCCTACTTTTCGCTAAAGGGGCGCGCATGCGCTGGGCAGACGGATATATTGCAGCCGATTGGGGGACGACGAATCGCCGTGCTTATCTCATTGATGCATCAGGCGAATGCGTCCGCGAGTTCGAGGACGGCAAAGGCATTTTGTCGGTTCCCAAGGATGGATTCGACGCGGCGGTGGCGGAGATTCACGCCCAGCTTGGCGAGAAGCCGATGCTGCTTGCAGGCATGGTCGGGTCGAACCGCGGCTGGAAGGAAGCGCGATATGTGCCCTGTCCGGCGGGACTGGAGCAGCTGAGCGGCGGCATCGTCTGGGTCGATGAGCGGCACGGAATCGTCCCGGGCGTCTGTTTTTCGAACGACGTGCGCGCGGACGTGATGCGGGGCGAGGAGGTCCAGCTCCTGGGAGCGATCGCGGCCGGCATGATTCCGAACGATTGCACCGTCTGCCATCCGGGCACGCACAACAAGTGGATCAACCTGGTCGGCGGGCGGATCGTTTCTTTCCGTACCGTCATGACCGGGGAATTGTTCAACCTTCTCCGCAAGCACAGCATATTGTCGGACCTGCTCGCAGGCGAAGTCACGCCCGGCGACGCGTTCCTGCGCGGCGTATCGAGCGGATTCGCGAAAGAATATCTGCAGTCCGAACTCTTCGGCGTCAGGGCCGCCGTACTGCTCGGCAAGGCGCCTGCGGCCAACGCGGCATCCTACACCAGCGGGCTGCTGATTGGCGGCGACGTGCGCATCGGGCTTGCCGATGCGGCCGAGGGCCCGATTGTCGTCATGGCCCGTCCGGAGCTAACCGAACTGTACGCAACCGCCATCCGCGCCGCCGGCCGCGAAGCCGTCGAGCTGGATGGCGAACGCACCTTTCTCGCCGGCGCCCGCCGGCTCGCGGGGTTGATTTCGCAATGACGAACAAAGACCGCTTCCACCAATATGTGGCGGAGTGCCCGCTGATTGCGATCATCCGCGGAGTGACGCCCGCCGAGGTGGCGGACACCGGAAATGCCATCGTCCAGGCCGGTATCCGGATCATCGAGGTGCCGCTCAACTCGCCCGATCCGCTGGAGAGCATTCGGATTCTTGCGGACCGCTTCGGCGAGGTTGCGCTGATCGGCGCCGGAACGGTGCTAACGGTCGAGCAGGTCGCGGACGTGGAAGCCGCCGGCGGGCGATTGATCGTGTCGCCGAACACGAACCTGGCCGTGATCCGCGCCACCGCCGAAGCCGGGCTCGTCTCGTGCCCTGGCTATTTCACGCCGACCGAAGGTTTCGCCGCCTTGGAAGCGGGTGCGGATGGACTAAAGCTGTTCCCGGCGGAAGCAGCGACGCCCGGCGTCGTGAAGGCGCAGCGGGCCGTGTTGCCGAAGGAAACGCCCTTGTTTGTCGTCGGCGGCGTGTCGCCAACCAACATGCAGCCGTGGCTAGACGCCGGAGCCGACGGCTTCGGGCTCGGTTCCGGGCTCTACAAACCCGGCCAACCGGCCACTGAGACCGCCGAAAAGGCGCGAGCCTATGTCGAAGGAGTGAAGCACTGATGCGCCCGCTGCGAATTGCGATCATCGGTTTCGGCAAGATCGCCGCCGACCAGCACGTCCCGTCGATCGCCGCCAACCCCCGGCTGGAACTGGCCGCAACGTCGAGCCGCACGGGCGCTGGGCCCGAGCCGAGCTTCACCGACTGGCGCGAGCTGCTGCGTTCGGTTCCGGACCTCGACGCCGTGTCGATCACGACGCCGCCGTCCGTGCGTTACGAGATTGCGCGCGAGTGCCTGGGGGCCGGCCTCCACTGCATGTTGGAAAAGCCGCCGAGCGTCGGGCTCAGCGAGATTCACGACCTCGCCTGCCTCGCCGAGGCCAAAGGGCTGACGCTGCAGACCACTTGGCATTCGCAGCATAATCCGGCCGTCAACCGCGCCGCCGAGTTGCTGGCGGGCAAGAGGATCGCCGCAATGGAAGTGCGCTGGCAGGAGGATGTGCACAAATGGCACCCTGGCCAGCAGTGGATTTTCGAGCCCGGCGGCTTCGGCGTGTTCGACCCGGGCATCAACGCCTTTTCGATCCTGACCAAGATCCTTCCCGGACCCTTGTTCGTGAAATCGGCCGACCTGCGCTTCCCGAGCAACGCCGATTCGCCGGTCGCCGCCGACGTGATCTTCAGCAGCCCGGCCGCCGACGGCCCTATGACCTGCGCGCTCGATTTCCTGCGCAAGGACGGCGAGGATTGGACGATCGCAATCCACACCGCCGACGGCCGGGCGATCCGGCTGGAACAAGGCGGTTCGCGCTTGTTCGTCGATGAGGTCGAATGGTCGCCGGCCGCCGAAACCGCTGCGCTCTACGGCGAATATCCGGAGCTGTACCGCGAGTTCGTCGATCTGATCGACGAGCGCCGAAGCCTGGTCGATGTCGCTCCGCTGCGGTTGGTTGCGGATTGCTTCCTTCTCGCCAACCGTTCCGAGGCAGAACCAATCTACATGTAGGACTTGGCCCCCGATCGGGCGTAGGAAATTTCGACTTGTGGCGGGTCGGCACGCCCGCGTAATGACGCGCCGGGCAGAGTCGTACGTTCGCCCGGGGGAGAGTATGCGTATGTCGGTTCAGGTTCTGACAGAGCTCGATGAGTTTGACCGCGCTTTCGCCGGCAATCGGCTGCTTTCGACATTTCAGCGTGATGTGCGAGCCCTGCTCGAACCGTTCGGAACGGTCGTCGAGCTCGCCGCCGGCGACACTGTCCTGAATCGCGGCAAGCCGGTGGAGGTAAGCCTGTTTCCATTCGAGTCGACCATGATCTCGTTGGTGGTCGAGCTTTCGGACGGACGCTCCATCGAAGTCGCCTCCATCGGCCGCGAAGGTGCGGTCGGCGGGATCGTCAGCTGCGGGCATGCTCCAGCCTTTTCGCACGGGCGAGTCCAGGTCGGCGGCCCGGCATTGAAGCTGCCCCTTGATGCCTTGGAGGAAGCCAAGCACCGCAGCAGCTTCGTTGCCCACATCTTCTGCCGCTTTTCCGACTATCTGCTCGCGCAGGTGATGCAGTCGGTTGCATGCAATGCCTTTCACTCGATCCCGGCGCGCGCCGCACGCTGGCTGCTGACCGCGCAGGACAGGGCTGGCGACCGGATCGAACTAACGCAGGAAGCGCTTGCCGGTCTGCTCGGCGTTCAGCGCACGACGGTAAACGCCGTCATCCGCGAGCTCTTGGACGAAAGGCTGATCACGACCGGTCGCGGGATGGTGCAGGTCGTCGACCGCGCGGGCCTCACGCGCCGCGCGTGCGAATGCTATCATGTGGTCGAGAGCCACTTCGCCGACATTATCGGTCCCAGCGGGACCGGCGGCAGTCCCGGCTGCTAGACCCGATACCAGAGGCGCCCTAATTGTTCTGGATGTTCGAGCGCGTCTTAACCGCCCCGCCCGCGGCGGCCTCGGCAGCGGGGCACAACCCGTCGGCACCGGACAGCGAAAGCATCTGCCACCCATCCGCGACCCGAGCGCCCGTCCCTTCGACTTTTTTCACGTCGTAGGTAGGCTTCATCGCGCTGAGCTGAGGGGTCGCCGGGCCCCATTCCTTGACGAAGGTCACCGGCTTGTGGGTACGCTTGCCGCTTGCCTGGCCGGTCGCGATATCGCGCGGACTGGTGACGAACTCCGCGAAGCGGACCTGGCCGCCCGCGCACTGCAGACGCACTATCCCGTCATCGGGGAGGCCGTCCCCGTCGAGATCGCCGCTGCTCTGCACTTTCAGGTACAATTTGCCGTCCTGCGCCGCGACGCCCTTGATCTGCAGATAGTAATCCGCGCTCGCAAAAGCTGGCGCGGAGATAGCGCACAGAAAAGCTGTGAAGATAAGGCCGGTTCGCATGTGACATCCCCTCCGAGTGCTTTCAGGATGATGCGCTTCCCGGCGACGTTTCACAACTGTAATGAACGGCCCGTCAGGAAACCAGACGCCAGCCGAGTGTCTGCCCCGCGTGAAATGGCACAAGTTCACCAATCGCAGCGGGAACCGACTGTTCGGCGCGTTCGAGCGTGACGGTCCCGGAGTTCAGCGGCAGCCGGTAGAAGCGCGGGCCATTCTCGGACGCGAAGGCTTCGAAGCGGTCGAGCGCGCCTTCCTCGTCGAACACGGTCGCATAGCTTTCGAGAGCGAACGGAGCGTTGAAGATTCCCGCGCAGCCGCACCCGCTTTCCTTCGCGGAGCGGGCGTGCGGAGCGCTGTCCGTGCCGAGGAAGAATTTGGGCGAGCCCGACGTCGCCGCCTTGCGCACTGCCAACCGGTGCTGCTCTCGCTTGGCCACCGGCAGGCAGTAAGCGTGCGGGTTGAGGCCGCCGGCGAAGATCGCGTTACGGTTGATGATCAAATGCTGCGGTGTGACGGTCGCGGCGATGTTGGGACCGGAGCCTTCCACGAAGGTGGCGGCTTCGGCAGTCGTGATATGCTCGAAGACGACCTTCAGCTCGGGCATGTCGCGGACGAGACCGCTCAGCACGCGGTCGATAAAGACGGCCTCGCGGTCGAAGATGTCGATGCCCGGGTTGGTCACTTCACCATGCACCAGCAAGGGCATGCCGATCCGCTGCATCCGCTCCAGCGCGGGATGGATGTTGCGGATGTCCGTCACGCCATGCGCGCTGTTCGTGGTCGCGTGCGCGGGATAGAGCTTGGCGGCAACCCACACTCCCTGCTCATGACCGCGGGCGAGCTCGTCGGGATCGGCAGTGTCGGTGAGATAGCAGGTCATCAGCGGCGTGAAGCCGGGCCCGGACGCAGCGATAATGCGATCACGATAGGCCTGAGCAGCTTTGACGCTCGTAACCGGCGGCACCAGGTTCGGCATGATGATGGCGCGCGCGAACTGCCTGGCACTGTAAGGCGCGACCGTCTTGAGCATTTCGCCATCACGAAGGTGCAGGTGCCAGTCGTCGGGTCGGCGGATGGTGAGGCGATCGGCAGGCAATCAAGTCTCCGTTCGTACCGAGCGAAGTCGAGGGACGTTCTTGCGCACGTGTCTCGACTTCGCTCGACACGAACGGGTTTGTAATGGCGCGCGAACCCCCTAACTCACTCGCATGACCTCCACCACCCTCACCGACCGCGCAATCGTCCGGCTTACCGGCGAAGGCGTGCGCGATTTCGTCAATGGACTGGTGACGCTGGAGGTGACGGGCGCGCTGCCGGTGTGGGCCGGATTGCTGACACCGCAAGGCAAGTGCCTGTTCGATTTTATCGTCTGGGAAGACGGTGACGACCTGCTGCTCGATTGCGAAACGGAGGCGGCGGAAGATTTGATCAAGCGCCTGTTGATGTATCGGCTGCGAAGGGCGATCGTCATTGCGCCGGAGGCGGGGCTGGCGGTGCATTGGAGCGCGGATGGCGACGAAGGCGTGGCGGATCCACGGCTGGCGGAGCTTGGCAGGCGATGGCTCGGCCCGGCCTCCGAGCCGGCGAGCGGCTGGCTCGATCATCGCCTCCGCCTCGGCGTCTGCGAGGGCCGCGTGGAACTCGGCGACATCCTCTGGCTCGAATGCAACGCAGCCGAGCTGAGCGGCGTCAGCTTCACCAAAGGTTGTTTTGTGGGCCAGGAGAATACGGCGCGGATGAACTGGCGCTCGAAGGTCAATCGGCGGCTGGTCGTTGTCGAGAGAGCCGAAGCGGGCCCGCGCACGCGGATCGCCTATCCGGAGCTCGGACTTTCGGTGGAGCACCGCCGGGTCGACGACCTCGGCGGCGCAATCATTCCCGACTGGCTTCAGGCCGCGATCACCGCATAGGCGCGGACGGGAAATGTGCCCATGCCGCTGACCTTTGGTGGCACCGCATGGAAGCGGAAGCCGGAGTCCGGCAGTGCATCGAGGCCCGTCATATGCTCACAAATGGGGATGCCGGCACCGAGCAGGCTCGTGTGTACCGGTCGGGTGCGTACCGAAGTGTCGTCGATATTGTAACTGTCGATGCCGACCAGCGCCGCGCCCTCACTCGCCAGCCACTCCGCCGCTGCCTGCGTCAGAAACGGGTGTTCGTTCCCGTAGTTGTCGGTCCGCCAGTGCACGTCCCAGCCGGTGGCGATCAGCACCGCGCGTCCGCGCATATTTAGGCCTTCAAGGTGGGCGGCGTCAGTCGCTAGCCCGTCCACGAACGGCCGCCGAACGACCAGTGCCGGCAGCTCCGCCAGCGATTCCAGCCGCAACTGCGCCAGGTCCGCTCCGTCCGCATAACGGTGGAACGGGCTGTCGAGATAAGTCCCGGTGTTCGCGACCATGTCGATACGCCCGATCTGGAAGCTCGAGCCGTCGTTGTAATTGGCCGCCGAAGCCTCGCGCGTCCAGAAATCGCAAATGTGCGGCCCCGGCAGGCCTGCATAGGTGACCATCCCGTCTTCGATCACGTGGCTCAGGTCGACGATCTGCGCTTTGCCCATATCCGCCATAGTGCGAAGCCTCCGATCAGCATCCATACGACGTTGAGCGCGGCGGAGGGAATCGCGCCGTTCCAGCCGCTATTGAGGATGAAGCCGGCAGCCCCCGCGACGTTCATCCATTGATAGGCCGGGCTGTCGGGCTTCAGCCTGCCTGCCGTAAGAAGCCCATACGCGCCGAGGATGAGCAGCGCGGCCAGCCAGCCGACAGCTTCGATGGCGACGTTCAGGCGGCGAGCTTCCGAAGCACGTACTGGAGGATCCCGCCCGAGTGGAAATATTCCAACTCGTTGAACGTATCGATGCGGCAGCGGGCAATGATGGTGCTGGTCGATCCGTCGGCCTTGGTCACCGTCACATCCACGTCCTCGCGCGGCTTTATCCCCGGGACGCCGGTGATCGTAAAGGTCTCGTCGCCCTTGAGGCCGAGGCTTTCCGCATTCTCCCCGTCGCGGAACTGCAGCGGAAGCACGCCCATGCCGACGAGGTTGGAACGGTGAATTCGCTCGAAGCTCTCGGCGATGACAGCGCGGACGCCGAGCAGGACGGTGCCCTTGGCGGCCCAGTCGCGCGAGGAGCCGGTGCCATATTCCTTGCCGGCAAGCACCACGAGCGGTGTGCCGTCCGCCTGATAGCGCATCGCTGCGTCATAGATCGGCAGCGTTTCTCCGGTCGGAGCGTAGCGAGTCATGCCGCCTTCGACATTGTCGAGCATGCGGTTGCGAATGCGGATGTTGGCGAAGGTGCCGCGCATCATCACTTCATGGTTGCCGCGCCGGGCGCCATAGCTGTTGAACTCGCCGCGCGGCACCTGGTGCTCGGTGAGATACTGGCCGGCGGGGCTTTCCAGCTTGATCGCTCCGGCCGGCGAAATGTGATCGGTGGTGATCGAATCCCCGAACACGGCCAGAGCCCGCGCCCCGTTGATGTCGCCCGGAGGTGTGGCGGTCATCGTCATGCCGGTGAAGTAGGGAGGGTTGGCGATATAGGTTGAGCCCGCTGGCCATTCATAGGTGGCGCCGCCGGTCACCTCGATCGCGCGCCAGCGCTCGTCGCCGTGATAGACGTCGGCGTAGCGCGAGCGGAACATGTCGGAATGGACGTGCCGCTCCATCAACCCGCGGACTTCCTCGTTGGTCGGCCAGATGTCCTTGAGATAGACCGGCTGACCGTTGCTGGCGGTGCCAAGCGGCTCCTGCGTGATGTCGGAGCGCACCGTCCCGGCGAGAGCATAAGCGACGACCAGCGGCGGCGAGGCGAGATAATTGGCGCGGCAATCGGGGGAAACGCGGCCTTCGAAGTTGCGATTGCCGGAGAGAACGCTGACGGCGACCAGATCGTTGGCATTGATCGCCTTCGAGATCGGCTCGGACAAGGGGCCACTATTGCCGATGCAGGTGGTGCAGCCATAGCCGACCAGGTCGAAGCCGATCGCGTCGAGATCCTCCTGCAGACCGCTTGCCACGAGATAGTCCGTCACCACCTTGCTCCCCGGAGCGAGGCTGGTCTTGACCCAGGGCTTGCTCTGCAGTCCCTTCTCCCGCGCCTTGCGCGCGACGAGGCCGGCGGCGATCAGGACGGACGGGTTCGAAGTGTTGGTGCAGCTGGTGATCGCGGCGATGACGACGTCGCCGTTGCCGATGTCGAACTGCTCGCCCTCGACCGGAACGCGTGGGTACGCGCTCTTCTTGTAGGTGCTTTCCAGCTCCCCGTTAAACTGGTCGTCGACCTCAGAGAGAAGCACGCGGTCCTGCGGGCGCTTGGGACCCGCAAGCGACGGCTCGATGCTGGCCATGTCGAGGTCGAGCGTATCGGTGAACACCGGCTCGGGCGACGAAGCGTCCCGCCACAGGCCCTGCGCCTTGGCATATTCGCGAACCAGCGCGATGCGTTCGGCGTCGCGGCCGGTGAGCTCGAGATATTCGATGGTGCGCTCGTCGATCGGGAAGAAGCCGCAGGTCGCGCCATATTCCGGCGCCATGTTGGCGATGGTCGCGCGGTCGGCGAGGCTGAGCGCGTCGAGGCCCGGCCCGTAGAATTCGACGAAGCGCCCGACCACGCCCTTGGCGCGAAGCATCTGGGTAACGGTCAGCACCAGGTCGGTGGCCGTAATGCCTTCCTTAAGTTCGCCGGACAGGCGGAAGCCGACCACTTCCGGGATCAGCATGCTGACCGGCTGGCCGAGCATCGCCGCTTCGGCCTCAATCCCGCCCACGCCCCAGCCGAGCACGCCAAGGCCATTGACCATGGTCGTGTGGCTGTCGGTTCCGACCAAAGTGTCGGGATAAGCAACCGTCTCGCCGTTCTGGTCAGGCCCGGTCCACACGCATTGCGCGATGTTCTCGAGATTGACCTGGTGGCAGATGCCGGTTCCGGGCGGCACGACCTTGAAATTGTCGAACGACTGGCTGCCCCATTTCAGGAACTGGTAGCGCTCGCCGTTGCGCGCATATTCCAGCTCAACGTTGCGGCCGAACGCCTGCGGCGTGCCGAACTCGTCGACCATCACGCTGTGATCGATGACGAGATGAACCGGCACCAGCGGATTGATCTTTTGCGGGTCGCCGCCGAGCTGTTTCATGGCATCGCGCATGGCGGCAAGGTCGACCACCGCGGGCACGCCGGTGAAATCCTGCATCAGCACGCGCGCCGGGCGGTACTGGATTTCGCGCGCGATCCGCCGCTCCTTTTGCCAATCGACCATCGCCTGAAGGTCGTCGTGGGTGACCGTGACGCCGTCTTCGAAGCGCAGCAGATTCTCGAGCAGTACCTTCATCGAGAAGGGCAGGCGTGACACGTCGCCGAGTTTCTCGCCGGCCTTGGGCAGCGAATAATAAGCGTAGGACTTGCCCCCGACGGTCAGCGTGGAACGAGTCTGGAGGCTGTCCTGGCCGGTCGGGATCATGGCGGGTCCTTGAATGTGGGTTTCCCGCGGAACCGCGGGCGCGCCGCGCCCTTAGCAAGGCGTGGCTAGGCTCGCAAATTCACCGCACTAAGCCTTCTTGCGTGTTGCGCGCGGCTTCGCCCGGGACTTGCTGCCGCGAGCAACGCTCTCGACCGCTTTCTCTGCCGCCGCCTTGGCCGCTTCGTGGTGCGACTCGTCGCCCACCGCTTCCGCCGCCCGGTCGATAGAGTCCTTCACTTCTTCTTTCAGCTCGGCGATTTCCGCTTCCTCAAGCTCCTCGATCCCAGCCATTTCGTTGCGGGCCGCATGGTGCGCGATCAGCAGCTCGTCGAGCTTGGCGTGCATCGCCACGTCGCGACGGTGATCGTCGGCCTCTCGCTTGTTCTGCCGATTAAGCACCATCTGGGTAAGAGTGATCGCCATGATCGACAGGATCGCGGTCAGGATGTCCGGCTTGTAGCCGAACAGGAACCAGGCCGCGCAGATGATGATGACGGCAATCTGGGCCAGCGGCGTTGCGGCGAGGTCGGATACCCAGGAGGATACCATGCCGCCGATCCGGTCGAGCATGCTTTTGTCGGGTTGAGAAGCCATTACGGCGGGAAAACATTCAAATGTCGGTTAGGTTGCGGTTGCGCCTAGATCCAGCCGCGCCGCTTGAAGTACCAGTATGGCAGGACGGCGCTGGCAAGCATCGCCGCGAGCGCCAGATAATAGCCGTAGTACCATCCCAATTCCGGCAAATGGCGGAAGTTCATGCCGTAAATGCCCGCAATGAGCGTGGGCGGCAGGAACACCAGAGCGGCCCAGGAAAACAGCTTCATCGCCGCATTCTGCTCGATGCTGATCAGTCCGAGCGAAGCGTCGAGCAGGAAGGTCAGATTGTCGGCCAGAAAGCTCGAATGTTCGATCAGCGAATTCGCGTCCGTGGCCAGGCTATCGACGTGCCGGCGCGGATCGCGCAGCTTCTCATCGTTCATCCATCCGGAGCCTTTGAGGAAGCTCAGCAGGCGTGACGTGCTGACCGCCGTGTAGCGGATCTTCGCGATCAAAGTCTGGGCCCGGCCGATGCGCGTCAGCAGCGCGGTCAGCCGGGCGGCCGGAATGCGCCGTTCGTCGACATTCTTCTGGAAGATATGGCTGGAGATTTTCTCGACCTCATCGCCAAGCGTCTCCAGCTCATCTGCCAACCGGTCGATGATCGCGTCGAGCAAACGCACCAGCACCGTCGGCGCATCGCGCGCGAGTTCCGGCTCGCGCCCGACATGGCTTATGAATGCGAGCACCGGCTTTGGCGTCGCGTAGCGGATCGTCACCAGCCTGTTGCCATGAAGCACGAATCCGATCGGTGTGCTGGTCGGTTCCCCCTCGTCCACGCCGCGCAGCGTGCTCAGCGTCATGTAAAGCGCGCCGTCCTTCTCATAGAGGCGGCTGGACGGCTCGATCTCCGCAAGCTCCGCCTCGGTCGGAACGTTCACCCCAATGCAGCGCTCGACGAGCTGTTCTTCCTCGCGCGTCGGCTCTTCGAGGTCGATCCAGGTGGCCCCTTCCGGGATATGTTGGCGATCGGCCGCGATCAGGCTCCCGTCGCAGCTCGGTCCGTAAGTGCGCAGCATTCACGTGTATCTGTCATTACGAGCGAAGCGAAGCAATCCACGCTGATCACGGATTGCTTCGTCGCTCTGCTCCTAGCAATGAAGGCGTATGCGTAGAGCCAACCAAATCATCATCCCCGTAATCGCGATCGTCGCGACCGCCGCCGCCGTGTTGCTCGCCATGGGCCGCCCGCTCATCTGCAAATGCGGCAAGGTCGATCTGTGGGTGTCGAGCACCACCAGCGCCAAGACCAGCCAGATGCTCAGCGACTGGTACAGCCCCAGCCACATCGTCCACGGTTTGCTCTTCTACGGATTGCTGTGGCTCGTGCTCCGCCGCTGGCCGGTCGAGCGCCGCTTTCTCATCGCTTTGTTCATCGAGGCAGCTTGGGAAGTGGCCGAGAACACCCCGATGGTGATCAACCGTTATCGCGACGCGACCGCAGCGTTCGGTTATACGGGTGACAGCCTTCTCAACTCGATGTCCGACATCACGATGATGACCCTTGGCTTCCTGCTCGCACGCAAGCTGCCGCTGTGGGCGGCCGTCGTTACGGTCCTCATCCTCGAACTCGTGCCGCTTTACGTGATCCGCGACAATCTGACGCTCAACGTCTGGATGCTGCTTGCCCCGAACGACGCGATCCGCGCGTGGCAGGCTGGTTAGCAAGCAAGAGTTTGAAACCGCCCGAACTTTCGGCCACAAGCCGAGAAAATTCGGAGAATTCATGACTCGCATCGCCTTGTTGCCGATCCTCTTCTGCACCTTGCTCGCAGCCTCGCCAGTGGCCGCCGGCGAGTTGTTCGGCGGCGCCTTCATTCACGACGTCAAGACCCCGCTCGATCTCAGCGGAATTGAGAAAGGCATCGACATTCAGGCCGGGTATCGCGGCGGCCGGATCGCAAGCACTCCGATTCAGCCCTATGCCTTTGCCGCGCTCAACAGCGCCGGGGCGACGAGCTACGCGGCGGTTGGTCTGTCGGCGAAGTTCGGCGATAAATTCTACGTACGCCCGGGCATTGGCCTCGCGATCCACAACGGATCGGCCGGCAATTTTGTGCGCACCGACAAGATCGCGTTTGGAAGCCGCATCCTGTTCGAGCCGGAGCTCGGCGCGGGCGTGCGGCTCAACAGGCGTCTCTCCGCGGAAGCAAGCTGGGTGCACATGAGCCACGGCACCTTGTTCAGTGGCGAAAACCCGGGGGTCGACAATGTCGGCTTCCGGCTGAACTTCGCGCTCTAGCGGCCTAGCATCAGCTCCGGCTTCACGACGCGGTCGAACGTCGCTTCGTCGACCAGTCCCAGCTCCAGCCCCGCTTCCTTGAGCGTCAGCCCCTTCTTGTGCGCATGCTTCGCAATCGCCGCGGCATTGTCGTAGCCGATCTCGGGCGCGAGCGCCGTCACCAGCATCAGCGAGCGATCAACCAACGCCTTGATCTGCGCTTCATTGGCTTGCGCTCCGTCGATGCACCGCTCGGCGAAGCTGACCATTCCGATCGAGAGCAGTTCGATCGATCGCAGCACGTTGGATCCGATCAACGGCATGAAGACATTGAGTTCGAAATGGCCCTGCATTCCGCCCACGGTCACCGCCTGCTGATTGCCGATGACCTGGGCGGCGACCATGGTCAGGCTCTCGCACTGGGTCGGGTTGACCTTGCCGGGCATGATCGAGCTGCCCGGCTCGTTGGCGGGCAGGCTGAGTTCGCCCAGTCCCGAGCGCGGGCCCGAACCCAGGAAGCGGATGTCGTTCGCGATCTTGGTCAGCGCGACCGCAAGCGTGTTGAGCGCGCCGTGGAAAAAGACGAGGCCGTCCTTCGCCGCGAGTTCGGCGAACTTGTTGGGCGCGGGTTCGAACTGTGTGCCGGCGATGTCGCCGATGGCGGCGCACATGTCCTCGGCCCAGCCCTGCGGCGCGTTGAGGCCGGTCCCGACCGCGGTCCCGCCGATCGCAAGCTTGCGGAGATTGCCGCCAAGCGCCCCCTCGATCCGTGCCTTGCAGGCAATCAGCTGCGCCGTATAGCCCGAGAATTCCTGACCGAGCGTCAGCGGAGTGGCATCCTGCGTGTGCGTGCGGCCAATCTTCACGATATGATCCCACGCCTCGGCCTTGGCCGCCAGCGACGCAATCAGAGTGTCGAGCGCTGGCACTAGCTGATCTCGCGTTGCTAGCACTGCCGCCACGTGGAGGGCGGTGGGAAAACTGTCGTTCGACGATTGCGACTGGTTGACGTGATCGTTGGGATGGACCGGTGTTTTGCCCCCGCGCGTTCCGGAAAGCCGCTCGTTGGCGATTCCGGCAATCACCTCATTGACGTTCATATTGGTCTGGGTGCCGCTGCCGGTCTGCCAGATGGTCAGCGGGAACTGGCCGTCGAACTCGCCCGCGATGATGGCGGCCGCGGCAGCCTCGATCGCGTCGGCGAGCCCGGCGTCGAGCCCGTGCTTGCGGTTCACCCGGGCGGCCGCCTGCTTCACGATCGCCTGCGCCCGGACGATGCCGATCGGCATCCGCTCGCGCGGAGGGAACGGAAAGTTCTCCAGGCTGCGCTGAGTCTGTGCGCCCCAATAAGCGTCCGCCGGAACCTCGATCGGGCCGATGGAATCGGTTTCGGTGCGGGTATCGGTCATGAGTGTTCCTTCTCGTCATCCCGGCTGCGAGCCGGGATCCGCTTGCCCTTGAGCCGGCGCTAGAAGGAAGGCAGGCTCCGGATCAAGAGCCGGGGTGACGAAAAGGGGAATAACATGGCTCGCCTGTCCCCCGGACAGGCTGCGCGTGTTATTTCTTCCGCGTGAAGTCCACGCTCACGACGTTCGAGCCATCCTCGGCCTGTTCTGGCTTCGGCACGTCATTCTCCGCTTCTTCATGCTCCTCGGCAACCTCGTCCTCGCTGTTGGCATGGAAGGTCAGCGCGAATTCGACGGCCGGATCGTGGAACTGGGTGACCGCCGCATAAGGCACGACCAGGGTCGACGGCACGCCACCGAACGACAGTCCGACGCTGAACAGATCGTCCTCGACCTTCAGGTCCCAGAAGCGGTGCTGGATGACGATCGTCATCTCGTCCGGGAAGCGCTCCATCAGATGCTTGGGGATGATCACGCCGGGCATGCGCGTCTTGAAGGTGATGTAGAAATGGTGGCCGCCCGGAAGCGCTCCGGACGCCTCGACTTGGCCAAGCACCCGACCTACCACTGCACGCAACGCCTCCTGGACGATCTCGTCGTAGGGGATCAGGCTTTCAGGGGCGTCGTCGCTCATGCCCTTCGTGGTAGCGGGCAAAGATTGACGGTCAAGCCAGACTGTCGGGAAAGAAGACGAGGGCAACTGGAAAAATGGCGATTGATGCGACCCGGCCT
This sequence comes from Sphingomicrobium sp., assembly GCA_039915925.1. Lineage (GTDB taxonomy): Bacteria > Pseudomonadota > Alphaproteobacteria > Sphingomonadales > Sphingomonadaceae > Sphingomicrobium. The sequence goes on from JBDSMG010000036.1 coordinate 64,005, forward strand.
TACGACGACAGCAACGTGTTCGCGCGCATCCTGCGCGGCGAATTGCCGTGCAAGAAGGTCTATGAGGACGACTTTGCGCTGGCCTTCCACGACATCAACCCGGTCGCGGCGGTGCACATCCTGGTGATCCCCAAGGGTCCCTACGTCTCGTGGGACGATTTTTCGGCCAAGGCTTCAGATGCGGAGATCGTCGGCTTCACGCGCGCCGTCGGCAAGGTCGCCCGCGACCAGGGCGTGGTGGTCCAGGGCTATCGACTGCTCGCCAACACCGGCAAGCGCGCCGGGCAGGAAGTGCCGCACCTTCACGTCCACATCTTCGGCGGCCAGCCGCTCGGGCCAATGCTGAGCCGGTAGGGCTGACTACTCTCCTATTGCCCTTACGGTTCGAGCCGCTAGGCTCGGCTGTATAAATAAGCTCCAATTGGGGAGAGAAGAAAAATGGCGACTGCGGCTCCAAAGCGGGGACTGCTCGGGCGCATGGCGCTGCGAAAGACCGTCGAAATGGTCCAGGAAGAAACACGAACCAGTGAGCTCAAGCGCTCACTCGGACCGTGGAACCTCGTGTTCCTGGGTATCGGGTGCATCATCGGGGCAGGCATCTTCGTGCGCACCGGTAACGCGGCCGCGCTCCATGCCGGCCCGGCGGTGCTCATTTCCTATGCGATTGCGGGGATCATCTGCGCTTTTGCCGGTCTGTGTTATGCGGAACTGGCCTCCACTTTGCCGGTCTCCGGGTCCGCCTACACCTACAGTTACGCTACGATCGGCGAGTTTGCTGCTTGGGTGATGGGAGCGCTCCTATTGCTGGAATACGGGCTTGCCGCCTCGGTCGTGGCCGTTGGCTGGTCCGGGTACATAGTCAGCCTGCTTGGGGACCTCGGAATACACATCCCCGCTCAATTGACGGGACCGGTGGGCCATCACATGCAGAAAGACGGCGTCGACGTGCTCGTGAATGGGGCTCCGGTCGTTTACGTCTTCAATCTCCCGGCTTTCCTCGTCTGTGCTGCGCTTGCGGTCCTCCTGTGCATCGGAATCTCCGAATCGGCCAAGTTCAACAACGTGATCGTGGCGATCAAGGTTACCGTGCTCGTCGCTTTCATCCTGGTGGGCGGATTTATCATCCTCAAGAATCTTCCGGCCTACACTCACAATTGGGATCCGTTCATACCCGCACCGACGGGCAAGGACGGTGAGTTCGGATGGAGCGGAATCCTTCGCGCCGCGTCGATCGTCTTCTTCGCCTACATAGGGTTCGAAGCGGTCTCGACCGCCGGTCAGGAAGCCAAGGACCCGGGCAAGGACATGCCGTTCGGGATCATTGGCTCGCTAGTAGCCTGCACCTTGATCTACATCCTGGTGTCGATCGTGATGACTCTGATCGTTCCCTACACGTCCCTCAACGTACCGGATCCGGTCGCGGTCGCGGTTGACGCCTTCGGCCCACAATGGGCGTGGTTCGCCAAGACAATCAAAGTCGGTGCAATCATCGGCCTGACTTCCGTGATCCTCGTGCTGATGTACGGGCAGACTCGAATTTTCTACACCATGGCCCGCGATGGATTGCTGCCTAAGGTCTTTGCGCGCGTGCACCCGAAATATCGCACGCCGTGGATCAACACCTTGCTTGTGGGGATCATCGTCGCGCTTGCGGCAGGCATTTTCGACATCAACAGCCTTGGCGACATGACCTCGGTCGGAACGCTAGCAGCCTTCGCGGTCGTCTGCCTCTCGGTGATCTGGCTGCGACGTACGCATCCGGAGATTCCGCGCGGCTACCGTGTGCCGCTCTATCCTGTAGTCCCGGCGCTGGGCATAGTTTCCTGCCTGTGGCTGATCACGACGGTCCCCAATTATGTGCTTGTCATTTTCGCCTGGTACACGGCGGCGATGATCGTCCTCTATTTCGTGTACGGCATGCACAATTCGGTGCTCGCGAAGGGCCATCCGGTGATGGCCGACGACGAAATGCCGATTTTCCCGGAAGACGCACCGACGGACGCCGATGGCAAGCCGGTGATTAGACCGTAACGGGTTCGCCTTCACATCTTGGGCGGTGCCGGGGACGGCGCCGCCCTTTTCTTATGCGAGCAGGCTTCCCACGAGCGCCTTCAGGCTCTTCTCGGGCCGCGCGCCATAATGCTGGATCACTTCCGCCGCGGCGATCGCACCGAGCTTTAACGAGCGCTCGAGCCCGAGCCCGCGCGCTTCGCCGGCGAGAAAGCCGGCCGCGAACAGATCGCCTGCTCCGGTCGTGTCCACGAGACGCTCGATGGGTTCGGCGGGAACGGCGGAGCGCTCGTCGCCGCGGACCGCCACGGCCCCTTGCTCGCTGCGCGTGACGACCAGGGTGCGCACCTTCGGCGCAATCTTGGCGATGGCCGAGTCGAAATCATCCGCTCCCGCAAGCATCAGGATTTCGGCTTCGTTCGCGAACAATATGTCGAGGCGGCCCTCGTCGAGGAGGCGCACGAGATCGGCGCGATGGCGGTCGACAACGAAGCTGTCGGAGAGGGTGAAGGCCACCTGCGTTCCAGCCGCCTTGGCCGCATCCATTGCCGCATACATGGAGCGGCGCGCGGCTTCCGGGTCCCACAGATAGCCTTCGAGATAGAGAATGCGCGCCGAAGCTACCCGCGCGGGATCGATGGTGGATTCCTCCAGCATCTGCGCCGCGCCGAGGAAGGTGTTCATCGTGCGCTGCGCGTCCGGAGTTACCACAATCAGACAGCGCGCGGTCGCCCCCACATCCGAACGTGGCGGGGTATCGAATTCGACACCAAGGCTGCGGATGTCGTGCGCGAAGATCTCCCCGAGCTGGTCCTGGCACAGCTGCCCGATGAACCCTGCCTTCAGCCCCAGACTCGCAAGTCCAGCCACCGTATTGGCCGCGGAACCGCCGCTAGCTTCGCGTGCCGGACCCATCTGCTCGTAAAGACGGGTCGCTTCGGCTTCGTCGATCAGCCGCATTCCGCCCTTGGGCATGCCCTGCGCCTCGAGGAAGGCGTCGTCGGCATCGCCGATCACGTCGACGATGGCATTCCCGATGGCGAGGACGTCGAGGCGGCGGTCGGACATGCGATTAACTTTCGGATGGATGGAAGTTCCGGCGCGCCTAGCCGTGCGTGCGCTCAGCGGCAACCTTGCCTGTTGCGGCGGGTCCGGCCATCATTGCGCGCATGCGTCGCCTTATCCTTGCAGCAGCCGTCGTGACCCTCGCCGGCTGTACCCCCGATGTCCTTCCTCCACCCCAGACCGCGCCGCCGCCGGTAGAGGTGACCCCATCCACGCACATCATCAGCGACGTGCTCGGCATGGACGCGGCGACGTTGATCCGCACGTTTGGGTCGCCCGCCCTTCAGGTGCGCGAGGGTGTCGGGCTCAAGATGCAATGGCGCGGTCTGGCCTGCGTGCTCGACGCCTATCTCTACCCCCCGGTGCAGGGCACGGGCCTCGCGCGCGTGACCCACGTCGATGCCCGCCTGCCCTCCGGCGCCGACGCCTCCCAGCCGTCGTGCATCGCCGCGCTTCAGGCGCGCTGAAGCCGCTCCATCGCCCAGGCCGCGGCTTCGGCGACGACCGGGTCGGCATCGCCGAGGTGCGGACGAACGCTCCCTTCCAACTGCTCGTCTCCACTGTTGCCGGCCGCGATCAGGCAGTTGCGGATCATGCGGTTGCGGCCGATGCGTTTGATCGGCGATCCGGCGAACATTTCGCGAAACGCCGCATCGTCCAGGTGAAGCAGGTCGCCGAGCGCAGGCGCCACTAGCTCCGCGCGCGGCAGGAACGCCTTGTTCGCTCGACCAGCCTCGGCGAAGCGGTTCCACGGACAGGCGGCAAGGCAATCGTCGCAGCCGTAGATGCGGTTGCCCATCGCTTCCCGGAACTGCTCCGGGATCGGTCCGTCATGCTCGATCGTCAGATAGGAAATGCAGCGCCGGGCATCGATCCGGTGCGGCCCGTCGAACGCCTGTGTCGGGCAGGCGGTGAGGCAGGCGGAGCAGCTTCCGCAGTGCATCCCCTCGCGCCGCGGCTCGTCCGGCACCAATTCCAGGCTGGTCAGGATCACGCCGAGGAATAGCCAGCTGCCATGCTCGCGGCTGACGACATTGGTGTGCTTGCCCTGCCAGCCAATCCCCGCCGCCTGAGCGAGCGGCTTTTCCATCACCGGCGCGGTGTCGACGAACACCTTCAGTTCGGACGGCGCGCGATCGACGATGAAGCGGGCGAGCGCCTTCAGGGCCTTCTTGACCGTCTTGTGATAATCGCCGCCCTGCGCATAGACCGAGATGCGGCCAAGGTCCGGATGCTCGCCAAGCGCGCGCGGGTCCGCCGCCGGCGCGTAGCTCATGCCGAGCGCGATGGCCGAGCGGGCTTCCGGCCACAAAGCCAGCGGCGACACGCGATGATGGGCGCGCTCCTCCATCCACCCCATCGTCCCATGGTGCCCGGCCTCCAGCCAGCGCTGTAGCTCGAGTCCCGCACCGTCAGCGGCATCGGCGCGCGTGAAGCCACACGCGGCGAAGCCCAGCCGCTCCGCCTTCGTCCTTATTGCTTGTTCAAGAGTTTCGCCCTTATTCACCGCTCGAGCATCTACACCGTTCGGGCCAAGCTTGTCGAAGCCTCGTCGCTTTTCGTGAGGAAAATCAGTGCTTCGAGCCGCGCAGCAGCAATGGCAAACCGATCGGTTCGCAGTGGAGGCGTTCGACCTCGTCAAGGATTTCGGCGGCACCCGCGCGGTAGACGGCGTCAGCCTGCAGGTCCCGGCAGGCTCAATCTACGGCATCCTCGGCCCCAACGGCGCCGGCAAGACGACCACATTGCGCATGCTGCTCGGAATCATCGACCCCTCTTCGGGCCGCCGAGCCGTGCTCGGTCACGAACGCCCGATCGATGCCGCGCCGATGATCGGCTATTTGCCGGAAGAGCGCGGGCTCTATCAGTCGATGCACGCTCGCGACGCGATCGCATTCATGGGCGCTCTTCGCGGTCTTTCGCTGGGCGACGGCCGCCGCCGCGCCGACGAACTGCTCGACCAGCACGGCCTCGGCGAGTGGAAGCGCAAGCCCATCCGCGCCCTGTCGAAGGGCATGGCGCAGACCGTGCAACTGCTCGGCACCCTTGTCCACCGCCCCCGCCTGATCGTGCTGGACGAGCCCTTCTCCGGCCTCGACGCGATCAACCAGGGCAAGCTCGAACGCCTGATCCGCGCCCAGGCGGCGGATGGCGTCACCATCATCTTCTCGACCCACGTCATCGCCCACGCCGAACGGCTGTGCGAGCGCATTGCCATCGTCGCCAAGGGCAAGGTCGCCTTCGAAGGCCGCGTCGACGAGGCCCGCAACAAGCTGCGTCCAGTCGTCCGCCTGCGTACGCGCGCACCCGACGGTCCGTGGCGGTCGGCCTTTCCTGAAAACGCTCGCAGTGAAAACGGCGAATGGCTGTTCGAGCTTCCGGAAAGCGGGCCGGAGCCGTTGCTTCGCGCCCTTATCGATGGCGGGGCCGGCATCGAGACCCTCGCGATCGAGCGTCCCGGCCTGCATGACGCGTTCGTCGCCATTGCCGGTGATGCGGCCGCAAGCGAGATGGTCGAATCGGAGGAAGCACAATGAAGCGCCTCTTCCATGCCGCCTTCGTCATCGCCCGCCGCGACTTCACCGCGACCGTGCTGTCGAAGACCTTCATCTTCTTCCTGATCGGCCCGTTGCTGCCGTTGTTCATCGGGGGGACGTTCGTCGGAATCAGCTCAAGTGCCGAGCGTGCGCAGCGCCGTCCGGTAGTCGCTGTCCTCGCGTCCCAGCCGCAGTTCGATGCGCTCGCGCAGGCTCGCCAGCGGCTGGTGGATGCGGTGGGCGACGCCCCAGTCATCGAACGCTTCGAACCTGAACCGGGACGGGCGGCTCAGCAACAGCGGCTGTTAGCCTCTACAGAACCGCCCGTGATCGCCGTGCTGGCGCTCGACGAAGGTCATCCAACTCTTACCGGGGCGGTGACTGCTGTCGAATCGACATCCAAAAGTCTGGGCTATCTGCTCGAACAGGCGCATGCGAACAGGTCGCGGCCCGCACCGCCGATACGGGTCATTGAGACTGGCATCTCCTCAGGCAAGGTCGCCGCTGACCGATCGCAGACCGCTCACGCCGGTCAAACTCTTCTGTTCTTCCTGACCTTACTGCTTGCCACCATGCTCCTGTCCCAGGTGATCGAGGAGAAATCGAACAAGATCATTGAAGTAATCGCCGCGGCCGTTCCGATCGATGCCATGTTTCTCGGCAAGCTCTTTGCAATGCTTGCCGCTTCGATCATTGGCTTAATCGTGTGGATTTCGGTCGGTGCGCTGGCCTTCGGGTCGCTCGCTCCCAAGGGGCTCAGCTCGCTCCCGGAACCGGCGGTCGGTTGGCCAGCATTCATGGCTTTGGGTGTGCTCTATTTCGCGATGAACTATCTCATCCTCGGGGCCTTGTTCCTTGGCATCGGCGCGCAGGCGTCGAGCCCTCGCGAAGTGCAGACCATGTCGCTTCCGGTCACCATGCTTCAGGTAATCATCTTCGCGCTTGCAAGCGCCTCGATCGGCCAGGGCAGCGGCCCGATCGCGCTCGTTGCCGCCGCCTTCCCACTGTCGTCGCCGATGGTCATGCTCGGCCGCGCCGCGGAGCAGCCAGAGATCTGGCCGCACCTGTTGGCGCTCGCCTGGCAGACCCTGTGGGTTGCGGTGATGCTGAAGCTCGGCGCCCGCTTCTTCCGCACGCGCGTCCTTCGCTCCGGCCCATCGCGGGGCCTGTTTCGGCGCTCGGCCCGAACCTAGTTGATTGCCACCCGCGCGGCTTCCTCAAGCTGCGCCATCAGTGCGCGGTGCGGAAATGGGCCATGGCTGATCCGGGCGACGCCGGCATTCGCCCAGTCGCGCTTGGGCGGAGCGCCGGGGAAAGCAATCACGTTCAGCGGCAGCGGCACCGCCTTCACCACCCGCTCGATCTGGCGCGGGTCCGACAGGCGCGGCACGAAGAAGCCGCTGGCACCGGCGTCGGCGAATGCCTGCCCGCGCTCGATGACCTGGTCGATCAACGCGGCATCATGGTCCGCGACCTTCAGGAACAGATCCGTGCGCGCGTTGATGAAAAAGGCCTCGCCGACCGCCTTGCGCGCCGCGGCGATCCGCTCGGCCTGAAGCTTCAGCGGATGAACGCCTTCGCCGCCGATCACCTGATCCTCAATATTGCAGCCGACCGCTCCGGTCTGCGCTAGAAGCGCCACGTTGCGACCGCCCGGCTCCGGATCGGTCGAATACGCCCCTTCGAAATCGACCGTCAGCGGCACATCGACGGCCGACACGATCCGCGCCGCATTGGCTAAAGCAAATTCGAGCGGCACTCCCTCGCCATCGGCAAAGCCGTTGGCATCGGCGACCGGATGGCTGCCGGTTGCGAGCGCCTTCGCCCCAGCGCGCACCACCGCCTGGGCGCTTCCGACGTCCCAGATATTATAGAGGATCACAGGATTTCCGGGCACGTGGAGCGCCCGGAAGGTGTCGAACTTGCGTGCTGCGTCGGTCATCCGTCGGGCGTAGCAGCGGTCCCCGAGTCACTGCAACGGACCTCGATCTAGGGAACGTCGTCCAGCTTGTGGCGGAGCGCGTCGATCGCAGGGTTCGAAGGCGGGAGTTCGGCGGGAGAGTAGCGCGCCTCGACCGCCGCTTCCTCAGGGGTAAGTTCGCGGAAGTAGGAGATGCTCAGCCGCCGCCCGAAGGTTTCGTCGCCGCGCACCTGCATCTCGGCCTCGCAGTCGGCGGGCAGATTGTCGCGGATCGTTTCCAGATAGGAGATCAGCCGGGCGAGCGACGTAAACTCGCTGATCTCGATATAATCCTTCACGCGTCTTGGCACTGGACCGGTTCTCCGCTCAGCTACTGCCGTTGAACGTCCTCGGCCCGGAGGGGATCAGGCCTCCACCGCAGACGACACACAGCCTGCCCCTATCTGCACTGCTGCTGTTGGATCAACGCCTCAGTGAACAAAACGCGCGACGACATCGCGGTATGAACGGCTGACCTTCACCTGCGCGCCCGAATCCAGCACCAGGAAGCATTCGCCATTGGTGTGAGGCTTGACCTGCTTGACCAGGTCGAGATTGACGATGGTTGACCGGTGCACGCGCTGAAAGCGGCGCGGGTCGAGCCGCTTTTCCAGATCCTTCATCGTCTCGCGCAAGATCAAAGTATTATCGCCAGTCTGGATGCACATATAGTCGCCGGCGGCATCGATCCGCTCGATCGTGTCGACATCGACGCGGAAAATCTGCCCCTGGTCCTTGATGTTGATCATCCTTTCAAAGCGGTTCGACAAAGGCGCGTCGCTCATGCCGTCGGCAAGCCCCTCGGCCGCTTCCGGCGCATGTTCGACGAGGGCTTCCTTCAGCCGCTCGGCCTCCTCGGCGCCGCGCTTCTCGGCGAGCCGCTGCCGCACTCGATCGAGGGTCGCTGCAAGCCGGTCCTCGTCGACCGGCTTCATCAGATAATCCTCCGCCTGCGCCTCGAACGCGCGCAGCGCATGATCGCCATAAGCGGTCACGAACACGAACAGCGGCGGTTCGACCTCCATCAGGCCCTGGATCACCGAAAATCCGTCAAAGCCCGGCATCTGGATGTCGAGGAAGACGAGATCGGGCTTGTGGGTCTTGATCGCGCGGATCGCTTCGCGGCCATTGGCTGCGGTGGCGACGACCTCGATATCGTCATGAGCCTGCAACCGCAGCTGCAGACCCTGAGTGGCGAGGGGCTCGTCATCGACCAAAATGGTCCGGATGCTCATCAGTCCTTGTCTCCGCTTTCAAAAGGAATTTCGACAACAACGCTGAAACCGCCCCGTTCGTTCTTTCGCGTCGTAAAACTATGATTTTGGCCATAGGCCTGCGCCAGCCGATCGCGGATATTCGCGAGGCCCACCCCGGTGGAAGGGCTGGCGGCAATCTCGGCTCCCTGCCCGGTGCCGTTGTCCGCAACCTCCATCCGAACGCAATCGCCGATTTGCGCGGCGGTGATCCAGATGTCGGCTCCATTCTCGCTTGGAGTGACCGCATATTTGATCGCATTTTCGATCAGCGGCTGGAGCAGAAGCGAGGGGAGGCGGGCTCCGATCGTCTCGGACTCGATCTTGAAATGCGGGCGAAGCCGGTCTTCGAATCGCATCTTCTCGATCTCGAGATAGAGCTTCAGAGTTTCCACTTCCTGCGCCAGCGTCACCTTCGCGGTCGGCTCATTGGCTAAAGTGTAGCGCAGGAAGGATGACAGCCGAGCAAGCATCGCATTCGCGCGCTCGGTCTGCTTGAGCAGCACCAGCGTCGAAATGCTGTTGAGCGTGTTGAACAGAAAGTGCGGGTTGAGCTGGTAGCGGAGCATCGCCAGCTGCGCCGACGAGGCCTGACCTTCGAGCCGCTCCCGCTGGTCGATCTCTTCCTCGAGCAGGAGGAAATAATTGATGCCATAGTAAAGCGCCGTCCAGGCCGCGAGCAATGTAAAGTCGAGGATGAAGCCGCCAAGATATTCGACGCCGCCCGGACGCCAAGCCGTGTAGACGAACGTGGCGGCACTCCACGTTTCGATGATCGAGAAAGCGATCGCCGAGAGCAGCACCGCGAACAGCGAGAGCGCCAGCGTCAGTGCCGGCCGCATCGAGATGACCCGCCGGAATAATGCACCGAGAAGCAAGGTCAGTGAATAGCCGGTCGCGGTCATCAACAAGGTATGGACGACAAACATCCAGCCCTTGCTGTTGGCATAGGCCGACACCGTCCGCAGGACAAAATAACCCGACCAGCCGACCGACTGAAGGATCCAGAACGCGCGGTTCTTGTCCTCGAAGAAGGGCCGGTCGAGCCCGATGCCGCGGGCGATCGGCGCCGCCGGCGACTGGATGTTGACTGGCGCGGACGACGCCGCCCGCCGCCGCGGCGGAGCTGCGGATTGCAGTGCTGCGCTGTCGGTGGCCAAGCCTCTAGCCTCGGGCAAGCCGGTCATGCATGGACCGGCATATAGGACCGCACGGCACTCATTGCGAGGCGGCACGTTAAGCCGCCGTCGCGGGCATGCCACGGCCCGGCTGGCAAGGGTGATAGGATGAAATGCTTTGGACGGGCGCTGGCCCTCGCAGCTCTATTGTTCACGGCCGGTTGCCGGCAGGGGACCTCGAGCGAGAACAACTCGGCCGCGGCGGAGGCGTCGCGTGATGCGGTCGCTCCGGTGCTGACCACCCCCGACGCCATCGACATCCACAGCTTCGCGAAGCCGCACGAAGCGCGGGTGACGCATGTCGCCCTCGATCTGACGGTCGATTTCACCGGCAGGCGTCTTGGCGGAACGGCGACCCTCGATCTCCAGAAGCAGCCCACGACGAAGCAGATCGTCCTCGACGACAAGGGCCTGGAGATCGAAAGCATTGCGGATGCGGCCGGCAAGCCGCTGCCGCACAAGGTCGGCGCCGCGGATCCGAACCTTGGCGCTCCGCTGATCATCGCCCTGCGCCCCGACACGAGCCGGATCGTCATCAACTACAAGAGCGCGCCCGAAGCCGGTGCTCTCCAATGGCTGACGCCCGAGCAGACCGCGGGCAAGAAGCAGCCCTATCTGTTCAGCCAGGGCGAGGCGATCGAGAACCGGAGCTGGATCCCGACCCAGGATTCGCCCGGCATCCGCCAGACCTGGCAAGCCAGGATCCATGTCCCCGCAGGGCTTACCGCCGTGATGAGCGCGCCGCATTCGGAAGAGCCGATGACGGAAGGCGGCGAAGGCATCTTCAGCTTCCGCATGGATCACAGCGTCGCCCCCTACATGATCGCGATCGCGGTCGGCGACCTCAAGTTCCGCGAGCTTGGACCGCGCACCGGGGTGTGGACAGAACCGTCGATGATCGATGCGGCGGCGGCAGAACTGGCCGACACCGAGAAGATGGTGAGCGCCGCCGAGAAGCTGTTCGGCCCCTATCGCTGGGGCCGCTACGACATGCTCGTGCTTCCGCCATCCTTCCCGTTCGGGGGGATGGAAAATCCCACGCTGACCTTCCTCACGCCCACCTTCATCGCTGGTGACAAAAGCCTGGTCAGCCTGGTCGCGCACGAGCTCGCGCATAGCTGGTCCGGAAATCTCGCGACCAACGCGACCTGGTCCGACTTCTGGCTCAACGAGGGCACGACCACATACGCGGAACGCCGCATCGTCGAGCAGCTCTACGGGCCCAAAGTCGCGTCCCAACAGATCGCTCTTGGAGTCGATTCCCTGAACAAGGAAATGGAGGGACTGCCGGCCGCCGACACCAGACTCCACCTCGACCTCAAGGGACGCCACCCCGACGAAGGTCTAACCGACGTCGCCTATGAAAAGGGTGCAGCCTTCCTGCGCACAATCGAGGCGGCAGTCGGCCGCGAACGGTTCGACGCCTTCCTGCGCGGCTGGTTCGACCGGCACAGTTTCCGCCCGGTGACTTCGGCGATTTTCCTGGCCGACCTGCGTCAGACCCTCATCAAGGGCGACAAAACGCTCGAGAACAAGCTCGAGCTCGACCGCTGGGTCTACCAGCCGGGCATTCCCGCCAACATGGTTCGGCCCGATCCTCAAGCCTTCTCGGGGGTCGATAAAGCCGTTGCCAAATTCGCCCGCGACGGTGAGCCGGATCGCGCGAGCTGGGACAGCTGGACGACCGACGAACGGCTCCGCTTCCTCAACAAGCTTCCGCGCAAGCTTCCGCAACCTCGCCTAGACGCGCTGAACCAGGCCTTCGGCCTCAACGGCATTCGCAACATGGAAGTGCGCTTCGCCTGGCTCGATCTGGCCGTATCCAACCACTACGATCCCGCCGTGCCAAGCCTCGAGCAGTTCCTCTCGACCCAGGGCCGCCGCAAGTTCGTTCGCCCGCTTATCGAGGCGCTTGCCAAGGATCAGCAATGGGGCCAGCCGATCGCGGCGCGGATCTATGCGCGAGCCCGTGGTTCCTATCACCCGCTGGTGACTCGCGATCTCGACAAATTGAGCTTGAATGGACCCGCGGGCGGCGGTCCAAAACCGCTTAAGCCTTAACTCGGCATAAACGCTCTTGTTCTAGTGCCGTTTCGACCAGTGGAACGGCAGGCGGATGTACGAAGCACCAGATCGCTACAAACGTATGATTGCGGCCCGGCTTCCCGATGGGGAGTCGATCGGCCTCACGAGCGACAAGGAAGGGGATGCTTCGCCGCTGCGGGACGTCCAGCTGATGTCGCGCGCCCAGCTCGCACCCTTCTTCGCAGCCGCCAATATCGTCGCCGCCGCAATGATGGGCGCCGCGCTGCTCGGCTCCGTCCCGGCAGCTTACCTGGGCGGCTGGCTGGTCGCGGTGCTCGGGCTCAACCTCGGCACGATGCAGCTTGCCCGCAATCAGGCGATCACTCATGTCGGCCGTTCGGGGCGGAAGCTGCCCAACTGGCAGCTCGTCGCCGAAGTCGTGATCCGCGCCACCGTCTGGATTTCGCTCCCGGCTTATGAATTCCAGACGCTCGATCCGGGCACGCAGGTCATCGCCGCATCCATCATCGCCGGCCTCAGCATCGGTGGCCTTGGCCTCGTCGTCGTTCCGCAATGCGCGATCGCCTGGATGTCCGCCTTTACCGCCGGCCTGTGCGGAGTGCTGCTGCTCGGCCGCGACACAATGCCGGTGCCGCACATGCTTTCGATCCTGTTCACGCATGGCGTGGCAATCTTCGGTGTTCTCGCCGTCGCGCGCTGGGCGTTCCACCAGCTCAAGACCAATGCCGACTTTGGCTCGCAGAGCGAAAGCGCAAGCCTGCTTCTTCAGGAGTATGAGCAGCGCGGCGTTGGCTGGCTGTGGCAGGTCGATCCGGAAAACCGGGTCACCTACATTTCATCGCGAATGGTTGCGCTGCTCGGCCGTCCCGCCAACCAGCTCCTCGGACATTCGCTTCCTGCGCTGCTCGGCGGCAACGGCGACCTCGGCAAGCTGCTGCTCGAAAAGCAGCCGTTCAATCAGCTCGAAATGGAGCTGAACACGGCGCGCGGAGCGCGCTGGATCTCGATCGCGGGCGATCCGATCGTCGACACCGCCGGCCGTTTCGAAGGCTTCCGCGGAGTCGGTTCCGACATCACCGAAATCCGCCAGACGCAGGAACGGCTGAAGCATCTTGCCAATGTCGATGTTCTGTCCGGCCTTCCGAACCGCGGTCGAGTACGCCAACTTCTCGGCGAGGCTTTACGCGCGGCGGTATCGGGCAACGTCCCCTGCGCGATCCTTTTCCTCGACCTCGACGGCTTCAAGCCCGTCAACGACACCTTCGGCCACCCCAAGGGCGACGCGGTGCTGCAGGCGGTCGCCAAGCGGCTGGTCGATGAAGTGGCCCGCGACGGACATGTCGGCCGCATGGGCGGCGACGAGTTCGCGATCGTGATCAACGACGCCCAAAGCCGCCGCAAGATCGAGCAGACGTGCGACCGCATCATCCGCACGATCAAAGAACCCTATATGATCGACCAGACCGAGATCCGCATCGGCGTCTCGATCGGCTGCGCCTTCGGCCCGATCGACGGCGCGACGGTCGACGACCTGATCCTCAAGGCCGACCTCGCGCTGTACGAGGCCAAGGGTGCCGGCCGCGGCATTGCCCGATATTTCTCGTCCGAGCTGCAGTCCGAGCAGGAGGACCGGGTTCGCCTCGAGACCGACCTGCGCCAGGCGCTCGCGTCGAAACAGTTCCACCTGGTCTATCAGCCGCTGGTCAGCGCCAAGGACCAGAAGCTGATCGGCTTCGAAGCGCTGATCCGCTGGAATCATCCGGTCCGCGGCTTCGTCCCGCCCAACGTCTTCATCCCGGTCGCGGAAGAAGCGGGCCTGATGAACGCCATCGGCGACTGGGTGATCGAGGAAGCGTGCCGTGCGGCGGCGAGCTGGCCGGAGCCGATCACAGTCGCGCTCAACGTCAGCCCGAAACAGATCATCATGCCGGCGCTGCCCAACACCGTCAGCCAGTGCCTCGCTCGCCACAAGCTTGCCGCCAACCGAATCGAGCTGGAAGTCACCGAGGGCGTGTTCCTTGGCGACAATGGCGCCACGCACGACGTGCTGAAGCGCCTGCGCAGTCTCGGCGTCGGCATCGCGCTCGACGATTTCGGGACCGGCTATTCTTCGATCGGCTATTTGAACAAGGCGATCTTCCACAAGCTGAAGATCGACGGCAGCTTCGTCCGAGAAGCAGGGACGCGCCCGGAAAATGTCGCGATCATCCAGTCGATCGTCCAGCTCGCCAAGAGCTTCCGGATGACGGTCACTGCCGAGGGCGTCGAGACCGCCGAAGATTTCGAGCGCATGCGCGAGCTCGGCTGCGACGTCATCCAGGGCTATCTGTTCGGCCGTCCCCTCCCCTACGAGCGCGCCAACGAGATGGTCATGGGCCTCGCGGCGAAGAAGCTTGCCGGGTAACGCCCGCGGGTCGAGGGGCAGTTCGGCCAAAAACAACAATCCCTGGTCATCCCCGTTGCCCGGTGCACAGCACTAGGAGGGCTCGAGTGGCGGAGCAGACCTATCACGGGGGATGCCACTGCGGTGCGGTGCGTTATTCTGCCGTGCTCAGATTCGACTAGGACAGCGTCCGCTGCAACTGCTCATTGTGCAGCAAGTTGCGCGAATGGTTTGCCTTCGCCCCCGAAGAAACGTTCGAGCTTAGAAGTGGCGACGACCGACTCATCACCCACCGGTGGACCCCTCCGGGCAGGAATGAGCCGAACCTGAGTTATCACATCTGCGGCCTGTGCGGGGTCCGAACGCATGCTGATGGACTGCGTCCTGGAGGTGGACGCATGGTAGCGGTGCAGGGCGCCACCGTGGAGGACTGCGCCCCTGACGTGCTGGCAGCGGGCATCCACCACGTCGACGGCCGACACGACCGCTTCGATCAATCGCCCGCAGACACTCGGCGCCTGTGACGGTTGGTTTGAGTTACGGGGCGGGGGGGGGGCCCGTCGTTCAGTCAAAAACTCGACCAAGCTCCGCGTTGGGGTCGCGCAGGGCTCCGCCCCACCAAAGCAATAGGCCGAGCCCGGCAACCACCACCAGGTTGAGCGCGCCGAACAGCGGGTCGATGCCGAACTCCGGCATCGCCTGTCCCGGCGGAAGCGCCTTGGCGAAGCCCGGGTCGTTGGTGACCATGAACATGACAAGCCCGAGCCCAAGCCCGACTGCCGCCGAGATCATCAATGTCAGCCCGAGTTCGCGCTTGCGTTTGCCCGGGCTTGCCCAAGTCCCGCCGAGCAGGAAGGGCGCCGCAAAGGCCAGGAAGAACCCCGACATCGCCAGCTTCATGCCGATTGTCATTTCGCTGCTGAAGGTCATCCACGCCATCATCGCTTCGGTCGACAGTAACCAGCCGCCGAGCACGAACAGGATGATGCTGCCGACCCTACGCATCCGGATGGTCCGTCACCGCGCCGTGCGCAAACCAGGCGTTGGCGGCAGGGCGGAACAGGAAGAATGCGATCACCGCCAGGAAAATGATTCCAAGTACCAGCCCGCTGATCATCGGCATCGCCACATAACCGAAGATCAGGCTGAAGATGCTCCACCCGACGTAAAGCAGCCGCGACCAGCTGAATCCTTTCAACATCCCATATCCGGAGGCGAGAGTGACCAGCCCACCGACGATTCCTACGATCATGTGCACGTGGACTGGGAAGCGGCTCTGCTCGAGCGCGCGGCCGCGACGAGGCGTTCAACCGATCGCGCGGTCGACCGCCGCGGCGGCACCCAGGACGACCGCCCAGGATGCCGCGCCGAGCAGGAGCACGATCCAGAGGCGCGAGCGCGCGGGCAATCGATCGGGGTTTGTGAGATTTGCTACCGTGACCACGGAATCAACCTTTCCGGCAGTTTCAGTTGGCGGGACGGCGGTCGCTTCAGCGGCGGCTTGCTTGTCGCGCTGCGCTCCTGAAACCATCGTCTCGCCACTTCCACGAGCTGCTCACTGTGTCCGGCACCGCTCCCGCGTACCATTTGTCAGGCTAATCGGTCAATCGATACGGGTAAGCAACAACATGTCAGCGTGGTGCCGAAGCAAGCACCGATTTGTAAACCGCCAGTGTTTCATCCGCGACGCGGTCCCATGAAAAGCGGTCGAAATGCGCCGCATCCGCGGCGAAGCTTTCCGGTGCCGCACTCAGGCAGTCGGCCAGTGCGCGGACGTCGCCGACCGGGAAGTAGTTGCGCTCGGGCAGGCCGACATCCTTGTTCGGCTGGATATCGCTCAGCAGCATCGCGCAGCCGAGCGACCCTGCTTCCAGCGCAGTGATCGGAAGGCCTTCGTGCGACGAGGGAAGGATGAACAAAGCGCAGTTGCGGTAGAGCTGCTCGAGCGCGTCGCGCGGCTGCACGCCGGCGAAAATGACATCGTCCGACGCCTGTTCCAGCAGGCCTCTGGAATAGCGGCTTTCATGGTCCGCGCCGCCGGCAATCACCAGCTTGCGGCCACTATTCGCGGCTTTGTGCGCTGCGATGAGGGCGTCGAAATTCTTTTCCGGAACGAGGCGGCCGACGCCCAGCACATAGTCGCCCGCCCGGACGCCGAGACGTCCAAGCAAGTCGTTTGCATTGCCTGCGCCGCTGAACTCCGGCCTGCCGTTGGGGATGTAGTTGATCCTGCCGCTGCGGGATGGAAACTTCGCCTTCAATTGCTCGGCAAGCGACGGGGCAACGACGACCGTGGCGTCGGCGCAGGCGATCCCGATCCGCTCTCCAAGCCGCAGCATTGCCTTGGCGAAGCCGCTCCACTTCGCCCGGTCGTAATCACTGCCATGATGCGTGAACACAACGCGCATGCCGAACAGCTTGGCCACCGGAGCAAGCAGCGCAGGCCCAATTGCATGGATGTGGACGAGATCGGCGCCGGTGCGGGCGGCGTGCAATATCCCGACCAACGTCGAAACGATCGCTTCGCTGCTTTGGCGGCGCGGAGCGTAGAGCGGGGTGACTTTCACGCCTTTGAACTCGGCTTCGCCCGGCTCGACATAGGGCCGGCGGGCCACCACCTCGATCGCAAGTTCCGGAGCGCGTGCCAGAATCCGCGGGAGCAGCTCCTCGCAATGCTTTTCGACGCCGCCCATCACGCCGGGAATACCGCGCAGGCCGACGACGCAGATCCTGAACTTGCGCGCTGGCTGGTCGACCGGCCTCGTCATCGGGAACTCGTCTGTCTACGCAGCCATGCCTGGAACATCAGCACCGACCAGATCGCCTGCGTCGAGTTGCGGGCGCCGCTGAGATGATCGTGCCAGCGCCGCTGGACGATTTTTTCGTCCATCCATCCATCCGCCGCCATCCGCTTGGGATCGAGCAGGTCTTCCGCCCAGGGGCGAAGCGGCCCCTTGAGCCACTCGCCGACGGGCAAGGAAAAGCCGGTCTTGGGGCGGTCGAACAATTCAGGCGGCAAGTGGCGTGCGAGGAGCTTGCGTACGATCGTCTTGCCTTTTCCATTCTGCATTTTCATCGACAGCGGAATGCGCGCCGCGAGCTCCGCGACGCGATGGTCGAGGAAGGGCACGCGCGTTTCCAGGCTTACCGCCATCGACGCCCGGTCGACCTTGCACAGGATATCATCGGGCAGATACGACATTGCATCGCAGTAAAGCATGCGCTGCGCATCGCTTGCCGGACAACCGGGATCCATCGCGAACCCGGCGGAAGGGCTGGATGGCGGCCCCGTCGGCGACGTCTCGTACGGCCATTGGTGCAGCATGCTGCAATAAAGGTCGTCGAAATTGTCCACTGCTCCAGCGAGACGCAGCGCCTTGTGAATCTTGCCGCCGATGTGCCGGTTTCGGCCGCGGCCGAAAGCCGGCGTCAGCGCCCACAGGGACGGTGGCATTCGAGAGGCCGCAGTGCCGGCGGCGGCCCGGACGAAACCGGGAAGCCGGCGGAACCTCTCCCACAGTTGAAGGGCCGTGGCGTAGCGGCGGTAGCCGGCGAACATCTCGTCCGCACCGTCTCCAGTCAGTGCAACGGTGACATGCTGCCGTGCGAAGCGGCTAACCAGGAAGGTCGGGATTTGCGACGAATCACCGAACGGCTCGTCGAACATGTCGGGCAGCAGCGGAATGACATCTCGCGCCTCAGCGGCCGAAACATAAAGCTCCTCGTGAACGGTACCGAGGTGTCGGGCAATCTTGCGCGCATCGGCGGCTTCGTCGAATCCCGCTTCGTTGAAGCCGATCGTGAAGCTGCGCACCGGCCGCGACGATTCACGTTGGTACATCGCGACCACGGTCGAGCTATCGATGCCCCCCGAAAGAAAGGCCCCGACCGGCACATCCGCCATGGCCTGGCCACGCACCGCGGTGGCGAGCGCGAGATCGAGCAGGTCGAGCGCCTCCTTTTCATCGGTGATGGGGTTGGCGCACCCTGCCGCAACGACGTCGGCGTAGGACCAGTAGCGCCGCAGTTTCAGTCCACCGCTTTCGACGCCCACCGAGGGCGCATCGGCGCGCCTTTGCCGAGCGGCCTCGGGCGTAACTTCCAGAACGCAGCCCGGTTCGAGTTTGAACACGTGGCGATAGATCGACAGCGGCGCGGGGATGTAAGTGCGAGCGAGAAAAGTTTCGACAGAAGCCGGCGCCACTGCATTGTCGAAGTTCGGATGTGCGCGGAGCGCCTTGAGCTCGGATCCGAACAGCAGGTCGTTGCCGACCCACCCATAATATAGAGGCTTCTCGCCGAAACGGTCGCGAACCAGCGAGAGTTTGCGTTCGCTGCAATCCCAAAGCCCGAACGCAAACATGCCGACACAGCTGGCAAGCGCGCGGTCGAGCCCCCAGACGGCAATGGCTTCGACCAACGTCTCGGTGTCCGAATGGCCGCGCCATCCGCCCGCCGGTCGAGCTCCGGCCAAATCGAGCTGTTCCCTTACCGCGACGTGATTGTAGATTTCGCCGTTGAAGGTGAGCACGTAGCGACCGTTTCGCGAGACCATCGGCTGATGCCCGTGCGGCGAAAGGTCGACAATGGACAAACGCCGATGGCCCAACGCCACGCCGGCCTGCGCGTCGATCCAGGTCCCGCTGTCGTCCGGACCCCGGTGCGGGATGGTCGCGATCATCCGATCGACGATCGTTTGCGGATTACCGCCGCCGCTGATCAGTCCTGCGATGCCGCACACGCAACAAGGTCCTTCGCTCGAATCGTCCCTGCTCATGCACCCAATCCGGGCATCGCGAAATGCGGTTGACGGTTGACGGCCCCGACGACTTCCGCCCTGAAGGAGGCAGATGAACGGACACGACCCCGCTGACCCCGCGACGGAACAGGCCTTCGATGCCGGATTGAAGCGCAAGACCGCGCGCTCGATCGTATGGACGATCACGCAAGCCTCCGCCGACCAGCTCTTCTCTTTCCTCGTCTTCGTGTTGATGGCGCGCCTCCTGTCGAAGGCCGATCTTGGCACCTTCGCCATCGCATTCGTCTTCATGGAGGTCGGCCGCGTCGTCGGCAGCGCCGGAGTGACTCAAAGAATCGCCCGCGCCCAGACTCTGGAGGCGCGTCAGCTCGACACGATATTCTGGACCAACATCATTCTTGCGGCACTCTATTGCGCGGCAGTTCTGCTCGGCGCGCGGATCGCCGCACTCACGTTCGACCTCCAACAGCTGGAGGCTGTCTTGCGATGGATGACCGTCCCGGTGATGCTGAGCGCAGTTGGAAGCACTCATCTGGCGCTCCGCCTGCGCGAATTCGGCCATCGGACCTTGGCTGCGCGGTCGGTCGTTGCGGGTTTGATCGGCGGGATCGCGGCGGTTGCCGCCGTCATCGCCGGCCTCGGCATCTGGTCGCTGGTGCTGCAGCGCGTTGTCCGCGAAGCTGTCGGAAGCATCCTGGCATGGCGATCGTTCAGCTGGCGGCCCGGCAGACGCTTCGATGCACGTTTGGCGAAAGCCGATCTGTCAGCGAGCACCGATCTTGCCGGTGCGCAGCTGATTGGCCTGCTCACGCTTCGGGCGCAGGATCTTTTGATCGGACGCTTTATCGGCGCGGTCGGCCTCAGCGTCTATCGGGTCGGATGGCGATGCACCGAATTGATCGGTCCCGGGATCGTCGCTCCCTTTTCTACCGTCGCGATGCAGACCTTTGCGCGATTGCAAAACAATCCGGAGGAATTGCGCAGCGCCTATTGCACTGTGCTTCGCCGGTGCGGACTGATTTCAATCCCGGCCCTGGCCGGTTACGGCGTCGCAGGTCCCTGGCTGGTGCCCGCATTGTTCGGACCGCAGTGGACGGACGCCGGCTGGATCGCGCCGGCCCTGCTTCCACTGGCCATCCCATTCACTCTCAGCGGGTTCGTGCTCGCTTTACTTTCCGCGACCGGGCACATCGCGTGGCAGCGGCGCCTCGCAATGTTCGAGCTTGCCACCACCGTGGTCGCTACCGGATTGACCGTTTCGCACGGGCTGTTGTGGGTTGCGATCGCCTACAGCCTCAAATCCTATATTTCGGTGCCGTTGCAGCTTTACCTGGTGAAGAAGAGCGGTGGCATTACCGCGCTCGACCACGTTCGGGCGCTGTGGCCGCCAATCCTCGCAAGCGCCGTGATGATCGCCGCGCTGGTTCCGGTCTTTCGAAGCCTCGACACGCACAACCTGCTGCTGCTCGGGTTTACATGCGTCGGTGGAGCAATGCTCTACGCAGCCATAGTGTGGCTCTGCCTTCCCGCGGACCGAAAGCGGGTCGCCGCGGCCATGCGACAAATAGGCCGACGCAGGTCGTAGAGATTATCATTCCGACGTCGGTTCGGAGGCGGAACATCAAGCCGCGGAAAACTTTGTATATTCAGAAGCGTAGAGAGTGAGGCGGCGCCCGCTCTCCAATTAGGGCAAGCGGCCGTGTACTCTACACCCGAAGATCTCAGCGGCCCTTCGCTACCCTTATGGTTCCTGCTTCCCGCAACAGGAATCTTTGCGCTTTGCACTCTTTACGTGATGCTGCGGACGCCGGGACGTGCGGCACGCTATCTGATCTTCGCGTGCTGGCTTCGTTACACGCTCAGCTCTCTTCACGAATTCACCTATCGAGAGGCGCTGCCCGGGCTGCGCTGGGTGGCCCTGGGGTCCCTTCTAATCATCGCGGCGGGCGTTCTGCTGCTCGACAAGCGCCGGTTCCTGTCTTCGCCCTTCCTCCCGGTCGCTCTCATTTCCGGGCTGATGCTAGTCAGCGGCATCGTCAACCACACACCTGCAGGCGCGATCGACCCGATCCTTCGGTCGGTCTTCTTCGTCGTCATAGCCGTCGCCTTGTGGCAGGCGCTCGAAAACTCCGGCCCGACCGTTCTCAAACGGCTGCTGATCGTATTCCTGCCGCCCCTCACCTATGCAATGGCTTCGGTGGTCCTCGGGGTGGCCAAGTCCGGCGAGATCGATGGTTCGGTCAGTTACATCGGCGGGTTTTATCACGAGGAGCTGTTCTCCTCGATCGCGGCGACTTGTCTTTTGGTGGCGGTACTTGCGCCGCGCATTCAAAGAAGCGCCCGCGTCGCCGCTGTCCTGCTCAGTCTCGCAGCCGTTTATGCTGCCAATTACCGAACGACGATCCTCGCTTTGACGCCGCTCGCGGTTGCTGCGATCCTGTCGTCGGTCCCGGGTGCATTCGACTGGCGGCAGCGTAAACTTCTGCTCGCAGTCGTTCCGGTTGCTGGCGCCATACTGATCTTCTTTGCCGCGACGTTGCAGGCAGACCGCTTTTCCGACCTTCGCGCCATCGCGACCGAAGGTCCGGCCCTGATCAAGCCGCCGGAGACATTCACCAGCAGCGAACGGCGGGCCCTCTCGTCGCGGCCATATATCTGGAGCACCTATATCTACGCGTACAAGGATGCCGCGCCGTTGCAGCGTTTCATCGGGTTCGGGCCGGATTCATGGGTCGGCAAGTTTCCGCATTATGCGCACAACACGCTCATTTCGTTTCTCTATGAGCTGGGCATTGCGGGCGTCGCTGCGATCCTGCTGGTGTGGATCACGATGCTCAGACTTGCACTGAAGGTCGAACGCGAGTGGCGGACGGTCGTCGTCGCCGGGCATGTCAGTTTCTTCGTGCTCAACATGGCGACGATGCCGCACTGGCAGATCGAGGGGAATATATTCTACGGACTGCTGTGCGGATTTACGATCGCGAAGGCGCGCGTCGCGCAGCTCAGGGCGACCGCGGGGTCACGAACGCTCAAGCCGGCGCTGTCTCCGGCCGCCGGCCCGGCGCTCCTGCTTGCAACGCCTCGTCGATAATTGACCAATAGCGGTTCACAACCGCCTCCGGCGCGTAATCCTGGACGCGCCTGGTTCCGGCCTCGATCAGCTTTGAACGAAGCGCATTTTCGCGGACTTGCCGCAGACCGTCGGCCAAACCGCCGACATCGTTGACCGGCACCAATATGCCGGCCCCAGCCACATGCACGCCCGTCAGATCGGGGGCACTGTGGCCAAGCAGGATCTCGGCTGGCCCGCTGCGGCAGTTCGTCGCTACGACGGGCACTTCCAGCGCGAGAGCTTCGACCAGGGCATTCGGAAAGCCTTCATGGCGCGAGCTCAGCACGAACGCCGACGCACGTTTCAACAAGGCATATGGGTTGCTTGCAAAGCCCGGCATCAGGACTCGGTCCGCTACGCCCAACTCGCGCGCGACCGTCTCGAGACTTGACCGTTCCGGCCCTGCTCCAAGAATCAGCAACTTTCCCGGAATTTCCGACTGCACGAACGCACGGATGAGTACGTCGAAATTCTTGACGAGGCTCAGCCGCCCAACGGCGATTACATAGGACTGGTCCAGCCGAAACGCCGGCTCCTCGCATGCATCCAAGCGCACCTTTGCAAGATCGACGGGATTGTCGATCGCCCGCAGTCGGTCGGCAGGAACGCCGAAGTCTTGGGCAAGATGGTCGGCGATCGCCTGTGACACCGCAATTATTCGAGTGGCGCGCGGATAGGCCAGGCGCACCAGCCCCGCTGTCACCCGCGCCCGCATGCCTTTCCCGAGATGCGAGGCGGTATTGGTGCGCTCGCTGATGATCCACGGTTGCCGCCGTCCGAGCTGCGCAAACCAGTTTGCGATGTTCGAGCGGGTGAGAAAGCTCAGTGTCAGGTCGGGCCCTTGGGAGCGGACGAACGATCGCAGCCGAACCATGCTCTTGAAGGTGCTGAAGCTGCAGTCGAGCCGGTGCACCTTCAGCCAATCAGGGAGCGGGTATGCGATGTCCTCATTGTCGAGGATCGCGAGTGATATGTCGTAGACGTCCCGTCTGTCTTCCGAGTGGGTGAGCAAGGTCGTCATCACGCGCTCGGCTCCGCCGCCCGTCAGCGAGTTGATGACGAACAGGATCCTGGGCTTATTCGGCGGCCTCACGATTGCCCGACCGGCGTCGTGCGGCTTGTCCGCGATTCGGGCTGCGCACTGCCGGGCGCGTCGCCAAAATGGTCGCGCAGCTTGTGCAGGTCGACTGCGCGAAGATGATCGGCCAGCCAGCGCGGCAGGCCTTCGGTCGGAAGTGCGCGTTCGAAGTCGATGAACAGCGGCGAACCGGTGCCGTGCCGGATGATGATGTTGCCGTACTTCACGTCCTCCAGCACGTAGCCGGCTGCGTGGATGGATCGCAGACCATCGACAATCTCGCGAATCTGCGCAGGTGAAAGCAGCTCGGGGACCTTTTCGCGGCCGCTCCGGATTCGCTCTCTCGGGGAACTCCGCGCCGGCCCTTGCAGCACGTCGCGGTCGCGCAGTTTGGCTCCGGCGCGCGCAAGCATCTCGCGCAGCACATCGCCCGGCACATATTCGAATGTGATCGCCGGCCGATCCCAATTGACAGCGATTACCGCCGGTACGAGACATCGCCGCCGCGACAGGTGAAGCGCCGCCTCCAGCTCCTGAAGGAAGCGGCCTTCGCGACCGGCGTATTCCTTGCGAACCCCGAGGCGACCGCCGACATCCATGAGCCGCACCGAATATTTCCTGCGCGGCAGGAATTGTTCGGGCGCAATGATTGGCAGACCGGCAATCGGACCGAAGTGCGGCAGGAGGCCGCCGTCCTGATCGAATTCGCCGAGGCAGAGCTCCTGACCGTCAGTGCGGTGTGGAGAGATGCGATCTTCCGCCGCCCGGTCGAGTTCGCTCACGCGTGGACCCACAGATGGTTCGAGTTCGACCGCCAGCCGTTGCCGTAGGCGCTCGCGCCGGGCCGGCAGGTCCGCGGACAGGAAGCGGCGGCGGTAAGCGCGACGCAGCAACTCCCCCGCGACGAACCGGGCCGGAGCGACGATGCGCTCGAGCCGTGACCTGGCCGTGGATGTGACGGGAAGGGATGCCGTCATTCCCCCGTCAGGCGGCCTCGGAAACGCGGTCGTCGTCGCTGTCGGACCATCCCTTGCCGTACGAATAATAGTTGATGAGATAGCTGGACCCAACATCCGCCTTTTTGGGATCGAACTTCACTAGCACTGCGCCGATAATGTTCGCCCGGGCGGAGGTGAGGCGGTGCAGGGCGGCTTCGATTGCACCGCGCTGCGGCCGGTTCGCCTCAATGACCATGATCGTACCGTCGACCGCGGCGGCGAGCCGCGCGGAGTCCGCGAGACCAAGCACTGGCGGGCTGTCGATGATGACCTGATCGAAGAGCGTTTCCAGCTCGGCCAGAAGCTTTTCGAACGCTGGTCCCGACAGCAGCTCCGCGGGGCTCGGCGGCTTCGGCCCGGCCGGAATGAAGGAGAGGCCCGGGGTATCGGTTTGCTGGATGGCCGACTGGGGCTGCATCGGCTGGGTCAGCAAATTGCTGAGTCCCGGAGCCTTGCCGGTCCCGAGCAGACCGTGCAGCGAGGGGCGCCGCAGGTCCGCGTCGATCAGCAACACCGAACGGCCGGACTGGGCCGCGTGACGCGCCATTGCCAGCGCGGTTGTCGACTTTCCTTCGCTTTCGCGGCTGCTTGTGATCACCAGGCTCTTGGGCGGTCGTCCGGCGGCCGAAAGTTCGACCGAGGCCCGGACTGTCTGATAGGCTTCCGACAGTTCGGACTCCGGGTCCGTAAGCGCCTCGGCCGCAATCTCTCTGGCCGAAAGGCGCGGTACGACGCCTAGCACCGGAACGCCGAACCTCTCTTCGACCTCGTCCGGCGCGCGCACACCATCGCGGAACGTCTCGAGGCCCGCGACCGCGACAGCCGCAAGGACCAGGCCGGCCAGCGCCGCAAGCGCCATGTTGACGAGCGGGTTCGGAGAGACGGGGATCATCGGCGGGAAAGCGGGATCGACGACCGAAATATTGTTGTTGGTTACGCCCGCCTGCGCGCTCACTTCCTTATACCGCTGTAGAAGCCCATCGTAGAGCTGGCGGTTAGTGTCCACTTCGCGCTTGAGGATGTTGTAGCGGATACCGAGCGACTGCTCAGCCAGCGTCGCGCCTTTCAACCGGCCGACACTGGCGGCGAGCTGCGTTTCATTCTGCCGCGCGGCCATATATTGGTTGCGGATCGAATTGCGGATCCCGGCCGACATGGTTCCGATCTGCTGATTAAGCTCGCGGATCGCCGCGGCGGCCTGCTGCACAGCCGGATGGTCGGGTTTGCGGTGCTGAAGTTCCTGCTGATAGGCCGCCTCGAGTTCCGCCCGGCGCTGGGTCATCTGCTGGATCGCAGGATTGCTGAGGACTTCGGGCAAGCTCATTGCCGACGTTCCCTGCGCCTCGCGCCAGCGGCCCTCCGCCTGCATCCGCGACGCCTGCGCCGCCGCCAGCGACCGGTTGAGGTCGATCAGGTTCGCGCTTGTGAGCGAATGCGGGCCGGCGTTGGCCGGATCATCGGGGTTGCCCGCGCCAGCACTCGGATCGACGAGGCCGACGCTGCGCGCATAGCCGAGAAGCGCGCGTTCGGATCCTTCGAGCCGCGACTTGGTCACGGACAGCTGGTTCTTCAGGAATTCCTTGGAATAAGCCGACGTGTCGAAGTGCCGCTGCAGGTTCGCTCCGATCAGATTTTCGGCATAGCTGTTGGCGATATTCGCGGCGAGCTTCGGATCCTTGCTGTCGAAGCTCAATGGAATCACGCGTGTGTTGCGGGGCAATTCGACGCTCAGGTTCTTCTGAAGGGCCGAAATCACCTGCTCGCGGCGGATCCCGGGCTTCGATTTCACGCCGACGGACTCAAGGAAACGGTCGTTCGCGGCGAGGTTGAGACCGTCCGCAACACGCTCGGCAAGGCCGCGGCTCTTGATGACGTCGACATTGGTCTGGAGGAAGCGGTCGGCCTCCTGCGGGCTGGACGGCTTGTACTCCTCGGTCCCGAGGACTTTTACCGGCTGGTCGTCGATCTCGATCCGGGCCGTCGCGCGATAGGTCGGGTCGGTCAGGAATATGCTGAGCACGCCGAGGGCGAGGCATGCGCCGACAATGGCCAACACCAGAAGGCGGTTGCGCCACAGGCTCGACCAGATTTTGCGAAGATCGATCAGGTTGGCGCCGCTCTCAGGGTGGTAGACGAACTCCTGCGTTAGTGCGGGTCCGTCCGTGATCGGCATCAGGGTTCCACGTGGTGCCTGGATCAGCTCGTTGCGGCTCACGTTCATGTGCGATTCCTTACAGGCCCAGTGGGCGGAAGATGTTGAACACGCCCGCGCTGTTTACGACATTGTTCCAGAACCTGCGCGCGGCGGAATAGCCGACGACGACCATGTCATTCCCCTGGATGACCGGGTCCGCCGCGCTTCCGCTACGGATGCTGGCGACATCGAACACCGCGCCCATGCGCTGCCGGTTAATGGTCCTGAACACGACGACCTGATCGAGCTTCGCAAGCTCGGTTTCGCCCTTGGCCAGCGAGAGCACATCGAGCAGCGTGGTTGGCCCGGTGAGTTGATAGACCCCCGGCTCCTTCACTTCGCCCTGAATCGACACTTTCTGGGAAACGGAGCTCGCCACCGTGACGGTGACTTGAGGGTTGCGCAGATAGCGCGCGCCGTACATCTTCTCGAGTTCGCGGGCGAGTTCGGCGGCGGTCTTGCCCTTGGCGTTCACGCTTCCGACCAGCGGCAGCGCAATCTGTCCGGCGGCATCGACCTGGATCGCCTTCGCGGACAGGTCGGGCTCCTGGAACACGGCGACGTCGATCGAATCCTGCGCCCCGATGCGGTAATCGGGCGCGGCGACATTGCCGTTGTTGGCCGGCATGAGCGAATAGGCTTCCTGGCCGGCGGGCAGGTTGGGCGGGGGCTGCTGGGCGCACCCGCCGAGGACCACCACGAACGCTAAAAGTGGTGCACACCGCATCTTTGGACTCGCTGTCTGTATAAGGACTGAGTCATAAACCTTTTGTTTGCAAAGTCGTTCCCAACGCGAAATGTTCAAGGTGCAGTCTGTTGCAGGCGCACATCGTCGATCCACAGCTGGGGGGTATCGCCGATCCGGCTGATCCCGATCCGCTGCACTGCGCAGCCATCGGCGGGCACGCGGAAAACAGCAGTGAGCTGCTGCCAACCCGAGCTTCGCACTGGCCGAAATTCGACGCTCTGCCGTTGCCGGGAGCGCTTGCAAGTCAGGTCCCACCGCAAGCGCGGATCGTAACGCCGAACCAGATATGTGCGGAAGCTGAAGGCATAAGCGCCGGGCCGCAGCATGAGCACTTGCGAGATCAAATGGCCGGAGCCCCGAGTTCCACTCGCGAAAACTGCTCGATTCGCGGGATCGAAGGCCGGCCCGCTTATCAGTACATGGCCGTGGTTTTCCGGCGTGACGTCCCACTCCGCTGGAAGCGAGAGTTCCGCCCGATCATCCACGGCATTGAAATCGCCATTGGCGACCAGTCGCGCGCCACGCACGAGCGACCAGATGCGTTGTCCGCTATCGTCCTGATCGAGCGCTATGGCTCGCTTGATCAGCGGTTCCGCCTCCCGCGACGTCACGGGTGCACGCGTCGCGGCGAGCCCCGCGATGATTCTCTCATAGCCACGCAGGTCCGCCGGTTGAGCTTCCGATGCGAGCCGCATGAACTCCTGCCGCCACTCCGGCTGGCCAGCGAGCCGCTGGACCAGTAGCGGGATCAGTTTCGGGCTTGCGGCAGATTGGAACAGCAACGGGAGAGCGGGCGCCGGATAGCGCTTTTGCCGCAAGAGGGACTCGGCTGCGCGCAAGCCGGTCTCCGTGGAGCCGCTGCGCACCGCCGTTTCGAGCGCCCACATTTGCGCTATCGGATCACGCCAGCTCAACCGCGTCGCATTCTCCATCAGCTTCGATCCTCGCGACCGGTCGCCCGCCGCGGCGATTGTCATTGCGACTGTTCGCACCGCCGGCGCGCTCATGGGCGAAAGGCGTAGCGTCGCGCGACCCTCGCGTGCGGCCGTGGCGAGGTCGAGCCGAAGCAAGGCTCCATTGGAAAGCTGCTCGCGCGCCTCCGTCGACCAGGGCGCAACAGCCGCCGCAGCAGCGCTCGCGCCGCCATTAAGGAAGCGGGCTGAAAGACCGTCCGCCACTGCCACCGCGCTCATCAGTGCGACTGCTCCGAGGCCCAGCATTTTTGCGCCCGACATACGATGTGCGGCCCGATGCCGCAGATCCTCGAGAAGCGGCTTGTCCGTCTTGCCGGTTCCATCGGCGACGGGCTCGGGCACGAGCGCGATTGCGCACAAGAGCGCGAACAGGCAGCCGATCGCCGGCATGCGCAACGGATAATCGACAGCCGAAAAGATGAGGATGACGAGGATCGCGGTTGCCGCGGCGACCTTGGTCAGGACGGTGGTCGTCGACTGTTGGACGCGCATCTGCCGAGCAGCACTCCAGGCCAGTAACGCAGCGAACGACATCAGCAAGGCAATGCCTGCCCAGCCTCCCTCAAGCGCGATCTCGATATAATCGTTGTGAGCGTGATTCAGGAACTTGTCCGACACGTTCCCGAGACTTTCCGAGGCCTGGTAGACCCGGACGAAGCTTCCGAAGCCGGTGCCGGCCAGCCCGAAATGCTGCACTGCCCAGCTAAGATCGGCCCAATAGTCGAACCGCCCGTCATGAGCATTCGAAAAGCGGTGGAGGGTCCTGTCGAGCGCGCCGCTTCGCAATACCGCGAGGCTGACGAGGCCGATCGCCACGACCGAGGGCAGCACCAGGCGCCACAGGGGCTGTCTCAGGAACAGCAATGCAAGCGATGCAGCAACGGACAAGGGCAGAAGGGCCAAGCCTGTGCGCGATGTGGTCCCGACCACTGCAAGGGCGAGCACGACGATCACGGCACAGGCAAGCATCAGCGTCGACGCCGGCGGGCTGCCCCTTCGCACCTGTCGCGCAGCCAGTGCACCAGCCAGGGGAATGGAGGCGAGCATCAGCACCGCATTGTGATTGCGGTTCACGAACAAGCCGACGGCATTACCGGTGTGGGCGGACGCGTAGGGCGTCAATCCGCCGGCGCTCGCGACTTGCGCAATTCCGAGCAGTGCTCCCGCCGCTGCAAAGCCGACGACGATGTTCAGCAGCCGTGCGCGATCCCGAAAAGGCAGGCAAAGGGAGCCTACGAACATTGCGGCTGCGGGCAGAAGGCTGACCCATGCCGCGACGGTCGCTTCAACATCGAAAGTGAGAGGGCGCCAAACGCGCCAGCCGAGCAACGCATCCAGTTCGGCGGTCGACTGGCGGCCGGGCAGCCGATGCCATAGCTCGGGCGGGAGCGGGATCAGTTGCAGCAGCGGCAGCAGCAACAGGCCGCCCAGAAGCACGAGAGGGAAACGGGCTTTGCCCCACATGGCGGGCCAGGGAGCACGCAGGATAAAATAGGCCGCGGCCGCGGCCGCCAACAGATTGACCAGCAATCCCAGAAGCGGATAGGCTCGCCCGGCTCCGCCCACGGCCAAGGCAACGGCAAGAAGCGTAGCAGTGACGATAAAATCCCGGGGGGGATCAATACGCACGTGATGTGGCCCGACGCCTGCGGGCCGGCGCCTATCAGCGCCCGGCCTAGCCAATGCGGACCGGACAGCGACAGCGGGAAGCTGTCGTTAACCATTTTGCGTCAGAGACGGACCTCCGCCGAGGAGGTTCTGCAATGACCAGGCAAGCTCTTGAAAGCGCATTGCGTTTTATGGCTACGCTTGCGGCCTTGCTCGCCGCCCAACCGGCCATCGCTGGTGGCATGTCGGTACGCACGCTCGCAAGCGAGGAAGCGCGGCTTTCAACCATCGCATACCGCCTGGCGGTCGCCAACGCCGGAACCTGCTCGCGCCCCGAAGCCTTGAGCGGACTGATCCTGCACGATCTCACCCAATATGATGCGGCCAAGCGTACGGCCGTTGCGCGAGCTTTCTCGCTCCACGACGGAATCGGCGTTTTGCAGCTGGTGCCCGGGAGCAGCGCCGCCGAAGCCGGGCTGATGATCGACGACGAGATCGAGGCGGTGAATGGTTACACGGTCCGCGAAGGTCGGGCGGTCAGCAGCGGGCGCAAATCGTTCGATCGAATGGAGCGCTTTACGGCGCTGCTGCAAAACGCCCTTGCCCGCGGGCAGGCCAACCTTCAGATTCGGCGCCGCGGGCAGCCGCTTACCGTGCGCCTGAGCGCGCGTCTTGGTTGCGGCGGCCGTTTGGCGCTGCGGGAATCGGCGGTTCAAAATGCGTGGTCCGACGGCCGGCACGTCTTCATCAACAGCGGAATGGCAAAGCTTGCCGGGTCTGAAGACGAAATTGCCTTCGTGATCGCGCACGAAATGGCGCACAACATCCTGGGACATTCGGCGGTGCGGGCGCAGTCGATCTACGGAGCGCCTGTCCGCAGCGCGCGGACTGACGAAATCGACGCCGACCAACTGGCCGTGCGATTGATGATCGATGCGGGATATCGGCCACAAGCGGGCATTTCCTTCCTCGAAACAGCGAGCCGGAAGTGCTGGTGGCAGATTTCCCTCGATCACCCGAGTTTCAGCGCACGCATCAGGGCGGTGCGATCCGCGATCCAGTCAGCGGATCCTGCGCGCCAGCTTGCAGGGACGAAAACCAGTCGGCGCAACTCCTGACCCCCCCAGTGTTAAGTAGGATCAGGATGGACTGACGGCATGGTCGCCGCCGCCGCCGCCGGTCGCAATCGCACCGAGCCCGCCCAGCCCGGCCAAGAGGAAGGGCAGGAACGGCAAGCCGAAGAAACCACGACGCGGCGCTACCGTCTGCGGTATCGCTCGATCGGCCACCACATCCTGAGGAATTGCCGGCTGTTCAGCCGGTAATGCCGCAATCTGATCGTCGAGGATCGGCAACAGGGGCCGGCAAGGATCGGCAGGCCGCGCTGCCGAAGTCGCCGCTGCCGCGCAGACCGCCGAGCCAACTTGCGCAAGCGCAGGTGGCGTCAAGACTGCGACTGTCGCAACAAGGGCCAGTGTCTTTCTCATCGACTTTACTCCAAACGCGACAGTCGTGGTTTATTTCCCGTTAACGTCCAAGGGTTTGCATTGGTTCCGCAGCGATCCCCGACATCATTTTTCCGCGAAACTCCATTGGCCGGGCGCGCAGCCTGGACCTAGCCGCAGCCGAGTCCCCGGGTGACGGGAGTGGACAAGCGTCGTCCGCGCCGGCGCGCTGATGTCGCAGGAATCCAGAAAGACCTGCGCCGGCCCGTCCTCGATGATCATGATCGTGCCCGGGCGTTTCATCCGGACGACCAGGCTCGCGATATGGACGCGCGGCGGTGCGCTGTCGCTGCCGTGGATCCAGATGGCGGCGCAACTGCTCACACCACCGCGCTTCCGCACGTCGCCGGCCGTGAGGGTTCCAGCCTCGATGCTGTTCCAGAAACGGTAGTTGCGACAATTGTCTGATGCGAACGTTCGGTCGAGCCGCGCGGGAGGCTTGATGTCGAAGCCGGCATCGGTGTTTCCGTTGGCGCTGACGTTCCTGAGACGAGCGCCGGAAACACCCTGCTCGATCGTGACTCCGTCGCCGTTCCAGTAACGGTCGTCCGGGCCTGCCCATTGAAACTTATCGAACCGGCTGTTCTCGACGATGAGGCCGCGGCCTCCCGAAACGTGGAGTCCGAATGGCATGTTCCGCCGTTCGTGCTGCGGTCCGCCTGTCATCACGCATTGCGTGTCGCGGATGACGAGCCGATCTCCGGATAAGGCGATGCAGCTTCGGCCGACCCGTGCGTCGAGATCCCGGATCGTGATTCGGGAAAGGACAGCAGAGGAGGCCGCGCGGACGGCGCGGTACGCGTTGTGGATCCGCACCGGCCCGATCGTAACGTCGTGAAGTGCGCCTCGGAGCGTTACCGCGCCATTCGCACCGGCGGCGTCGATGGCTGTCGCCCGGATGGCGGGCCAGTGCTGTCCGCTTTTCGGGGTGGCAATCTGAAATTGCCCGGGCCGCGCCGACTGACTGCAGGTCAGCGTCGCTATCGCAGCAAGGGAGGCCAAGCGCGTCATCGCCTTCGGTTGGACCCGCTTCGAATCTTCCTCGGCAGGCAGGGCGATGGCTCGATTCAGTATGCGTTCGGGTGGACGAGGACCGAGAAGGTGGCGAAGAGAATTCGAAGGTCTCTCCAGACCGTCCATCCGACCACATATTCGAGGTCGGATTGCAGCCGATTGATCAGGTCGTCGCGCTTGACGGTCGCGCCGCGGTAGCCGCGAACCTGGGCGAGTCCGGTGATTCCAGGCTTGATCGCGTGGCGATTGAAGTAACGGCTGTCGATCTGCCAGAAAAGCGAC
>JBDSMG010000070.1:0-24721 GCA_039915925.1 Sphingomicrobium sp.
AGAAAATTGGAACCCGCACCGCCGGCCCGGCGGCTGGCCCGACGCCGACATGCTCCCGCTCGGCCGGCTCGCGCTGGGCTCGCGCGACACCAAGTTCACGCCCGACGAGCAGCGCACGGTCATGACCCTGTGGTCGATCGCTCGCTCGCCGTTGATCATGGGCGGCGACCTGCGCCATCTGGACGCACCGACGCTGGCGCTGCTCACCAACGGCGAAGTGCTCGCCGTCAACCAGCGCAGCACCGACAACCAGCCGCACTTCGTGGAGGATGGCATGCGCGTCTGGACTGCCCGTCCGGAAAGCGGCGGGGGCCGTTACCTCGCCTTGTTCAACACCACCGACAAGGCGCGCGAGGTCAACGTCGATCTCCGCTGGCTCGGCGGTCCGTCGGCGGTTCGCGTCCGCGACCTGTGGGCCGGGCGCGACCTCGGCGTCATGCGCGGCCGGGTTGGTCAGCAGATCGGCGCTCATGGCGCGGCGTTGTTTCGGTTGAGTGCGGCCTGAGCAGTTGTGCTAGTCTCCGCTTTCGACAATTGCGGAGGTTCATCCGTTTTGAGAAGGGCTCAGTCTAGCGCGACAAAGAAGTCCTTTTGAACGCCGCCTACGTGGCATTTCCGATCTCCGAGCAAACCGTCTGCTTTAGAGATATTCACTGCATTCGTGCCCATGCGATACCATTCGTCAGAGTTCTTCCCGTTGGTGGGAAGTCCCCGTTCTTGCCAATCGTGAATCCTGTATCTCTCGTCCTTGCAAGCGCAGGGAATCATAGTGATGGTCGTGTCGATGAACTCCTGTGCCGGGCATCCTTCCGGCCATATGTATGTGGGCGCACCAACCACACCTCGAACCGGCCTGTTAGGCGTGTAGAGAGTGTATATGGCTGTAAAGCTTGTTAGGGCGACAACGACCGCCCACGTTTTCTGAGACATACCAGCAAAGAGGCCGACGATTTTGTCGGCTCGCCTGTGGTCTGCTCCGTCCACTTCTCTATAGCCCAAGCTTAACCCCGCCCGTGTTCACCAGATGTCGCCTGTAGCGCGGAATTGCTAATGTCGACTTTCCGCCTAAAGCGAATGTTGACCCTTAGCTCTTCTTCAGCACGTCCAGCGCCGCCACCGTCAGCGCTTCCGTAGCCGTGGCGATGACCGTGTCCGCTTCGGGCGCCCAGAAGGGGCTGTGGAGCGAGGGCAGTTTCTGCGCATTGCCCTCGGCCGCCTTCCACTTGGCGAGCGGGGTGCCGCCGACCCAGAAGATCAGGCTCTCGATGCTCGGGTCGGCGAGGCGGTAGCGGCTGAAATCCTCGCCGCCCATCACCGCCGGGGTCTTCGTCACCCGCTCGGCGCCGAAATGGCCGGCGAACAGATCCAGTGCGCGGGCGGAGAATTTCTCGGTGTTGAAGGTCGACGGCGTATATTCGCGTTCGCGCCAGGTCACCTCGGGCATCTTGTCCTCGGGCAGGCCGCCCGCAATCGCTTCGCCGCGCGCGATCCGCTTGATGCCTTCGAGCAATTGCTTGCGCACTTCCGGCGTATAGCTGCGCACCGTCAGCTGAAGCCGCGCTTCGTCTGAAATTATGTTGTGCTTGGTGCCGGCATGGAAGCTGCCGACCGTGACGACGGCGGGCTCCTGCGGATCATTCTCGCGGCTGACCAAAGTCTGCAGCGTGGTGACGATGCGCGAGGCGAGCACGATCGGGTCCCGCGTCGTGTGCGGATAAGCGCCATGGCCGCCGACGCCATGGACGAGGATGTCGACGCTATCGACATTGGCGAGCGCATAGCCCGGCGTGATTCCGATCATCCCGGCCGGAAGCGCGGCTGCATCGTGGAAGGCGAGGGCATATTGGGGCTTGGGGAAGCGTGTATACAGCCCGTCGTCGAGCATCGCCTTGGCGCCCTCGCCGGTCTCCTCGCCCGGCTGCAGGATCATCACCAAGGTTCCAGACCAATGGTCCTTCAGCGCTGCCAGCCGTCGCGCGGTTCCGACCCATGCGCTCATATGCGTGTCGTGCCCGCAGGCGTGCATGACTCCGCTGTCGACGCCCGATCGCGCCGCCGCCCTGACCCTGGAGGCGAACGGCAGGCCGGTCTGTTCCTCAAGCGGAAGTGCGTCCATGTCGGCGCGGATCAGCAGCACCGGACCTGGACCGTTCTTCATCACGGCCACCACCCCCGTGCCGCCGACCTTTTCGGTCACGTCGAAGCCAAGCTTGCGCGCCTCGCCGGCAAGCTTCGCGGAGGTGCGCACCTCCTGCATCGACAGCTCGGGATGCTGGTGAAGGTCGCGATACAGATCCATGAGTTGCGGCATGTCGGCGGCAATCGCCTGCCGCAACGGCGCAGCCTCCAGCGGCGCGGCCAGGTTCATCGCCGCGACCGCGAGCAGCAGGATCGGGCGCATGGGCAGGCTCTCCTCATGATTCGGGCACCAGTTCGAGCACGTCGAACTGCGATTCGAATGCGGGCTCCGGCATGATCAGCCGCCAGCGCTGCGTTCCGATCCGTTCGACATAGCCGGCAATGTCGCGCTCGCGGTCTACTCCATATTGGGTCGCGCGCGCTTCGTCGCCGAGCGCGATCGTGCCGAGCAACACCTGGCGCAGCTCGTCGCCCGGGAAGATCAGGCCTTCGTAACGCTGCGAGCCGGCGAGCTTCGCAAGCCCCTGCACTCCGAGCTGCGGGCGGATGCGGCAGGGGAAAGCCGGATAAGCGACGTAATCGAGCATGCCCGCCGACTTGGCCCCGAGCTTGATCACCCGGCAGCGGTACATGCCGTTGGGTACCGGCCCTCCGCCAAGCGCTGCATCCGGGGCGAGCAACACGCCCTCGCGATCGATTTCGGCTCCGTGGCCCGACTTGCGCGCCGCGCCGAGCGCCCGTGTGAAGCTCGACCGCCAGTTGCGCAGGCGGTCCCGGTCGAATTGCGTTGCGGCGGAACGCCAGTTGACCGTCGGCTGCTCGATGATCCGCCCTTTCGGCACGATCGTCCCGCAGGCGGGCAGGAGTAGAATTGCAAGAAGAGCGAGCTGACGCATCGCGGCCGAGCTTATGCCGCCGTCCAGCCGCCGTCCATGGTGAGGTTGGCGCCGGTAATCGAGGCCGCTTCGTCCCTGCACAGGAACAACGCCAGCGCGGCGACCTCCTCGATGGTCACGAACTTCTTGGTTGGCTGCGCGGCCAGCAGGACGTCGTTCATCACCTGCTCGCGAGTCAGGCCCCTCGCCTTCATCGTGTCCGGGATCTGGTTCTCGACCAAAGGCGTCCAGACATAGCCGGGCGAGATGCAATTGACGGTCACGCCGTCGCGGGCGGCCTCCAGAGCGACCGTCTTGGTGAAGCCCGCGACCCCATGCTTGGCGGCGACATAGGCCGACTTGTCGGGCGAGGCGACCAGGCTGTGCGCGGAGGCCGTATTGATGATCCGGCCCCAGCCTTTCGTCTTCATTGCACCGAGGCAGAGCCGCGTGGTGTGGAAGACCGCCGACAGGTTGATCGCAATGATTGCGTCCCACTTGGCGGGCGGGAAGCTTTCGACGGGGGAGACGTGCTGGATGCCGGCATTGTTGACCAGGATGTCCGGGGCGCCGAGCTCACTCGCGCAGCGCGCGATCATCGCTTCGATCGCGGCGGGGTCGGACATGTCGGCGCCATCGTGCACGGCGCCGAGATTCTCGCAAATCTTCGCGATCTCGGCGGCATCGCCGAAGCCGTTGATCATCACGCGAGCGCCTTCGGCCGCGAGCGCTCGGGCGATGCCGAGGCCGATGCCGGAGGTGGACCCGGTGATCAGCGCGACTTTGCGTTCAAGGATCATGGAGCAGCCTTTCGTTGAGCCTGCGGGCTACCCCGCTCGCACCGCGCTTTGCAACCGTGCCGCATCTTCGCGCATTAGGCGATCAACAGGAGGCAGGTTCATGCGGCTCGGCGACGAAGACCCAAGCGGTAATTTCATCGACAACACCGGCCGCAGCGGCGGCCTGGGAGGCCTCGGCGGAGGCGGCGGCAATATGCTCGGCTGCCTGCTACCGCTGATCGCCAGCCGTTTCGGGGTGATCGGCGTCGTTGTGCTACTCCTCGGTTATTGCGCGCTTCAGTCGCTTGGCGGGGGCGGCGGCGGCGGGTTGCTCCCTGGCACCAGCGTTGCGCCCACCACGCAGCCTGGAGCCGCCAATCCCAACTCCAGCCTCGACGCCAACACCCGCGACCTGATGACTCGCGTGCTCGGTTCGACCGAGCGCCGCTGGAGCGAGATCTTCGCCCGCTCCGGTGCGCGCTACGAACCGACCACCATGGTCGCATATTCGAACAGCGACCGCTCTGGCTGCGGCGCCGCGCAGTCGGCGATGGGTCCGTTTTACTGCCCGGTCGACAAGCGCATCTATATCGACCCCGAATTCTTCAACGAGCTGTCGCGCCGCTTCGGTGCTCCGGGCGACTTCGCAATGGCCTATGTCATCGCGCACGAGGTCGGTCACCATGTGCAGGATCTCGAAGGCCGGCTCGATGCGGCCCATAATGCACAGGCTCGTGCGACCGAGGCGGAAGGCAACCGCTTGCAGGTGGCGATCGAGCTTCAGGCCGACTGCTATGCCGGCGTCTGGGCCGCCAACGACAAGAACCTGCTTGAGCCCGGCGACATGGAAGAAGGCCTCACCGCCGCCCGTGCGATCGGCGACGACCAGCTCACGCAAGGCCGCGTCAGCCCGGACAATTTCACGCACGGCACGTCGGCACAGCGCATGGAAGCGCTCCGGCGCGGCCTTCAGTCGGGCGATCCGTCGGTCTGCAAGTTCTAGCCGGCATCCGCGCAAGCGCGTTGCAAGGGGTGGGAAGGGCGGTTATGGAGCCCGCCTGCCGAGGCGATTCAGGGTGACTGAAGGGCCTTTGTTCGGGCGCGGGGCTGTAGCTCAGATGGGAGAGCGCTGCAATCGCACTGCAGAGGTCAGGGGTTCGATTCCCCTCAGCTCCACCACCGCCCCGATGCGCTGATTTCATGAGCACTTTCCGGTGAGTGCGCGCTCTCACCGGTGCGGGCATCCTGGCCAGCAGCAGGGCCGGCGCTTTCCTTCGCTGAGGCTCTCGCACCCCCAGGCGATGCGCTTGCGCCGGGTTTCCTCCTTCTTGGGCGATTGAACCCAGCAGATCCATTCGTTGCGGGCGAGCGGTGTGATGTCGTGCCAGGTCGATATCGCTTGAGGCGCGGCCCGCAACGCCGCTTCCAGATCGGCGGGAAGTTCGTGCACCGTTCCCGCGGGGAGGGCCTGCTTGGTCATTTTCGAACTCCTACGACTGCCGTTCGTCGAAAGTCGATCGCTTTGTCCTTGCACAATTCCATTCGCGCGCCACTTTGCCCCTGCTCGGATTTGGGGGAGTCTGATGAAAGCTCATCTGTTTTTCGGTTCGTTACTGCTTCTCTCGTCCGCGCCGCTGCTGGCCGACCAGCCCTTGCTCAAGCAGCCGGGCCGCTGGGCCCAGGATTATACCGGGCGCAAGGCGGATCCGCGCGTCCGCTTCGGCACGCTTCCAAACGGCCTTCGCTACGCAATCATGCACAACGAAACTCCGACCGACGGAGTGGCGATGCGCCTGCATCTCGGATCGGGCGCGCTCCAGGAGCGTGACGAGGAGCAGGGGCTCGCGCACTTCCTCGAGCACATGTCCTTTCGCGGAAGCAAGAATATCGCTGACGGCGAGGTCGTCCACATGCTGGAGCGGCAGGGCCTGCAGTTCGGGCCTGACACCAACGCGTTCACGGCGCACGACCAGACGGTCTATATGTTCAACTTCCCGAAGGCCGACGCCACGGCGGTCGACACCGGACTCAAGCTGTTCCGCGAGATCGGCGAGCGGCTGAAGCTCGATCCGGCGGCAATCGAGGTTGAAAAAGGGGTGGTCCTTTCCGAGGAGCGGCTCAGCGACACGCCGCAGCTGCGCACCGTCAAGGCGAATTTCGCGGCCGTCCTCGATGGCACGCGCGTGCCGTCGCGCTTTCCGATCGGTACCGTCGAGACGATCAAAGCGGCCACGCATGACCGCCTCGAGCGCTATTATCGGGCCAACTATCGGCCGGAGAACGCCACGATCGTCGTTGTCGGCAACATCGACGCCAACGTTATCGAACAGAAGATCAAGGCCGGCTTTTCGGACTGGAAGGCCGCGGGCAAGCCCGACCCGATCGATCTTGGGACGCCGACCGGCAAGAAGCAGATCGCCGAGCATGTCGAAGCGGGCGCTCCCGACCAGCTGGGGATTACGTGGGTTGCCCCCTACGACAACCGTGCCGAGACGGAAGCGGTCGACCGCGAGTCCCTCGTCCGGCAAGTCGCCCTGGCCGTGCTCAACCAGCGTTTTGCCGACCGGGCGTCGAAACCGGGCAGCCCCTTCCTCGGCGCACAGGCGATGCATGTTCCAGCGATTTTTCGCTCGGCCTCCTTCACTCAGATCGGACTCGCCGCGGCCCCCGAGAAGTGGCGCGAAGCGCTCGACTCGGTGAGCGCCGAACAGCGCATGCTGCTCCGCGACGGAGCGCAGCCGGGGGAGCTTCAGCGCGCGATCACCAGCGTCCGCACGCAATTTCAAACCAAGGCGGCTTCGGCTTCAACCCGCAAATCCGCCGACATCGCCAACGAGATCGTCGGCGTCGTCAATTCGGACCAGCTCGACACGAGCGAGGCGCAGGATCTCACCTTCGTCACTCCGCTGCTCGACAAGCTGACCGCGGCCGAAGTCGATGCCGAACTCAAGTCGCTGTTCGCGACCCGCGGTCCGATCTTGTTTCGATCGGCGCAACAGGGCGCGGCGGGGGAGACCCAGCTCGCCTCCGCGCTTGGCTCGGCTTATTCCGGAGTACTTGCCGCCCAGGTCAAGGAAGCGGCGATCAGCTGGCCCTACACCAGCTTTGGGAAGCCGAGTTCCATCGTATCGCGGTCCGAGGACGCGAAGCTCGGCGTCACGACGGTCAGGTTCGCCAACGGCACCCGGCTGTGGGTGAAGCCGATGAAATATGAAAAGGACAAGATCAACGTCTCCGTGGCGTTCGGCAGCGGGCGGGCGGCCGTCGCTCCGCAACTCACCCGCGCGCTTTGGCAGACCCAATTCTTCCCGCTGGTCGGCACCGGCAAATTGTCGATGGGCGATATCCAGAAATGGACCCAATCGGACGGCAAGGTGATGTCGGTCGGCCTGCAGGCCCGCAATCGTGCGTTCGTGCTTCAGGGCAGCACGCGGCCAGCGGATCTTGCCGCGCAGATGCAGATGCTTGCGGCCTATGCGCGCGACCCCGGCTTCCGGCCCGAGGCGGTGGAAAAGACCAAGTCGATCGCGCCGATGTTCAACGGACAGCTCGAAACCAATGCCGGCGCGGTCTACTTCCGCGGCGTGGAAGCGCTGACGGTCGGCAACGATCCCCGCTTTCTCACGATGCCCAGCGCGTCCGATCTGCAGCATGTCGATGCCGCCGATCTGCCCACTTTGCTGAAGGCGCCGCTGAGCGGGGCGGCAGACGTGGTCATCGTCGGCGACGTGACGGTCCCCGCAGCCATTACTGCGACCCAGAACACGTTCGCCGCTGGACCCGCGCGCGACTCGGCCACCTCCCCAGCCCCCAAGGTGACGATGAGCAAGGCTGCCGACGCCACGGTGTTCGAGCACAAGGGGCGTTCGGACCAGGCCTTTTACGGCGAATATTATCCGCTTCCCGACTATCTCGCGGACCCGAAGGTCGATGCGGTCGCCGACGTGCTGTCGCACGTGCTGTCGACGCGCATGGTCGACACCGTGCGGGAAAAGCTTGGCATCACTTACTCACCGATGGTGTGGAGCTTCAGTTCGGCCGATGTGCGCGGTGCCGGCTATTTCACCGCCGCGATCGAAACTCCGCAGAAGAATTTCGATGCGTTCCATGCGCTCCTCAAGCAGCAGCTGGACGACCTGGCCACCAAGCCGGTTACGGCCGACGAGCTGGCGCGCGCCAAGCAGCCGCTGATCGAAAGCCATCGCAAGCAGATCGAAACCAACGGCTATTGGCTCGAAGTGCTCACCGGGAGCACACGCGAGCCGCGCGTCGGCGACCAGGCGGCGACCAGGCTCGGCCGGTTGCAGGCGGTGACGGCCGTGGACATCCAGGCGCTCGCCCTCAAACATCTGGCCGGAAAGCAACCGCTGATTGCGATTTCGAAAGCCGCTCCCGGGCAAAGCGCCGGAGCTGCCGGAGTAGCGCCTTCGGCAGTTCACTAGTCCGTTGGCGGCGCGTCCGCGGCACCGATCGTACGAACGTCGACAAGACGTTCGCCGGCCTTTGCGAACTTCAGGGTAAGCGGG
Organism: Sphingomicrobium sp.; assembly: GCA_039915925.1. GTDB lineage: Bacteria > Pseudomonadota > Alphaproteobacteria > Sphingomonadales > Sphingomonadaceae > Sphingomicrobium. The sequence continues at coordinate 8,320 of JBDSMG010000070.1, forward strand.
AAGCTTTCGCCCGCTTTCAACGGTTGCCGCAGACCCTCAAGCCAGACGTGGAGTCCGCTCGAATTGAGCTGGACGGGCGTGCCGGCGGGCACGTCGAATCCTTCCACGTAGACCATCCGCATGGCTCCATTGGCCGTTTGCATCGTCATCAGGTCGGTTGTCGTGGCTCGGGACGTCGACGCGGCGACCAGCCGGTCGGCCGTGCGCGAGCGAATGGTCATGAACACCGCGGCGTTGGTGGTTCGTCCAGCGGAGTCGCGCGCCCAGACATTTGTGACCTCGACCGGGGTGGCTTGCGTGCAGGATGCGACGGCAAGCGCAAACAACAGGCCAAACGGCAAACTTCGCACAGTCGATCTCCTGCTTTGAACCGCCATGATTTATCCGCTGCGCCTTTGCGCGGCTGCGTTCTGTCTCGCAAAAGTCGCGCTGCCAAGCTCGTTAAACTGTAGGCACGTTGCTACATTGTGGCGGGCCGACAACGATTCGGCGTGCGCACCGGGAATCTGCGGGATTAGCACGCACTCGGAGCGCGCCAGGGTTGAGAATGTCAAACTTTGGGGCCAACGGCGGCACGGGGATCAACGCCGAGGAGGCGGTTTGGCATGAAAGCGTGGAATAGCGGCTACGGCCCTGAGGTCGATCGCCGGCGCCTTCTCGGCGGAGCGCTCGGCGCGGGTGCGGTTGCAATCAGCGGACTTTCGGCATGCAACCTGCTGTCCTCGCCCGCGAGCGCGGCACCGCTAACGGTCGGGGGCCTGGCGGTGACTTGCAACCTGACTCTGCCGGTCGCTTGCGAAGCCATTGCCGCCGCAAGCAAAACGAAGGACGCGTCCAAGGTGGCGTTCCAGTACAGCAAATACACCGGCTGGCCGGAGGTGAAGGAATCGCTGATGTCCGGCGAGATCCAGGCGGCCTACATGCTTGCGCCGCTGGTGATGGACCTTGCCGACAAGAAGGTCCCGGTGAAAATCGTTTCGATCGGCCACCGCTCCGGGGCCGTCATCATGGTGCGGACGGACTCGCCCTATCGAAATTTCCGCCAGCTCGCCGGCAAGCGGGTGGCAATTCCCAGCCGCTTCGCGGTCGACTTCCTGTTCCTGCGCAAGTTGCTGGCGCAGGAGAATATGGCTCCCAAGGACGTCGAGATCGTCGAGATGGCTCCGGCCGACATGCCGGCCGCGCTCTATGTCAAAGGTGTCGAAGCTTATTGCACCGGCGAACCGTTCGGCGCGGCCGCGCAGAGCGCCGGCTATGCGCGGCCGTTGCGCATGACTCGCGACGAGTGGCCGCGCTACATGTGCTGCTGTCTGACGGTGCGTGAGGATCTGATCAAGAACGACCGGGCGCTGGTGCAGAACCTCGTCAACCATGTGCTCGGTGCTGGCATATGGCTCGACCAGGGGCCGCAGAACCGCGAAAAGGCGATCCAGATCGCTGCGGGCAAGAAATATTTCAACCAGGACCCGAACATCCTGCGCTTCGTGATGAGGCAGCCGCCGGACCGGGTCACCTACGGCGACCTGCGCATGGTGCCGCGCGAGTTCAACGAGCTGATGCAGATGTCGGTCGATGCCGGTACGCTGAAACATCCGGTGCCGTACGAACGCTATGTGGACGACAGCTTCGCACTGGCGGGCAAGCCGGCGCCGATCATGCTCTGACCGATGCGTTTCAATCGCCCACTCGTAGGCGGCGCTGCGGCTGTTCTGCTCTTGCTTATCGTCGCCGGCATCGCGCTGACCCGTTCGGGCGGGCCGTCGACCGCGCGAGCCGACGTGATGGCGGCCGGCCTGTACAATCCTCCGCACTCCGCGCCCGACTTCATGCTTCGCGGCTCCAATGGCTCCGACGTCACGCTGAGCAGGTTTCGCGGCAAGATCGTGCTTCTGACCTTCGGCTTCACCAGTTGTGCGGCGGTGTGCCCGACCAACCTGGCGACGCTCGCACAGACCCGCAAGGCGCTCGGGAAGACGGCCGACCGTGTGCAGGTGGTCTTCGTGACCGTTGACCCGGATCGTGACGGCGTGGCCCAGCTGCGCGACTACGTGTCGGCATTCGACCCCACCTTTGTCGGGGCAACCGGTACGCCGGAAGAGCTCGCCGCCGCTCGCGGCAAATATGGGGTGACCGCCACCAAAGAGGGCAGGGGAGAGGATTATGCCTTTGCCCACACCTCGTCGATTTTCCTGATCGATCCGGCCGGAAAGCTGCGCGCGATGATGCCGTTCGGGCATGAGGCGAAGGACTTCGTGCACGATATCAATCTGGTTTTGGCCAGCTAGGCATGGGTCCGCGATCCGCCAACCGGCTGAAGTCCATGCGAGCAGCGGCGCTCGTCTTGTCGCTGCTCCTGCTTGTTGGACTCGCCTGGATCGCCTTTGCTCCGCTGCCGGCCGGCCCCCGCGAGCAGCTGTTCGAGATTCCGCGTGGCACGCACGCACGTCGGATGTCCGGGGACCACGCCGACATACTACCGCAGACCATCCGCCTCACGCTTGGCGTGAAGGACGTCCTGGTATTCAGGAACTCCGACGTGGCGCCGCATATCTTCGGGCCGACGCTGATCATGCCAGGCCAGAGCTTCAGCCTGCCCTTTTCGCAGGCCTCGACCTACTCGTTTCAGTGTACGGCGCACGCCAACGGGCAGTTGAACATTGTCGTAGACCCGGCTCCGACTCCGGGCTGGCAACGGCTGCGCTGGCGGCTGGCCGCATTCGCACCTGCGAATGCCGCATAAATTTCGAGAGGTGATGGTGAAGAAGAACGCAAATCCGGTCTTCAGAATTTTAGCCCCCGCAATGGTCATCGCACTGCTGCTTGCGCTCTGGTGGACGGTCGTCGGCCGGACCGAGGATCACATTTTTCCGACGCCTTTGCAGGTCGCGACCGGAGCCTGGGAACTAGTGCAGGACGGCACGCTGGTTGAGCATATCACCGCTTCGCTGATGCGGGTGGGCACTGGCTTCCTGCTGGCGCTACTTGTGGCGGTTCCGCTTGGACTTTGGATGGGCTGGGTGTCCTCGGCTTATTATACGCTGAACCCGTTGTTCCAGATGCTTCGGCCGATCTCGCCGATCGCCTGGATCCCGGTCGCGATCCTCTGGTTCGGAGTCGGCAATACGTCGCCGATCTTCCTCATCTTCATCTCGTCCGTCTTTCCGATGATCGTTCAGACCACGGTCGGCGTGCGGACCATCGACCGGCGCTATTTGCGGGCGGCGGCGAACTTCGGCGTGTCGCGTTCGACCCTGTTTCGCAAGGTCGTCTTTCCCGCCGTGCTGCCGGAGATCATCGTCGGGATGCGCATCGGAATCGGGGTTGCCTGGCTGGTCGTCGTGGCGGCCGAGATGATCGCGCTTCACTCGGGGCTCGGTTATCTGATCATGGACTCGCGCAATGCGGGCAACCGCTATGACCTGGTGATCGCAAGCATGATCATCATTGGCGTCATCGGACTCCTGCTCGACGGAATCACGCGCCTGCTCGAAGGAATGAAGACAGTGAAGTGGCGCTATGTCCGATAGGAAGATCCTCATCGATGGCGTCAGCAAGGGCTTTGGCACACTGCCGGTCGTCGACGACGTAAGCTTCGACGTCGGCGACGGCGAGTTCGTCGCGATCGTCGGCCCGTCCGGCTGCGGCAAATCGACCTTGCTCAACATCATCGCGGGCTTCGAACGCGCGGACAGCGGCTCGATCCTGATCGACGGGGTCAAGCGCAAGGGCCCGAGCCGCAACGGCATCATGATCTCGCAGCACGGGTCGGTCTTCCCGTGGCTGACGGCCAGGGAAAACCTTCTCTTCGCATTGAGCGGCACCAGCCATCCCGACCCGGACAAACGAGCCCACCGCTATATCGAGATGGTTGGGCTGAGCGGGTTCGAAGGCGCCTATCCACACGAGCTTTCGGGCGGCATGCTCAAGCGCGTCGAGCTCGCGCGCGCGCTCGTGGTGAAGCCCGAGATCCTCTACATGGACGAGCCATTCTCCGCCCTCGACGCGCTGATGAGCCTCAGGATGCAAACCGAGCTTCGCCGCATCCTCGACGAGGAACGGCACACCGTGTTGCTCATCACCCATGACGTCGAGGAAGCGATCTTTCTGGCCGACCGGATTCTGGTGCTGTCGCCCCGCCCGACGACGATCCAGACCACCTTCCACGTCGACCTGCCGCATCCGCGCAAGCTGTCAGACCCGAAGGCGCAGGAATTGCGCGAGGCGATCCTTAAGGAACTCGGGCTTTAAACTAGCCACAAAACTGGTAGCGAAGGCGGGCGCTGGAGGGGGCTGCCGATGATCTTTGCCGTCATATTGTCCGTGGCTTTGCTGGTGCTGCTGGTCGGCATCGGCAAGATCCAGCCGTTCCTGGCGTTCATCATCAGCGCGCTAGCCGCCGGGCTGATGCTCGGCATGCCCGTGGACAAGATTCCGGCGTCGATCGAAACCGGCATCGGGTCGCTGCTCGGCTCGCTGTCGATCATCATCTGTCTTGGCGCCATGTTCGGAAAGTTGATCGCCGACAGCGGCGCCGCGCAGCGCATCGCGCACAGCCTCGTTTCGATGTTCGGGCAGCGGCGGATTACCTATGCGCTCGCCTGCACCGGCTTCGTCACCGGCATTCCCCTGTTCTACAATGTCGGCTTCGTTCTGATGGTGCCGCTGCTGTTTTCGATCGTCTATCGGACCAAGCTTCCCGCGGTTTACCTCGGAATTCCGCTGCTCGCCGGCCTGTCGATTGCCCACGGTTTCCTGCCGCCGCACCCGTCGCCGACAGCTCTGGTCGGGCAGCTTGGCGCGAGCATGGGGCTGACGTTGCTGTACGGCTTCATCGTCGCTGTGCCGACCCTGCTCATCGCCGGCCCGATCTTCGCGACCACGCTCCGCAACATGCACTGCACGCCGCTCGAGCTGTTCACTGCCGAGGAGCTCCCCGAAGACCAATTGCCGGGCGCGGGCCTCAGCTTCTTCTGCGCGCTCCTGCCGGTCGCACTCATCGCGGTTGCAACGCTCGTTCAGCACCTGGTCCCGCTTTCCGGGGAGGGCGCGAAAACGCTCGCCTTCGTCGGTAATCCGTCGATCGTCATGCTGCTTGCGCTGACGGTCGCCACCCTCGCGCTCGGGCCGCTGCGCGGGATCAGCCTCGGCAAGATTATGGCGCGCTACGGCGACGCGGTCCGCGACATCGCCGGCATCCTTCTGATCATCGCCGGTGCCGGCGCGTTAAAGCAGATCTACGTCGACAGCGGAGTAAGCGCGGAACTCGGCGCCTCGCTCGCGGCTTTGCCGATCCAGCCGCTGTTGCTCGGATGGCTTGTGGCCGCGGTCATTCGCATTTGCCTCGGCTCGGCGACCGTTGCGGGCCTGACCGCCGCCAGCATCGTCGCGCCGCTTGTCTCAACGACCGGGGTCGACCCCAACCTGATGGTGCTAGCGGTCGGCGCCGGAAGCCTGATGTGCAGCCACGTCAATGATTCCGGCTTCTGGATGTTCAAGGAATATTTCAACCTGAACCTCCGCGACACCTTCCGCTCCTGGTCGCTGATGGAAACCATCGTCGGCCTGGCCGGCCTGGCGTTCGTCATGCTGCTGAGCCTGTTCGTGTGAGAGCCGGAGGAGCGCGCACCTTGCTCTCCAGCCGCCTCTAGGCTAAAGGCGCACGCGTCCGGCGGGCAGCTAAGTGCTTCTCGCGGCGAGCAGCTTTCTTCTCTCGCGCGTTTGGTCAGCGGCATGAAGCCGTAGCCCGACGCGCTTTCGTGCTGTTCTTCGCGAGCGCTTTTTACCCGATAGACGCCATCCCGCGCATGGGGCTCGGGGCGGCAGTGCATGCAACCAGGTCCGCATGTGAAGGCTCGCCATGGTGGCGGTCACGCGGCAGGCCAGTTCGAAGACGAGAGACCAACCACTTTATGGCGACAGCAGCCTTTCCGACCCGCGACGATTTCGCGGCACTCCTCAACGAAAGCCTTGGCGGCGAAAACGAGACCTTCGAAGGCAAGGTCGTCAAGGGCACGGTCACCGCGATCGAGAATGATCTCGCGGTCATCGACGTAGGATTGAAGTCGGAAGGACGCGTTCCGCTGCGCGAGTTCGCCGCGCCGGGCCAGAAGGCCGAGATCGCCGTCGGCGACATTGTCGAAGTCTATGTCGACCGCGTCGAAAATTCGCATGGCGAAGCGATGCTCAGCCGCGACCGCGCGCGCCGCGAAGCCGCCTGGGACACGCTTGAAAAGGAATTCGAGGCTCAGAACCGCGTCGAAGGCGTGATCTTCGGCCGAGTGAAGGGCGGTTTCACCGTCGATCTCGGCGGCGCCGTCGCCTTCCTGCCCGGCAGCCAGGTCGACATCCGCCCGGTCCGCGACGTCGGTCCGCTGATGGACATCCCGCAGCCGTTCGTGATTCTCAAGATGGACCGCCGCCGCGGCAATATCGTCGTGTCGCGCCGTGCGATCCTCGAGGAAACCCGCGCCGAGCAGCGTTCGGGCCTCATCCTCTCGCTGACCGAAGGTCAGGTGATCGAGGGCGTGGTCAAGAACATCACCGACTACGGCGCCTTCGTGGACCTCGGCGGAATCGACGGCCTGCTGCACGTCACCGACATCAGCTACAAGCGCGTCAATCACCCGAGCGAAGTCATCAACATCGGCGACACGGTGAAGGTGCAGATCGTCCGCATCAACCGCGAGACGCAGCGCATCTCGCTCGGCATGAAGCAGCTCGAGAGCGATCCGTGGGATGGCGCCGCGGCCAAATATCCGCTCGAGGGCACGTTCACCGGCCGGGTCACCAACATCACCGAATATGGCGCCTTCGTGGAGCTGGAGCCGGGCATCGAGGGCCTCGTCCACGTGTCCGAGATGAGCTGGACCAAGAAGAACGTTCACCCTGGCAAGATCGTCTCCACTTCGCAGGAAGTCGAAGTGAAGGTGCTCGAAGTCGACGAGGAGAAGCGCCGCATTTCACTTGGCCTCAAGCAGGCGCAGTCGAACCCCTGGGCCGACTTTGCGGACAAGCATCCGGTCGGCAGCCAGGTCGAGGGCGAAGTCAAGAACGCGACCGAGTTCGGCCTGTTCATTGGTCTCGACGGCGACGTCGATGGCATGGTCCACATGTCGGACATCGCCTGGGGCGTCTCGGGCGAGGAAGCGCTCGCGCTTCACCACAAGGGTGAGACCGTCAAGGCGGTCGTGCTCGACGTGGATGTCGAGAAGGAGCGCATTTCGCTCGGGATTAAGCAGCTCGAACGCGGCGGCGTTTCGGCCGCGGCATCGGCCGGCGGCTCCGGCGGAGTCGGCAAGAATGACGTTGTCACCGTGACCGTTCTCGAAGTTCGCGACGGTGGCCTCGAAGTGCAGGTCGGTGACGATGGAGTGACCGGCTTCATCAAGCGCACCGATCTCGGCCGCGACCGCGACGAGCAGCGGCCGGAGCGGTTCCAGGTCGGCCAGAAGTTCGACGCGCTGGTGATCGGTTTCGACCGTTCGAAGAAGCCGAACTTCTCGGTGAAGGCGATGCAGATCGCCGAAGAGAAGCAGGCGGTTGCCCAATATGGCTCCTCCGATTCGGGTGCGTCGCTTGGCGACATCCTTGGCGAGGCGCTCAAAAACGCAGGAAAACAGTAAGCTACGGAGAGGGCGCCAACGCGGAACTTGCGCGCGGGCGCCTTCTCTGACAGCTTGCACAGGAATGGCCGACAGGGGGCAAATTTGCCGGCCACAAGCGGGGATGCCGATGATTCGTTCCGAACTGGTGCAGAAGCTCTGCAGTGACTTTCCCGACCTCACCCAGCGTGAGGTCGAGGGCGTGGTCGCTGCGCTTTTCGATTCCATCACCGACCAGCTCGCCTCCGGCGGCCGGGTCGAACTGCGCGGCTTTGGCGCATTTTCGACACGCAAGCGCGACGCTCGCGTGGGCCGCAACCCACGCACCGGCGAGTCTGTCGACGTGAACGCCAAACGCGTTCCCTATTTCAAGCCCGGCAAGGAAATGCGCGAGCGCTTGAATCTCGGCGAAGTCACCGCTGAATAGCCTTCTGGCGCCGGCGGTGCCGCTCCGATAGACGGACCGCTGCGGACGTGGCGGAATGGTAGACGCTGGAGACTTAAAATCTTCTGCCCCTCTGGGCGTGCGGGTTCAAGTCCCGCCGTCCGCACCAAGGCTTAAGCGGCTGTTTTGCCGCTGGAAATTGCTAGACGCACTACTGGCTCACAAGGGCTAGCTTCCACGTCCGTGTGTAATTCCGGTGTAACCCTGTCAGAAAAACCGGTGTCCAGAACGTTGATTGCGTCATCCACATGGACCCCGTGAACGTGGCTGTAGTGCAGGATCATCGCCAAGGTCTTGTGGCCGCTGATCGCCTTAATGGTCGCAAAATCCACCTTCGCCTTCACGAGTCGCGTGATGGCCGTGTGCCTCATGATGTGCGGCGTGCACTGGGCAGGGACTAAGCCGGCACGCTCCACGACTCGGATAAACTGCTTCGCCATCGAACGGCGGTGTGCAGTCTTGGCGTTCCTCGTCCTGCTAGGGAATATCCAACCTTCCGGGTCGGCTTCCATATCGCGCTGGCGGAGCAGGGCATCGCGTAGCGAAGGGGTGATCGGCTGCTCTCGTTCGCCAGCCTTCGCCTTGTTTATCCAAATACGACAGTGGTCCCAATCAACCTCATCGTAGCGGCGTTGCAGGATCTCACTGTGTCGCATGGCTGTGTTCAGCCCGAACAGAACGAAGAGCCAGATATAGCCGTCCTGGTCTGCCGTGGCCGATTTCATAAGGCGATCGGCTTGGTCATTGCCAAGGATGTTGATCTTCTTCCGGGCCTCTTTGACTTTCGGAACGATCGGCTTCGACTCTGGCCTAATCCAGCCCCAATCCTTCGAGGAGGCTCGGTTCAGTAGGTGGAGGAGGGTGGCCATGTGGCGGTTGACCGAGGCGTCGGCCATGCCCTGCTCTTTCTTGTGCTTGCGGTACTTTCGCAGCTCGAACTCGGTGATCTTATCTAGCCGGGTGCTGCCGAAGTAGGGGACCAAGTGCTGCTCTAGGTGACGGCGCTTGTTGGCCATGTCCTTGCCGCCGCTTTCTTCCAGCTTGCGAATATATTCCGGCCATGCCTCGGCCACGCTCCGGTGTAGCTTGCGGCCCTTGGGGAGGTCTAAGCGGCCCTCTCGTGCTTCCGTTCGCACCTTCTCGATGTAGCGTTCGGCCTGTTCGCGGGTGACGCCCTCGCTCTCGCGGCCGACGACGCGATGAACGCGCTGGCCGTCCACCATGACGTTGACGGTGTAGCGGACATCGCCGTTGGCCTGCCTTTCGGCGGTGATGCCATGCTCGTTGATGCGTTGTCCTAGCTCAAGCGAACGGACGGCTGGGCGGGTTAGTCGGGCAAAGCGTAGTGACACCTTAGACCTCCCGTGCCGCTACAAGATCCAAGGCGCTGATCATTGCGAGGGCAAGCTCTCTGCCTCTCTCGTCTGCGGCGTCATATGCGGCAAAGGCATCTTCTAGCGCTTGCTGCGCCTTCTTATAATTGTCCCCCGCCAGTTTTATTTGCGCCCACGCAGCATCCATTTGAGACCTCTCCGACTTGTCTTTGGCTTCGTGTGGGAAGCGCCAGGGGGAGCTGGTGTAAGACAGCGCGGGCCGATCGGGCATGAAGGCGTTAGCGACCGTCGTCGTTCGGTCCTCCTCGGGTCTTGGAAATTGTGATCCGTAAGCCTCGCCTGCTTCCACATATTTTCTCTTGGCAACATCGACCGCGCGAGCAGCCTCCGCGATTATCAAATGGTCAGGGGGTGACGGGCGCCAGTTCTTGAGATGCCGTTCCATTAGAACCTGCACCGCACGCCAAGTTTCGGTGTCTTCTGTCCAGCCTTTCCCGGTTTTCTCTTCCACTTGTTGGATGGCAAGGGCTGCGCCTCTAAGGAAGTGAGCGGTTGTTGCGCCGCCCAAATTATCTTCGTCCGCGAGACCGCGCTCGATCAAGCGCTCAAGCTCTTCGGTTAGGGAGCGGTCGTTAGCCGATGCGCGCTCAATTAAACGCTGCCGAATTGAGGCTGTTGTTCGGAAAGGAACTTGGGCCCTTTTCCGTTCGTCGCTAATTTCAATCGGCTTGGCCTGTGCGCGCTGAAGTCTCTTCGCTGTCATATCCGAAACTTTCCGAAACCTACGCTACGTCTAAGTAGCAAGGGCTTGCCCGTCAAGAACGTTTCGGATATTTCCCACGTCGCTACCTCGAAATAGCAATGGAGCGGACTGGATGGAACAGCCTCAATTGGAACGGCCTAAGGTGGTGGTGCTGCCAGACGGTCGTGTAGATCGGTTCAACGCTGCACGGTTCCTTGGACGATCTCCCAAAACACTCGCAGATTGGCAGACAAAAGGCCGCGGCCCGCGTTCAAGAATGGTGGGCGGCCGTCGCTTTTATGATCTGAACGAACTGCAAGAGTTTGCCCAAGGCAAGGGAGCGTGACTATTCGATGCGAAACCTCTTATCCGTTTCGCGGGTGACGCAGGCGAATGTTGCCGAGCACCGGTTCTCGGCCCGCTTGTCGCCTTCTGTGCGCGAAGACGAAGCAAGCGCCGCGTTGACCGCGGCCGAGCGCCAATGCGTTGAAGCTAAGCACACAAAAATGGGCAACCCGCATGGCGCGAGGTAAGCGCAATAGACGCACCAGCGGCAGTTTCATCATGCTCTTGCACAACATGATGAACTCCGAGGCTTGGCAGGACCTTAGTGGCAATGCCGTGAAGGTGCTCTTGCACCTCATGAAGCTAAGCCACGGCAACAATGGTTATGGCCACAAGGCTGAACCTGGCCAGCTCTTCCTTTCGGAAAGGGTTGCAGCAAAGGGCACGGGCCTGTCGCGCAACACCGCGTCGAAGGCGCTGAGTGAGTTGCTCGACCACGGCTTTCTGCGAGTGGTGTGCGCTGGCCATTTCAAGGTGAAGCTTCGCCAAGCGACAATCTGGCGACTCACGTTCGAACCCTACCCGCTCGCCCACCGCGGCCCGACAAACGAGTGGAGAAACTGGAAGCCTGAGAAAAAACTACAGGCGCAAAATTTGAACAGAACGGGCGCAAAAATTGGTCACAACCCATCGATTCCAGCTTTCACGGGCCTAGAAATTGATCCCGTGGAACGTGAGAATAGCGAAAATCCGCCAAACCCAGGTGGCTCAATAGTTGCTCCACATATAGATATACCATGGGGGGCTAGCCCTTCCGCACGCACCGGAGCCGAAGTCCTACAATTCGACCCTTCCCCTCCAGGATCGACCAATCTCGGCCGGGAGGACTGCATGACACCTGGTGGATGGCCAGCAGCGTCGGCGCAGCCACCTGATGGTCCGCGACCGACGGCAGACATTGCAGGATCCAATCGTGCGCTTAGTTGATCGCCCGGTCCCGCTGAGGCGCCTGAGAAAGGCGTCCCAAAAGCCTCCGATGCCCGAGAACTTGGAGCCTCTCGCAGCGAAAGCTCGTGAGCGGCACAAGAAGCGCCACGCTAACCCCGGCGTGGCAATTGAAGTCGAGAAGATCACGGAGCACAGCTACAAGCTGGCATCGCCGCACAGCGACACAGAAGCTTGGCAGGCCATGGTCTGCGACGCGCTGGGGACACGCTCAGAAGCTACTGCCCTGACCTTCCTCAACCACCTGACTCCCCTTTGCCAGAAGGATTGGCATCCGGATGATGAGAATGGTGGCGGGGAATGGGTTCCCAACGAGTGCGAACTCAACATGATCCTCAACATGGTCGCGGGCATCAAACCAAAGAACGAAATGCAGGCGGCTTTAGCCGCTCAGATGGTAGCGGTTCACCTGTTGATGATGAAGGTTTCAGAGCGTTGCCTGCGAACCTTCCAGTGCGCGGACCCGGGCCTCGTGGCCGTTGCTGCAAAGCTTGCTCGGACCTTCGCCGTTCAAACTGAGGCGCTTGCCAAGCTTCAAGGTCGGCGAACCAGCCGACAGAAGATCACTGTTAGCTACGAGAAACACGATCATAAGCATGTCCACATGACCCCCGGGGTCGGAGAAACGGGAAGGCAACCCCATGCAGCCATGGAGGATAGGACTGTCAGCAATGGCGTCAGCCCCGCGCTGCTTAGCCAAGACGCGGAAGCAGAACTCGTGCCGGTCCCCGGCCGTGAAAGGGAAACGGGTGTGCCGGATGCACGGCGGAAAGAGTCAAGGAGCGCCACGCGGCGCAGCTAACGGTGGTTGGAGGCACGGCGGCTGGACGAAGGACGCGGTGGCACTCCGAAGGGCTTCAGCGGCGCTCCTGCGGGCCGTGAAGCAGGATTAGCGAATGTCTTCTTTCGACCCATTGCAGACATTGGGGCCTTGAGAGATAAACGGCCGCGGAGGGGGAAGCCGATGGATGACGGTCTCAAGCAACGCCGATCCGTAATTTTGAAGGCGTGGGGACGGTGGCTTGTCCTATTCGTGCCCCTCTTTGCAGCGACGCAAATTACGGGGCCCTGGGTCGGGTTCGGGTGGAGCATGGTCGCGCTCATCACGGTTTTTGCCAGCACGTTGCTTTATCAGCGGTACGTCAACAAACGGTCATGGCGCTCGATCATGTGGGGCGTTCACGCGAAGCGGTGACAAGTCACAATCAGGTCCTCTTGGGCTCATGTCTGCTTTCCACCCATTCCGGACGTTAGGGCTATATCGGCTTTCGACCCGAACCCGACGTTGATCCCGGCAAGATTACAAGCCTCCTGCGCAGCCGTGCGGTCCACGATGATATTGAACGGCGCGCTGTAGGGGCGTAGACCACCCGCGTGCGCAATCGCCGCTCCAACGGGCGGCGCAGTGAGGGGGGCAATGATGATCAAGGCGATGCGTCATCTGCGATTGCCGCTGAAGGCAGCAATAGTGTCAGTCGGTCTTGCGACGGCGGGCGTTGCGCAGACTGTGCCGCTGCGCGTGCAGATTCCCCGCCTGACCCCGCTTCCGCAACCGGCCCCCGAACAGACGGAATACACCGAGGTCGTCGCATGCCCATCGGTCGCAAAGTATCGCATCGATAGCGCTGACGGTTGGCAAGGAAGTTCAAACGACGCCGAATTGGGCAACGCGTACACTGCCGAACAGGGCACCAGGCAGGTCCTGTACTGCTATTACAAGCCAGGCGGGCTGTTGACGCGGGTCGTCGAGCCGGATCACTGTCAGCCACTCGACGCCGCACTGTTCAAAAAGTCGTTCCTATGCAAGAAATAGACTGAGCCTTGCGGCTGCGAGAACGGCGGCATGGCTGAGGTGCTTCAGGCGGTGTGGTCCATGACCTTCCCGTCGAACAGGCGTTCCGGGCGTAGCCGCAGGCGCTGGCGACCGGGCCCGACACCAACCGCGCTCGCTTGCAACGCTGGATCTGTTGATCGAGTCTGAGAAGAAAGCGGAGACCGGGCGTAGGCGGATTGACTGGGGCTGCCCCGACCTCGCGAAGGGCGAGCGGCGGCTCTGCCGCGGGCGGGGCCGTTCGCACGGCAGGCCGGGGTATTCCCGAACACGTAATGTCCGCTTTTCACCCAAACACGACATTGGCTGAGCGTCTTCTTTCGACCCATTGCGGACGTTCGGGTAACGGCCGCAGAGGCGCATTCTATTTCGCACCCAGCCGGCTTTAGTTGAACGAGCGATAACGGGTCTGTTCAGGGTCGCAACAAGAGGGAAGGTTCAGAGTTACGCATCAACTTGCTCAATAAGGAGAGCCAAGATGCGTAAACTACTGATCACAATCGCCACAGCTGCTTCGGCTCTCGCAGTCGCGGCTCCTGCATCGGCGCAATATTATCCGCAGCCGCGCGGCAACGCTCATGGCTACAATAATTACGGCCAAGTGCGTTCGGTCCAGGCGCGGGTCGACAATCTGCAGCGCCGCATCGATCAGCTCGATCGTCGCAACATCCTGTCGAACCGTGAAGCTCGCGGCCTCCGCGACGATGCTCGCGATCTCGAGCACCGGATCCAGCGCAACTCGCGCAACGGCCTCAACCGCAACGAGTGGCAGCAGATCGAATATCGGTTGAACCGCCTCGAACAGAAGCTTGCGCGCGACGCCAACGACGGCCGTGGCGCATGGGGTAACCAGCGCAACGGAACTGGCTACGCAGTCGACCGCGACCGTGATGGCCGCGACGACCGCTACGAGGACGATCGCGGTACCCGCCGCGACTAACTCGGCCGAATGGTCAAAGGAAGGGCGCTCCAGAGCAATCCGGGGCGCCTTTTCCAATTTCGCTGACTCAGAGGACCCTTCGCTAGAGGGTGCATCAACCGAGCTTCTGGGGAATGCATGAACTCGCCGATCGAGGACCACCGCCAACTTGATGTTGCATTCCGATGTCTGCTTTCGACCCATTGCAGACATTAGCGGTTCGACTACCATCATCCCGATGTGGGCTGCTCCATTATTCTTTCTCGCATTTACGGCGACCCCGGCGGCTAGAGAGCAGAAGTCTGAAACGCCGGTGGAAAATCGGGTTTCCTGCGGCGGCGTCACAGACGTGGCGACGGTCGAGCGCTACTTCGCGGACCTGCGTCAGGCCCTAGCTAAGACTGGCCCAAAGAGACGGTTCAACATGTTCGTCAACGACAAGTTCGGCGTTCGAAGCAAGGAAGGGGACATGGTCTATTTCAAAGTCAGGGATATTGGCTCGGTCAGCCCTGGCTACATCACCGTTCGGGAATGGAAAGAGATCAGTCGCCGGGGCGCTCGCAGCCTAGAAAATGCAGGTTGGCGCGGTTGCTTTATGGATTTGGGGAAGGTCTGGTTCGAGGGCAGCAACGAGCGCGGATTTCGACTGACAATGATTGCCCGAAACCTCCCTTGGAGAAAGCCGGAGAAGGGAGACGCGCTGCCATAACACGCCGCTGGAATGTCCGCTTTCCACCCATTGCGGACCTTCGCATCAGACGCGAAACTTGCAGCGATGGACAACGATAATCCGGCAGAGCGGGACGTTGGTGCGCGCATCCGTGTCAGGGCTGAACACGCTGATGACGCCGCCGCCGCGTTCGACCGCGAAGGTCTAGCTCCTATCTACGTCGAGCGAAGAACCGACGGAAACGTTTCCTTTTGGTTCGGAAAGCTCGGGGATGCGGACCTGCTTCGAGCATGTGAGGCCATTCCGCGCGAGTGGTATGCTCTCACAGGCAACATTCGTTAGGTCCGCTTTCCACCTATTCGAGACATTCGCGAATTGCGGGTGCAGGGGAGCTCGAACCGCATTTTTCATAAGATCAGATTGCAAGGGTCAAATCGGCTGCCGGGCTGGTATTTCCCAGTGCGCGCATTAGCACCTTGTTCGAACCGGAGGTGCTGCTTCATGAATCCGATCGGCGATGCCATGAACTGGATACAGGCGGTCCTGCTCGGCACGATCGCAACTTCCATTGCCGTCATCGCGGTCGCTTCAGTCGGGTTCATGATGTTCACGGGCAGGATCGACTGGCGGCGAGCGGTACAGGTGGTGATTGGCTGCTTCATCGTGTTTGGCGCATCGACAGTGGCCAGCGGCATTCAGGCGCTCGCGGGCGGCGCTGGCCCGCCGCCGGTCATCCCGGCACCGTCGGTCCAGACTGCGCCGCCGTCGAATGCCCCGCCCCTCGACCCCTATGCCGGCGCGGCGGTCCCATAGAAGCTTGCGGCCGCGACGCGGTTTTCGAACAAAACAAGTAGTTTCAAGAAACGTGTTGACGCGCAAAAGTCCCTCGTTAGTCTGAACTCCACAGGGGGAAATCAAAGCAGCGGATGTTCGGCCGTTGCGGCGAAAAACCGCAACGATCGTCCTCGGGCCGAGGGCGTGCAGGGGGCATCATGCGCTTACGAAGGCACTGGCTTGCAGCGTGCGCCGCAATTGTCGTTTCCGGCAGCGCCTTGGCGAGCGAGTCCGCCACCTACACCTACGATGCACGTGGACGGCTGATCCAGGTCACGCGCAGCGGCGGGCCGCAGGACGGCAGGTCCACATACTGTTACGATCGCGCTGACAACCGGCGCACCGTCAATGTCGCGCTCAGCGCCGCGGGGTCCACCTCGACTGACGGACTGTGCAGCAACGCTGCTGATGGCAATGATGCCAACGGTGATGGCCGCGACGACATATTGTGGCGATCCGATACCGGCACGTTCACCAACTGGCTGGCGCAGGCCAATGGCGGATTCGTTGCGAATGCCGCGAATGTCTGGTCGGAAGTGCCCCTCACCTGGGAAGTGGTTGGCACCGGCGACTTCAACGGGGACGGCAAGGACGATGTTCTCTGGCGGCAGAACGATGGCCTCCTGACCGACTGGCTCGCAACGGCGGGCGGGGGTTATCAGGCCAACAGTGCAAACAGCTGGTCGCCGGTCCCAACTAGCTGGCAGGTCGTTGGGACAGCGGATTTCAACGGCGA
>JBDSMG010000014.1:0-49779 GCA_039915925.1 Sphingomicrobium sp.
GTCCCTATCTGCCGTGGGCGTCGAAATTTGAGAGGAGTTGACCCTAGTACGAGAGGACCGGGTTGAACATACCTCTGGTGTACCTGTCGTCGTGCCAACGGCGCAGCAGGGTAGCTATGTATGGACGAGATAACCGCTGAAAGCATCTAAGCGGGAAGCCTCCCTCGAGATAAGATTTCATAGAGCGGTCAGAGACCATGACCTTGATAGATCGGATGTGGAAGTGGGGTAACCCATGGAGCTAACCGATACTAATTGCTCTATTCGCGCTTGAGAGTTCCACCATCAATGACAGATCTGAATAAGGTCTGCTGCGATGTGGGTTCACTCACATAGTGGTGCACATCGATTTCAAAACCCAATGCGCTGGCTCCATAGCTTGGTGGCCATAGCGTCCGTGACCCACCCGATCCCATCCCGAACTCGGCCGTGAAACCGGACTGCGCCGATGGTACTATCGCTTAAGCGATGGAAGAGTAGGTCGCCGCCAGGCTTTGAAGCCAGCGTGTTATCGAGAGCCCATTCACAATTTCAAAAAAGCCGCTGCCGGTTCTGCCGAGCGGCGGCTTTTTTGTTTACCGGGCAAAGGTCCCGAAGCCGCAAGGCTTCGCAAGGCCAAAGGCCGCCCGGACCGGCTTCAAGCCGGGAGGATAGCCAAGCTGGCGGATGCCAGCAACGGCGCCTGAGGCCTAACGATGGTTGACGCGGGATGGAGCAGCCCGGTAGCTCGTCAGGCTCATAACCTGAAGGTCGTAGGTTCAAATCCTACTCCCGCAACCAACAAAAGACCGCTAGGCCAAAGGCTTAGCGGTTTTTTGTGCCCTCATCACATCCGGCATCGGCTGTTCTGGAAGCACCTTGGAAGCAAGCTGCAGCGTTCCGCCGCGTACGTCTGCGTGTCAGACGACTAGCGCCATTAGCGGTCATTCAGGCTGTTTTTCGGTGCTCCAAACGTGCGCGTCGTTCACTGTTCAAGAACAAAACGGGTCCACGTCCTCTGCTTTAGCCAGGCGACTTGCTGATCGCGGCTCTGGCCTCGCTCTCTGGTGACGAGGCTTCGAGCACCTTTGCAGCGGCTTGCTGAACGAAGGGCCGCTTTCCTAGGTTTGGCGCTCCAAACGTACGCTTCGGCCATCGGCCACTTTGCTCAGCGAACGATGGCCCGTCGGTAGCCTGCTGCCTGCGCCTCGGCCTCGCTGCAGAATGCGCGCAGTATGGCATTCCAGGCAGATGGTCGCCGCGATCCACGCACGATTGGCACTGGGCGGACACGCACCACGTGCCGTCCAGGTCGAACAAGTTGCTAGAGATCGAAGATCGCCGTCCTGAAGCCCTTACCGATTTCTCAGATGAGGATGCGGGCTACGGTACCGAGGCAGTACACAGGCAGCTGTAATCCGTCGAACCGCTCGATCCTTTTCAGGACTCGACCTTCGATCACGCGTTGGGTGATTACTTCTTCGCCTAACACGGCCGGCATTCACCCGCTCAAAGGTCTTGCCTGAGCGGGTTTGGCGATGTGCAAAATTGCTCGGTGCTGACCGGACGCTTACCTTTGCATAAGGTGCGTGGTCATACATTCCGTGATGGTGCGTACCGGGCCACTCGCAAGTTCATGAACGTGCGCGAGCTCGACATCGTGGGCCAGTCGAAGCGCGGATCTTAGGCGCGCAGGACGATGCCACATACCTGCTGGCTAGCGTCGAGGTTGTGGCAACCTACAAACTCTAGGACGTCGACGTTCATAATCAACCTTGGGTCTGGCTCCGGCTCTGATCCCCATTGTGTTGGCGGCTCTGCGTCTGGCTTTGTTTTTGGTGCTGCCGATGTGGGTGCCGCGACGGCTGGCTCACCATCACCTCGACGGACATGGATTCGGTCCCACCCCCTCGGCGGGTCCCGGCCACCGGCGCAGCGTCGCCATAATCAAGCCCGGCGGCAATGCGGATATAAGCGTCATCGGCGCAGATGCCGTGCGCGGGATCGAAGGCTATCCAGCCGAGCGCCGGCACCCATGCTTCCGCCCAGGCGTGACCGGCGTCCTGCGCGCTGTCGTCCTTGCGAAACAGATGTCCGGAAACATAGCGCGCCGGGATTTCGCACAGGCGCGCGCCCGCAATGAAAATATGGGCGAAGTCCTGGCAAACTCCGCGGCGCGCCTCGTAAGACTTGGCCGCCGGCGTCGCCGTCCCCGTAACGCCGGGATCAAACGTCATTCGCTGCTGGATCAGCGCGTTGAGTGCGTGCAGCCGGCTAAGGGGATCGGTTGCCGATCCCAAGACTTCGGCGGCGAGCGCGCGCAGGCCGTCTTCCGGCGCGGTTAGTGCAGTGGATCGCAGGAAAACCTCGTGCGGGAGATCATTTGCCAGGCCTTCGACCACCCCGGCGCGATTTTCGGTGATCACGCGCCCGGTTGCAGTGATGACGAGCTCGCTGACCGGGTCATCGACGTAGAGCATATGGACGCAATTGCCGTAACCGTCGTGGGTCTCGCGCAGCCGCGCGTCGCAGCCAACATCGATGCGCCAATCCAGCACCGTCTGAGTGAGGCAGCTCGTCGGCGTAAGGCGCAACAGCTGGATGGCGTTGGTGAGCGGCCGGGTGAACCGATAGCTCGTTCGATGAAGGACGTTGAGCTGCATCATGGGAAACGGAACTGCTTCGAGATCGCCGCGTCAACCTTGCCGTTCTCGGCGAGATAGTCCTTCAGAAATTCGTGCAGGCCATTGCTGAACACTTCATCGATGTTGGTTTCGCTCAGCCGAGAGTGGCGCAGCCGAGCCTGACGGTCCGCCTCCCCTTGCCGGCCCGTGCGTCCGCCAATGGCCGCCAGCAGATCCACGACTTCGGATGAGGCGCCGATCACGGACCGGGGCAGTTCGCGACGAAAGAGCAGCATGTCCGCGACCAGCCACGGCTTGAGGCCTTCGTGGTACAGCAGGCGATAGGCGTTGCGGGCCGAGACGGTTTCGAGGATCGCGGTCCATTGGTCCCGATCGAGTGCGCCCCCGACCTTTTCCGTGTCAGGCAAGAGCAAATAATATTTGACGTCGAGGAGCCGCGCAGTGTTGTCGCCGCGCTCGATCGCGGATCCAAGGCGCATGAACCAGAAGCTCTCGTGGCGTAACATTTGGACCAATGCGCCTTCAAAGCCGCGGCTGTTCGCCTTCAAGCTTTGCACCATGCTCAACGTCGTCTGAACGCCGCCAGGACTGGTTCGGTCGCGAACATCAAGCCAGGCAAGATTGATCGCCTCCCAAAGCTCGGCGGTAATCGCATTTCGCGCGGACCTGGCATTGTTGCGCGCCTTGGCGAGACATTCACGAACGGAATTGGGATTGTCGCTGTCCAGCGCAAGCGTTCGGCAGACGTTGAATGCAGTTGCGCCAGACGCGGGGACTTCCCCCGGCGGGGGCCCCCTCCCAACCACGGCAAGTGCACTTTCCCAAGCCGCGGTCGTGGCATGCGCTCCATAGGAAAGTGAGCTCAGCCTAAGGGTTGCATGGATCAAGCGGGTGGTGAATTCCGCGCGCTCCATGTAGCGCCCGATCCAGTAGAGGTTAGCGGCGGTACGGGAGAGCATGCTGCTCCTCCTCGCGCGGCGGAGGGGCAATGATCAGGCTGTCCTTGGTGCCGCCACCCTGGCTTGAGTTGACGACCAGCGAGCCATGGTCGAGCGCGACGCGCGTGAGTCCGCCTGGAACGATGGTTACGTCTTCCGCGCCGCTGAGCACGAATGGCCGGAAATCCACGTGGCGCGGTGCAATACCAGCATCGGTCAGCGTGGGAACGGTGGACAAGGCCAGAGTCGGCTGGGCAATATAGCGGTGAGGCTCCGCGATGAGCGCGGCGCGAAATGCGCCGATCTCCTTCTTGCTCGCAGTTGGGCCGACTAGCATGCCATAGCCGCCGGATCCGTCGACGAGCTTGACCACCACCTTGTCGAGATTGGCGAGCGTGTAAGCGAGCGCTTCGGGCTCGCGGCAGCGCCACGTCTCCACGTTTGGAAGCTTCGCTTCCTCACCCATGTAATATTTTACGATTTCCGGCATGAAGCTGTAAATCGCCTTGTCGTCGGCGATGCCGGTGCCCGGCGCGTTGACGATCGTGACATTGCCGGCGCGATAGGCCGCCATCAGCCCGGGCACGCCAAGGCCGCTCTCCGGATTGAACACCAGGGGATCCAGGAAGGCATCGTCGATCCGGCGGTAGATCACGTCGACCCGCACCAGCCCCTCGATCGTCCGCATCCACACCAGGTCGTCGACAACTTCCAGGTCGTGGCCTTCGACCAGTTCGATGCCCATGCTGTCGGCCAGAAAGCTGTGCTCATAGAAGGCGGAATTATAATGTCCGGGGGTGAGCAGCACGCACACGGGATCATGCGCACCACGCGGCGCAACCGAGAACAGGGTCGAGCGGAGAAGGTCGGGATAAGTGTCGATCGGCTGGACCGCGAACCGCGCGAACAGTTCCGGGCAAAGGCGCAACATCGCCTCGCGATTCTCGAGCATGTAGGAAACGCCGGACGGCGTGCGCGCATTATCCTCGAGAACGAAAAAGTCTTCGGGCCCGGTCCGCACGATGTCGATTCCGCAGATGTGCGCATAGATATCGTGCGGTGGTTTCGCGCCGGCTGCCGGAATGCAGAATTGCGGATTGGAAAGAACGATCTCGGACGGCACGACCTTGTCGTTCAGGATGTGCCGTGGCCCGTAAACGTCGGCGATGAACAGATTGATCGCGCGGACCCTTTGCTCGAGTCCCTGGGACAGCCGGTCCCACTCCGTCGCGGAGAAAACGCGCGGTATGATATCGAACGGAATGATCCGTTCGCCGGCCTGCTCGTCGCCATAGACCTTGAAGGTAATGCCGAGGCTCCGGAAGGCGGCTTCGGCGGCGCTTTGCCGGCGGGCAAGTTCCACAACCGGCGTTTGGTCGAGCCAATCGCCCACGGCCTCGAACTCCGGGCGCACAGCCCCGCCATTCATTCCCCAAAGCTCGTCAAAACTGCCGGACATGGCCATCAGACTTCCTCCGACGGGCAACACTGGCACGCAATATGGGCCGCTCGAATGGATGATGCGTCAGGCAAGGCAGCGCGATCGTATCAGTGCGCCCTCATCGGGTTCGCGTCCGCGGAAGGCGATGAAAGACGTCATCGGATCCCGGCTATCCCCGGGGGAAAGCACTTCCCGGCGAAGCTTGTCGGCGAGCGCCGGGTCAAACATATCGCCTGCTGCCTCGAACGCCTCGAACACATCGGCATCCAATACCTCCGACCATAAATAGCTGTAATAAGCGCTGGCATATCCGCCGTCGAAGATATGGGTGAAATAGGCCAGCTTGTGCCGCATCCCGATCGCGGCCGGAACACCGAGCCGGTGCAACGTGTCCGCTTCGAACGCAGCGATGTCCTGCGGCGGCGGCACCGTCTGGTGAAGCTCGAGATCGACGAGAGCCGAAGCGAGAAATTCGACTGTGGCGAAACCCTGTCCGAAAGACTCGGCTTTCTCGATGGCGGCGACCAGATCCTCCGGAACGCCGAAGCCGCGGAGCGCCTCTGGTGCCACGGCCCAATGTTCCATCAACTTGCTCGGAAATTCGACGAAATCCCGCGAGACGGACGTGCCTGCGAGGCTTGGATAGGTGACGTCCGAAAGCAGACCGTGGAGCGCGTGGCCGAACTCGTGGAACAACGTGCGGGCCTCATCCAGCGACAGCAGGGCATCGTCGCTTCCCGACCCGCTGATGTTCGCGACCGTATAGATAATTGGGCGCACCGGACCGTCCATCTTCTCCTGCACGCGCAGGCTGCCCATCCACGCGCCGCCATGCTTTTCCGGCCGCGCGAGATAATCGGTGAACAGAAGGCCCAGGAGAGCGCCGTCCCGATCCTTCACCGACCAGGCATGGACGTCGGGATGATAGACCGGGACGTCTTCGCGCCGGTCGAACGCCAGGCCGTAGAGGCGGCCCGCCGCTGCAAAAGCAGCGGCGCGGACCTTTTCGAGCGACAGATGTTCGCGGATCGCGGCGGCATCGTAAGCATAGGATTGCCGGCGAAGACGATCGGCGAAATAGCGCCAGTCCCACGCCTCCAACTCAAAATCGGCGCCGGCCTGCAGCGCAACCTCCTCTTCGCTCGCCTGCTGAAGCGCGGGCGCCAAGACGCGGTACATCAGCGCTCCGGCCGCGGCCGGTGTTTTCGCCATGGAATCTTCCAGCGCAAAGTCCGCATAAGTCGCATAGCCGAGCAGCACCGTCCGCTCATGCCGCAAGGCAATTATCTCTGCGATGATCGGCAGGTTATTGTGCGGCCCCGACTGGCAGCGGCCGGTGAAAGCGCGCCATGTTTGTTCCCGAACGGAGCGCTCGTCGGCAAAGGTCAGCAGCGCTTCGAACACGCCCCGATCGAGCACGAATAGGTAATGGTCCGCGACCCCCTTCTCCGCGGCCCGGCGAGCGGCGCATTCAGCGAAGTCGGCCGGTATGCCCGCGAGTTGATGCCGGCCGAGAAGGACTTCGCAGCTGTTGGTCGCGGCCAGCACATTCTGCCCGAACTTGACCGACAGCGCCGCAAGCCTGGTCGCGATTTCGGCGAGACGCCGTTTCTTCGTACCGCTCAGCGCGGCGCCGCTGGCGACGAACCCCTTGTAGCTTTTGTCGACAAGGCGCGCCTGCTCGGGCGTCAGCCCGGCACGCTGTTCCCACACCGCTTTGACCCGCGCGAATAGGGCTGGGTCATGGCTGATCTCGGTCCCGAACGCCGTCAGGCTCGCCGACACCTCTGATTCGATCGCTCGAAGCGCATCATCGGAGTGGGCCGATGACAACATCCAGAAGATACGCTTCACACGGGCAAGCGTTTCCCCCGAACGTTCGAGCGCTAGAACAATATTGTCGAAGGTCGGCTGTTCCGGGTTCGCGGTGATCGCCTGGACTTCGTGCCCGCTCTCGTCGATCGCAACGTGGAAAGCAGGCAGGAAGTTTTCGGTCTTGAATGCCGCGAAGTCGGGCGACT
The DNA here is from genome assembly GCA_039915925.1 of Sphingomicrobium sp. GTDB lineage: Bacteria > Pseudomonadota > Alphaproteobacteria > Sphingomonadales > Sphingomonadaceae > Sphingomicrobium. The sequence goes on from JBDSMG010000014.1 coordinate 7,025, forward strand.
CCTCCGGACCGGTCCACGGAGCGAGGAGGGGATTGAATTTAGCCAACGGATTCAACCACATCCGTGTGTACCGTGAAGCCGGTCAGGATGGCCGAACCGAAGGCGGTGGTCAGCGCGCAATCGGTGGCGTCGCGGCCGCGGGCCATCAGGATGCGCCCAATGCGAGGCTTGTTGTGGCGCGCATCGGCGGTAATCCACTCTCCACCAAGGAAGACGTCGAACCAGGCCGAAAAGTCCATCGGGCTGTCGGACGGCGGTACGCCGATATCGCCCAGGAAACCGGTGCAATAGCGCGCCGGGATATTCATGCATCGGCACAAGGTGATGGCGAGATGCGCATAGTCTCGGCACACGCCGCGCTGTTCCTGATGGGCGTCCCAGGCCGTCTTGGTCGGCCTCGCATGCTGGTAACCGAACTCGATATGGCGATGGGTGAAGTCAAGGATCGCCTGCAGGCGCTGCCAGCCCGGGGGTATGTGGCCGAACAGGCCCCAGGCCGTGTCGGACAACCGGTCGGTCTCGCAATAGCGGCTGCCGAGCAGATAGACGAGAACCTCGTCCGGAAGCTCCTCGACCGGGTGCTGCTCGGCGTCCGGCACAATCCTGTCCTGAGCGCCGCTGTCCTCGATCACGAAATCGTTCGAAAGTATCGTCTCGCCTTCCGGTAAGAGGAAACGCGTCACCACGTTTCCGAACCCGTCCCTGTAATCAAGGGTTTCGATTGACGGATCGGTGGCCAGATGCGGCTTGGTCTTGAGGTCGCCTTGTCGGGACGGATGAACACTGAGGAGCGCGATCATGGGCGTCGGCTGCTTGGTCGTGAAGCGTATCTCGTAACCGGCCTTGATTAGCATATTCAGCGATTCCCTCTAGCGGCGACCTTTTCGGCCGGAACGAACATTGGCGGCTTTTCGAGATGAACCTCGACGTAAACGTCCATGCCCAGGTCGCTTCCGGGAAAGCCGCTCCAGGTACCGGAGATCGGAACCGCCTGATACGGATCGCGCGCCACGGCGACCCGAATGAGCCCTGCACTGCCGACAATGCCGTTGGTCGGATCGAACTCGACCCAGCCCGATCCGGGCAGGAAAATTCGGACCCAGGCATGCGTCGAACCACCGCCGACTCGGCCGGTCGTGCCGAGCGGATTATACAGATAGCCCGACACGAAGCGGGCGGCGAGCCCCAGCGCTCGCGCCGCTTCCATCATCAGCACCGCAAAGTCGCGGCACGTCCCCTGACGCCTCTGGATGGTTTCGACCGGGGTCTGCGTGCCCTTTTCGGCCCGCGACAAATAAGTGAAATTGCGTTTGATGAAGCGCGTCATGTCCGCGAGCATGTCGACGGTTTGCGTTTCCGTATCCTTGCGCAGGAACCGCCGTGCCCATTTGTCCAGAACCCGTTCGGGATCATGGTGCTGGCGCTCGATCGAGCGAAGCAGGTCGGGCATGTCATCGGGAGAATAGCTGAACGGGAACAGCCGGGCGTAGGGCTCGACCTCGACTTCCTCCCGCATCATCGGCGTGTGTTCCATCCGGACGAAGCTGTCGATCCTGAGGCTGGTCGCGCGCCGATTGAAGCTTGCGAGGGCAACGGAATTGCCAAACACGTCCTGAAGCCAGCGAAGCTCGCTCGGCTCAGGGTCAATGACCAGTCGAGATTCCAACAAATGCTGGTCATGGCTTTCTCGCGGGCGCACAAATATACGGTGCTCCCCGAAGGCGACCGGCTGCCGGTACGAGTAGCTGGTCACATGAGAAATCGTCAGGATCGTCATGCAGGATCGGCCTCTCGTCGAACACTCGGCTACAAGTCCTATACTGGCAGCCGGCGAGCCGCCACCCGTTGCAGTGCACAATGCGGGTGCGAACTCGCCGTTCCTGCTCGTTGGCGACCATGCCGGGAATCGGATCCCGGCTTCTCTGGGTCAGCTCGGGCTCAGCCCAACAGAGAGAATCCGGCACATTGCATGGGACATTGGCATCGCCGAACTAGGTGTCTGCCTCGCCGACAGGCTAGGCGCGTCATTTATTCACCAGCGCTATTCGCGGCTGGTGATCGACTGCAATCGGAGGCCCGGCGCGCCGGATTCCATTCCGTCGGTCAGCGACGGAACACTGATTCCGGGGAATGATGGGCTCGATGCGACGCAAGCGGAATTGCGTGAGGCGGCCATCCATCTACCCTATCAAACGGCGATCGCCGACGAGATCGACCGCCGGACCGCGGCGGGGCTGACGACCACCCTGGTCGCCTTGCACAGTTTCACGCCAAGCATGCGCAGGATCCAGCGGCCCTGGCATGCCGGCATATTGCACGATGGCGGCGACAGTCGCTTTGCCCGCGCGGTGCTGGATGCGCTTGGCGAGTTCGCCGAACTGAACGTTGGGGACAATGAACCTTATTCGATGGACACCATCGACTTCACGATCCCCCTTCACGCCTATTCGCGCGCCTTACCCTATGTAGAGATTGAGATCCGCCAAGATCTACTTCTGGATGCTTCAGGCATAGAAGCCTGGTGCGCACGCCTGGAGAGGGCACTGACTGGGGCGCAAGCGTCCTACACAAGCCGAAGTCCTTAGGCGGCCGACCGGCAAACAGAGCGAAGGGAGCGCTTTCGGCGACGTGCAGGCCCTCGGCAACCAGATCGACTTCGATTTCCCGATCGTCCGCGATCAGGCGTGATCCGCGCAGCCGGCCGGTTGCGGCGGATGCCGGCAAGTCGGCGTATGCTGAAAAGAAGAAGGACGTCGGCTCGCTGCTGCTTGGGCTGTTCGACGCGGACTGCCTGCTCCATCATGTCGGCTTCACCTCGGCGCTGAAGGCGGAGGACCGGCCGGAGCTGACGCAACGGCTCGAGAGGCTGATCGGCCCTCCAGGCTTCACCGGTACGGCGCCGGGCGGGCGCAGCCGCTGGAGCACGGAGCGGTCGATGGAGTGGCAGCCGCTCCGCCATGAACTGGTGATCGAGGTGCGCTATGATCAGGTAACGGGCCGTCGCTTCCGGCACGGCACCGGTTTCCTGCGCTGGCGCCCCGACAAGGCGCCGCAGCAATGCACGTTCAACCAGCTCGCACCCGAGCTTCGGCCGTCGGAACTCGCCGAGCTGTTCTCGCCATGAGCCTGATGTCCGACGCTCCGCTGATCGAAGGGCTCGCCTGTCGGCCGGACTTGCTCACGAGGGACGAGCATGACGAGCTGCTAACGCGTCTTTCCGCGCTCGACCTCGCGCCATTCCAGTTCCACGGCTGGGAAGCCAAGCGCCGGACCCAGAGCTTCGGCTGGCGCTATGACTTCAGCGACGCCAGCTTCATGCCCGCCGACCCCTTCCCCGACTGGCTGCTTCCAATCCGCGACACGGCCGCGGCCTTCGCACGGCTTCCGCCCGAGGCGTTCGTCCACGTCCTGCTTGCGCGTTACGATCCGGGCGCCGGCATCGGCTGGCACCGCGACCGGCCGGTATTCGAACAGGTGGTTGGAGTGTCGCTCGGCTCGGCGGCTGTCATGCGTTTCCGTCAGCGCGACGGCACCCGCTTCCGCCGCGCCAATCTCAATCTCGAGCCGCGCTCGGCCTATCTGTTGGCGGGTCCGGTCCGCTATGACTGGGACCACAGCATCGCACCGGGCGAACTGCGGCGCTTCTCGATCACATTCCGAACGCTGTCGGAGCTCGGCCGCCGCAAGGCCGACGCTCAGCGCATTTCATAGCCGGCAAGGCACTCGGCCATCCAGCGGCCGGCGGTGAGCGCCGACAGATCGCTGGCGTCGAGCGAGGGGTCCCACTCGGTGAGATCGATCACCCGAACGCGCGGGTCGGATGCCAGCTTGCGGACGGCCCAGAAGAAATCCGACGCCGCCATCCCGCCGGGGCGCGCTCCGGGCGCTCCGGGCAGCTGCGAACGGTCGAGGACGTCGATGTCGCAGTCGACGACCAAAGCGTCGCAATGCGCGACATGATCGAGCGCCTGGCCGATTGCGTGGGCGATGCCGTGCCCGCGTACGTCCCCCATGGTCACGACCAGGTTTCCGGCTTCTACCGCGTCGCGGTGCATCGCGCCGCTGTTTGCAAAGCTGGCGAGCCCGACCTGAGCGATATTCGCGCCGGGCAGCCCGTCTTCGAGCAACGCCCGCACTGGATTGCCGTTGCTCAAACCCTCGCTCGTGTCGCGCATGTCGAAATGGGCATCGAGCGTGATCAGCCCCACTTCTTCAAGTTCGCCGCCCAGGCCGAGCACCGCCGGGCGCGTCACGGCGTTGTTACCCCCGACGAGAAGAGTGAGCGCATGCGCCATCGTGCTTCCCGCGACCGCGTTGATCAGCGGGCCGGTTGCCTGCTCGATGCTCATGCCGGCGGTGGCGACATCACCGCGGTCGGTCACGGGCGTTTGCAGTTCGCGCCCCGTTTCCACGTCATAGCGGCCGATCCGCTTCAGCACCTGCCGCAGCAATTGCGGCGCCTGGTCGCAGGCGCCGGGCGTCACCGAACCGGCCGCAAGCGGCGCTCCAAGCAGCCCGACGGGCGCATCGCCGGAAACCAGAAGCTCGGCAAGATTGGGCCAGCTGCTCATGGCTTTGACCCTACACCCTCGGCGCCCTAAACCCCACAGCAATGTGGGACCGCCTGTTGATCGACTGCCACGTCGCGACGATGGAGCGGGCTCGCGGCGACCCGCTCGGAATCGTCATGAACGGCGCGGTGGGCATCCAGGACGGCAAGATCGTCCGCGTCGGCAAGCGCACGGAACTGGCCGGCTACCGGGCGAAGGAAGTGGTGCCGCTCGGCGGCGCCTGGGTCACGCCCGGCCTGATCGACTGCCACACCCATTTGGTGTTTGGAGGCCACCGCGCCGACGAACATGCGATGCGCCGCGCGGGCGCAACCTATGAGCAGATCGCGGAGGCGGGCGGCGGCATTGCATCGACGGTCGAGCGGACGCGTGCGGCATCGGCAAGCGAGCTGATCGACAGCGCGCGGCGGCGCCTGTGCGCCTTGATGGCAGGCGGCTGCACGACGGTCGAGATCAAGTCGGGCTACGGGCTCGACACGCGTGCCGAGATGCGGCTGCTCAATGTTGCGAAGACGCTTGCGGCGAGCGAACCGGTTCGCGTCGTTCCTACTTTGCTCGCGCTGCACGCGCTGCCTTCGGGGATGGAGCGCAAGGCGTTCGTTGCCGAAGCGATCGAGCAGATGATCCCGGCCGTCGCGAATGCGGGCCTAGCGACGAGCGTCGACGGGTTTTGCGAAGGCATCGGCTTTCTCCCGCACGAGATCGAGCTTCTGTTCACTGCTGCTGAAGATCACGGCCTGCGCGTGAAGCTGCACGCCGAGCAGCTCAGCAACCGCGGCGGGGCAAGGCTTGCCGCGAGGTTCAACGCGCTGTCGGCCGACCATCTCGAACATGTCGACGAGGACGGCGTCGCGGCAATGGCGGAGGCGGGCACGGTCGCGGTGCTTCTGCCCGGCGCCTTCTACGCGCTGCAGGAAACCCGCAAGCCCCCGGTCCAGCTGCTGCGCGATTACGGCGTGCCGATCGCGGTGGCGACCGATTGCAACCCGGGCACTTCGCCGCTGCTATCGCCAACGCTGGCGATGAACATGGCTTGCACCCTGTTCGGCCTGACGCCGGAGGAGGCTTTGCTCGGAATGACGGCCAATGCCGCGAGAGCGGTTGGGCTGGAGCGCGAGATCGGAACGCTTGCCCCCGGCAAGGCGGCGGACCTGTGCGTGTGGAATGTCGAGAGTTTGGGGGAGCTGGGATATTGGATCGGCCTGCCGGGGCCGGCGCGGCGAATTTTCGGGGGAGTGGATGCTTAACCTCCCCGTTCGTCCTGAGTAGAGACCGAGCCCGCCGAGGGCTCGTATCGAAGGGCATCCTTCGATACGCTGGTTCGACTAGCTCACCAGCTACTCAGGACGAACGGGTTTGGTAACCGACAGCAATCCCCGCCGCGACAACAGCCGCCACATCCGCGCCCGCCGCGGCAGCGAGATTAAAGCCAAGCATTGGACCACCGAAGCCGCCGTGCGGATGCTGATGAACAACCTCGATGAGGAGGTCGCCGAGGACCCGCAGAGCCTCGTCGTCTATGGCGGCATCGGCCGTGCCGCGCGCAACTGGGCGTGCTTCGACAAGATCGTCGAGACGCTTGAGCGGCTCGAGCAAGACGAAACCCTGCTGGTGCAATCGGGCAAGCCGGTCGGAGTCTTCCGCACCCATGCCGATGCCCCGCGCGTGCTCATCGCCAACTCCAACCTCGTGCCAAAATGGGCGACTTGGGAGGTGTTCAACGATTTGGACCGCAAGGGCCTCATGATGTACGGCCAGATGACCGCCGGCAGCTGGATTTACATCGGCACGCAGGGCATCGTCCAAGGCACGTATGAAACCTTCGCCGAAATGGGCCGCCAGCATTATGGCGGCGATCTTTGCGGCAAATGGATCCTGACGGCGGGGCTGGGCGGAATGGGCGGCGCACAGCCGCTGGCGGCGGTGATGGCCGGCGCGCATTGCATCGCGATCGAGGTGCAGGAATCCTCGATCGAAAAGCGCCTCGCCACGCGCTACCTCGATCATCGCGCGACCAGCATCGACGAAGCGCTGGAGATCCTCCGCACCGCGACCGAACCGACCAGCGTCGGCCTGCTCGGCAATGCCGCCGAGATCGTGCCCGAAATGCTCGCGCGAGGCATCCGCCCCGACGCGCTGACCGACCAGACCAGCGCCCATGACCCCGCCAACGGCTACTGCCCGGCCGGGTGGAGCGTCGCCAAGTGGCAGGAGATGCGTGAGCGCGATCCGGCCGCCGTCGCTTTGGCCGCGCGTATCTCGATCGCCCGGCATGTCGAGGCGATGCTGTCGTTCCAGGACATGGGCGTGCCCGTCTTCGATTATGGCAACAACATCCGTCAGGAAGCGCTCGACACCGGCGTCACCCACGCCTTCGACTTCCCCGGCTTCGTGCCGGCCTATGTCCGCCCGCTCTTCTGCCGCGGCATCGGCCCGTTCCGCTGGGTCGTGCTCAGCGGTGATCCCGAGGACATTTACCGCACCGACCAACGCGTGAAGGAGCTGATCCCCGACGACCCGCACCTGCACCGCTGGCTCGACATGGCGCGCGAGCGCATCGCCTTTCAGGGCCTCCCCGCGCGCATCTGCTGGGTCGGGCTCGGCCAGCGCCACCTTTTGGGCCTCGCCTTCAACGAAATGGTGCGCAATGGCGAGGTCTCCGCGCCCATCGTCATCGGCCGCGACCATCTCGACAGCGGCAGCGTCGCCTCCCCCAACCGCGAGACTGAGGCGATGCTCGACGGCAGCGACGCCGTCAGCGACTGGCCCTTGCTCAACGCCTTGCTCAACACCGCGAGCGGCGCAACCTGGGTCTCCCTCCACCACGGCGGCGGAGTCGGCATGGGCTATTCGCAGCACGCCGGAATGGTGATCGTCGCCGACGGAACGGACGATGCCGCGCGGCGGCTGGAGCGGGTGCTGTGGAATGATCCTGCGACCGGGGTGATGCGCCACGCTGACGCGGGGTATGAGGAGGCCATCACCTGCGCGAGGGAGCAAGGGCTGGACCTACCGATGCCGGTAAGGGGAAGGAACTATATTGACAAATCAGCATTGGATAGGTAGAGGCCCGCCAAGTGGACTGGGAGATCTCGGTCGGCGCTAAGCCTCGGTGAGTTTCGCCGGGGCTTTTCGCTTTCAGGGGTAAATATGCAGTCCGAACCCCTCAAAGTTTTCTCCGACGAACGCCCGCCCGTCTCGACAATAGAATTTCTTTGTTAGTACTTCGAAGGCGCGGTTAGTCTGCCCCGGCTTAATTACGTGCAATCCAATTGGCCTTGCAACCAGGTCAGCAATCTGTAGCCCCGTCGAATTCACCCTTTTGTCGGCGAATACAATTTCAAATGGGAAACGGCGTCGGCCCTCGTTGGCTCCTGAACAAATCCTCCGGAACTCCAGCTCCAGATCACGATCCTCCCGTTTGCCGCGCGATTCAAAAATTACGTGCGTCACGCGATCCGACTGCTTCTTCTCCTCCATCAAGCCGAAAAGACTCTCAAGGCAAAACCCAAGGGCAACGTGGTAGAGATTATCCCCAATCTCTAAACCATTCTCAAAGAGCTTCTTTTTATTTATTGAACACGAAATCACGATGAAGTTGGATGCATCCACAATGGTATGCAGCGCTCCTATGAAGTCTTGCTTGAACCGCTTGTTAGGAAACTGGAAATTCCCCTGTTCCTTGCGAATTTCGCGTTCGTGCAAAACGACGGTATCGTGCCCAAAATACTCGAATTTGAACCTTTCGAGAGCTCCAACCACGTTAGCAACGTAGTTCTCTTTGTGGAAAATGCAGAACGCTAGGACAAAGACTGGGAACTCCTTGTCGTACGTGGCTGTGTTGTAGTTCCCACTCTCATCCACATAGACAGTCCAACTGCTGTATCTGCCAGCTTCCACGATTGCCGAAATTTCGACAGGCGCGGCTCCGCCGTCAGCGAAGAGAGGCAGTTGTGCGGCAAAGTTGTCTTCGTTCGCCAAATTGGTTTCCACAAACCATAAGTCCACAACTAGTTATGCCATGAAATTGCTTCAGTGCCAGCTTCAGACTTTCCGTGAGCTAGCTGCCTCTCGTGAAACCTGTCAAAACCTTTGAATGCTCACTCTTAACCCTCAACAGGTTGCCCTCGCGACTCTACGCCAACTTTGGCAGGGTGAAGCCATCTGCCTCGACGACGCCAGCCTCACCCGCATCGCCACCGCCGCCGCCTCAGTCTCACGCATCGTCGCGGGCGGCGAAACCGTTTACGGCGTCAATACCGGCTTCGGTTTGCTCGCCAACACGCGCATCCCGGATGAGCGGCTGGCGGAGCTTCAGACCAATCTGATTCTGTCGCACAGCGCCGGCATTGGCGATCCGCTTCCGCGCCACATCACCCGGCTGATGATCGTGCTGAAACTGCTCGGGCTGGCCCGCGGTTATTCGGGGGTTCGTCCGCTGGTGATCCATGCTTTGCAGGCGCTGCTCGACCGCGACGCGATGCCGCTGATCCCGAGCCAGGGCAGCGTCGGCGCATCCGGCGATCTCGCCCCGCTCGCCCATCTGGTCGCGGCGCTGATGGGATACGGCCGGATCGATGTCGCCGGAGCAATCATGCCTGCCGGTGACGCGCTTCAGCGGCTGGACATGCAGCCGCTCGTGCTTGGTCCAAAGGAGGGCCTTGCCCTCATCAACGGCACCCAGATGAGCACCGCGCTTGCGCTCGATGCACTCTTCACCGGCGAACGCGTATTCGCCGCCGCGCTCGCCGCCGGGGCGATGTCGGTCGATGCGCTCAAGGGCTCGGCCAAGCCGTTCGACCCGCGTATTTCCGAGCTGCGCGGCCAGCCGGGCCAAATCCGCGTCGCCGCCGAAATCGCGGCTTTTCTCGAAGGCAGCGAAATCCTCGTCAGCCACGGCCGCTGCGGGAAGGTGCAGGACCCCTACAGCTTCCGTTGCCAGCCGCAGGTCATGGGTGCGGCGCTCGACCTGTTGGCCAATGCCGCGCGCACGCTGACGATCGAAGCGGGCGCGGTGACCGACAATCCAATCGTCTTTCCGGATACGGACGAGGCGATCAGCGGCGGCAATTTCCACGCCCAGCCGGTCGCCTTTGCCGCCGACATCATCGCCATGGCGATGTGCGAGGTCGGAAGCCTGTCGGAGCGCCGGACGAGCGTGCTGGTCGACCCCAAGATGAGCGGCCTCCCGCCGTTCCTGACCGAGGACAGCGGCGTGAACAGCGGGCTGATGATCCCGCAGGTCACGGCGGCAGCGCTGGTCAGCGAGAACAAGAGCCTCGCATTTCCCGCAAGCGTCGATTCCATTCCGACTTCCGCCGGACAGGAGGATCATGTCTCGATGGCGCCGATCTCCGCGCGCAAGGCCGGGCAGATCGCGCGGAACTGCGCGGGGGTCATTGGAATCGAACTGATCGCGGCGGCCGAAGGGATCGACTATCACGCGCCGCTGAAAACGAGCGCGCGATTGCAGGAGGTTCACGCGAAAGTCCGCGCCTTCAGCACCCATTTCACCGCCGACCGCTACTGGGCCGACGACATGGCGGCGCTGCAGGCGGCGGTGCTCGACGGGGAATTCGGCGGCGAGGGCTGGCTGGACTAGGCGATTACAGGTCGGGCAGGGCCTGGTCGGCCTTGCCCCAGCCGGCGAGCAGCTTCGACGAGGCCCGCTCCAGCAATACGTCGGCGTCGTTGATCGTGAAGTGATTGCCGCCCTGGAAGGTGTCGATTTCTTCCCATGCGATCGGCGCCGCGACGGGCGCGCCTTCGCGGGCGCGGGCGGAATAAGGCATGACCGCGGTCGCTCCGCGCTGGTTGCGGAGCCAGTCGAGGAAGATGCGGCCCTTGCGTTCGACCTTGCGGATATTGGCGGTGAACATCTCCGGCTCCGCCTGGGCGATCGCACGGCTGAAGCGGTCGGCGAAGCTCTTGACCGCTGCCCAGTCGCGGCTGGCGTCGAGCGGGACAACGACATGGATGCCTTTGCCGCCGGACAGGAGCGGGTAGGTCGTGAGCCCCAGGTCGCCGAGCAGGGCGCGGAGCCTGAGCGCCGCTTCCTTCACCTTGGCGAAGTCGAGACCCACGTCGGGATCGAGGTCGAACACAAGGCGGTCGGGATGTTCGACCTTCTCGATGCGGCTGCCCCAGCCGTGGAATTCGATCGCTCCCATCTGCACGCAGGACAGCAGTCCGCGAACATCGTCGAAATAGAGATAGTCCTGAACCTCGCCCTTCTTTTCCTTGATCGGCACATGCTTGACGTGCTCGCCCATCGTCCCGGCGTCATGCTTCTGGAAGAAGCATTTCTTCGATCGTCCCTGCGGACATCGGATGAGGGTCATCGGCCGCCGCGCACCGTCGATCATGATCAGCGGATCGATAGCGGCGTAGTAGTCAGCGAGCGCGCCCTTGGTAAGATTGCCTTCCGGATAGATGATTCGGTCTGGGTTGCTGATCTTGATGCCGAGGCTTTCGGCCGTCGCGCGCTCGCCCTTTTTCTCGGATGACTTCAGCTTCTTCGGGGTCTCGCGCACCACCTGTGTCGCCGGCTTGTCCTCGCGCAGCGCGATGAAGCTCGGGTGGCGCAAGACTCCGTCGGTCGTCACTTCGGTGTAGGCGATCTCGGCGACCAGCTTCGGCTCGATCCAGTGCGCGCCCTTGCGGTCGGCGCGGGGCACGTCGAGCGGCGCCTTGTCGATCGCCAGCGGCTCCATGGTCGCCATCAGGTCTTCGATCATCTTCCCGTTGAAGCCCGTGCCGACCTTGCCGGCATAGGTCAGCTTGCCGCCATCCTGCGCGCCGAGCAGAAGCGAGCGAAAGCCGCGCCTTTTGTCGCTTTCCGACCAGCCGACGATGACGAACTCTGAGCGCTGAATGCATTTGACCTTGAGCCAGCTGCGCGTGCGGGTTCCGCGATAGTGTGCGCTGGCTTTCTTGGAGATGATGCCCTCGCCCTGCTCAGCGCAGATCGCCTGGAACAAAGCCTCACCCTTGCCGATGACATGGTCGCCGTAGATCAGGGGCGGGCTAATGCCCTTGAGAAGCGCCGCCAGCCTTTCCTTACGCTCGATATTGGGGAGAGCGCGGATGTCCTCGCCTCTCTCCACCAGCAGGTCGAAGGCGTAGAAAGCAAGGTCGGCATTGCCGCCCTTCAGGGTCGACTGGAGCAATTGGAAATCCGGCTTGCCATTCGCGCCGAGCGCCACCGCTTCGCCGTCGATCAGGCAGCCGGCCGGCAGACTGGATGCGGCGCGCACCAACTGCCGAAACTTGTCGCTCCAGTCATTCCGGTTGCGGGTCCAGGCGGTCGCGGCGCCGTCACCCGTTGCGATGAGCAGCCGATAACCGTCATATTTATACTCGTGAATCCAGTCGGCGCCGGTCGGCACCTCGTCCACGAGAGTCGCCAGTTGCGGCTCCAGGAAAGGGGGCGGTGCGGCCCCGACCCTTTTCTTCGCAGGGCCGCCTTTGCTTCCCCCGCGGTTGGATTTCCAGACGTCCGAGCCGCTGGCGATTTCCGCCATCGAACGATCGGTGGTGACGCTGGTGACGAACTCGTCGACCAGAGCATCGCCTTGCTCGGAATTTGCGAATTCGTCGGTGACCTTCTTGATCATCCACGGCTCCGACTTGTCGCCGGGTTTGCCCTTGAGGCGGAACATCACCCAGTCGCCCTTCATCCGCTCGCCTTTCAGCGCGAAGTGAAGGTGGCCTTCCTCGATGGTTTTGCGCGGGTCTTTGCCCGGCTCGGGAAGCCAGCGGCCGCGATCCCACAGCATGACCGTTCCGCCGCCATATTCGCCCTTGGGGATGGTGCCTTCGAACGTGCCGTAGTCGAGCGGATGGTCTTCGGTCCGCATGGCGAGTCGGTTCTGGCCGGGATCGAGGCTCGGACCCTTGGGCACCGCCCAGCTTTTCAGGATTCCATCCATTTCCAGGCGAAAGTCCCAGTGCAAGCGAGACGCGTCATGCTTCTGAACGACGAAGCTGTCGCCCTTGCCCTTGAGTTTGCGGCCCTTTGGCTCTTTCGTCTTGGCGAAGTCGCGTTTGGAATTGTAGGTGGTGATGTCGAGCTTGCGGGCCAAGGGTTACGCCCGCTTCCGCACCGGAGCTTTCGCCGGAGTCTTCTTCGCCGGAGCAGCCTTCTTCGCCGCTGGCTTCTTCGCGGCGCCCTTATTGTCGTTGGCCCCGCCACCGTCGTCACCAAGGCTCTTCTTGAGCGCTGCCATCAGGTCGATCACGTTCGAACCCTTGGGCACCTTGCCGTCGTCCGGATCCTGGATGACCAGTTCGCCCTTCTTCCTGCGCTTCTCGGCGATGAGATCTTTCAGCGCATCGACATAGCGATTGTGGAACTCGCTAGCGTCGAACTTGCCGCTCTTTTTCGCGATCAGGGTCGCGGCCAAGTCAAGCAGGTCCGGGTCGGGCTTCTCGTCGCCGATTTCGCGGAAATAGCTGGCAGCCTTGTTGACCTCCTCGGCGTAGCGCAAAGTCTCGAGCAGCAGGCCGCGGCCGCACGGCTTGAGTGCGACGACATATTCCTGCCCGCGCATCGCAAGCTGGCCGACGCCGACCTTCCTGGCGGCGCGCAGGGCATCGCGAAGGACGACGAAGGCTTCTTCAGCGAGATCATCGGCCGGAACGACGAAATATGGCTTGTCGAAATACATCGCGTCGATGTCGCTGAGGTCGACGAACTGCACGAGGTCGAGCGTCTTGCGGCTCTCCAGCTTCACGCTCTCGATCTCTTCGGGCTCGAGGAGGACATATTCGCCCTTCGAAACCTCATAGCCTTTGACGATCTCGTCCGGATTGATCGGGCCGATGCCGGGCACGACTTTTTCATATTTGACGCGCTTGCCCGACGGCTCGTGGACCTGATGAAAAGCAATGGTCGCGCCGCTCTTGGTCGCGGAATAGATTTCCACCGGGATCGACACCAGCGCCAGCCGGATCTGCCCTCTCCACATCGGTCGCGCGGCCATGATCGTCTCCATGTTTCGGAGACGATTCAATCAATTGGCGGGGGAGTCGTTCCTTGTCGCAGCCTTGAGGCCCGCAACCAGGTCGCGAACGGCGGCGGCTGGGTCCGGCCGATCGAGGCAGGCGACGATCGCCGAACCGCTAATCACGCCAGCAGCGCCAGCGCGGATTGCGGCGCTGACATGCTCCGGCTGCGAGATGCCGAAACCGAATATCGGAGGCGGCGCGCCGACCTCTTTCAGGTCGGCCAGCAGGCGCTCGTCGAACGTGCCGGCGGCGTGGACGCCCGTGATGCCGACACGAGTCACGCAATAGGTGTAGCCGCGCCCCAGCCGGGCGATCTCCTTGAGTGTTTCCTTCGGCGTATTGGCGGCGGCGATCAGCACCGGGTCGAGTCCCACGGCGATCATCTCCTCCGCCCACGGTTCCGCTTCCCGGGCCGGGAGGTCGGCGACGAGCAGGCTGTCCGCCCCCGCTTCAGCGGCGCGGCGGAAGAATTCCTGTCGGCCGGGCGAGAGCACGAGATTGGCGTAGGTCAGAATTCCGACTGGAACCTCGGGATGGCGTTTCCGGAAAGCAGCAATCAGCTGGAAGCAATCCTCGACCTTGACGCCCGCGGCCAGAGCGCGCTTCGCCGCAGCCTGAATCACCGGACCGTCGGCAACCGGGTCAGAGAAGGGAATGCCAACCTCGATCATGTCCGCTCCACCTTCGACCATCGCATCAAGCAGTCTTGCGCTGGTCGTCAGGTCCGGATCGCCGAGCATCAGGAAGCCGCCGAACACGCCGTCGTTGCGTTGCCCGGAGGCGAACATGCGATCGTAGCGGCTCATGCCGATGGCCCCAGCAACTGCTGCGCTTGGGCGACATCTTTGTCCCCGCGACCGGACAGGCCGACGAGGATCAACGTGTCCGCCGGAGACTCCTCGGCCATCTTCAGCGCGTGCGCGAGCGCATGCGCGGATTCGAAGGCGCAGAGAATACCCTCCTTCTCGGCAAGAGTACGGAAGGCCGCGAGCGCCTCCACGTCGGTAGCCCCGACATATTCGGCGCGGCCGATTTCCTTCAGATGGGCATGTTCCGGCCCGACGGCGGGATAGTCGAGCCCCGCCGACACCGACCAGCTTTCGCGGATCTGCCCGTCATCGTCCTGCATCACATAAGTCTCCGCCCCGTGGAGCACGCCGGGACGGCCGCGCATCAGGGTCGCGCCATGTTCGTGACCATCTAGGCCCTTTCCGGCCGCTTCCACACCGATCAGCTTTACGCCCTCATCGTCCATGAAGTCGGAGAAGATGCCGATCGCGTTCGATCCGCCGCCGACACACGCGACAACCGCGTCGGGCAAACGTCCCGCCCGCTCGATCATCTGCGCGCGCGCTTCCTTGCCGATCACGCGCTGGAACTCACGAACCAGCAGTGGGAAAGGGTGAGGCCCGGCGGCCGTGCCGAGAATGTAGTGAGTCGTCTCGAAGCTTGCGGCCCAGTCGCGCAGCGCCTCGTTGACCGCGTCCTTGAGCGTTTGCCCGCCGCTCTCGACGGGGATCACCTCCGCACCCATCAGCCGCATTCGAAACACGTTGAGCGCCTGCCGCTCGACATCCTCGGCCCCCATATAGATGGTCGCGTCCAGACCCAGCAAAGCACACACCAGCGCGGTCGCCACGCCATGCTGGCCGGCACCCGTCTCGGCGATCACGCGCTTCTTGCCCATGCGCTTGGTCAGCAGGCCCTGCGCCAAGACCTGGTTGGTCTTGTGCGCGCCCCCGTGGAGCAGATCCTCGCGCTTCAGCCACAGCTTGCCGTTGCCGAGGTTGCGGCAGCGCGTCAGCGGCGTCGGCCGGCCGGCATAGTTGACGAGCAGATCCTGGAGCTCGGCGTTGAACTCGGGATCGTCCTGAGCATCGAGAAACGCCGCTTCGAGCTGTTCGAGGGCAGGCATCAGGATCTCGGGCACATAGGTCCCTCCGAAACGCCCGAACCGGCCGTCCATCCGCATCACTTCTTCTCCTGTCGCGACGGCACTCGCAGCGCTTCGAAGAGTGCCGCGATCTTCTCCGCCGATTTGCGGCCCGGCGCCTCGTCGACCGAGGAGCCGATGTCGATGGCATGGCACCCGAGCGCCGCCGCCTGCCGCGCATTACCGATGCCGAGCCCACCAGCGATCAGACCGTTGGCAAGCGCCGGATGGTCCTGGATCAGGCTCCAGTCGAAGCTCTCGCCCGAACCGCCCGAACCATTGTCGAACAGCAGCCGGTCGGCATCTTCATGTTCGTCGGCGGTTGCGGCCTGCTCCGAGGACAGCGCCTGCCATACCTGCGTTCCCTCGGGCAGATGCTTGCGCAGCCGGTCGCGATAGGTGCGTTCTTCTTCGCCATGAAGCTGGACGGCGTGGAGTTTCAGCCGCTCGGCGATGACCCCGACTTCGCCCACCGCAGCATTGCGGAAAACGCCGACGAGCAGCAGGCCCGGTGGCGCCGCCGCGGCGAGTTCCTCCGCCTCCTCGAGAGTGATGTGGCGCGGACTTTCGGGAATGAACATCAGTCCGGCGTAACGCGCAGGGCGCGCCGCCTGCATGTCTTCCGGCGTGCGCAGGCCGCACAGCTTGACCCGTCCGAAGATCAGCGCGCGCGCGGCCTCGGCCGGATTATCGGACTTCATCAGCGAGCTTCCGACCAGGAAGCCGTCCACGTGCGGAGCAAGGCGTTCGACGTCGGAGCGCTGCGAGATTCCCGACTCCGAAATCAGGGTGCAGCCTTGAGCGAGTGGCGCCAGCTTCTCGGTGGTTGCGAGATCGATGGAGAGATCGCGCAGGTCGCGGTTGTTGATTCCGATCAGCGGCGCGTCGAGTGCGAGCGCCCGGCGCATCTCGGCCTCGTCATGGACCTCGACCAGCGCGTCCATGTTCAGTCGCCGCGCCTCCGCGATCATCGTGCGCGCTTCCTGGTCGTCGAGCACGGACAACATGACCAGGATCGCGTCCGCGCCGGCCAGCCGCGCCTCCGGCACCTGGCGCGTGTCGATGAAGAAGTCTTTGGCCAGGATCGGTCCGTCGAACTCGGCGCGGGCGGCGCGGACATCGTCAAGTGAGCCGCCGAAATAGGCACCGTCCGCAAGCACGCTCAGCGCATCCGCGACCCCGGCATAACCGCGCGCAAGCTCGGCTGGGTCGGCGCCTGGGCGAATCGCGCCGAGCGTTGGCGACGCCTTCTTGATCTCGAGGATGAATCTCGCCCCGGGCTGCGCCATCGTTCGGGCGAGGCACCGCTGCGTCGGCTCCGCCCGCGCCCGCAGATCGTCGAGCGTGACGTTCTCATAGCGGACGCGCAGCTCCGCCTTCTTGGCTTCGACGATCTCGCCGAGCTTGCCCGTAACTTCAGCCATTGCTCGCCTCCACGAACGCATCCAGCAGTTGGCCCGCCTTGCCGCTGCGCATCGAGTCGGCCGCCTGTCCAACGCCGCTCGCGAAGCTGTCGGCAACGCCGGCGATCCACAGCAAAGCTCCGGCATTAAGAGCGACCACTCCAAGATCGGCTTCGCTGCCGCGACCGTGCAGCAACGCGGCCAGCCGCTCGGCGTTGTCTTCCGGGCATCCGCCGGCGATCTGCTCCAACGGGCGGCGTTCGACATCCGCCTGTTCGGGAGTCAGGGTCATTTCCTCGAGCTGGCCGTCGGCAATGCGGATCGCCCGAGTCTCTGCATGGGGCGCGATCTCGTCGAGGCCGCTGCCATGCACCACTAGCCCGCGCTCGACCTTTAGCGCGAGCAGGGTCTCGGCGATGGGGCGCATAAGCTTGGGTTCGGCAACGCCGAGCAGCTGCACCGGCGGACGCGCCGGATTCAGGCACGGGCCAAGCAGGTTCATGATCGTGCGCACCTTCAGCGCGCGGCGCACCGGGCCGGCGTGGGCAATGCCCGGGTGATAGAGCGGGGCGAGCAGGAAACAGAAGCCGGTCTCATCATGGATTCGGCGCGCCTTTTCCGCCGACACGTCGAGCTTGGCCCCAAGCGCTTCCAGAACGTCCGCCGACCCGCACTTGGACGTGATCGAGCGGTTGCCGTGCTTCACGATCGGCAATCCACACGCCGCCACCACGATTCCGGCGGCAGTCGAGACGTTGATCGATCCGGACCCATCGCCCCCCGTCCCGCAGCTGTCGGCGAACAGGGCCGATGGCCGGGCAAACGGCCGGCTGGCGTCACGCAGAGCCTCCGCGGCGCCGGTCAGTTCGTCCGACGTCTCGCCCTTCAGTTTCAGGCAGACGAAGGCGGCTGCCATGATCGGCTCGGGCAACTCGCCGGACACGAGGCGCTCAAACAACGCCCGCGTCTGATCCCGCGAGATGTCGCGGCCGTCGAATAGGGCGTCAAGTCCGTCGTCGGGACGCGGTTCGGCTAGTGCTGATTGCATGGCCATGAATTCACCTGGACTTGGAACCGCGGGTCAACGCGGCGGGAACGCGAGCTTTAGCTCAGCCGTGCCATCGCGCGCCGGCGACGCGACGCCAGTGGCGCAGCCTCCGTCCAGCAGGAATCGCGATCCGGTCCAACATGCTCGCCTGCTACGGCACCGGCGGAAGGCGCGTCAAGGTTGACGGGCGCGCGGACGAAGTGGCATTGGCGCATCGGCTCGGCGAGCGGGTGTAGCTCAATGGTAGAGCAGAAGCCTTCCAAGCTTACGACGAGGGTTCGATTCCCTTCACCCGCTCCAACCACAGACCTGCGGGGGCAGGTCTGTGGTTGGAGCGCACGAGCGGCAGCGAGTGGCCACGCTGCATCCTCATCTCGCATTGACAGCCTAGAGGCACATCGCCATTTGGCGCGCCTCACCTCAGGACAGGTGGCCGAGTGGTTAAAGGCAGCAGACTGTAAATCTGCCCGGGTTTCCCGTACGCTGGTTCGAATCCAGCCCTGTCCACCATCCATCCCAGACAATTCGCTCGCTGTGCGCCGAGGCGACAGACCCATTGCGAATTGGAACTGCCATAAAAATTGGCGATTTTCCGCGAATTGACTTACTGTCTTCGGAATCGACCATTGATTGGTCCAGTCCCGACGGCGGGATTCGGTAGGAGCGGATGGTGCCAGCCATGGCCATCAGAGGAGACGATCCGGCAGACGATGTGCAGCAGCGCATTGCTCGCTTGAGCGCCGGGCAGCTGGATTGCCTCCGCCTCGTCGACCAGCATCTTTCTTCGAAAGAGATCGCCGCCGAGCTTGGAATTTCGTCGCATACGGTCGACCAAAGGGTCCGCGGAGCACTGCAGATCCTAGGTGTCGAGCGGCGCTCGCAGGCCGCGCGCATGATCGCACAGGCGTGCGGACCATATCAGCGATTGATACATCAATCACCGCACATTGTCCCCGAGCCATCCCTGGACGACCAAGTCGGGGCGGTCAGTTATCAGATTCGGCACGCTGACCGTGCAGGGGAGATTGGGGGCGTCGGTTTCAATACCGAGCAGAGGCCGGCCAACTTCCGGTCTCTCCTGCCACCGCCGTTCGCTACGAGGAGCAACCCCCGGAATGAGATGAGCGTCGGCCAAAGGCTGCTCTGGATCGTTCTGATCGCGACCGGGGCTGCTTTCTCGGCTGGGATGTACCTCGCCGGCCTGGAAAGCCTTTCGAGACTTCTCGCCAAATAAGCTGACGATCGACTTCATCCCACAGTCACTCCGCGCGCCATGCGCCGGAGAAGGAGCCGTCATGCGCAAACAGATGATCGAAAATGCCGCCTATGAAGTCGCAACCCAGGTCCGCGCGGTAGAAGACAGCATCGAGGCCGCCCTCGCGGAGATCGCGGAACTTCAGTCGAAGATGCTTCATGCGCGCGTCGCCACCGGCGTCGGCTTTGCGAAGAGCCATGCAGCCTTCGAGCAACTGGCGAAGACGACCAGCAAGCTCGTCGCGGCCCGGGGTGGAATCGCCAATTGCCACGTCGCCCTTGCGGAGACCAAGCAGTTCGTGCCCGGACTTCGGACCGTGAGCTTTGGCGAAGGCGACGAATGCCCGCCAAGCGGCGCCGTCGATCTTCGCGTCGTCGCCTGAGCTTGATCGGCCGGGCAACCTGCGGGTAGCCCGGCTCCACGACCATGCTTAGCCCACTCGCCTATTGGATCCTGTTGCTGTGCGTCGCCGGCTATGCGTTCGCGCGCGGCCAGGTCGACGAACGATGGGCAGCCGCGATCTGCGTCGCTGCCACGATCGGAACGATGCTTGTCCACTCGCCGCTGCATGCGCGCTTTTCGAGCGTCGAGATCGGTGTTTTCATCGTCGATCTGCTCGCCCTCGCGGCCTTCACTGCAATCGCTCTGCGAACCGATCGTTTCTGGCCACTGTGGGTGGCCGGGCTGCAGCTGACGACGACCTTCGCTCACTTGCTGAAAGCAGTGGATCTTCAACTGATGCCGCAGGTCTATGCCGCCGCTGCTAGGCTGTGGGTCTATCCGATTTTCCTGATCATCGTGATCGGCACTTGGCGATCGGGCCGGCGAGAGGATGAGGCGGGCAGCCTGCAGGCGATCTGACCCTCGCCGGTACCGAGCCGGACTTGCAAGCACGGCTTCGCGCTTCCAAGGGACCGTCATGGGCCGCAAGAAATCGCATCAGCCGCACACCAATCCGAACCGCCCGCGGTTCTGGGGGAAACATGCCGTCGCTGCCGCGCTCGACAATCCCCAGCGGCGGATCCTGAAAGCCTGGGCCACCCCTGAGGCGGCCGGCTTCATGCAGTTTCCAAAAGAGGTCCCGGTCACGCTTGCCGACGTCGCCGACCTCGCCCGGCTCGTGCCCGGCGATGCGCCGCATCAGGGGGTCGTCGTCGAAGCGGAACCGCTGGAGGATATCTGGCTCGGCGACCTGCTTGCCGACGCGCCTGAAGAGGCCGTGCTGCTGGTGCTCGACCAGGTGACCGACCCGCATAATGTGGGAGCCATATTGCGATCCGCTGCCGCGTTCGGAGCCGTCGGCATCGTGACACAAGATCGCCATTCGCCGCCCGAAGGTGGAGCCCTTGCCAAGGCCGCTTCGGGAGCGCTCGAGCGCGTGCCGTGGGCGCGCGTGGTCAACCTCGCGCGGGCGCTCGATGAAATCGCCGAAGCGGGCTTCTGGCGCATCGGTCTCGCGGGCGATGCGGATATGGAGATCAAGGAGGCTCTCGGGCCGAAGAAGGTCGCGCTGGTTCTCGGCGCCGAAGGCCCCGGTATGCGGCAGAACACGCGCGAGCATTGCGATGCACTCGCGAGGCTGCCGATCTCCGACGCAGTCGAAAGCCTCAACGTATCGAACGCGGCGGCGGTAGCGCTTTACGCGGCCAGTGTTGCCTGATGGTCCGGACGACCGAGACCCTCCAGGCGGCCGTCGATCACCTGGCCTCGCGCGAGCCTGCCTTTGCCGCGGTAATCGAACGCGTTGGACGTCCCGAGCCGCGGCATAGTGAACCCGGAGCGCACACGCTGCTCCGAACCATCGTCGGCCAGCAGGTCAGCGTGGCAGCAGCGCGGTCGATGTGGGCCAAGCTCGAAACGGCCTACGGCACGCCTCCGGACCTCGAACGAATCCTGACCGCAAGCGACGAGGAACTGCGGCTCGCCGGCCTTTCGCGGCAGAAGGCGGGGTACGCCCGCAGTCTCGCGGAACTGATCCTGACCGGTGAACTGGATCTGTCGAACCTTCCGTCCGACGACGAGGAGGCGATCGCCCTGCTGACCAAGATCAAAGGCATTGGGCGCTGGTCGGCCGAAATCTATTTGCTTTTCGCGGAAGGGCGGCCCGACGTATGGCCAGCCGGGGATTTGGCCGTGCAGGTCGAGATCGGGCGGCTATTCGGCCTCGACGGAAAGCCGGCCGAGAAGGTGGTGCGGGAACTCGCGGAAGCATGGCGGCCGCACCGCGGAGCCGCCGCAATCCTCGCCTGGCACAGCTACAATAGCGCCGTGCTTTGATCGACGGACCTTAGCGGCGGACGCCCAATCTGTGTTCCCGCGCGCCGAGACGTCGAAATACGCGGGGCCCAAGGTCGGCATGGAAAGGCGCAAGCTTTTCGCCCTTGCCTTCGCGTCCCAGCAGGAAACTGCGCGAGGTCTGACCCTGTCCGCCGCTCCAGCCGTAGAGGGCGGTGAAGCCGATGAGCGGGACGAACAGCTTGCGGCCGCCGGCGTCGAGCAGCCGCATGCGCTCCACCGGCAAGTTTATGCTGCTCGGAATCTCGAGGCTCTTCAGCGGCGCAAGTGCCGGGATCGCCTCTCCTCGGCCGACCGGGTGCGCGAAAAAGCCGCCGATCTCCTGATCCTGCTCGGGCCCGGCATTGAACAGCATCGTTTCGACCAGCAGGTCGCGGGCGTTGGCCGCACCCGTGTTGGTGATCGTGATCACGAATTCGATCGTCGCCTGCGACTGGTCGAGAATGCAGCGGGTGGGCACGAATTCGAAATCGATCCACGGGCGCAGCCGCGTCGACACCACGCCGCCTCCCGGAGACAGCAGCGGGGTGGGCTGGGGCGATGCGACTGGCGCCGGGGCCGCCCGGCGTGCCGGTTCCGCTGTAGGCTCCGGTTGCGGGTCGGGCGTGGTATAATATCCGAGCCCGCCCGCCGTCTCGAGCCTTGCGCGGGACCGCTGCCGAAACAGCAATAGCGCTCCACCTGCAAGCGCCACGGCGGCGAGAAGCCAGGGCCACAGGCCGATTCCCTCGCGTTCACTTTCGATAGGCGCCGGAGGCGTGAACGTTGTGGGCGCAAGGCTCGCCGGAGGTGGCGGAGAGACCTCGCTCGCTTTCACGTCTGGCGATGGCGTAACGCTGATCTGCGTCGGCGAAGCCTCCGCGGTGCTCGCCCGTGGCGCCGCCTCGCGCGGAGCCGGTGCGGCGGTTCGCGGGCGGGAAGCAGCCGGCGTGTCCGTGGCCGTGGCGGTCGTCGGCGCAGGCGTCGAAGCAAGTGGTGCGGGCTCGTCCGCTCGCGGCGCCGGCGTCCCGCCCAGGGAGAAGTTGCGGAGCTCACGGGGCCCGACGACGTCCGCTGCCGGCGGGGTCGTCGGCTGTTGAGCTGGCGGCGCTGCGGGCGCGGTCGTGCTCTGCGCCGCTGCACCAGTCGCAGACAGCGCAGCGATAGTCGCCGCAATGCTCAGCCCAAAGCCCGCTTTCATGATCCCGCCGCTCATCTGATTGCGAGCCTTAAGGCACGCTGACCGGTCCCATGCAGCGACAGTGGCTGCGGTTCAAGTTGCCGGGCTCTAAAGTGCGTCGACCAGCACCAGTTCCGCGTCGTCCGCCGCTTCCACACGCAAATGCGCTTCGCCGGTGATCGCGACTCCGTCGCGCGGACAAGCTTCAGTGCCGTTCACGCGCACCCGGCCGCTGGGGACGAGGTACAGGTGGCGCGTTGGGTCCGCGTCGAGCTCGATCGACTCACCCGCTTTCAACGAAGCGCCAAGGATTCGTGCGTCGGCGTTGATCGTAAGCGCCCCGTCGTCAGCATCGCCGCTGGCGAGCAGCTGGAACGCACCTTCCCGCGATTCCTTGGGGAATGGCATCGCACCCCAGCTCGGCTGCGCGCCCGGCCTGTCGGTTTCGATCCAGATCTGGAACAAGGTCGTGTCCTCGTCCTCCAGATTATATTCGGCGTGGGTGACTCCGGTGCCGGCGCTCATCACCTGCACGTCGCCCGCTCCAGTCCGGCCCTTGTTGCCCATCGAGTCCTGATGGGTAATCGCACCGGTGCGGACGTAGGTCACGATCTCCATGTCGCGGTGTGGATGGGGCGGAAAGCCGCTCTTTCCGGCGATCTTGTCGTCGTTCCACACACGAATCCGGCCCCAGCCCATGCGGGCGGGGTCGTGATAGCTGGCGAACGAGAAGTGATGGTGAGCGTCAAGCCAGCCGTGATTGGCGTGGCCCAAGCTGTCGAAGCTGCGGATGTCGATCATGCGGCTGAAATGGCGAGCCTGTGCCCAAGCTTTCAAGTGTCACGGATGTGACCAGGGAACGCGGAGCTTCGGGCTGTTCGGCCTCGCGCCGCCGCTCTGATTCAAACGCGTGTGAGAACCGCCTTGATGCGGTGCACTTCGGTCCCGGTACGGACCACGATGGTGACGGGCTGGTTCGACTTCGCCTTCTGCACGTCGCGGGGCATTTCGAAGATGAGATATCCGCCCCACGCCTCCTTCGGGCCGACCGCGAGCGGACGAAGCACGCCGTTGAGGCCACCCAATAGCTTGGCGCCGGGCAAGTCATTGGCGAGCTCGTCCGACCGCATGGCGTTCGCGCCGGCAACTTCGTGGCTGACCACGTTGGGAGCGGCCACGCTGTTCTGCTGGTCGGCATAGGATGACAGGTTGGACTTGACCGCGCGATCGACAGCGCCGCCGATGCGGACTTCCCGTTCGACCAGCTTCTCGCCCTTGTCGAAAACGTCGATTGGCACTTCCCGCATCGGGGTTCCGTTGGGAAGTTCGACGCTGACCTGGTTCGGGCCGAACTCGAAGGCGGGCTGGCCAAGGTTCATGACGAGCACGCGCACGGCGCCGCGATTGGTGATCCTGCTGCCCGGCGCAATCACCCGCATCAGAGTCTTGTCGGTACGCACGTCGAATACCTGCAGACCCCCGCGGCCTTTCAGGACCTTGCCCTGTCCGGGGTCGAACTGAAGTTTATAGTCGGTCGCGGCGGCCGGGCCCGCCATGAGCAGCGCCAGCACGGCGCCCATGATCATCCTGCGCATATGTCTCCCCTTTTCGCGCGCGTTACGGAGGCAAGCGAACCAGCCCCTGATGTTAAGCGCCGAAGCACCTCGCGGACATCCGAATAGGACAGAGCAGCCGCGAGTAAAAGGTCTGTCAAACCGTCCGCGTCACCTTGCGCAAATATGGCGGCTGGTCGGGGTCGCGTCCACGCGCCACCGCAAGTGCATTGGCCGCTCGATAAAAGGCCTGGATTTGCAGGATTGGCTCGGTCACGGCGGAGCCCGCGATGATGGGAAGCAACGCGCCGCTCCCGGCCGCGCGTCCAGCCACCAGCACCGGCGCACCGCGTTCGCGCAACTGGACGACCAACTCATCTTCCCCACTGCCCGCCGCGTCGGATTGGCCGAACAGCAGAAGCGGCAGTCCGGGCCCGACCAAAGCCATCGGCCCGTGCTGAAGCTCGGCCGTGCTGAAAGCCTCGGCGTGGATTTGCGACGTCTCCTTGAGCTTCAGGGCGGCTTCCTGCGCAATGCCCAGCCCAAGGCCGCGACCGAGCACATAGGCGTTGTCACACTCGACCAGCTGGTCGACCATCGCCGACCAGTCGAGTTCGAATGCGTCGTGCAACTTGGCTGGCAGTTCGGCAAGCTCGCGTTCCAGCGCGGCGTCTTCCGTCCAGCGCGCAACCAGGCGCGCAATCATCGCGAGGGTCGCGATGAACGACTTGGTAGCGGCAACGCTGGTCTCGGTTCCCGCGCGAAGCGGCAGGACTTCATCGCAGAGGTCGGCCAAGGGAGAAGAGCAATCGTTGACGAGGGCGATGACGAATGCGCCGCCTGCCTTAAGCGAGCGGACCGTAGCGAGCAGGTCCGGGCTGCGGCCCGATTGTGAGATCGCGATGGCCAGCATTCCGTCCGCATGCAGCGGCGCCGCATAGAGTGAGGTCACCGAAGGGGCGGCCGACGCGGTAGGGATGCCCAACCGAGTTTCGATCAGATATTTCGCGTAGGTCGCGGCATGATCCGAACTTCCGCGTGCGCAGGTGATGACCGTGTGCGGCCCGCGATCACGCAGGAGCGAGCAGATGCGGTCGAGAGTGGCCGCACAATCAGACTGCGCCGCGACCGCATCCGCGGCAGCACGGGCTTCGGCGAACATCAGGGTCGCGCTTGCGCTTGCAGGGTCCATGAATCGCAACTTAGCCAATCGCGGAGCGCATGGGCAGGGCGCTTCGCGTTGACCCTGTGCCGGCGGCATGACAGGTTCGCATCTCGCGATGGGGAGAAGGAATTGCGACTGTTCAGCGTAGTAGCTGCCTGTCTGGTAATGAGCGCGGGCCAGTCCGAAGCGGCGGCCACCGACCAGCAACTGGCGAAATTTGCCTCCGGCCTCCGGGTAAAGGTGGCAATAGTCGACAACAAGCCCGTGAATTGCCCAAGCGGTGACGGCGGTTGCTTCCAGTCCGAACTAACCCTGAGCATGCCGCGCGAGCTCGCGCCGGATTTCGCGCGCGGCGACTTCAAGATTTTCTTCAGCGCGATGGCCCCGGTGGCCGAAGTCCAGGGCGAGGGCCTCCGGTCGCGCTGGCTGAACGGCGATCTGCACGTGCTTGAGCCGGTCGCGGGAGCGCGCTTCGAGGCAGGCAAGAGCTATCGTTACAGGTTGTGGACCCGCGGACACTTCTTCTCGGCTTATTATGTGATGCCGAACATGTTCCTGGTGTCGGGCAAGCTTGCGCCCCGCGTGATCGCTGCGACGCGCCCGGTCATCGACCCCGAGAGCGGGCTGGAGCGGCTGCCGTTCGTCGCCCCGATGCAGGACGAGGCGCGGCTGTCGACGGCGTCGGCCGATGACGCGACTCGCTGGCTCACGCCCGAACGCGCGTTCGAAACATATGCGGCGCGTGCGCAGCCCCCGGCACGGCCCGAGTTCGTCATCCTCCCAACGCCGTCGCTGGTGCGGCGGCAGCCGGGGCCGGCGATCGACCTTCGGCAAGGTATTCGCTTGCGCTTGTCCAACATCTCGCAAGATGCGGTCGCGCCGGCGCTTGCCGCGTTCACGCGATCAGATCGCGGTCCGAATCTGTCCGTCAACGTGGCGCCGGGAAAGCTCGCCCCCGAGGCTTACCGAATCGACGCCTCCGGTGGGCGGATCAGGATTGAGGCAGCCGATGCCGCCGGCGCGTCCTACGCATTGCGCTCGCTTGCCCAGCAGGCGGCGTTCGAAGGCGCGAGTTTGCGGCCGATCCTGATTGAGGACGCACCGCGTTTCCCGTTCCGTGGACTGCACCTCGACCTCGCACGCAATTTCCACAGCAAGGCGGAAGTGCTCAAGCTCATCGAGCAGATGGGCGTCTACAGGCTCAACCGGCTGCACCTGCATCTCAGCGACGATGAAGGCTGGCGGCTGCAGATACGCGGTCTTCCTGAGCTCACCGAAATCGGCGGCTACCGCTGCTACGAGCCGACCGAAAGCCGCTGCCTGCTTCCGCAACTCGGCTCCGGCTCCGAGCGCGACTCGCCGCTGAACGGCTATCTGACGCAGCCGGACTATCTCGACATACTGCGCGCGGCGAAGCAGCGTAGCATCGAAGTCATTCCCGAATTCGACATGCCGGGCCACTCACGGGCTGCAATCCGCTCGATGGAGGCGCGGTACCGCACGTTGCTCGCAGCCGGGCGCAAGGCCGAGGCGGAGCGCTTCCGGCTGGTCGAGCCCGAGGACCGCACCGTCTACAAGAGCGTTCAGAATTACAGCGACAACACGCTCAACGTCTGCCTCGAGAGCACCTACCGCTTCGTGGAGGCGGTGATCGAGGATGTGGCGCGGCTGCATGCCGAAGCCGGCACGCCGCTCAAGACCTATCATTTCGGCGCCGACGAAACCGCCGGGGCCTGGACCGACTCGCCCGCCTGCCGGCGTGTGATGGCGAGCACGGGACGGACCCCGACGCAGCTCGGCGCGATGTTCGTCGAGCGCATCTCCAACATGGTTGCAAGCAAGGGCATGATCGCGGGCGGCTGGAGCGACGGTCTTGGCCATGTCGATCCGAAGCTGATGCCCGCCGCCGTTCAGTCGAACATCTGGGGCGATCTGTTCACCAAGGCACCGGCCGAAGCGCACCAGCACGCCAACCGCGGCTGGAAGGCGGTCATCTCGGTCCCGAACACGCTCTACTTCGATGTGCCCTACGCGCCCGACCCGCTGGAGCGCGGGCTCGATTGGCCGACGCGCGGGACCGACACGTTCCGGATGTTCAGCTTCATGCCGGAAAACCTCGCAGCCAATGCCTCGGTCATGACCGACATCCAGAACCATCCGACGAAGGTCGCCGACGGCGATCCCCTTCAGCCCGGGCGTTCGATTGCCGGCATTCAGGCGCAGTTGTGGAGCGAGACCGTCCGCAGCGATGCGCTGGTCGATTATATGCTGTTTCCACGGCTGATCGCGACGGCGGAGCGGGCGTGGCATCGAGCCGACTGGGAGCCTGCCTATCGCGCGGGCGGGTCCTATGCCTTCGGTGACGGCCAGGTGGATGCGGCGAAGCTGCAATCAGACTGGGCCGGTTTCCAGGCCCGGCTGCCCGCGCAACTCGCGCAACTGCGCCGTGCGGGGATTTTCTACCGCATCGCGCCACCGGGCGCGCGCATCTCGGGCGGCATGCTCGAAGCGAACAGCGAGTTCCCCGGTGCAGAGATGATCGAATATCGCGTCCGGCGCGGCGGCTGGAGGACCTTTACACAACCTGTCCGAGTGAGCGGCCCTCTCGAGCTCCGCACGCGCTCGGCGGATGGCCGCCGCGTCAGCCGCACCGTGGAGGTCGAGCAGCGCTAGGTTGCCGCCAGCCTGCTCAACCGGTCTGCGGTTTCGCTATCGATGAGCAAGTGGACGAGCCCTGACTCGCCATGTGCGACGGCCCGCGCTCCAAGTTCCCGCAACCTGCCCTCGTCGAGGTCGCCGCCGTTGCGGAGCTTCACAATCAGCCGCGATGCCCGTTGCTGCATGTCCTCGACATTGCCGCGGCCGCCGAGTGCAGCGAGCCAGTCGGACGCGTGGTCCGCTCCACCGCGAAGGTTTGACCGGATCTCGCCTGCGACGCGGTCCGCAATCGGCCCTAGAACCACCTGCAATGCATCTCCGCCCGGCCTGACGATACCCTTGGCACCGAGCGATCTCAGGCGCGCTTCGTCGATCTTACCCGTATCGGCAAGCGTCAGCCGCAAGCGGGTCATGCATGCGTCGACGCTGCGGATGTTGCTCGCGCCGCCGAGAGCCAGGACGAAATCGCCGCCGGGCCCGGCAGTGGAACTGATCGGAGCAGCGACGACATCGTCCGCCTGCCGGCCCGGTGTCTTCAGGTCGAAGCGGCGGATGCACCAGCGGAAGGACACATAATAGATGCCGAAATAGGCGAGGCCGACCGGAAGCAGCAGCAGCGGCCGCGTCGAGATGCCGAAGCCCAGCGCATAGTCGAACAGCCCGGCCGAAAAGCCGAAGCCGAGCTTCACCCCGAGCAGGTTCATGATCACCATCGAAATTCCGGTCAGCACCGCGTGCAGCAGGTACAAAGCTGGGGCCAGGAACATGAAGGTGAACTCGATCGGCTCGGTCACGCCCGTCAGGAACGAAGTCAGCGCAAGCGAGCCTAACATGCCCGCCAAGGCCTTGCGACGCTCCGGCAGCGCGCAATGATACATGGCGAGGCAGGCGGCGGGCAGGCCGAACATCATGATCGGGAAGAAGCCGGCCATGAAGGCTCCGGCGGTCGGGTCGCCCGCGAAGAAGCGCTTCAGATCGCCCGTGACCCCATGAAAATCGCCGACGATGAACCAGGCGATATTGTTGAGGATGTGGTGCAGTCCGGTGATGATCAGCAGCCGGTTGAGCAGGCCGTAGACGAACAGTCCGATGCTTCCGGAAGCGATCACTGAGCGACTCAGCGCGTCGATCGCATGCTCGACATAGGGAAAGCCGAACCCGAACAGAACCGCGCCGACGAGACCGGCCCCGCCGGCGGCGATCGGAACGAAGCGGCGGCCCCCGAAGAACGCAAGATATTCGGGTAATCTGATGTCGCTGAAGCGATTGTAGAGCATTCCGGCGGCAACGCCGGAGAGGATCCCGGCGGGGACGCTCAGCTTGGCCAATTGCTTGGTCCTCCATGCGGCGGCGGCAAGATCGCGGGCGGCCTGATCGCTGAAAGCCGCGACAGCATCGGGCGGCACCGTAAGCAGCGCCTTGGCGCCTTCGGTGAGTACGAAGAATGCGACGGCTCCAGCCAGACCGGCAGCCCCGTGATTTTCCCGCGCCAACCCAACGCCGACGCCGATCGCGAACAGCATCCCCAGATTGGCGAAGATCGCATCGCCCGACGCGGCAATGAACGGAATGTCGAGCAGGTCGGCCTGGCCGAGCCGAAGCAGCAGCCCCGCAATCGGCAGGACCGCAATCGGAAGCATCAGCGCGCGGCCAAGCGGCTGCAGCCGCTGGAACTGGAGCAGCATCATCGGTCTCCCTTGCTGGCGGCAGTGACAAGCTCGGCGGCGATCATGCGCACCTCGGCCGCGGACTCCGCCCGAAGCGCGCGTTCGGCGAGCGATCGGCAATCGTCCAGCGAGACCCCGGCAATCGCCGCTCGCACGCCCGCCAGCGTTGCAGGCACCGCCGAAAGCTCGTGGATCTCGAGCCCGATCAAAATGATCGCACCCGCCGGCTCCGAAGCCAGGCCTCCGCAGACGCTGATCGGCTTGCCCTGTCGATCCGCGGCCTGCGCGGCGGTCTCGATCAGCCGCAGCACGGCCGGGTGCAGGCCATCGACCGACGCCGCCAGAGCCGGGTTGGTCCGGTCCATCGCCAGCGCATATTGGGCGAGGTCGTTCGACCCGATCGAGAGGAAATCCGCCTCCGCCGCGAACTGGTCGGCAAGCAGGGCGGCCGCCGGGGTTTCGATCATCACACCCAGCTTGATCGAGGCAGCAGCATCGATCGCGCTCACCCGCTCGCGTACCAATCGGAATTCCGCGATCGAGGAGACCATCGGAATCATGAGCTTGAGCGGAGCGGTCCTGCGCACCGCAAGCACCGCGCGTAGCTGGGCATCGAGCAGATCGGGACGCGCAAGCGACGTGCGGATGCCACGAACGCCGAGCGCCGGATTCTCTTCGGCGGGAAGATCGAGGAACGGAACCGGCTTGTCGCCGCCGATATCGAGGGTGCGGATCGTCAGCGGTCGGTCGCCGAGCGCGTCGGAGATCGCCTGATAGGCCTCCGCCTGCTCCTCCGCGGTCGGCGCCTGGTTGCGATCAAGAAACAGGAATTCGGTGCGCAACAATCCGCAGCCCTCGGCTCCGGCAGCGACGGCCGTCTCCACGTCGGCCAGGCTGCCAAGGTTCGCAAGCAGTGCGACGGCATGCCCGTCCGATGTTGCGCAAGCGCCGGTGTGGCCGGTCAGTGCAGCCGCCAGGCTCAGCGCCTCGGCTTCCTGCTCGGCGCATGGGCCGATGACCAGCTTCCCGGCGCTGGCGTCGATCAGCACCCGCGCTCCGTCCGCGACCTTGCCGAGCCTGGCTCCCATGCCGACCAGTGTCGGCACGCCGAGCGACGCGGCGATGATAGCGACGTGCGAGGTTGGACCGGCGCCGCCAATGCAGATCCCCGCGAGCTTTGTGCGATCTACCGACAATAGCTCGGACGGCAGCAGGTCTTCGGCCAGCAGCACCGCGCCGTCCGGCAGTTTGCGGTCCGGCTCAGCTTTGTCGCCGAGTAGCGCTCGGACGGTCCGGTCGCTCAGGTCTTCAAGGTCCGCGACCCGTTCCCGAAGCATGGCATTTCCGCTCCCACGCAGCGTCTCCACTGCCGAGGCCATGGCCGCCCGCCACGCGTAAGCGGCGCTCTTTCCGGCCGAGATCTGCGCGTAAGCCTCGGCATTCACTGCCTCATCCTGCAACAGCGACATGTGCGCGCGTGCGATCTCGCTGCCCGCACCGTCAGTTCCAGCAGCGAGATCCTGCAGTTGCTTGTGAACCTGCGCCTTGGCGGCTTCGAACGCGGCCCGCTCCTCGGCCTCTCCCTTGCCCTGCTCGGGTACGTCGAGAGTGGAGCGCCGCCACCATTTGGCGGTTCCCACGGCCGCCCCGGCCAGCGCGCTCACTCCCGCTATTTCATTCGAGGCAAGCGCGGCGGCTACAACGGGCGCTGCGCCTGCCGAGCGCTGCGCGGTGTCTCTGTCCTCAATGACCCGCAAAATTGCCTGAACCGCTTCCTGGGCCTGCTCCCCACGCGCCGAAATATTGATCGGATCGCCATGCCGTACGTCGAGTGCCATGATCGCGACCGGGCTGCGCGCGCTCGCCGTCCGGTCACCGGCGCTCAGCGTCACGTCCGCGCGAAAATGCTTTGCAGAATCGGAAATTCGCCCCGCCGGCCGCGCATGCAGTCCATGTTCAAGCTGCACCACGCCGTGCGTTTCGAACAAATCGCCGGAATGCCGGCTTGTCGACACCATCTCTTGCGCAGGCTCGATGTGCCCGATCGGCTCACCGCGTTGGACCAATCGTCCGGTCGCCTCGGTGATGAATCTGAACCCACCTTCGTTCGTCAGCACGATCGGCGTGACGAGGCTCTTTGCCTGAAGGCCGACCGAGTCCATTTCGAACTCGATCAACGCGTCGCCCGCCCGCACCTGCTGGCCCTCCTTGACCCGCACATCGAAGCCGCGCCCCGCAAGCGCGACCGTCTCCAGCCCGATGTGAATCAGCAGTTCGGCCCCGTCGACCGCTCGCAATGTCACCGAATGACTCGCCGCCGCGACGAGCACGACCTCGGCATCGCAAGGCGCGGTCAGCAGCCCGTCAACCGGATCGATGGCGATGCCGCTCCCCATCATCCCTTCCGCAAACACCGGGTCGGGCACGTCCTCGAGCTTCGTCAGCCAGCCGGCAAGCGGAGCGAGGATCGCAATGGGCTTCATGGAAGCACGGGCAAGAAGCGGATACGCATTGCCAGAGCATCCGGCACATCATTAGCGTGCGTCAATAGCAGGCGACGCAGGCCGGAGTGGGGGCGGGTGGAATGACGACAGCATTCGTGAACGGCCGCGTGCTGATCGACGGCCGCCTCGACCGCGGCCGGGCCGTGCTGGTCGACAGCGGGCGGATCGAAGCGATCGTCGCCGACGCGCACGTGCCTGCCGGCGCCGATCTGATCGACCTGGGCGGCGGCATGCTCGTCCCCGGCTTCATCGACACGCAGGTGAACGGCGGCGGTGATCGGCTGTTCAACGACGACCTGAGCGTCGCGACGATTGCCGCCATCGGCGCCGCGCACAGGCACTTCGGGACGACCGGTTTTCTACCGACGCTGATCAGCGATGATCTCGACAAAGTCGAAGCAGCCATCGAGGCGACGCGAGCAGCCATCGCGAGCGGAGTACCGGGCGTGCTGGGCGTGCATATCGAAGGGCCGTTCCTCAACGAGGCTCGCAAGGGCATCCATGATTCGAGCAAGTTCCGACCCTTGGGCGAAAAGGAGATCGAGCTCCTCAGTCGCCCGACCGGCGGCAGGACGATCGTCACGCTCGCGCCGGAAGAGGTGCCGCCCGGAGCGATCGCTCAACTCACCAAGGCCGGGGTGATCGTCTGTGCCGGGCACACCAACGCCTCGGCCGACTGCATTTTCGCTGCACTCAAGGAAGGCCTGCGCGGCTTCACCCATCTGTTCAACGCAATGTCCCCGCTGACCAGCCGCGAACCCGGAGTCGTCGGCGCGGCGCTATATGATGCCGATAGCTGGTGCGGGCTGATCGTCGATGGCCATCATGTCGACCCGGTCGTCCTTAAGCTCGCCCTCCGCGCAGCGCCGCTGCCACGGTTCATGCTGGTGACCGACGCCATGCCAAGCGTCGGCGGGCGCAACGCAACCTTCCTGCTGAATGGCGAGACGATCACGATAAGCGAAGGCAAGTGCCTGAACGCGGCGGGCACCTTGGCCGGATCCCACCTCGACATGGCGTCGGCGGTCCGCAACTGCGTCGAGTTGCTCGACTTGAGCGTCGGGCAGGCCGTGAGCATGGCCAGCCTCCATCCCGCCGCCTTCCTCGGCCTGGGTGGAGACCTCGGCCGGATCGCACCCGGACAACGTGCGAATCTTGTTTTGCTAGACGATGAGTTGCAGCTGCGCGGCAGCTGGATCGATGGAGCTTGAGCGGCGCCCGCGACCGCATCCTTGCAAAGTAGGATTGCGCCTGCAAGCTTGCCGCGCTGACCTGACCAACCGCTGCAGCGCGATCAGGTTGGTGCGGGCAAGGTCTCAAAGTTGACAAAGTTGACACACCCCCCCCGTCCGCACTCAGCGAGATCAGGTTCGCGGCCGCATTGCGAGAGTCACAACCAACTGCCCGAAATCGCCACTTCTGTGAGGGAAACATTGCATCGAGCGATCGCCATCCGACGTGGCCTTTGTGACCTTGGCTCAAACTGCCTGCGATTCTCATGCTCGAACATCCCCCGGATGTTCTGCGCGTGAGAATGGTGCCCAGGAGAGGACTCGAACCTCCACGCCCTTGCGAGCGCCAGCACCTGAAGCTGGTGCGTCTACCAATTCCGCCACCTGGGCACAGGTTCGTCTCTGTTGGCAGGCGGCGGCGGATAAGGGGCTTCAAGCCGCCTTGTCAACCGCGTTGGAGTCGCTAGGGCGTCGCGCATGATCGAGCGTTCCGAAGAGCTGGTGACAGTGTTCGGCGGGGGCGGCTTCATCGGCCGCTACGTCTGCGAAGTCCTTCTGAAAGGCGGCGTGCGCGTCCGCATCGCGTCGCGCGAGCCGCGTTGCGCCCATTATATCCAGCCGCTCGGCCAGGTCGGGCAGGTCGGCTTCGTTCGCGCCGACCTGACCAGGCCGGAAACCATCGAGCGTGCGGTGCATGGCGCCACCGCCGTCATCAATCTGTGCGGCGTGCTGAAGGGCAAGTTCACCGCCCTTCATGTGGAGGGAGCGCGGAACGCAGCGAAGGTTGCCGCGGACGCCGCCGCCTCCGCCTTCGTGCAGGTTTCAGCGATCGGCGCGGACCCGGCCAGCCAGTCGGCCTATGGGAAGAGCAAGGGGGAGGGCGAGCAAGCGGTGCGCGAGGCGTTCCCCAAAGCGACGATCATCCGCCCGTCGCTGGTGTTCGGCCCGGAGGACCAGCTGACCAACCGCTTCGCCGGCATGGCTCAGCTCCCGTTCCTGCCGGTCATCGCGGCCGAGCGAAAATTCCAGCCCGTCTATGTCCGCGACCTCGCCCAGGCGATCGCCAGGGCCGCGCTGGATCCCGAGACCCATGGTGGCAACACCTATGAGATCGGCGGACCGCAGGTCTTGAGCATGAAGGAATTGCACCACGCAATCCTCGAGCTGACCGGCCAGTCGCCGGAAGTGGTGGAAGTGCCCGGCTTTGCCGCGTCCATGCTGTCGCGCTTCGGCTGGCTGCCGGGCGCTCCGCTGACCCGCGACCAGTGGTTGATGCTGCAACATGACAATGTCGCGGCTGAGGGATCGCAGGGACTGAAGGCGTTCGGGATCGAACCCACGCCGCTGGCAGCCGTCGGGCATGAATGGCTCGGCCGCTTCCACAAGGGCGGGCGTTTCGCCGGCCGCCGGGTCAACCTTACGGCCGCGTCCTAAGCCGTGCCGATCCTTATACTGGTCATCCTCCTCGGGATCGTTGAGGGGCTCACCGAATATCTTCCAGTCTCTTCGACCGGACACCTGATCCTCGCGACCGAATTGCTCGGCTTCCGGGCCGACCAGTGGGAAGCTTTCAACGTCGCGATCCAGCCTGGCGCGATCCTGGCGATCGTCGTGCTTTACTGGCGGACCTTCCGCGCGGTGCTGCTGGGCCTGTTCCGTCGCGAACCCGGGGCGTGGCGTTTCGTCCGCAACATCGTCGTCGCCTGCATACCGGCGATTGTGCTGGCGCTGGCGATCGGAGACCATATCGAAATGTTGCTTGGCAGCGCGACGATCGTGGCCTGGGCGCTGATCGTCGGCGGCTTTGCAATCCTCGTCCTCGAACGGGTGGTGAAGCCGCGCGAATGCGGCGGCGTTGCCAACCTCAGCCTCGGTCAGTCGGCGATGGTGGGCGTTGTGCAATGCTTGGCGATGATCCCCGGCGTAAGCCGGTCGGGGGCGACGATCCTCGGCGCGATGGCGCTTGGCGTCGACCGCAGGACGGCCGCCGAGTTCAGCTTTTTCCTCGCCATGCCGACACTGTCCGGAGCAACCGCATATTTCCTGTTGAAGCATCACGACCGGATCACGCCCGACATGTACGGCAATATCCTGATCGGCGCGGCGGTCAGCTTTATCGTGGCGCTTGTCGTGGTGAAGCTGTTCATCGGCTATGTGACCAAGCACGGGTTCGCGCCGTTCGGCTGGTACCGCATCGTCGCCGGAGCGGCGGCGCTCATTTGGCTTGGAATGCGCTGAGCTTCATCTTCGCTCAAGATGTGCTAGATAATTCAGCAGGTTGAACGAATCGGACCAAGCTCATGCGATTGCTCCTGTTCCTTTCCATGCTGGCAATCGCCTCCCCCGCCGCGGCGCAGCCCGACGTTCGTGCCGTGCAGCGGCAACTCGATGATCCGGCGATGGCCGATCGGATGACGAACGTCATGCAAGCGCTGACCGGCGCCTTCCTCAATCTGCCCGTGGGCGAGGTTCAGGCAGCGATCGAAGGCCGTCCGGCAACTCCAGTCGACAAGCGGACGACCGTCGCGGACCTTGGCCGTCGCGACGACCCCGACTTCGATCGCCACATCCGCCAGCAGATCGCCGGCAGCGGCCAGGCAATGCGGTCGGGAATGAAGGCAATGTCCTCGGCCCTTCCTGGCATGATGAAGGGGTTGGGCGAAGCCCGCGCGGCGATGGAAAAGGCGATCGCCAACATGCCCTCGCCAGCCTACCCGAAACAGTAGGCCGCGGCCTAGACGCGAACGCTAAGCCCGCTAAAGCTGCCCGGCCATGTGGCAGCTGTTCCAATTCCCGCTCTGTCCCTTCTCGCGCAAGGTCCGGCTCGTGCTGGCGGAAAAGGGCGTCGGGCATGAGCTGGTGCGGGAGAATCCGTGGGAGCAGCGGGACGAGTTCATCGACCTCAACCCTGCCGGCGAGACTCCGGTCATGGTCGATGCCGAAAGCGGGATCACCCTGATCGGAAGTCAGCCGATCGTCGAATATTTCGACGAGACGGTCCAGCGAATGCCGATGATCCACGGCAACGCCGTCCTTCGCGCCGAGATCCGGCGGATGAGCGCCTGGTTCGACGAGAAACTGTTCCGTGAAGTGGTCGAGCCGCTGATGAACGAGCGGATGAGGAAGCGGCTGGTGAGCCGCGAGGCCCCCGACACCAAGATGCTGCGCGAAGCGATGCGGATCGCCAATGGTCACCTCGATTATCTCGATTATCTGCTCGACCACCGCCGCTGGCTGGCTGGCCCGGGCTTGAGCCTCGCCGATTTCACCGCGGCCGCGCATCTGTCGGTGATCGATTATCTCGGTGGGCTGGATTGGCGCGGGCACAAGCAGACCAAGGACTGGTATTCGGTAATGAAGTCGCGGCCCTGCTTCCGGCCGTTGCTTGGTGAGCGGATGGAGGTGATCGTCCCGCCCGCGCACTATGATAAGGTGGATTTTTAAGAACTTACCACTACCGCCTCGCCGATGAATCCACCTTCCCAAAGGTAAAACTTCTCGGCCCTCTTCATCTTCTCAGCGCCTTCGGGGGAAAAGAACACGAAGCCTACGCGCCTGGTCTCATTCGGTTGCAGCCACTCACCTCCCAGTTGCGGCCAAGCGTCATAGAATTCCAGCTGCTCCGTCGAGATCGCTGTGGGGCATCCCCAACCCGGAGGTGCCGCACCTTTCCGACCACCATTGTCGCTGTCGTACAAGGTCACGTCCGCAATCAGGTCAGCGGGTCGTTCGTTTACGATTTTCGCTCGCTCGGAGAGGCTCACCCGACCTATTCCAAAACCGCAGCGACTAAATAATTCAGCGACAAATTCTCCGTCAGGTGCAGGCCACGCATCGGGTTCCAGCCGATCCCTTCGAAGTCCACGCACTTCAGCCCGGCGCCCGCCAGCAGCACCTTCATCCGCTCGGGCGCGATGAACTTGTCATAATCGTGCGTGCCCTTGGGGATGCGGCCGAACCCTTCCGCCAGCGTGATGGTCAGGAGTTTTGACCAGCTCGTCCGGTTGGGCGTGGACAGGATCAGCAGGCCGCCCGGCGCGAGCCGCCGCGCCAGCGCGTTCACGAACGCCGCGGGGTCGGCGACATGCTCGACCACTTCCAATGACGTGACGAGGTCGAACTGGCCCTCGACGTCCTCGACCGCTGCGTCGCGATAGTCGATCTCCAGTCCCTGCGCCGCTGCATGTTCGCGTGCCACTTCGATCAGCTCGGGCGCTGCATCCACCCCCGTGACCTTCGCCCCCATACGCGCCAGCGGTTCGGTCAGCAGGCCTGCGCCGCAACCCACATCCAGCGCGCTCTTCCCCTCCAACGGTCGCCGGTTGCACTCGTCCAGCGACCAATGCCGATCGATCTGGTCGCGGATATAGCTGAGCCGCACCGGATTGAGCTTGTGCAGCATGGCGGAGGAGCCGCTCGGGTCCCACCAATCGTCGGCCATGGCTCCGAAGTGGGCGGCCTCACGGTCCAGGATGCTTGTGCTTGTCATGCCCTCTTTCTAACAGGGCGCCGCAATCGCTTCTACAGGACACGCGCACAGGACCATGGCCCGCATCGTGATGAAATTCGGCGGAACGTCGATGGCGGGCATCGAGCGCATCCGTAACGTCGCCGGGCGCGTAAAGCGCGAGGCGGAGGCGGGCAATGAGGTGCTGGTCGTCGTCTCGGCCATGGCTGGCGAGACCGACCGCCTCGTGCAGCTGTGCCGCGAAGCCTCCGCGCTTCACGACCCCAAGGAATATGACGTGGTCGTCGCCAGCGGCGAACAGGTCACGGCGGGGCTGCTCGCCATGACGCTCCAGGGCATGGGTCTCAAGGCACGCAGCTTCATGGGGTGGCAGCTGGTCCGCTCGGTTGGCGCTCACGGCAACAGCCGGATCGAGGCGATCGAACGCGAGCTGCTCGACGAGGCGCTTCATGCCGGCACCGTCGCCGTCATTCCCGGCTTCCAGGGCGTCAGCGAAGACGGCCGCGTGACCACGCTTGGCCGTGGTGGTTCCGACACTTCGGCCGTGGGGATCGCCGCAGGCGTGGGAGCCGACCGCTGCGACATCTACACCGACGTTGACGGGGTCTACACCACCGACCCGCGCATCGTTCCGCAGGCGCGCAAGCTCGACTTCATCACCTTCGAGGAGATGCTGGAGCTTGCTGGGGTCGGCGCCAAGGTGCTGCAGACCCGCTCGGTTGGGCTCGCGATGCGCGAGAATTTGCCGCTGCGCGTGCTGTCGGCCTTCGAAGATGTGCCCGGAACTGAAGTCGTCGCTGAATTGGGAGCGGACATGGAACGCAATACCATCGCTGGCATCGCCACCGACCGGAACGAAGCCAAGATTACGCTGACCCGCCTTGCCGATCGGGCCGGCGTGGTCGGCGCGGTGCTTGCCCCGCTGGCCGACGCCGGGATCGCGGTTGACATGATCGTCCAGGCCGCCAGTCGCGAAGGCGAGGCGAGCGACATCACGTTCACCGTACCGACTGCTTCGATCCACCAGGCAATGGCCGCTATCGAGGCGCATAAGGACGACATCGGCTATGATGAAATGCTGCACGACTCCAACGTCGCCAAGGTCAGCATTGTCGGCGTCGGCATCCGCTCGAACCCGGTGCTCGCGGCGACCATGTTCAAGGCGCTGGCGGAAGCGCGCATCAACCTGATCGCCGTGTCGGCAAGCGAGATCAAGGTCAGTGCGCTGATGACCGAGGATCAGATGGAAACGGCGGTGCGCGTTCTTCACACCGCGTTCGGGCTTGATTCCAAATCCGGCGCTGCGGCGTGAGCGGACGCGACCGCCTTTCCGAACTAATGCACCGCGGGACGGAGTTCCTGAGCTGCGAATTTGCGATCCTCGGCGGCGCGATGAGCTGGATTTCCGAACGGCATCTTGTGTCCGCGATATCCAATGCGGGCGGCTTCGGAGTGATCGCCTGCGGGGCGATGACGCCCGATCTGCTCGATACGGAAATCGCCGAGACCAAGGCGCGGACCAGCCGACCGTTTGGCGTCAACCTCATCACTATGCACCCCGACCTCAGTGCGCTGATCGACGTCTGCACGAAGCATGGCATCGGTCACGTCGTGCTTGCGGGCGGGCTTCCTCCGAGTGGCTCCATTGACCGGATTAAGAGCAGCGGGGCCAAGCTGATCGCTTTTACTCCGGCGCTGTCCCTCGCCAAAAAGCTCATTCGCTCCGGCGCCGACGCCTTGGTGATCGAAGGGATGGAGGCGGGGGGGCATATCGGCCCAGTGTCCACTTCAGTCCTCGCGCAGGAAATCCTGCCTCACGTATCGAAGGACATTCCGGTGTTCGTCGCCGGCGGGATCGGGCGCGGCGAAGCGATTGCCGCTTATCTCGAAATGGGCGCGGTCGGAGTCCAGCTCGGAACCCGCTTCGTGTGCGCGACCGAATGCATTGCGCACCCCAACTTCAAAAAGGCCTTCATCCGCGCCTCGGCCCGCGATGCGATCCCGAGCGTCCAGATCGACCCGCGCCTGCCCGTGATCCCGGTGCGCGCGCTGAAGAATCGCGAGATGGAGAATTTCGCGGCCAAGCAGCGCGAAGTCGCGGCGCTGCTCGACGCAGGCTCGGTCGAGATGGGCGAGGCCCAACTCCAGATCGAACGTTATTGGGCGGGAGCGCTTCGCCGCGCGGTGATCGATGGCGATGTCGGAAGCGGATCGGTGATGGCCGGCCAGTCGGTCGGCATGGTCACGCGCGAGGAGCCCGTGGCTGAGATCATCCGCGAACTGGTCGACGAAGCTGCGGCGGCGCTCGAGAGC
Source organism: Sphingomicrobium sp. (assembly GCA_039915925.1). Taxonomy (GTDB): domain Bacteria; phylum Pseudomonadota; class Alphaproteobacteria; order Sphingomonadales; family Sphingomonadaceae; genus Sphingomicrobium. The sequence goes on from JBDSMG010000014.1 coordinate 47,258, forward strand.
CGAGGCTAGGCGGGCAGGGGCCCACCCGACGCGCCGCGGGCACGGCGCCACAGCCATCCCGCAATCCCCAGGACCCAGACGATGATGGTGATTGTGAGCGCGAACCTGAGCGCGAGATCGAGACTGGACTGAAGGCCGGCGGCTTGTGCGGGCGACATGGCGGTCGGTACAACAATGATCCACGTGCCCGCGCGATAGATGGCGGCCGCGATCGCAAGAGCTCCCACCGCTGTAGCGATCCCGAGGAAGCCACGCACCGTCTTCCAGCGCGGACGAAGCCACACGACGAGATTGTAGACCAAGCGGCCGACAAGTAGAGCTGTTACGGGCCAGAACATTGTAGTCCAAACCGCCGCGGCCTGCAGCCGGAACTCGCCGTTTGACGGAACCGGTGTCGGTATTGCGCCGATCCACCACAAGAGAAACAGGGCGCCGACAGCGACTTCGAAGATGCTGTTATACTTGCTTGGCTGACGATCGAGCATGTCCGGCAAATCGTTCGGCCGCCAGTGGACGCACTTCTCGATCGAGCCTCGAGCGAAGCGCTCGATGATCACAAAGACGATCGTCACCGACCCAACCGCGGAGGCGGCGCTCCACCACAGCGACCCTAGCCAGCCCGTAATTGCCGGCCCAACGGCCTCGCTCCACAGGGCGCCCTTGACCACCGCGAGCGCCGTTACGACGATCAGGACAATCCCCACGATGGTCTTCAGAAATTTCAGATAGAATGGATAAATTTCGGGGCCAATCAGCCACTGCTCCCGGCGGTAGCGTGCCGCGACGACCAGAGGGTGGCCAAACTCCTGCAGCAACGCGATCCAGGCGACGCTGCCACTCCTCTCCTCCTGCTCCTCGGCCTTGGCGAGAAGCACGTCACGCAACTCGGCGACGATGTCATCGGCTTCGCTCGCGGGCAGGTTGCGGCGGACTTCCGCGAGATAACGTTCGAGCAGGTCCATCACTGGTCTCCCTGGGAAAGTTCGAGGATCGACGCGGTCATCGCGTTCCATTCGGAAAGCAGGCGGCCGAGCACTTGCTCGCCACCCTGCGAGAGTCGGTAAAAACGCTTGTTGCGCTTGCCTTCCTCGCGCCATTCGCTGGTGAGCAGGCCTTGGGACTCGAGCCGGCGAAGCATCGGATAGAGCGCGCCTTCGTCGATCTGGATGCCGGCATCGTCGAGCATCTGCCGCAATGTGTAGCCGTAGCGTTCCTCGCGCAGTGTAGCGAGCACGGCCAGGCCGAGAGCACCGCGCCGGAGCTCCACCTTCATCTTGTCAAACTGTTCATCGTCAGTCGGCATAACTGTGTGTCACATCCTATGTGTCATACACTGTATATCACACAGTAAAAGACGATGTCAATTGAGGCGCGACGCTCTTTGCTTGGAGAGGCGGGGCGCGTCTGTTAGCCAGTGGCGGAATGCCACTCACCGCCGCCACCTCCGCTCGCGAGATCCTGACGGGTTTGCACGACATCATGGCCAAGCGCGGCAGTGCGCAGGCCAAGCTCGATCGTGTCGTGGATCTCATCGCGGAAGCAATGGCGAGCGAGGTCTGCTCGATCTACCTGCTTCGCGACAGCAGCCTCGAGCTGTACGCGACCCATGGCCTTCGCAAGGAAGCGGTGCACGTGACCCGCCTTGCGCTCGGGCAGGGTCTCGTCGGCACGATCGCTGCCGAGGGGCGCATCCTCAACCTGGCCGAGGCCACGACGCATCCCGAGTTCGTCTACCGGCCAGAGACAGGCGAAGAGCGCTTCCACAGCTTTGCGGGTGTTCCGATCATCCGCCTCGAGAGCCCGATCGGCGTGCTGTGCGTGCAGCATGCCGAACCGCGCGGTTACGACGACGTGGAGATCGAGGCGCTGCAGACGGTCGCCATGGCCGTATCGGAAATGATCGCCGCCGCGAGGCTCGTCGACGGCTCCAAGGGCGGCACCAAGCAGAGCGGGCCGTTGCGGCTCACCGGCCTTCGTCTCGTTACCGGCATGGCGAAGGGTGAGGCGGTGTTCCACCAGCCTCGCGTCGTGGTCGAACATACGGTTGCCGACGATGTCGAGGCGGAGCGCACCCGCGTTTATGGCGCGTTCCGCCGAATGCGCGAGCAGATCGACGCAATGACTCGCGAAGCCGAGTTCGGCGCGACCGGCGAGCATGCGGAAATTCTCGAAACTTACCGCATGTTCGCTTACGACGAAGGCTGGTCGCGGCGCATCAACGAGGCGATCGATAGCGGCCTTACCGCCGAGGCGGCGATCGAGCGGGTTCAGCAGCGTACGCGCGCCCGGATGCAGGAAATCGATGACCCGTTGCTCAAGGAGCGGATGCACGACCTTGAGGACTTGTCCAACCGGTTGCTCCGCATCGTGTCGGGGCGAATGGGGAGCGCGGCCAAGACCGGGCTCGCGCGCGACGCCGTGCTTATCGCCCGCAACCTTGGCCCGGCCGAATTGCTCGAATATGACCGCCGGCGGTTGAAGGCTGTGCTGCTTGAGGAAGGCTCGCTGACCAGCCACATGAC
>JBDSMG010000021.1:0-73084 GCA_039915925.1 Sphingomicrobium sp.
AGCCGATGCCTCTGCTGCCGCCGGTTACGAGCGCCGTTCGCCCGGTTAGATCGAATAGGGTCGACGCCACGTCTGCCTCCAACTCTTTTCCGGCTGGAGCTTAGCAACCGAAATCACGACCAGCTACACGCCAAACCCAATGTCTGCTTTCGACCCATTGCAGACATTTAGAGTGTTGGTAGGATCTGTCGCCGGCAAAGCTGAACAGGGGCTATGTGAGTAGTTATCGCAGCCATTTGACCCGCTGGTACATCACCAGCAGAGTCTTCTCGATCGGCTTCGGGGCGATGGCAGTAACCTATAACGTTGCAATGGTGACAATTGGCTTGAGGATCGGTGTGATCGAGAGCCTGCGTCGCCACTCCCACGACCTCGTGAGGGTCGACGTTAACCCTTACTGGTTCGCCTTCAATATTGCCGTGCGGGCTTTGTGGGCCACCCTGTTCGCACTCGCCGTCGTAATCCTGTGGCGAAAAATGCGCAGGGAGCTGCGTCGCGGCGTCGCCGACAAGGAGAGCGCCTAACGTCCGCTTTCGACCCATTGCGGGCATTAGATTTTGGGCAACGAACGGTCGCGAATGAGGCGAAGTAAGTGCTTCCAGCCGAGTAGCGAAACGTGGGCCATTAGCGCCGTCATGAGCAGCCACGCTATGAAGGACGCAGTGTACCAGCCCGGGTTTTCGATCCACGTCACGTAGACCTCATTGTATTTCGCCGGGAACCTTGTTCTGCCTGTCAGTAAAGCATCGAGGAGTTGGCTCGCACATAACACGCAGAAGCCGAAGAGGAATAACGTTGTTAATGCCGCCACGACTGGCGACCGGGTTTTTCGGTCTTCGGCGTCAGGACTGCTCATATGCATTCGCTAACATCGAAATCATGTGTCGCCTAGAAATGTCCGCTTTCCACCCATTGCCGACGTTAAGTCGCTCACGCTTGTTTCTCAGCGTGTCGCTTGCGAGCGCGTTCGACGACTTCAACGAGCCGCTGCACCCATATTCCTAGCCCCATTCCGAAAAGCATCGAGCTGAAACTAAGATTGCCACCGTGCTCCAAGAGCCCACCACCGCCCACAGCGATCGCAGTCGCCGCGAACCACAGGTGTCCAAATCTACCGTTTGACATCCTTGCCCCCTTTTACGCGAAACGTTCGTGCAACGGTCGCATACCCAATGTCCGCTTTCCACCCATTGCAGACATTCAGGACGTCCGCTTTCGACCCATTGCGGGAGGTGGAGGCGCGAACTTCGGTCAGCGCCAGCCGAACCGGCTCTGTTGCGTCATATCTTTGAACCCTAAACCAAGGCGGCGCGCTACGTCATTCGGCTCAGGATTATACTTGCGCTTGGTCGTTCTAATATTCGGCCCGACAAACCGGCCATTTCGCCAGGCGTAGCTGACAATCTCATATTGATGTGGCTCATAGTGTGCTTCTTGGCCCAGCCACTGCGCATTCCAGGTGACGAGGCCTGGCCCGCGCCCGCGCCCGAGATCACCAACGAATATCCCATCCATGTTGCCTTGTTTTAGCGACATGGGCGCCAGTGGCTGTACTCCGTCTTGGGGAAACATTTCCCCGCCGTAGGCAAGGAGCGCGTGATCAAAGCCTGCACCCGAACCGCCCGGTCTGAACGCCGTCACGAACAGAATGGGTTGTTCGCCAAGCCGCTTCTCGGAAAACAGCACCTTCGTTGCATCGTCGAAGCGCTGACTGAAAATGACGTTGCAGCCCAACCCCAGCACGACCAATCGAGATTCCGGATCGCCGTACTTCTCGTCCGACTTACTCACCGCCACCGCTTCGAGTGTTCCATCGCGAACCTTCAAAGTGCGACGCTCGATCAAGGTCTCGCCCTTCTCTAGGTTTAACCTGCAAGGCGTGGTCGGGCTTGCAGAAACAGCAACGGCGAAGAGAAGCGAGAGCATGGTTAAACGTTATGGGCCCAGCTTCGACGAGCAATCAATAGCGGCCTCGCGGTGGCCATTTTCACCCATTCCAGATGCTCAGCCCAATGTCCGCTTTCCACCCATTGCGGACCTTGGCCATTCCATTAAGACTGGTTTCATGGCGCACGAGAAGCGCTGGCAAAAGTCGCTGAAGAGGGTGGCGAAGGCTAGGCCGGAGAAACCCGAATGACATTGCTAACGGGCCTTGTGGCCATAGTCGCGGCATCTCTATTTACTGGCGCGGCAGCATACATCAACTTCGTGGAGCATCCAGCAAGGCTGATGTTGGAAGATGGCCCGCTGCTTGCCCAATGGAGGCCCAGCTACACGCGAGCCCTTCCACTACAGTCAGGCTTGGCAATCGTGGGCGGTCTTGCGGGCTTGATAACGGGGTACCTCTCACGCGATTGGCTTTGGGCGGCGGGTGGTTTGGCAATGCTTGCCAACTGGCCTTTCACGCTCCTCTGCATCATGCCCACGAACAACCGCTTGAAGGCGATAGAGACAGCCGGACCGGAAAGCCGCGACTTGCTAGTCAAGTGGGGCAAGCTTCACGGCGTTAGAAGTGCATTCGGAACCATTGCCACGTTGCTATTCGCAGCGGCGTATTTGCAAACCACACAATCGCGCCCGCCAGATTTCCTGGGTGTGTAAAATACACAATCCCCACGGTGTCCGTTAATGTCCGCTTGCCACCCATTGCGGACATCGGCTCCTCGGGGCATCACGGACCGATGGACCTGTTCAACTTAGCAGCTGCAGCTGTCGGTCTATTCTTCCTCGTTAGGGTCATCGGAGGACTGCGCCGGGGCCGAGTGCAGGTTTTCATAAAACCTGACCCGGACCTGATGATTATGCGCTCTGAGCAGTCCCGCTCTTTCTGGGTAACCACCGCAGTCTTCGCTACTGTCGCCGCGTTTTCTTTCTTCGCTGCATATCGCTGGCGCTGAAGTCTAGCGTCGGCATTCCACCCATTCGAGACATTCAGCCAACGTCCGCTTTCGACCCATTGCGGACATTAGCTTCATGGTCAGCATCGGGTCGATGAACTCTTCAGACTACTTTCTTCCCGAAAGGGCCAACCAGGCTGACCTTTCCTTGTGGTCGCCCATTCTGCCAAGCGAGACCCGCGTATTGCGAACGAACCTGTTCGGCGACGCATTCGTGCTGGTTGGCGGTGGTGCGGTGCATATGCTCGAACGAGCCGCTCACTCAGCTGAGCGCATTGCTTTGTCTGAACAGGCGTTCTGGCGCGAGGTAGGAGACGACACCCATGGCTGGCAGCTACGTGGCCTCGCAGACCAGTGCCGACGGGCCGGAAAAATCTTGGCAGACGGTCAGTGCTACGCCTTCACCAAGTTGCCCGTGCTGGGCGGTGACTACACCGTTGAGAACGTCCGGGTTGCCAGTTGGGAAGACTGGTTCTCGTTCACGGCTGACCTGTTCCAGCAGATCAAGGACCTCCCTGACGAGGCGGCGGTTCGCCTCAAAATTGTTGAATAGGCAAAGTCCGCTTTCGACCCATTGCGATCTAAGCTCCCGGGCGCCCAGGATGCATAAATCAGGTGCGCATGCGCCGGTGCGGTTGCCGTGCTATCCTCGCGACTTTCCCAGCGGAGGTGACGTCTATGTTCCAGCTAGCTCTTGCCGCCTTTGCCTTTCTCGGTGCCGATACCTCGGTGGCTCAACAAAACGCCCAGGAGATCGCCCGTGCCCGCGCGGCGGTTGCCGAGATGAGCCGACTCGCGGTGACTTCGGACGAGAAGGCGCTTGCGGAGCATGACGGACAGATCGTCGAACGCGCGGCCAATCTGCTGTCGAAACGGGACACGCAGTCGCGACCTACTAAGGGCTCACCGACCCCGAGTTCGAGCCAGGCGGGAATGGGTGAGACCACCACCCAAGTCTCCAACCCGATCGGTGCCGCCGCCGGCGGCGGCGGCCAGGACCAACTCCTCGGAGCGACCAAGGCGATGCAGGAGACACAAATGTCGTTCAACCTGCAGTATCTTCAGCTGCAATCGCAAATGCAGCACGAAAATCGCAGTTACACCGCTGTTTCGAACATCATGAAGACTAAGCACGACACGGTGAAGAACAGCATCTCCAATATTCGTTGAAAAAGAGACCGTATGCCGGGCGTGACCCCACGGAGGGGGAGGGCCAGCGGCGCTCATGCGTCGATCATGCGATCTTTGGCTTAGCCCCCCGGGCTAAGCGTCGATCATGCGATCTTTGGGCTTAGTCCCCCGGACTAAGCGTCGATTATGCCATCTTTGGCTTAGCCCCCCGGGCTAAGCGTCGATCGCATCCTCATCGACCGACGCGGCGCTGGCCTGGATGAAGTTGAAGCGGTGCTCGGGATTGCGGCCCATCAGGCGTTCGACGAGGTCCTTGACCGGCTGTCGGTCCTCGTAGGCGCTGGGCAGCGTGACGCGCAGCATTGAGCGCGTCTTGGGGTCCATCGTGGTTTCCTTGAGCTGGTTCGGGTTCATTTCGCCGAGGCCCTTGAAGCGGGAGACCTCGACTTTCTTGCCCTTGAGTTCGGTGGCCTCGATCTCGGCGCGGTGGGCGTCGTCGCGGGCATAATAGCTCTTCGCGCCGGAGGTCAGGCGGTAAAGCGGCGGCTGGGCGAGGTAGAGGTGGCCGCGGCGGACGAGCTCGGGCATTTCCTGGAAGAAGAAGGTCATCAGCAGGGTCGCGATATGGGCGCCGTCGACGTCGGCGTCGGTCATGATGATGATGCGCTCGTAGCGAAGCTGTTCCTCGTCGAACGTGTCGCGGGTGCCGCAGCCGAGCGCGAGGATAAGGTCGGCGACTTCGCTGTTGGCGCGGATCTTGTCGGCGGTGGCGGATGCGACGTTGAGGATCTTGCCGCGGATGGGGAGGATCGCCTGCGTCTTGCGGTCGCGCGCCTGCTTGGCCGAGCCTCCGGCGCTGTCGCCCTCGACAATGAAGATTTCGGTGCCGTCGGCGTCGTCATTGGCGCAGTCGGTGAGCTTGCCGGGGAGGCGAACCTTGCGGCCCGAGGTCGCGGTCTTGCGCTTCACTTCGCGTTCGGCGCGGCGCTTGAGGCGCTCCTCCATGCGTTCGACGACGGAGCCCAAGAGGGCGCGGCCGCGGTCCATATTGTCGGCGAGGAAATGGTCGAAATGGTCGCGCACCGCGGCCTCGACGAAGCGCGCGGCCTCCAGGCTGGTAAGGCGGTCCTTGGTCTGGCTCTGGAAATGCGGGTTGCGGATGAAGACGCTGAGCATCAGCTCGACGCCGTCGAACACGTCGTCGGCGGTGATGTCCTTGGCGCGCTTGTTGCCGACCAGGTCGCCGAATGCGCGAATGCCCTTGGTCAGCGCGGCGCGCAGGCCCGCTTCATGCGTACCGCCGTCGGGGGTCGGGATGGTGTTGCAATAATAAGATTCGGAGCCGTCGGAGTAGAGCGGCCAGGCGACCGCCCATTCGGCGCTGCCTTGTGGGTTGCCGTTGGGATCGAGCGCGAAGTCCTGGCGGCCGGTGAACGGCTGGTTGGTGACGCAAGGCCGCTCGCCAAGCTGTTCGGCGAGATGGTCGGCAAGGCCGTTCTGGAACTGGAAGACGGCCTGTTCGGGCACGGCTTCGCTGGCAAGCGAGGGGTCGCAGCGCCAGCGGATCTCGACTCCCGCGAACAGATAGGCCTTGGAGCGGGCGAGCTTGTAGAGGCGGGCCGGGTCGAACTTCGCGTCGGCGCCAAAGATTTCGGGATCGGGCGTGAAGGTGACGCTGGTGCCGCGCTTGTTGGGGGCGGCGCCGACTTCCTGCAGCGGGGAGGTGGTGAGACCGCGCGAGAAGGTCTGGCGGTAGAGCTTTTTCTCGCGCGCCACTTCGATCACGGTTTCGGTCGACAGCGCGTTGACGACGCTGACCCCGACTCCGTGGAGGCCGCCCGAGGTGGAATAGGCCTTGCCCTCGAACTTCCCGCCCGAATGGAGCATGGTCATGATGACCTCGAGCGCCGACTTGCCCGGATATTTGGGATGCGGGTCGACGGGCATTCCGCGGCCGTTGTCGATCACCGTCAGCCGGTTGCCGCGCTCCAGCGTGACTTCGATGCGGGTCGCGTGGCCGGCGACCGCCTCGTCCATGCTGTTGTCGATGACTTCGGCGGCGAGGTGGTGAAGCGCGCGCTCGTCGGTGCCGCCGATATACATGCCGGGGCGGCGGCGGACCGGCTCAAGCCCCTCCAGCACCTCGATCGACGAGGCGTCATAGCTGTCGGGCGATGACGAAGCGGAAGGGGAAGCGAAAAGGTCGGCCATGCGGGGCTGGTATAGGGCGCGGGTCCGAGCGGTGCCAAGCGCTGGTGCCGCGCAAATTACGCACTAAGCTCGTTGTTGTGGATAACCGTCGTTTGAAACCTGCGCGAAGCATCGGCGAAGTCATGATTAAGGTCGATCATGCCGGCGAGCATGGCGCGGTTTCGATCTATCGCGCGCAGCGGTGGGTCGCGAGTTGGCGGGCGCCATCAATTCAAGCCGAAATAGACACGTTCATCGACCATGAGCAATCGCACCGCACGTTGTTCGCGGCGGAGTTGAATCGACGGGGAGTGCGTCGTTGCCGGAGCTACCACTTGTGCGGCCTCGGGGGCCTAGTGTTGGGGTTCGTTACCGGCCTTCTTGGCCCACGAGCCATCGCCATCACGACAGAAGCGGTTGAAAGTGTCGTTTTAAAGCACCTCGAGCATCAACTCATGAATCTTGCTAGCGCCGATCCGGAAGCAGCCGCTGTTATCGCGCAAATCGTTACAGATGAGATAGAGCATCATAATCGCGCCCGGGCGCATCTCTTAACCCGGCACTGGATGGATCGATTCCTCGCGCCGGCAGTCCGGACTGCGACCGAGGCCGTAATCTGGCTGGGCATGCGCCAGAAGTGGCTCGCTGATCGGGGAGCAAAATCGCCCAAGATTTCTTCTTGAAATTCGAACCGGGCGGTCCAAAATTTCGCTTCGCCGGACGCCTTCGAGGGTCCGGTGACGGGGCTACGGCCTCATGCCGTCTGTCCCGCCTTGTTGCTCAAGAGGAGGACAGGACAATGCGTAGTGCTTTCGATTTTGCACCGTTTCGCCGTTCCAGCGTCGGCTTCGACCGGCTGTTCGACATGCTCGAGGACAGCAACGGCCAGGCAGTCGAGAATTATCCGCCGTTCGACCTCATCCGGTCGGGCGAGAATGAATATCGAATCGAGCTTGCTCAGGTTGAATGAATTGCCCCGGAGGCGACTCCGGGGCTTTTTTTGGGGCGGGCGAGTGTCCGGTTGCGACCCATTGGAGACATTCGACTGGAACCGTTATCCTGATATGATTTTGGTTGGCGGGGGAGAGGGTATGGCCGTCGACGAAGTACTTAGGGCTGAACTCGTCGAAGCTCGTGAGAGGATTCTCGCGCAACTCGGCGAAATTGAATTCCGATCTACCGCCAAAGGTTTCGGGCGGCACGGAGGAGGTCCTCCCGCCTACGGGCAGGTTTATACCGAACTCAAAGAACAGTTGCGCCAGCTAAACGAGCTTCTCGTGCCGATTGATGGCGGGGAAAGACCGGCCAGCTAGGTCCGCTTTCGACCCATTGCAGACATTCCAAACACAGATACACTGATCGCCATGAAGGCCTGCGAGAAGGAGCAGCGGTTGGCGGATGCGGCCGCTCACTACCTCCGCGAGGTTGGACGCAAAGCGCAGAGGGGTGTTGACCCGAATGATCGTGGTCACGACCGTAAGCTAGAGCAGAAGCTCAAGCGTATGCCGCCGGAGGAAGTCGATGCTCTGTTCCGTGGAGAAGCGGACTAGGCGCGAACTTCCGCTTTCGACGCATTGCGGACATCAAGACCGCTTAAGAAGGCTCAGCACGTCGTCACGGTAGCGAACGAAGAACGGGTAAGCCCATCGGTAGAAGTCGCTCTCGTCTCGACCACGCGAGTCTAAGGATTGGCTCCAAAGACTGTAAAACCCAGCTATCTCATCATCCGTCGGCTCGCCGCCACCAGTGAGCCACGCATCAATGAACTTGCCGCACGAGACTTCCAACTCGGCGAAGTCCGTCGGCTCCTCGTCGATTAGGGGTTCAAGCGTGTCGAGACTGGCCACCGCCTCAGCTTAGCTCCTGCCAACGAAGTCGCAAAGTCCGCTTTCCACCCATTCACGACATTCCGGCCGAACGTCCGCTGACGAGCCATTGCAGACATTCGCGGGTCTGCTAGCTTTGGATGATGCTGGCATTCATTCTAGCTTTGGCTGCGACAATTTCGCCCGTTTTGACAAATCGGGAAGAACGTATCGTTGCGCACAGCGTCACACCGGAATTTCGGTCTTGCATGAATTCTCACGGAAACTCCCGCGAAGAGCCACGCTGCTGGAACGACGAGTTGCTCCGCCAAAATCAGCTCTTGGCGAGGAGCTACGCGTTGTTGCTGCGACGCACGCCTGCATCTCGGCAAAGGAGGCTCCGATCACAACAATCGAATTGGGTCCACCATCGAGAGCATGTCTGTAAACCTACGAGGCTTAGTAGATGGGCAGCCAATGAATGCCGATTGTATCAAGCGATCCTCCGCACGCACGACATTCTGGAGCTATCGCGATCGCACTAACGTCCGCTTTCGACCCATTGCGGACATTCGCTATTCACCTAGTGTCGCCAGATGCGCCTGTATCTTCTGTTTGTGACCGCTGCCACACTAGCGAGCTGCAACAATGCTCCGCCTCAAGATTGTGCCGTCGCAACAAAGCAGGTGCTCTCGTGCTTCGATAAGTACCGAGGAGCGAGCGATCGGGAGCTTTCTCTCTCATGCCTGCCGTATTCGCCACCGACGCGGATTGCAGGCGCGTGGGTTGTGGGCTTCGAGACAAACATGTTCTTTGAAGGCGTCGAGGCGTCCCCCAAGCTGCTCACTGCAACAAACTCGCCAGACGCCCTTCAGCAGGCCGGCGTTCATTTGCCAAACGATGGCGAGCTGCGAGTTCTCAAGGTGGACCTCATTGGCCGTCGATCGAAGTGCAGGATCGGATGGCAGAGGGACATCATCACAGATCGGATTATCTCGGCAAGGATTGTCGCCACCTCTCACTGACAGTCCGCTTTCGACCCATTGCGGTCGTTCCAGCGCTGAGGCACGATCATCCCATGAAGGGTCACAATCGGAAAACGGTAGCACTTTGGCTGTGGACTCTCGCCCTTGCCGGGTGCGCAGGTAGTCCGGGCGCATCGGTTGAGCCGCTCGCAACAGGTAGCCAGCTATTGGCTCTTGACGACAGATGCCTCCCGAAGAGCGGAGTGGGGATTGAGGCAAGATTCGAAGCCGATTGTCTGCGAATGACGGAGCCGAAGCGGTGGCGAGGAACCTGGAGAGTTGCATTCGAAGATTCGACGTTCACCCCTGCTGGACAAAGGCATTGCAAGGTCGGGTATTGTCTCTCGCTGGAGGGCAAAGCGCTCTCGTGGCCAGGCAGATGGGCATGCGCCCGTGAATATGAAATCGAGTTCATTGGCCGGGCAAGCGTGTGGCGCGGTGCCTACGGCCACGGAATCCCGAGCTACAAGCTAGTGGTGGACCGGCTGATTTCTGCGAAGAGACTGGCCGATCCGTCGCACGATGCCACCCAGTGCAATGCCTCATGACCCTGACCGCCCGCTTTCTCGACGCCGCACCGCCAATGTCCGCGTTCCACCCAAAAGCGACATTCACGGCGGAGCCGCATCTCTATCCGATCCCCGGACTGTCTCAGCTACGGTCAAGCTTTGCTTCGATGGCAGCAAGACGCCTGCGGAGCGAGTAGATCGCTCCAACCACAACGAGTGCTCCTAGGGCGCCCAAGGCAGTCCTTGTGCCCTGAAAAAACACCTGGGTAGGCCCATCTGACCAATTACCCCCAGCAACCAAAACTGCCCACGTCGCTGCGCCCGCTACAAAGAGTAGAAGTGCCATCACAACGATCAAAGCTATGCTGATTACCTTCTCCAAAGCGTCTCTCCCGTTCGACCTAGCTTGTGAGCAGTTGGGCCATGGCCTTACGTTGCCTTGAGACGCTCGCGGCCGCAACGTCTGCTTTCCTCCCTTTGAGACATTTAGCCAGGGTCTGACTCCCACCCATTGCAGACATCGCGCGAGCAGAGTTAGGAGTCGTCTGGCCGTAGCCCCGAAAGGTCGATTTCACCAACTTGCGGTAGCTTCGCACCACACCACGGGCAGTAAGCAATCTCGATGATGCTATCGGCGTATCCGGCCTCACCATCGCGGACGTAGAGGCCATAGCCGCCCCTGATCGGCGCAATCATTGCGTCAGGGCACGCATCGCGGTCTGGGTGCTGCTCGCACCGCTGCGCGAGGTCGAAGGCCATCCGGTCACAGCAGGGCAAAGGCATGCGCCATATCTGCCTCGTCCCGTCGTGTTGGGCAATGTCCGCTTTCCACCCATTGCGGACATTCGAAGCGGCGGTCACGCGGAGTGTATCCGCGTGACGTCGGTCGGGCTCAGCTTCGCTGCCCCGCCGTCCGGCTTTCGCCATCTCTCGACAGAGCGCCGGCGTCACGCTCGCGTGTCGGCGGCACTCTGCTCGGTGGCTCTAGCGGACCCTTGGACCCCCGAACGGAAGTGGCGGGGGCGGGCGGCGGTCGCGGCGGGGGAGCTGGGCCTGATAGGCGACTCCGCAATGCTGCACGCAATAAGGGAAGCCGGGATTGGCGGCCTGCCCGCAGAAGTGGAAATCCGGCTCGCCCGGATGGCCGATCGGCCATTTGCAGATGCGGTCGTTGAGATCGAGCAGGCTGGTCTTGTCGGCAACCTCGGCGCTCGGCTTGGCGGGCACGAGACGGCGCGGCGGGGCGGGTGGAATCGGGGCCTGGGTGTCGCCCGGGCCCTGACGGATGAACCCGCCCGGACCGACCGAGCGGTACTGGACGTTTTCGGCGCCGGGGCGCGCGGGGACGAGATGCGGCGGGGCTGTTTCCGGAGCAGCCGCGCGTGGTTCGGGCACGGGCTTGGCTGCGGGCGCGGCTTTAGGTTCGGCCTTCGGCGCCGCAGGGGCAGGGGCGGCAGCGGCCGGCTTCTTTTCCTTCTCCTCGCCCGGCTTCACCGGCGACGGGCGTGCGTCGAGGCCAAGGCGGTGGGCCTTGCCGATGACGGCGTTGCGGCTCACTCCGCCAAGATCGTCGGCGATCTGGCTCGCGGTCGAGCCTTCCGACCACATTTTCTTCAACCGTTCGATGCGCTCGTCGGTCCAGGACATGAACATTCAACTCCGAATATCTTGCGTCGCCCGCGCTTGCGGGGTTCGACGCCAGCCGATAGGCGACTGAGCCGTGAACAGCCAGCCCAACGATCAATCCGCACCATGGATGCGCCGCGCGCCCGGCGAGCCGGTGCTTAGCGGTGTGAACTGGGAAGGCCTCAGGACCCTCTATATCAAGGAGGTGCGGCGGTTCTTCAAGGTGCAGATGCAGACGGTGTGGGCGCCGGCCATCACGACCCTTCTGTATCTCGCCATTTTCACCATCGCGCTCGGCCGCACCGGGCGCACGGTGATGGGCTTCCACTTCGCCGATTTCCTGGCGCCGGGACTGATCGTGATGGCGATGATCCAGGCTGCCTTTGCCAATGCCAGCTTCTCGCTGCTGGTGGGCAAGATCCAGGGCACGATCGTCGATTATCTGATGCCGCCCCTGTCGACCGGAGAGCTTCTTGCCGGCCTCGTCGGGGCGTCGGTCACGCGGGCCTTTTTCGTCGGTTTCGCGGTATGGCTTGCGATGGCGATTTGGCCGGGCGTGTCGGTCGCGGTGCGTAACCCACTGCTTGTGCTGTATTTCGGGCTGATGGGTTCGCTGCTGCTGGCGTTCATCGGGGTGCTGACGTCGATCTGGGCCGAGAAGTTCGATCATGCGGCGTCGGTCACCAATTTTGTCGTGACTCCGCTGACCCTGCTGTCAGGGACCTTCTATTCGGTCGAGCAGCTGGCGCCTGCGTTTCGCACCGTCAGCCACGCCAATCCCTTCTTCTACGTGATTTCGGGCTTCCGCGCGGGGTTCCTGGGAGTGAGCGATTCGCCGCTGCTGATTGGCGGAATCGCGCTTTTGCTGCTCAATTTGCTGCTGTGGCTGATCTGCTATTCGCTTCTGAAAAGCGGCTGGAAAATCAAGAATTGAACCAGATCGGGCGCTTGACGCATTCGGCTAGTTGAACGGGCGATAACAGCTTCGTTCAGGGCTGGAACAAGCGGACAAGCGCAGAAGATGCGCATCAGGTCGCTCAAAGGAGAGCCAAGATGCGTAAACTAGCAATCATCCTCGCCACCGCCGTTTCGGCTCTCGCAGTCGCAGCTCCGGCCTCGGCGCAATATTTCCCGCAGCCGCGCGGCAATGCCTATGGCTATAACAATTACGGCCAGATCCGTGCGCTGCAGGCGCGAGTCGACAATCTTCAGCGCCGGATCGACATGCTCGACCGCCGCAACGCTTTGTCGGACCGCGAAGCGCGCGAGCTTCGCCACGACGCCCGCGATCTCGAACGGCGCGTGTACCAGTCGAGCCGCTACGGCCTCAATCCCTATGAGGCGAACCGGCTGGAAGCCCGCCTCGCGCAGCTCGAGCAGCGCATGATGCGGATGGCCAGCAACGGCCGTGGCGGCTGGGGCAACGGCGGCTGGGGCAACCAGGGCTATAATGGCCAGGGTGCTTACGGCGTCGACCGTGACGGCGATGGCCGCGACGACCGGGCCGAACATCAGCGTTGGCATGAGCGTCACGATGGTGACGACCACGACGACGACTGAGACGCGCTAAAAGCAGTCTCGCAAGAATGGGCGCTCCGGAGCAATCCGGGGCGCCTTTTCCTTTTGAGCTACGCCTCGCTATAGGCGCTCGGCTGGCTGGGGAGCCGCGTCAACACTCACGAGGAACAATCGATGGCTATCACCCCGCTCATGCCCGTTTATCCCCGCTCGCCGGTGCGTCCGGTGCGCGGCGAGGGCGTGTATCTGTTCGGGGAGCAGGGCGAACGCTATCTCGATTTCGCGTCCGGCATCGCCGTCAATATCCTCGGCCACGGCCATCCGCATTTGACCAAGGCGATCGCGGAGCAAGCGGCGACGCTGATGCACGTGTCGAACCTCTACGGAAGCCCGCAAGGCGAGGCGTTCGCGCAGCGGCTGGTGGATACGACGTTCGCGGACACGGTGTTTTTCACCAACTCCGGTGCTGAAGCGGTCGAGTGCGCGATCAAGACCGCGCGGCGCTATCATCACGCCAAGGGCAATGCGCACAAGAATGTGCTGATTACCTTCTCCAACGCCTTTCACGGCCGAACGATGGCGACGATCAGCGCGACCGATCAGGCCAAGCTGCGCGACGGCTTCGCGCCGTTGCTCGAAGGCTTCCGGGTCGTCGACTTCGACGATCTCGACGCAGCTCTGGAAGCGGTCGACGAGAATACCGCCGGGTTCCTGGTCGAGCCGGTGCAGGGCGAGGGGGGAATCCGCCCGGCAAGCCATGCCTTCCTCGCCGGCCTGCGCGAGGTCTGCGACGAGCAGGATCTGATGCTGGTGTTCGACGAAGTGCAGTGCGGGGTCGCGCGCACCGGCACGCTTTACGCTTATGAGCACTATGGGCTGGAGCCGGACATCCTGGCCACCGCCAAGGGGATCGGCGGCGGCTTCCCGCTCGGGGCCTGCCTGGCGACCGAGAAGGCCGCGAGCGGAATGGTGATCGGCACTCACGGATCGACCTATGGCGGCAATCCGCTTGCAATGGCGGCGGGACAGGCGGTGTTCGATGTCGTCGCCAACGACGCGTTTCTCGCAAATGTTCGGCAGACCGGCGAGCGGTTGCGCTCGGCGCTCGAGCAGATGATCCCCAACCACGACCATCTGTTCGAAAGCGTGCGCGGAATGGGCCTGATGCTGGGCATCAAGATGAAGAGCGACAGCCGCGCCTTCGTCACTTACCTGCGCACCCGCGGAATTCTGACCGTGGCGGCTGGCGACAATGTGATGCGCGTGCTTCCGCCGTTGATTATCGAGGAAAGCCACATCCGCGAGTTCGTGGATGGATTATCGGCGGCGGCGGCGGATTATGAGGTATCGGCGGCGGCTTGATGGAAGTGCTTGAGCGCTGCGTTCGTTCGTCCTGAGCGAAGCGCAAAGCGCGTAGTCGAAGGGTACGTTGCGCGGACGCTGGGGTAGCGCCCTTCGACTTCGCTCAGGACGAACGAGGTTGGCGTTGTCTTGTTCGTTAATGGACCGGTCCCTATCTTTCCGGCCATGCAGTCAATCGAGCTCAACAGCGACGTCGTTCTCGGCGTTACCATTCCTTCGCGCAATGCTCGGGGGCGGGTGGCGCGGCTTGGGGCGACGCTGGATGAGGTGCTTGCCAATCATGGCTATCCGCCCGCGATCGAGACATTGCTCGCCGAGGCGCTGACGCTGACGGCGTTGCTCGGAGCCTTGCTGAAGGACCCGAGCGGGCAGATGACGCTGCAGGCGCAGACCGAGGGCGGGATCGTCGACCTGCTGGTGTGCGACTTCCTTGGCGGCGAGCTGCGCGGATATGTCCGGCACGATCCGGAGCGGCTTGCGGTGGCGGAGGGCGAGCTGCGCCTGCCGGACCTGCTCGGCAAGGGCTATCTCGCGATTACGTTCGACCAGCCGACGACGGAGGAACGCTACCAGGGGATCGTTCCACTCGAGGGCAAGAGCCTGGGCGATGCGGCGCAGAGCTATTTCTCGCAGTCGGAGCAGATCCCGAGCCTGGTTCGGCTGTCGGTCGAGAAAAGCGGCGAGCATTGGAGCGCGGGTGGGTTGCTGCTCCAGCATCTGCCGGAAGGCGAGGAGGGGCGCGAGCGGTTGCATACGCGGCTCGATCATCCGGATTGGCCGCATGTCGCGATCCTCGGCGGATCGGTGAAGCCGGAGGAACTGACCGATGCCCGCCTGCCGCTCGACAGCCTGATCTGGCGACTGTTCCACGAGGAAGACGAAGTGCGGACGCTCGACGCGCTGAAGCTGAGCAAGGGCTGCCGCTGCGACGCGGACTATGTGCGCTCGGTCATCGCCCGCTTCCCGCCGGAGGAGCAGGCCGCGATGGTCGGCGAGGATGGCTTCATTCGGGTCGATTGCGCCTTCTGCTCGACGAGCTTTCCGCTTGTGCTCGATCAGCTCGGCTAGGCGCTTGCACGTTGAATCTTAACGGCTTTGGAGAATCGTGCTAAGGGGCGCGGCCATGGGGTGGGTTGTGAAATTCGGTGGCTTAACCGCGGGAGCGGCGGGACTTTGGATGCTGGCGGCGGCGGGACAACCGTCCGCGTTGTCCCAAACGGCGGGTGGGTTGTGGGAAGTGACCGGCGCGCCCGGCTCCGCGCCGCCGATCCGCCAGTGCGTCGCCGATACGCGCCAGCTTGCCCAGTTCGAGCACCGCGGCCTGCCGTGCCCGCGGACGATCCTCAGCGACTCGGGCGTCAACGCCGTGATTCAGTATAATTGCGCGGCGAGCGGGTTCGGCACGAGCAAGCTGACCGTGATCACGCCGCGCTCGCTGCGCATCGAAACTCAGGGCATTTCCGGCGGCCTACCCTTCAATTATGTGATCCAGGCGCGCCGGGTCGGATCCTGCCCCGTTCATTAAGGCCCTGTTTAACCATCGTCTTCTAAGAAGGAGTAGTGCCGGATTCGGCACGCTTTCCTCCCAATCGGGCGCACGCGTTCGATCACTGGGCCGCCCCTAACCGGGCGGCCCTTCTTTTGTTGGGCGCGCCAAGGCCGTAGAGGCGCTGTGATGATCTACTTTCTGTTCAAGGCCGCCTTCACGGGCGTGCTTGCGGCGGCGATTTCGGAGATCGCTCGCCGGCATCCCGGCTGGGGCGGGCTGCTGGCCTCGCTTCCGCTGACATCGTTGATGGCGATAGTGTGGCTGTACCGCGACACCGGTGATGTGGAGCGCGTGTCGCAGCTTTCGTGGGGCGTGTCCTTTTTCATACTGCCCTCGCTGCCGATGTTCGTGGCGCTGCCGTTGCTTCTGAAGAGCGGCTGGGGATTCTGGCCGGCGCTGGGGCTGCTCATTGTGGCGACGCTCGGCCTTTACGCGCTCACCTTCTGGGCCGCTCCGCGCTTCGGAGTTCGGCTGTGAAGAAAGCGGTCGTACTGCTGTCCGGCGGGCTCGACTCGATGGTGTGCGCGGCGCTTGCGCGCGAGGCGGGGTTCGGCGTCCTTGCGCTCACCGTCGACTATAACCAGCGCCATCGGGTGGAGATCGAGGCGGCGAAGCGAATCACCGCGGAGCTTGCGGACGAGCACATCATCCTTCCGATCGACCTCACGGCGTTCGGCGGGTCGGCGCTGACCAGCGACACGGCGGTGCCCAAGGGTGGATTGGGT
Organism: Sphingomicrobium sp.; assembly: GCA_039915925.1. Classification (GTDB taxonomy): domain Bacteria; phylum Pseudomonadota; class Alphaproteobacteria; order Sphingomonadales; family Sphingomonadaceae; genus Sphingomicrobium. Next base: position 16,338 of record JBDSMG010000021.1, read on the forward strand.
GAGGGCATTCCCGTGACCTATGTGCCAGCGCGCAACACGATCTTCCTGAGCCTCGCGCTTGGATGGGCCGAGGCGGCCGGAGCGCGCGACCTGTTCATCGGCGTCAATGCGCTCGATTATTCCGGCTATCCCGACTGCCGGCCGGACTTCATCGCGGCTTTCGAGCGGACGGCGAACCTCGCCACGAAAGCCGGAGTCGAGGGCGAAGGCTTCACCATCCACGCGCCGCTGCAGCATATGAGCAAAGCGGATATTGCGCGCGAAGCCGCACGGCTTGGACTCGATGCCGGGATCAGCCACAGCTGCTACGATCCGGCGCCTGACGGGCGGCACTGCGGCCTGTGCGACGCGTGCCGGCTGCGCGCCAAGGGATTCGCCGAGGCGGGACTGCCCGATCCGACCCGCTACACATGACCTACGCGGTAAAGGAAGCATTCCTGACCTTGCAGGGCGAGGGGGTGCAGGCGGGGAGCCGGGCGGTGTTCCTTCGCTTTGCGGGCTGCAATTTGTGGAGCGGGCGCGAGCAGGACCGAGCGGATGCGCAGTGCAGCTTCTGCGATACGGATTTCGTCGGCACCGACGGTGAGGGCGGCGGCAAGTTCCCGGAGGTCGAGGCACTGGCGGACCATGTGGGAACGCTGTGGGGCGGGGGGTCAGACCACCGGCTGGTCGTCGTCACGGGCGGCGAGCCGATGCTTCAGCTCGATTCGGCTCTGGTCGACGGGTTGCACCGGCGCGGCTTTCGCGTGGCGGTGGAGAGCAACGGCACCTTGCCGGCGGTCGAAGGGATCGACTGGCTGTGCATCAGCCCGAAGACGGGGACGGACGTGGTGCAGCGGCGCGGCGATGAGCTGAAGCTGGTGTGGCCGCAGGCTGGGATCGACCCGGCCGAGCTGGAAAGCTGGGACTTCAGGCATTTCCTGGTGCAGCCGATGGACTGCGCGGACGCTGAGGGGGCGAAGCAGGCGGCGATCGCACTGGCGATGCAGCGGCCGCGCTGGCGGCTAAGTCTGCAGGCCCACAAGCTGCTGGGCCTGCCGTGAAAAGCTAGTGGCTGTTGCTTGCATTCGACTCGTTGAGCTCGGGCTCTTCGAGGTTGGTATCGTTGACGGTGAGCTGGACGTCCTCGGCCATGTTTGCGTCGGCGCCGGTCGCGGCGTCGATCGACGTGGTGTCGTTGCTCGAGAAACTTTCCGCGCTGAGGTTCTGCGACGCGGCCAAATTTTCGGTTTGTGCATCTTTGCCGCCGCAACCGGCAAGCGCGAAGGCAGTGATGACGACCAGTGCAAAAGAACGCATGAACCCTCCGGAATCTGAAGCACTCAAATAAAAGAGGCCGCCGAGCGAGCCCGGCGGCCTCCTGAACTCGGCGGCAGCTCCCACGAGGGGAGCCGCCATCCAATTACATGGCGTTGTTACCGGCGTCCGCATTGGCGTCGGTCGCATTCGCGTCCATCGACATGTTGGCGTCCATGTTGGCGTCCATTGCATTCACGTCGAGCGCCGTCGTGTCGTTGGCAACGATGCTGTTGGCTTCGATGGTATCGACGTTCATCGTGTTGTCAGCGGACTCGTTGCTGCTGCAAGCCGAAACCGCCAGGGCCGCACCGGCGACCAGGATAAGAGCACGCATTCAAAACTCCCTATTTATAAGATCTGGAGCGGTAGTCCCGCTTCGCAAATCACGACCACCTTAGTCTGAAGCGTAACGCTGCATCAAGACTCTTTGTCGGCGGACGCCAAGCCGTTGATCAAATGATGGAAAGTGACCTTGAGGGCATCGTCAACGCGTTCCATCGGCATTTCTTTCCCGAGATCCGCGAGGCTGGTGACGCCGAATTCGGAGATTCCGCACGGCACGATGCCCGTAAAGTGGCCGAGATCTGGTGAAACATTGACCGAGAAGCCGTGCAGCGTGACCCAACGCTTGATGCGGATGCCGAGCGCGGCGATTTTTTGCTCGGAAGCACCGTCGCCCACCCAAATGCCTATCCGGTTGGGCGCGCGATGTGCGGAGACGCCGAGTTCGCCAAGCGCCGCGATTATCCAGCCTTCGAGCGAATAGACGAAGCGGCGGACATCCTTGCCGCGCTTTTCGAGGTCCAGGATCAGATATCCGACACGCTGGCCCGGCCCATGATAGGTGTAGCGTCCGCCGCGTCCCGCATTGAAGACGGGAAAGCCTAACGGGTTGAACAGCTCGGCCGGGTCGGCGCTGGTGCCGGCGGTGAACAGAGGCGGATGTTCGAGCAGCCACACGCACTCGGCCGCGGTGCCCGCGCGGACGGCGGCGGCGCGCTCCTCCATGAAAGCGTGGGCCTCCTCATAGGGAATGAGGCCATCGGTGACCCGCCATTCGATTCCGTCGATCAGGTCCATCGCTTTGCAGATGGCCGCGACCGGAGCGCTCCGCAAGCGTTGCGCGGGCGGTGAGAGGCCCGCATAAAGCGTCGGCAGACAAAGGGGGCAAGGTGAGCAAGGCATCCATTTCGCGAGCGTGGGAAGAAACTCGGGCGATCGTCGCACGGGACGGGAGCCTGTTCGCGTCCATCGCGCTCGCGCTGCTCGTCCTGCCGGGACTGGTCGGAGACCTGCTGATTCCTTCTGCCAAAGGCCGGGGCCTGGCCGAACTCCAAAGTGCGGGCGCGGGCAGGCTGGTCGGAATGGCGATCATCTTCGTCATCGCGCTGGTCGGACAGCTCGCGATCATTCGCCTCGCCTCAGGCGCACGCCTGACGGTGGGCGGGGCGATCGCCCATGCAGCGCGGCGTGCGCCGGTCTATATCGCCGCGGGCGCGATTTGGATGCTCCCGCTCGTCATTGTCGGCGCCGCGATTGTGACCGCAGTGAAGCCGGATGGCGGCTCGCCGACTGCGAGCGTGGCGCTTGCCGTATTGATCGGCACCCTCGTCCTCCTCATCGGCGGTTCGATCATGTTCGTCCGCATGATCATGACCGCTCCCGTCGCTGCAAACGAAGGCGTCGGACCGGTCGAGCTGATTCGCCGCAGCTGGGAGCTGACGCGCGGAAACTGGCTTCGGCTGTTCGGTTTCTTCCTTCTCTTCATCCTTGCGGTCGGAGTGCTGATGGCCGCGGTCGGAGCAGTGGTCGGCAGCCTTGCCGGCCTTGCCTTCGGCGAGCTGGAGCGCATGAGCATTGGCGCATTCATCGTGTCCGTCGTCATGCAGCTGGTGGGAGCCGCCGTCTCGGTGACGTTCAGCGTGATGCTGGCGCGGATCTATCTGCAGCTGAGCGGCACCGGCCACGCGCGCACCAGCGTTCCGAGCAGCGCGGACTAGGCCCAGCGGGCGAGCGGGGGCAGGCTCATGAGGATGGCGTCGATATTGCCGCCGGTCTTGAGCCCGAACAATGTCCCGCGGTCGTAGAGCAGGTTGAACTCGACATAGCGGCCGCGGAATTCGAGCAGCGCGGCCATGTCCTCCTCGGTGAAGGGCGCGTCCATGCGCTTGCGGACGATCTGCGGGAAAATGTTGAGGAAGGCCTCGCCGACATCGCGCGTGAAGGCGAAATTGGCCTCGAAGGTCGCGCCGTGGCCCGGCTCCGCGCAATCGAGATGGTCGTAGAAGATGCCGCCGACCCCGCGCGCGCGATTGCGGTGGGGAATCCAGAAATATTCCTCCGCCCATTTTGAAAAGCGCGGATAAAAGGTCGGGTCGTGCGCGGCGCAAGCGGCGCGCAGGCGGGCGTGGAAGGCGTCGGTATCCTCGCCGTTGGGGATTGCCGGATTGAGGTCCGCTCCGCCGCCGAACCAGCGCTTGGTGGTGCACAGGAAGCGCGTGTTCATGTGGACGGCGGGCACGTGCGGATTGGCCATGTGCGCGACCAGGCTGATGCCGGTGGCGAAGAAGCTGGGGTCCTCCTCGGCGCCGGGAATCGACTTTGCAAACTCTGGCGAGAAGGTGCCGCCGACCGTGGAGACGTTGACGCCCACCTTTTCGAAGACCCTGCCGTTCATCTGCCCGCGCACGCCGCCGCCACCAGGGCTGCCGTCGGGGTCGGTGCGGTCCCAGGGGATATATTCGAAGGATGCGTCGCTTCCACCCTCGCGCTCGATTGCCTCGAACTCGGCGCAGATCCGGTCGCGCAGGCTCTCGAACCAGGTGCGGGCGGCCTGTTGCTGATCGTCGAGGGGATTCATTGAGGTAGGTCTCCCGTCTGACGCAGCGCTTCGCCAAGCGCGATTGCGGCCGATGTGGCAAGGTTGAACGAGCGGACCTCGGTGCGGATCGGGATTCGCACGCGGGCGTCGCACGCCTCGGCCACGTGGGACGGAACCCCGCCGCTTTCCTTGCCGAACATCAAAATGTCGTCGGGGGCGAAGGTGAAATCATAAGCCGACCCGCTGCCCGTGGTCGTGAACAGGATCACACGGCCGGAAGGCTGTGCGGCGCGAAAGGCGTCGAAGCTGGCGTGCCGAGCGACGTCGACATGATCGATATAATCCATCGCCGTCCGCCGCACGCGTTTGTCGTCCCACGTGAAGCCGAGCGGTTCGATCAGGTCGATCGGCACGCCGAAGCATGCGCCGAGGCGCAGGATCGCGCCCACGTTGCCGGCGATCTCAGGTTGGAAGAGTGCGATGCGGATGGGGATGCTAGCTTCCGCGGATATAGTCGCGTGACTGGACGATCATGATCTGGCCGTCCTCGATCAGCCACTCGATGTCCTGCGGACGCCCGCCGAAGCGCGCCTCGATAGCGAAACCGATGCGGCCGAGGCGGCGGACGAGATCGTCGGTGAGGACGGCACGAGCGGGCTCGATGGCGATTTCCTCCACACCGCCGTCAGGCGCAAAGTGGAGCATTCGGTCGTCCTGCGACCGGGTCAGCACCTGCACGGCGCCAAGGCTCGGGCGGTAGATCAGCTGCTCGGCGACCCGCTGGCCTTCGACGACGCGGATGCCGAGACCGCGCTTTGCTGCGATGAAGACTCGGCGTTCCTCGTTCTGTTCGTCGAACGGATCGACGGTGGTCATCACTCCGGCGGAATCGGCGTCGATCCCGAGCTGCACGAGGCAGGCGGCGCGGACGGCGCGATGATCGATCTGCGCGGCCTCTCTGGCGGCAAAAGCGCGGTCGTTCCAAAGTGAGGCCCAGACTGTCTTCACCGCCGCTTCCAGGGCCTGTTCGGTGCGGACGTTGGGGACGCTGTCGTAGAGGCCGGCGCCATTGAAGCCGCGCAGGTCCTCGGCGTTGGTGGAGGAGCGCACGAAGACATTGCCTTTGCCCAGTAGCGCGATCCACCGATTCACGATGCCGGCGCGATCGGTTTCCGGAATGCGGCCAGAGGCAAAGCGGCTTCGAAGCTGCGCGAGCGCGCTTCGCCGCCAGGCAGGATCGGCACGGCGCGGGTCTTTCAGGAAAGCGTCGATTTCACTCCCGACCGCATTTGCGGCAACGAAACGGTCGTAGAACGCGAACGGAATGCTGAAGCCATCCGGAACCGAGAAGCCGGACTTTGGCCGCTCACGGGCAAGTGCGGCGACCTCGGCGAGATTGGCGGCCTTGCTTCCGGTTCGGCGCGACCATTGCCGGTCCTGCTCGGCAAGGCCCGGCAGGCCCGAATATGAAACATCGGCTTCCGGGATACGCACGGCGGCCGCCGCCCGTTTGCCTTGCGCCGCTTTGATCTCGGCGGCACTTGCCGGACGCACGATCAGTTTTGGGCCGCGCGTGTCGAGCACGACCTGTTGTCCGGCGAGCCCCTGCCATAGCCGATCGGCTCCCGCTCGATAGGCGTTCGGAATGCGCCAGCTCTTGGCGAGCAGGTTCACATGATTGATGGGCGTCGTGAACCGGGAAGTGACGATTCCGGCAACCGGCGGCAGACGGATCGGGGTTTCGCCGAGCAGCGCGATATCGCCTGGGAGCAAGCCGTCCTCCTGGCCGCGGGCGACGAGAACCAGACGGCCTATTGCGCGGCCCATGTTAAAGACCATCTGCTCCCGGCTGCCATAGGCTTCGTCAATGCCGATCGTCGGCAGCCCCGCTTCGCGGGCGGCTGCGGCCTGCTGATCCGAATTCGGCTTGAACGTGAGCCGGGCATGGAAGCTTTCCTGAAGCGCGGTCATCGTTACGCCTAGAAGCTCGGGCTCGATGACATCGCCTTCCCACAGCTCGACACCGTAGCGGCCGAGCGCCGGATAGCGGACCACGGAACCGAGCACGAAGCGGCGGTCGGGCTTCGAATAATTGGCGTCGTTGAACGCCTCGCTCTCGGCGAGAGTGAGGTAGCGCGATTGGAGGAACGCGAAATGATAACCGTATCTGCGAGTGTTGATCCAATGGACCTTCGCGGGAGAAGCGTTGCGGTCGATCGCGAACATGACCTGCGGCAGCTCGAGATAGCGGCCGGCGCGCGACGTTCGAGCCATGGACGTGAAAACGGCGTCGCTGTCGATTTTGGCTGCTTCATATGAAGGGGCGTTCTTACTTGCCGCCGTTGAGGCAGCCGATGTGGCAACGAACAGGAAGAGCAAAAATCGGAGCATCGTCGAAGCCTCGCTGATCTTGGTCCGCGCTGCAACGTCGAGTTCGTCGTGACAGCCCCTTGGCAGCCCTTGATGCCGCCGCTATCAGGCCCGCCAATCGCTCCGGAGCCTTCCGAAGCGCTGTCGCCGCATGCCTGTCCGGCAATGCGGCACCATTCGTATCTTAAGGGTGAGCATGGCCACGCTGGAAAAGTCCACAGAGGGTCCCCACACCGCAGGTGTGGAAGAGGACGGGGTTCGCCGTCGCGATTTTCTGAACGTCGCCGCAGTCAGCTTTGCCGGCGTCGGCGCGGTTGCCGCGATCACGCCGGCCCTGGTGCAGATGGCGCCGTCCGCCGACGTGCTGGCGCTGGCGTCGACCGAGGTCGATATCTCGAAGATCCTGCCGGGGCAGGCGATCAAGACCAGCTGGCGCAAGCAGCCGGTGTTCATCCGCAACCTGACGCCTGCCGAGATCAAGGCGGCCGATGCCGTGCCGGCGAGCAGCCTGCGCGATCCGCAGACGCTGGCCGAGCGGACCAAGCCGGGCAAGAAGAACTGGCTGATCACGCTCGGCGTCTGCACTCATCTGGGCTGCGTTCCGCTGGGCACCGGCGAGGGCGAGAATCGGGGACCGTTCGGCGGCTATTTCTGCCCGTGCCACGGATCGGCCTATGACACCGCGGCGCGCATCCGCCAGGGGCCGGCACCGCTCAACCTGCAGGTGCCCGAATATAAATTCGCGTCCGATACTGTCGTGCAGATCGGTTGAGGGGGATCCGATGAGCTTTCACTGGGCCAAGCCCTACGAACCCAAGCATCCGCTGGCGCGCTGGTTAGACGAGCGCCTGCCGTTGCCGCGGCTCGTCTATGGTGCGATCGGCGGTGGCTATCCGGTGCCGCGCAACCTCAATTATTTCTGGAATTTCGGCGTTCTCGCCGGCTTTTTCCTAATGATCCAGATCGTCACCGGAATCGTGCTGGCGATGAACTATTTTTCGTCGGTCGACGGGGCGTTCAACAGCGTCGAGCACATCATGCGCGACGTCAACGCGGGCTGGCTGCTGCGCTATGCGCACTCGAACGGGGCGAGCTTCTTCTTCGTCGCGGTGTACATCCACATCTTCCGCGGCCTCTACTACGGAAGCTACAAGGCGCCGCGCGAGCTGGTGTGGATGCTCGGGCTCGTGATCTACCTGCTGATGATGGCGACGGCGTTCATGGGCTATGTGCTGCCCTGGGGCCAGATGAGCTATTGGGGCGCGCAGGTCATCACCGGCTTCTTCTCGGCCTTTCCGGTCGTCGGCGAGCCGATGCGCGTGTTCCTGCTCGGCGGCTACGCTCCCGACCAGGCGGCGCTGACGCGCTTCTTCTCGCTCCACTATCTGCTGCCGTTCGTGATCGCGGGCGTGACCATCCTCCACATCTGGGCGCTGCATATCCCGGGCTCGGGCAACCCGACCGGGGTCGACGTGAAGGATGAGAAGGATACGCTTCCCTTCCACCCGTTCTACACAGCGAAGGACGGCTGGTTCGCGGGTGCGTTCCTGGCGGTCTATTGCCTGTTCCTGTTCTTCCTGCCGAACAGCCTTGGGCATGCTGACAATTATATTCCGGCGAACCCGATGGCGACGCCGGCGCACATCGTGCCCGAATGGTATTTCTGGCCGTTCTACGCGATCCTGCGTGCCTTCACGGTCGACTTCATCCTGCCGGCGAAGCTGTGGGGCGTGCTGGCGATGTTCAGCTCGATCCTGCTGTTGTTTTTCCTGACCTGGCTCGACAAGTCGCCGGTGCGGTCCGGTCATTACCGGCCGATCTTCAAGCGCTTCTTCTGGCTGCTGGTGATCGACGTGGTGCTGCTCGGCTGGATGGGCGGATCTGCAGCGACGCCGGGGCGGATTGCGATCAGCCAGCTGGCCGCGGCTTATTATTTCGCGCACTTCCTCATCATCCTGCCGCTGATCGCAAAGTTCGAAAAGCCGCTGCCGCTGCCGAATTCGATCACCGAATCCGTGCTGCACGGTGAAAAGCAGGAAAGCGCGCCGGCTGGCTCGACGCCGCGCGCATCAACGACGGCCGCGTAGGGGGCAGGACGAACATGGTCCGGATCATCGCTTTTTTCGTTGGCCTCGGCTTTGCCGGAGTCCTGCTGCTGTCCTTCTTCTTCAACATGTCGGACTTCCTGAGGCACCCGCCGGAAGCGACGGCAGAGTCCGAGTTTCACCTCGAGCACAAGCACCTGGCGCTCGCGAGCGACGGGCCGTTCGGCAAGTTCGACCGCCAGCAGCTGCAGCGTGGCCTGCAGGTCTACAAGGAGGTCTGCTCGGCCTGTCACAGCCTGAAGCTGGTGGCGTTCCGCGACCTTGAGGCGCTCGGCTATAACGAACCCGAACTGAAGGCATTCGCCAAGCAGTGGGATGTTGCGGACATCAATCCGGAGAATGGCGAGCCCGTGACCCGCAAGGGCACGCCGGCGGATCATTTCCCGCCGCCGTTCCCCAACGAAACGGCGGCACGCGCCAACAACAACAATGCGCTTCCGCCGGACCTGTCGCTGATCACCAAGGCGCGCGAGGGCGGCGCGCCCTATGTCTATTCGTTGCTGACCGGCTATCGCGACCCCAAGACCTATCGGAACGAAAAGGGCAAGCCGCTGCCGGCTGTAAACCAGCCGCCGCAGAATCTGCACTTCAATCCCTATTTCGCGAACCTCAATCTGGCGATGCCGCCGCCGCTCGCCTCCGACGGTCAGGTGACCTATGCCGACGGCACGCGCTCCAGCGTCGACCAGATGGCGAAGGACGTCGCAGCGTTCCTGGTGTGGACCGCCGAGCCGAAGCTCGAGAACCGTCACCGCGCCGGAATCGCGACGCTCATCTTCCTGCTGCTTGCGACGGTCTTCGGCTATTTCGCCTATCGGCAGATCTGGGCGGAGGCGAAGCGCAAGGTGCGGGTCACCGGCCCGCTGGAAGCGAAGAACCAGGCGAAGAGCCGCAGCGCGAAGTCCAAGCAGGGCGTCAAAGGCTAACTGGCGCATTCGCCGGCGGAGCAAAGTCGCCGCTCGTTCGTCGGGCCGCCCATGACGCGCGATTCTCGATGGGCGCTGCTTCCGGCGCTGCTTGCGGCACTGTGGCTGACGATGATGGCGTCGGGCACCGGCTGGCTCGACCGCCTTGTGCTCGATACAGTTTACGCGGGCGACCGGCCGGTGATGCGAACTGCGGCGATTGCCGTCACCCGTCTTGGCGAGTGGCCGGTCGTCGTTGCGGTGACGATCGCAATCGGTGCCGCTCTTCTTTCCAGGCGCGCGCCAAGGCAGGCCTTGCTGTTCGTTGCAATCGTGCTCGTAGGGCGTGTGCTGGTCGAACTTCAGAAGATTGGCATCGCCCGATTGCGGCCGGAGGAGCGCGCGTATCTGGTGGCGGTCAACAGTAAATCCTTTCCGAGCGGTCATGCCGGCAATTCGATGATCCTGCTCCTCGCGGTCGCGATGGTGGTCGTGCCGGCGCGGCATCGGCCGCTCGCAATCGCAATCGCGGTCATGCTTTCCATGCTGATCGGAATCACCCGGCCGATGCTCGGAGTGCACTGGCCGAGCGACGTCATCGGCGGCTGGTCGTTCGGCGCCGCCTGGGTGCTGACCATGGCAGGGCTTGCGGAACGCTGGCCGTTCGAAAGAAGCCGACCCCCACCTGGCTAGACGTTGAAGCGGAACAGCATGACGTCGCCGTCCTGCACGATATATTCCTTGCCTTCGGAGCGGAGCTTGCCGGCATCGCGGGCGCCGGATTCGCCGTTGCAGGCGACGAAGTCCTTGAAGGCGATTGTCTCCGCGCGGATGAAGCCGCGTTCGAAGTCGGTGTGGATCTCGCCGGCCGCGCGCGGAGCCTTGGCGCCGCGCTCGACCGTCCAGGCGCGCGCTTCCTTTGGGCCGGCGGTGAAGAAGGTGATCAGGCCAAGCAGCTCGTAGCCGGCGCGGATGACGCGGGTCAGCCCGGTCTCCTCGAGGCCGAGATCGGCGAGGAAGGCGGCGCGGTCTTCGGGATCGAGCGTGACGATCTCCGCTTCGATCGCGGCGGAGACCACGACGGCCTGCGCGCCTTCCGAAGCGGCCTTCTCGAACACGCGCGCCGACAAAGCATTGCCCTCGGCCGCGTCGCTCTCGTCCACGTTGCAGACATAGAGCACCGGCTTGGCGGTGAGCAGTTGCGCGCGGGCGAGGGCTTTCTCCTCCTCCACGTCCTTGGGCCGCGTCAGCCGGGCGGGCCTGGACGCGCGCAGCAGCTCAAGCGCCTGGCCGAGCACGGAGGCTTCGATTTTGGCGTCCTTGTCGCCCTGCTGGGCTTTCTTGACGAGGTTGGGGACGCGCCGTTCGAGGCTGTCGAGGTCGGCGAGCATCAGCTCGGTCTCGACCGTCTCGGCGTCGGCGATGGGATCGACGCGGCCTTCAACGTGGGTGACGTCGCCGCCTTCGAAGCAGCGCAGCACGTGGACGATCGCGTCGACTTCGCGGATGTTGGCGAGAAACTGGTTGCCGAGCCCTTCGCCCTGCGCGGCACCGCGCACTAGCCCGGCAATGTCGACGAACTCGATTTGCGTTTCGATGATGCTGGCGGAGGCGGCGATCTTCGCGATCTGCTGCAGGCGCTCATCGGGCACCGCCACACGGCCGACGTTGGGTTCGATCGTACAGAACGGATAATTCGCCGCCTGCGCCGCCGCCGTTTCGGTCAGCGCGTTGAAAAGGGTCGATTTGCCGACGTTCGGCAGCCCGACAATGCCGCAGCGGAAGCCCATGTGATTCTCCGATAATGATCGTCATGCTGAACTTGTTTCAGCATCCATTCCGCAGACCGGCCGGGGTCGAAGATGGACCCTGAAACAAGTTCAGGGTGACGGCTGTGTTGTCCTTAGGCGAAGTTGAAGCTGATGCTCAACCGCTCGGCCTTGCCGGTGCCGGGAAGCACTTCGTGCCGAAGCCAGCTTTCCCAGAGCAGGAGGAGTCCGGGACGGGGCTCGACGGTGACGAACGTGTCGGGACGGGTGGGGGCGGCCATCATCAAGGGCAGGCGGGGATCCTCGAATCGGATGGGGCCGGAGCCGGGCGAGACTTCGACGTAGAGCGTGCCGGAAATGATGCTGTGGGGGTGGATATGTCCACTGTGATGTCCACCGCCTTTCAACAGATTTACCCACAGGCTGTCGAGGCGCGGCTTGCGGGGCAGATCGAAGGCGCAGTCCTTCGCGAAGGCGGCCGCGTGGCGGGTGAGAACGCGCGCAAGGTCGGCGATGACCGGGTCGCGCTTCGGCAGATCGTTCAGCGAAGCATAGCTGGTGTAACCGCGATAGCCATGCTCGCGGCTCCAGCGTTGTCCGGCGGCATCATCGTCCGCGAGGGTTCGGATCGAATGAGCAAGTTGACCGAGTATGCTCTGATCAACTTCCCCTTCGTAGAGGCGGGTCGGGAACAGGTTTCTCGTGCTCATTCGTCATGCATCCGGCGGGCGACTTCGTTCATGAAACGAACGTCGTCACCGTCAGCGAGCCAGTCGGCTTCGCTGGAAATGGCGGCAAGGAGGTCGGACAGCACTTCCATCTCCGACTTGGCATAATTGCCGAGGACGTAGCCGGTCACACGGTCCTTGTGGCCGGGATGACCGATGCCGATGCGGACACGGCGGAAGTCGGGGCCGAGATGGGCGTCGATCGAGCGCAGGCCATTGTGCCCGGCGGTGCCGCCGCCCTGCTTCACCTTGAGCTTCATCGGGGCGAGGTCGAGCTCGTCGTGAAAGACTGTGAGCGCATCATTGTCGAGTTTGTAGAAGGCGAGCGCCTGCTGAACCGCGTCGCCGCTGTCGTTCATGAAGGTCTGAGGTTTGACGAGGAGGATCTTGTCGCGGCCGATGCGGCCTTCGCAGACGAGGCTGCGGAACTTCTTCGTCCAGCCGGAGAAATTGTGCACCTCGGCGAGGATGTCGGCGGCCATGAAGCCGACATTGTGTCGCTGCATCGCATATTGCGCGCCGGGATTACCAAGGCCGACCCAGATTTGCATGAGCCGGTCCTAGCCTGTGCGACAAGAAAAGAAACCGTTCGTCCTGAGTAGCCATTGAGCCTGTCGAAATGGCGTATCGAAGGGCAATCCTTCGATACGGGCCTTCGACATCGGGCCCCATCAAAGTAGTACTTTGATGGGGCCCTCGCTCAGTCCCTACTCAGGACGAACGGGTGCTAGTGTCACGCTTCGCCGTCGGTCTCTTCGGCTTGATCCTCGCCAACGACCGGCACGTCGGCTGCGCCAGGCGCAGTCTCGGTGTCGCCCTCTTCGGACTTCATCGCGGACGGAGCGACCAGCGTCGCAATGGTGAAGTCGCGGTCGGTGATCGCGGACTCCGAACCCTTCGGCAGCTGAAGCGCCGAAATGTGGATCGAATCGCCGATATCGAGACCGGTCAGATCGATGTGGATTTCTTCCGGAATTTCGGCCGCGTCGCAGATCAGCTCAAGATCGTGGCGAACGACGTTGAGAACGCCGCCGCGCTTGATGCCGGGCGATGCTTCCTCATTGTCGAAGCGCACGGGGACGTTGACGTTGACCTTGCTGTGCTCGCCGATGCGCAGGAAGTCGACATGGATCGGGCGGCTCGAAACCGGGTGGAACTGCACGTCCTTGGGAAGCGTGCGGTGCGCCTTGCCGCCGGTGTCGATCATCACGACCGTGTTCATGAAATGGCCGGTCGAAAGCAGCTTGGTGAGAAGCTTCAATTCGACGTGGACCGAAACGGGTTCTTTTTTGTCGCCATAGATTACGGCGGGCACCCGTCCGTCGCGACGCAATGCACGGGAGGCTCCCTTGCCAGCCCGTTCGCGTTGCTCAGCGGGCAGCGTCAGCTGTTCGCTCATGTGCTTGTTCTCCAATAAGACTAAACCCGCCACGCCTCCAGGGATGACCATGTCAGGAAGGGGCCGCCCCTAGTGCAAAAGGGCGGCGGAGGCAAGGTGAGGGGTCAGTTCACCCTGGTGGCGACCTTGCCGCGCAACGTGAGCTTCGACAGGACGCTGTCCGGCCCGGCGAAATGGCCCGCTCCGACCGCGACGAAGACAGTTCCGGGCTGTTCCATCCGGTCGACGATCCAGTCCGCCCAACGGACATTCCGTTCGGGGAACATGGCGCGGTAATTGTCCGGCGTCGCCTGCCGCATGTCGTCGAGCAGGGCGGTGAAGATGCGCTGGTCGCCGCAGCTCCAGGCGGCCTCCATCTGCGCCATCACTGCCGCCAGCCGAGCCTTGGCACCGGGCTCCTCGACCGGCGTTGCAGCCACCGGCGCGGCCGGCGCCATGCGGTTGAACATGCCGAGCTGGAAATCGAAGCTTTCGAGCCCTTCGACCGCCTTGCCCTCGGCTTCGGCGGCGCGGCGAAGCACCATGTCGGCACCCTTGTTGACCTGCATCCCGCGGTCGCGCCCGGCGCTGATCGCCATTCGCGTCGAAGCGAGGAAGGAGGCACCCGGAGCGACGCTGAACCCGCGCGGCATTGCAGAGGGCGCCGCAACGGCCACTTGCGGCTGTTCCGGGATGACTGTTTCGAGGACGAGCTCATCGGCGCTCGAGAAAGCGTCGCGGATGCCGTCTTCGAACCATTGCGAACGGCCGTCGAGCGCGTGGAAGGTGCCGAACAGATAGACGGTGGTGTCTTCGTCGCGGATCACCCACATCGCAGGGTGCGGCTGGAGAAGACTAGCGGAAGGGGCGCTCGGCGCGACTGGAGCGCTTGCCAACAGGGCCGCAATCAGGACTCCGACCATCCAAGGTCCCCCACTCACGGACCGCGGCGGAGTTAGGTCGGGTGGTGGCGTCGTTTACCCGTTGTGCGGGTAGATTCCGCCCGTCGCGGACTGGTGCCCGCGCCTTGTTCCATCCGTATCCTGGCCCCCGCCCGATACCTGGTGACTATGGTCCCCAAGACGTTTACAAATGTCTAGCGAAAACGGCTTTTATGCGAATATTTCTCGTTTCGTATCAGCAACAAAGCTATTGGACGCGACGCACCTTGTAGCCGTCCCGCTGAAGCATCGCGATGACCGAACCATCGCCCGCCAGATGGCCTGCCCCGACTGCCACCATCACCGTGCCGGGGGTCGCGAGGCGGCGCTCGACCCAATGGCTCCAGTTCGCGTTGCGGCGGCGAATGAGCGCGTCCATCAGCGCCGGCGAGGAGGCGAGGTCGGCGTTGAAAGTCTTGGCGATCTCCTCGACGTCGCCACGCGTCCAGGCCTTCAGCATGCTGTCGAATTCGTCGCGCATCGCCTCCGGCTGCTCGATCGCGCCTTCGAGAAGCGCGCGCTGCGCCTCTTCCGGAAGCGTGTCGAAGAAGCCGAGCTGCTCGGCATTGGTCTCGAGCTGGCCGACCGGCTTGCCGGCCGCGGTGAAATTGCCACGAAGAACGGATTCGACGCCTTCGGTGCCCTTGAGCCCGAGATCGCGGAACTGGTTGCCGAGCAGCATGAAGGCGGCGGCCCAGGTTTCCATATGGTCGAAGGCCGTCTCTGGCAGACCCGACTTGGCGATCGCGGCCTTCAGCGCCGCGCGCTTGTCCGGAGCGACCCGCTGTGTGAGCGGCGGCACGGTCGTCGAGAGGCCGAGCCGCATCAGGACGCCGCTGATCTCCTCCGGATGTTTTTCATCGACGATCGTTTCGACGATCAGGCTCTGCGAGTTGCGGATGGCGGTGTCGAAAGCGGCCGAGCGCCAGCGATATTGTTCGGGCAGCAGATGAATCGTGCCGAACAGGTAGACGGTCGTGTCGGCGTCCGACACTTGCCAGAGCGCCGGCTTGGCGACGGGAGCGGCCGGCGGCGTCGCGGCGGCGCAGCTGCCCAGCGCGGCAAGGCCGAGAAGGGCCATGCCCCGGTGCAGGATCGTCTTCAACATTACGGCGCCATTCCTCTCGAAGCTCTCGCGGCAGCCGTCATGTAGGCACTTTCCCCTTAACGTCCACTTGCCGGCCCTTGCGCCATGCGCCAAAGCGCGGGCCCATGTCGTTAAGCTTCCAGGACCTGATCCTCACGCTGCACAAATATTGGGGCGCGCAAGGCTGCGTGCTTCTGCAGCCTTATGACATGGAAATGGGGGCAGGGACGTTCCATCCGGCGACGGTTCTTCGCGCGCTCGGTCCGGACCCCTGGAAGGCGGCCTATGTGCAGCCGTGCCGCCGTCCGACCGACGGACGCTATGGCGAAAACCCCAACCGGCTCGGCCATTATTACCAGTATCAGGTGATCCTGAAGCCGAGCCCGCCCAACCTTCAGGACCTCTATCTCGGCAGCCTGTCGGCGATCGGCATCGACCCGCTCAAGCACGACATCCGCTTCGTCGAGGACGATTGGGAAAGCCCGACGCTGGGCGCGTGGGGGCTGGGCTGGGAAGTCTGGTGCGACGGCATGGAAGTGACGCAATTCACTTACTTCCAGCAGGTCGGCGGGTTCGAATGCCGGCCGGTGTCGGGCGAGCTGACCTACGGGCTGGAGCGGCTGGCGATGTACATCCAGGGCGTCGATAATGTGTTCGACCTGAAGTTCAACGACGAAGGCGTGACCTACGGCGACGTGTTCATGGATAACGAACGCCAGATGTCGGCGTGGAATTTCGAGGTTGCGAATACGGAGAGCCTGTTCGACGCATTCAGGAAGGCGGCAGCCGAGTGCGAGAATTGCCTTGAGGCGAAGCTTCCGATCGCGGCCTATGAGCAGGCGATCAAGGCCAGTCATGTTTTCAACACGCTGCAGGCGCGCGGCGTGATCTCCGTCGCCGAGCGCCAGGCCTATATCGGCCGGGTGCGCGACCTGGCGAAGGCGGCATGCGGCGCGTGGATCGAAGCCAAGGGGTATGCCGCCTGATGGCCGACTTCCTTCTCGAAATCCTGTCGGAAGAAATCCCGGCGCGGATGCAGGCGCGGGCTCGGAACGATCTTTCGCGGATGTTCGCCGAGGAGCTGGACAAGGCCGGGCTCACGCACGGGGCAGTTGATGTCTTTTCGACGCCTCGGCGGCTGGCGCTGATCGCGCGCGACCTGCGCGACGAGACGCAGGCGATGCGAGAGGAAGTGAAGGGCCCGCGTTCGTCGGCGCCGCCGCAGGCGCTTGAAGGATTTTTGCGCAAGACCGGGCTCAGCCGGGATCAGCTGGAAGACCGCGATGGAGTCTATTTCGCCGTGATCGAACGGCCGGGGCGCGCGGCCGCGGCCGTCATTCAGGACGCTCTTGGCAGGATCTTCAGCGACTTTCCGTGGCCCAAGTCGATGCGCTGGGGAACCGGCTCCACCCGCTGGGTGCGGCCGCTGCAGGGGATCGTCGCGATCCTCGGCGAGGAGATCGTTCCATTCGAGATCGCGGGCGTGGCCAGCGGAGCGATGACCCTCGGCCACCGCTTCCACCATCCGGGGCCGATCACCGTCAACGGCGCGTCCGACTATGTTGAAAAGCTGCGCGCCTGCCATGTGATCGTCGATCATGAGGAGCGCGAGCGGATCGTGCGGGAGGGCGCGGCGGCGGCTGCCGAGGCGGCGGAGCTCAAGCTGCTGTGCGACGAGGGTCTCGTTGTCGAGAATGCCGGGCTGACCGAGTGGCCGGTGCCATTGCTCGGGCGGTTCGATCCGGAATTTTTGGACGTGCCGCGCGAAGTGATCGTGCTCACGATGCGCACCAACCAGAAATATTTCGCCTGCCTGGGAGAGGATGGCGCGCTTGCACCGGCCTTCGTTTGCACCGCCAACATCGACGCGACCGACGGCGGTGAAGCGATCGTGGAGGGCAACCGCCGCGTGCTCGCGGCGCGGTTGGCAGATGCGCGCTTCTTCTGGGAGCAGGACCTGAAGGTTCCGCTGGAGGAGCAAGCGAAGAAGCTGTCGGGGATCGTGTTCCACGAGAAGCTTGGCACGGTTGCCGATCGGGTAGAACGCATTGCAATCGTCGCTTCTGACTGGCTACCCGAACACATTGGCTGGCCGGAGGATAAGGCCCGCAAAATGCAGCCGCTTCTCCGCAAGGCAGCCGAACTTGCAAAAGCTGACCTCGTCACCGGGATGGTCGGCGAATTCCCGGAATTACAAGGTCTTATGGGTGCGTATTACGCTGAATCTTACGGGCTTCAGATTTCGGAGGCAATTCGCGATCAGTATAAACCCGCGGGTCCGAGCGATGATTTGCCGAGTCACGAAGTCGGGACCCTGCTTGCTATCGCCGACAAGGCCGACGCGCTGTTCGGCTTTTTCATTCACGGACTGCGTCCAACGGGCTCCAAGGACCCGTTCGCGCTCCGTCGCGCGGCGCTCGGTATCATTCGATTGATTGTTGAAAACGATCTTCGGCTGCCGCTGAGGATTTTGTTTTCGGCGTTCGATTACGAGCGCATGTTTACATCCGAAGGTGTGGACTATGCCGACCCAACTGACGATCTGGTGGCATTCATCATTGACCGCTTGAAGATCCAGCAACGCGAGCTGGGTGTTCGGCACGACCTCATCGACGCGGTGTTTGGGCTTGGCGGGGAGGACGATCTCGTTCGCTTGCTTGCCCGCGTAGAGGCGTTGCAGGAGTTCGTTTCCACCGACGACGGGCGGGATCTGCACTCGGCCTACAAGCGCGCTGCGAACATCCTCAAGAAGGAAGACTGGCGGGGGAGCGAGGGCGAGATTGCGCGGACGGGGGAGGAGGATCCGCTCGTTGGCGTCGATGATCCCGACCTTGCGGAAGTCATCGCGGCCAAGATGAGCGAACGCCACGAGCGCGAGAGTCACGTTGCGCTGGCCGGCGAAGAGGCGGCCCTGATCGCGGCGCTGGATTCAGCTGAGCCGGAAGCCGCGGCCGCGATCGAGCGGGAGGATTTTACCGCCGCGATGGCGGCACTCGCCAGACTGCGCGCGCCGATCGATGCCTTTTTCGATCATGTGACGGTGAACGATCCGGATGCTGCGATCCGCGAGCGGCGGTTGAACCTGCTGCTGCGTTTTACGGACGCGGTGCAGCGGGTCGCCGATTTCTCGAAGATCGAGGGCTAACGCATTCGTTCGTCCTGAGCGGAGAGCCGCAGGCTCGTAGTCGAAGGGCGTGGCTCGAGCGCCGGAGCAGCGCCCTTCGACTTCGCTCAGGACGAACGAAGCTGGCGTCGTTCCGCTAGCGACGCTCGATGTCGTCGTCGCGGAGCGGACGTTCCTCGACCACAGGGTCTTCCCTGGCCGCACGTGTGCGGGTCACCGGACGCTCCTCGACCACGGCCGGGCGGTCGTTGACGAGCTTGTCGTGGCGCGCTTCGAGCTCGCGATATTCCTTGTCGCGCTCCTCGAACCGTTTCTCGTGCTGGCGATGCTCGTTCTCGAGCGCTTCGCGGCGGGTGATCTCGTCGCGGTAGCGGGTCTTCCACTTGCGCCGGCCGCCGGCGGTCAGGAACATGCCGATCAGCAGTCCGAGGACGAAGACCAGGGCGACGATCATCCATTGATCCTGGGTGAAGGTAGTCATGCGCTTTTCGTCCCTCTGTTCGTTTCGGGACTGATACGCATCAGGGCAGGGCGGTGTTCCAAGGTGTTTGCTTTGGCCAAGTCGGTACCGGCCCGCACCCCACCCGGCCAACCCATAGGATACACTCAGTGGGTGGCCGGGTGGGGGTGCGAGACGGCACCGTCCGATTACGAAACTAGCGTCAGCCGTTGATGAAGCTGTCCTTGATCGAACAGGCGGCCGGACCGAGGATGACTACGAACAGGGTCGGCAGAATGAACAGGATCAGCGGAACCGTCATGATGGCGGGCAGCCGTGCGGCCTTTTCCTCGGCGCGCATCATGCGCTCGTTGCGGAACTCCGCGGAGAGCACGCGCAGCGCCGATGCCAGCGGCGTTCCGTATTTCTCCGTCTGGATCATGGTCGTGACCACGCCGCGGACCGCTTCGAGATCGACGCGATTGGCAAGGTTCTCGAAGGCCTGGCGGCGCTCGTTGAGGAAGCCAAGCTCGATCGCGGTGAGGCCGAACTCGTCACCCAGCTCCGGATAGGCCTTGCCCAGCTCCTTCGCGACGCGGTTGAATGCGGCATCGACGGTGAGGCCGGCTTCGGCGCAGATGACGAGAAGGTCGAGCGCGTCCGGCAGGCCCTTGCGGACCGCGGCACTACGCTTGCCGACCTTGTTCTTCAGCCAGATGTCCGGCGCCTTGTAGGCGAGGACAACGACACCGGCGAGGGTCATATATTTGCGCAGGCCCGACCATTCCGGGAAATAGTCGAGTGCGTAGATGACCACGATCGCCGCGATTCCGAGGATCACAGGCATCACAAAGCGTGCGAGAATGATGAAGAAGGCGAGATCCTTGGCGCGGATGCCGGCCTGCATCAGCCGCAGCTGAGTCCGCTTGAGCTGATCGTCCTGGATCATCTTGAAGCTGCTGAGCACCGAGCGGACGCGGTCCGCGGCCTGGTTGGTGTTGGTCAGCTTCTTGCGCTTGTTGGTCGACGCGACGATGCCCGCCTTGAGCTGCTCGCGCCGGTCGTTGAGCGCCTTCACGCGCCGGGCCATCGGGTCCTTGACGGTGGTCGCGGCATAGATTGCGGTCAGCACCGCGAAGGTCGCGACGGCGCTGAGCAGCGTCGCAATCCACATGACGTCGAAACCGAGGACGGTGGGGCCTGTTGCTTGCATGATCGATTACCCCGTCAGATCTCGAAGTTGACCATTTTGGCCATGATGAAGGCGCCGATGCTCATCCAGACCATGCCGCCGAGCCCCGCCACCATCAAACGCTGATCGGTGAAGAAGCCGCCGATGTAGGTCGGGTTGACCATGTAGACCATGATGAACACAACGAACGGCAGGCAGCCGACGATGTAAGCCGAAGCCTTTGATTCCGAGCTCATCGCGCGGATCTTGAGCTTCATCTGGGCACGCTTGCGAAGCACGTCGGCGAGGTTCGACAGCGTCTCGGCGAGGTTGCCGCCGGTCTCACGCTGGATCGCGAGCGTGATCACGAAGAACTGGAACTCGGCCGTACCGACTCGGTCGGCCGTTTCCTGAAGCGCGGCTTCCATGGTGCGGCCGATCTTCATCTTGTCGGAAACGCCACGAAACTCGGCTCCGACGGGACCCTGGATCTCACTCGCGACGATGCCGAGCGTCTCGGTAATGGGCAGACCAGAGCGAAGGCCGCGGACCATCAGTTCGATGGCGTCCGGGAAGTTGACGTTGAACTTGTTGAGCCGGCGCTTGATCATCTTGCCAATAAAGAAGTGCGGACCGCCGATGCCGGCGAACAGGCCGACGAACAGGGCGAGGAAGAAGGGCGCGCCGCGCATCGTCAGCAGAAAGGCGATGACGAGAACGATCCCGATTGAAATCATCGCATAGCGGGCGAGCGGAATGTCTTTTCCAGTCTGCTCCAGTCGCTTGCGCAGCAACGCCGGCTTCGGGATCAGGGTCGAGGCAAAACCTTCGAGCTTGCCGGCACGTTGAGCGAAGAGCTTGCGGATCTGGGCCTGCGCGTTGGCCGCCAGTGCGCCGTCGGCATGGCGTTCCTTGACCAGTTCCACGCGCCGCCTGAGCGCCTTGGAAGCGTTCGGGCCGCTGAATGCCGAATAGATAAGGAACAGGATGCCGACCACCAGCACCGCAAACATTATCGGAATGAGCATTCGACCGTCCGTTCCTTGTTCCTGCAATGGGCGCCAGGCACCCTCCGCAAATCGATTAAGCTGCCGCCGGCTTTGACTTCGAAAGCATGCCCTTCAGGCTATCGACCAAGTTCTTGGACTTGACCGCCTTGGCCTCGGCGGCGACGCCTTCGTCACTCGCGTGGCTGAGCACCATCGTCGACAGAGTGTTGAAGGGAGCCGTCAGCTTCCCGGTGGCGACTTCGGCCAAGGGCTTGCCGAGCTTCGCAGCCTGCGCCGCGAGCTTGGCGTCGAACGGGAAGGCGATGTCCACCTGGCGTTCGATCGACTGTTCGAAGTCCTTGCGGCTGATCTCGAGCGCGCCGCCGGACGGCACGCCGTTGGCAACCACGATGACCTTGGTCTGCGGAGCGTTCGACTTGAGCCACGCAAGGATGCGGATCGTGTCGCGGGTGCCGGCAAGAGTCAGCTCGGCAACGACGACCGCAACATGCGCGTCATGCACCATGTGCGGATACTGGATCAGCATGTGGCGCGGAAGATCGACCACCGTCGATTCGAACGCGTTCCGCATTTCTTCCTGAAGCTGGAAAAAGGCGGTTCCGTCGGTGACCAGCGGCTGGTGGATTGGGGCTTCGGCCGAAAGCACCGAGAGCCGCTCGTTCGCGCGCACCATGGCGCGTTCGATGAACAGTCCGTCGATGCGGCTCGGGTTCTCGATCGCGTCGGTGAGGCCGCGTCCGGGCTCAAGGTCGAGCGCCAGGGCGCCGGTCCCGAAATGCACGTCGAGATCGAGCAGCGCGGTCGAGCGGCGCGCTTTCTCGCCGAGCAGCCAAGCAAGGGAAGTGGCGAGAGTCGAGGCACCGACGCCGCCGCGGACGCCGATCACGGCCGCCATCACGTGCGGCTTGTCGGCCTGCGCTTCGCCGCGCGGTCCGGAGAGCACCATTTGCGCATGCGCGAGCGTGTCGCGCAGCTGGTCGACCGTGAACGGCTTCAGCAGATAATCGTGGATGCCGCTGGCGACGAGGTCGCGATAGAGGCGGACGTCGTTCACCTGTCCCGACGCAATCACGATCGTTCCCGGCTCGCAGACTTCCGCGAGCGCGTTGATGTCGTTGAGCGGATCGGCCGATTCCGACAAATCGACGAACAGGATGTTCGGACTTGCCGAGACGGACAGCGACTGGACCGCATTGCGCAGCCCGCCCTTGTTCACCTTTTCAGGCGACCAGCCATGCTCCACCGCGACGGGGCGCAGCATGTCCGCTGTCGCCTCGTCGCAAACGAAGGCCGTGAACGGATCACGCAATCCCGCCCGGGCCTGAAACGGAGCGTTCATCACTTGGACTCCTTCGTGCTTGTTTCCTTCAGTCCGCCGGAGCCGGTCGGCTGCGTCGAACGATAGGTTGTCAGTGCTTTGTTCGAGGTCTGCGCATCGATCACCGAGGAGCCCTCGCGGCCGTGAACCAGATCCTCTGGATTCGCGATCATGGCAGCGATGTTGGTGTTGACGGCGCAGCCGTAGTTCGAGTGCGACTGGTTCTGATAATTCGGCGCGGCCGGAACGCTCCAGTTGGGGCAGTTCGGCACCACCGCGCGATTGCGGCTGACCACGACCCGCACCACTCCCTCGGGAAGCGCGCCGGCAGTGATCGGCGCTCCGCTGTTCACCAGAAGGCCGTAATTGCCGGCGACCTGGGCGACCTGGGTGCGAGCGGACTCGGCATAAGGGCCATCGACGTAGACGGCGTCCCCATAGCCAAGGTCGAGGCCCTGGAACCAGCCGTTGAGCCGCTGGCTTTCGCCGGGAAGCAGCGAGCCGCCAGGAGCCGAAAGATCGACGACATAGTCGGCTCTGGTGACGACCGGCACATTGACGGCGGCAAGGCCGCGGCTGGGCACGTCATTCGGCGTGTGGCCGCAACCTGCCAGCAGTGCTGCGATCAAAAGAACGGCGGGTTTGCGATTCATGACGATCCCCTTGGTCGAACGACGGCCGATCACAGCTTGAAACCTGGCGAGGCGGTGGTGGCCGCTGCCCCCGAAAGGGCCGGACCGGGCGCTGCGATCGGTGTGCGCGGGCCGCTTTTGCCGGTGTAGAGTTTGCCCTCGAGCATCAACTCGGGATCGCTCGGGTTGCGATAGCCATCGGTCGGCAGCGCAAGTTGCCCCGATGTCGGACGCACGAGATAGGGCGTCACAACAATCACCAGCTCCGTTTCGCTGCGCCGATAACCGGCCGAGCGGAACAATGAGCCCAAGATCGGCAAGTCGCCGAGAAAAGGCGTGCGTTCGATGCTGTTGTTGTTCCGGTTCTGCAGCAGGCCGGCCATCATGAACGACTGGCCGGAGCCAAGTTCGACGGTAGTTTCGGCCCGGCGCGTAGTCATGGCCGGAACGGTGAAACCATTGAGCCTCACAGACCCGCCGTCGCTCAATTCGCTGACTTCGGGGCGCACACGCATCGAAATGCGGCCGTTCGCAAGGACGAAAGGCGTAAAGGCCAGTCCGACGCCATATTGCTTGTATTCGATCGTGACGGCGTTGTTGCCTTGAGAAACCGGGATCGGGAATTCGCCACCCGCGAGGAAGCTGGCGGTCTCGCCGGAGAGGGCCGTCAGTGTCGGCTCGGCAAGCGTTGTTGCCAACCCGTCGGTCTGCAGCAGATCCAGCGTGCCGAGCATGTCCATGCCGAACAGCTTGCCAAACAGGCCAAGAGTAGTGCCGCCCGCGATGTTATTGAATGTCGCTCCGCTTACGGTTTCTCGCGCCACACCTGTAAGCGGGTCTGCGGGTCCGTTGGCGACGTTAATCGTGCCAGGATTGCCCCGACCGATGCCGAACAGCGTCCCGCCAGAAGTGTGTCTGTTCAGCAAATTGACGCCGACGTTCTTCATCGCCGAGCGGCTCACTTCCGCAAACCTCACCTTGAGCATCACCTGCAGCGGAGTCGCGGTGCGGATTCGGCTGACGACCTGCGTCTCTCCGCCGACATAAGCCTGCACCAGCCGCTGTGCCTCGGCAGCGTCCTGCGGCGACGCCACAGTGCCGGTCAGGAGCACGAGATTGTTCATCGGCGTGGCCTCGAGGCTTGCCTCCGGCATCGCCATGCGAAGCATCTCGCCGACGGAGCTGATGTTGTTGCCGACGCGAACGTTGGCTGCGTAGACAACGCGGCCCGACTTGCCCGTGGCGTAGACGGTGGTTTCCCCGCGGCCTTTGCCGAACACGTAGAGCTGGGTCGACGAGCGAACCTGGACGTCGGCGACGCCTTCGTTGGCCACGAACACGTCGGTCATCGGCTCGGACAGGCGGACCAGACTGCCGGTCCCCTGGCTGAGGTTGAGGGTTTCCGACGGGCGCGAAGCGCTCTGCTGGGCGAGGGCCGGGGTAGCGGCGCTAAAGGTGCCGAGGCCGGTGGCCAGGGCGATCAGCGCAGTCCCGAGGCGAGCCCGGCGAAGGATGTTACGGCGAGTCATGTTAGCGTGCTCCCACGGGAACGACTGTGATGGTGTTGCCGCGCGCGATGCGGACCGAAGGACCGGACACGGATGCACTCGAGGCGCCGGCTCCGGCCGCGCCCGGCGCGACACGGTCGACAAGCTTGTCGAGTGAGCCCTTCAACGTGTCGTTGAACAACTCGTCGCGAGACCTGCCCTTCGCAGGCACCGAGCGGCGCTGGAAGCGCGACACGTCGCCCCCGGTAACGAAGGTGGTGCTGCTGTCGCTCGGCCGGTTGGCCACGGCGAGCAGCATGTTTCGCTCCTGAGCGGCGTTGGTGCCGGCAGGAACCTTGATCTCGCCGGAGGCGACCGCACGCTCGAGCTCAGCCGTATTGTCGGCGATCGAGCGGAGTGAGAGCGAGAGCGCACCCATGGTCTGGGCGACCGCGATCTTCTCGGCGATGCGCGGAGTGGCTTCGAAGGTAACGCTGGAGAAGGTCTTGACCTGCGTCTTGCCGTCCTCGCCCTTGCTGTCGATGCGCTGATCGGTGGCAAGCACGCGGATGTTGCGAATGATGGTTTCGGCGACCTTGAGCGGTTCGCCTTCGCCGCCGCCCTGGACGTTCTGGGTCAGCATGAGGTCGACGCGGTCACCCGGGAAGACGAAGCCGCCGACGCCGGCAGACAGATTCACCGGAACGGTGATTGCGCGCATTCCCGGCCCGAGCGCCGCGGCGAGGAAGCCACGGTCCTTCGGTCCGACCAGCGCTCCGCGGGTCAGCGGCTGACCGGCGGTGACCGGATAGCGGACGACCGTGCCGAGCAGCTTGGACACGTCCGAATCGGGCGTGCCTTCAAGATAATAGGCGCTCTGGACCAGTTCCTTGGGCCACGGCTGATAGGTGAGGCTTTCGACATCGATGATGGTGCCGACCGGGAGCGCCTTCTTGGCGACGAGCACCTTGGGGCCAAGCGGCACCGCGGGCGCGGCCTGGGCTTGTTCGGCCCCGGCTCCGGCAAACATGTTCTTGGCCATGATGGCGGTAACCACCGCGATGACCAGCGCTCCGATGAGCAGCGCAACCTTCTTTACGTCCATGGCGAAATCGCCTCCCCTATAGGGCCCCGTGTACGGTCCCAGACATCATGCAAATTGGTTAAGAAACCGTTGGGTGAGAATCATGAGAGCGCCGAATGCGATGGCGACTCCGTAGGGAATCTCCGGCCGGCCCTCTTTTTTTCGCACCTTGTGTAACGCGAGCAGCGCCACCGTCAGAACGCCGCCGGCAATTGACATCAGCACCAGGAAGCGAACTGTCCCGGCCGGCGCGAACCACAAGGCGATCGCGGCGGCGAGCTTGACGTCGCCGCCCCCCATCATTCCGAAATAGAAAGCGAGCGCGAGCACCGCGAAGACTGCCAGCGCCACCCCGACCTGCACCGCTGCGTCCGGCCACCAGTGCATTCCGATCGACACCCAATAGACCGGCGCGAGCAGCGCAACGGCAAGGTTGAGCCGGTTGGGAATGGTGAATGTCCGCACGTCGATGATCGCCGCAACGACCAGCAATATGGTCAGGATCGCCAGCAACGCTTCGGTTAATAGGCCGTTGGTCATTCGCCGAGCACTAGACGGCGCGGCTTTCCAATTCGTAACCACGCGGGCGAATGAGCAATTTCGACATCATCATCGTCGGCGGAGGGATCGCCGGTGCCAGCCTGGGTGCGTTGCTGGCGGGCCGAGCGCGCGTCGCGATTCTTGAGGCGGAGGAGCATTGCGCCTTTCACGCGACCGGGCGGTCGGCCGCTTTCTGGCTCGCAAGCTACGGCGGCCCCGGCGTGATCCCGCTGACGCTTGCTTCGAAGCCCTTCTTCGATGCGGGCTGGCCGGGCGTGGAGGCGCCGCTTCTGCGCCCGCGCGGCGCCATTTTCATTGCTAGGAGCGAAGCCGATCTTGCGGTCATCGAGAGCGGCGATCCCGAACAACGCCTGTCACGCGAGCGCCTCGACCGCGCGCGGCTCGAAGCGGAAGTGCCGGGACTGAGGCCCGGATGGGACTATGGCCTCGCCGAGCGGACCTGCGCCGACATCGAAGTGGCGGCGCTGCACAACGCCTGCCTGAAGCAATTCCGGCGTCATGGCGGCACGCTGCTGTGTTCAACCCGGCTCGATCGTGCGCAGCGCGTCGGTGGTATCTGGCTGGTTGAATCGGGTGGAGAGACGCACGAGGCGCCCATTATTGTCAACGCCGCCGGCGCGTGGGCCGACACAATCGCGTCCCGCTGCGGAGTCCCGCCGATCGGGATTGCGGCGAAGCGCCGGACGATGGTCCAGCTGCGGGTCGGCCGCTCGGACCTGCGCGACCTGCCGCAAGTCGCCGATGCGCTCGGCACATTTTACTTCAAGGGCGAGGGGGACAGCAGCATCTGGCTGAGCCCGCATGACGAGATCGCCACCGACCCGTGCGATGCCGCGCCCGAGGAGATCGACATCGCCATTGCGATCGACCGCTTCCAGAGCGCGGTCGACTGGGAGGTCGAACGCGTCGAGCGGAGCTGGGCCGGCCTCAGAAGCTTCGCGCCCGACCGGATGCCGGTCTACGGCTTCGACCCGCGGGCGGAGGGATTCTTCTGGTGCGCCGGGCAGGGCGGCTTCGGAATCCAGACAGCGCCGGCGGCTGCACACATGGCCGCGGCGATGGTGCTGAAAGAGGAGATGCCGGCCGCTGTTGAGGGCATCGATCCGGCTCAATTCTCGCCCGCTCGATTCCGTTCGTCCTGAGCCGAGCCGCATGGCGGCGAAGTCGAAGGGCGTTTGCACGGACGTTCTCACGGCGCCCTTCGACTTCGCTCAGGACGAACGGGGTTGTGGTGCTTCAGGCGCTTCGCTGCTTGTCGGCCTCCGCGCAGGCAAGGGCATCGGCGCGGTCGTTTTCGGGGTGGCCGCTATGCCCCTTCACCCAGCGCCATTCGATCCGGTGCGGCCCGGTTGCTTCGAGCAGTTCCTGCCACAGATCGGCATTCTTGACGGGCTTGCGGTCCGAGGTGCGCCAGCCGTTGCGCATCCAGCCGTGGATCCACTTGGTTATTCCGTCGCGGACGTAGATGCTGTCGGTGTGGAGCTGGACCCGGCACGGCTTGGTCAAGGCCTGAAGCGCCCGGATCGCCGCCATCAGCTCCATGCGGTTGTTGGTCGTGAGCTGCTCGCCGCCGGACAACTCCTTCTCACGCGCGCCCGCGCGGATGAGCGCGCCCCAGCCGCCCGGACCGGGATTGCCCTTGCACGCGCCGTCCGTGAAAATGTCGACTTCGGGAAGCTCGGTCACGCGCAGTCAGGCGACCAGTTCGCGGGGGAGCTTGAAGGTCATGCGCTCCGGCTCGTGATCGGCGATGGTTTCGGTCACCTCAAAGCGCGTGGCAAGCGCGTCCAGCACTTCGCGGACGAGTTGCTCGGGAGCCGAAGCGCCCGCGGTGACGCCGACGCTGCCCGGTGTTCCGAGCCACGCCCAGTCGATTTCGGAAGCGCGCTCGATCAACCGGGAAGGAACGCCCATGCGCTCGGCCACTTCGGCGAGGCGAAGGGAATTGCTGCTTTGGGGGGAGCCGATCACGAGCATGCGCTCGATTGACCCGGCAATGGCCTTGACCGCCGCCTGGCGGTTGGAGGTCGCGTAGCAGATGTCCTCGCTGCGCGGCGCGCGGATGTCCGGGAAGCGCCGCGAAAGCGCCTCGACGATGGCTGCGGTATCGTCGACGGATAGGGTGGTCTGCGTGAGAAAGGCGAGATTGGCCGGGTCCGGCACCGACAGGCGCGCGACATCGTCGACCGTCTCGACGAGGGTGATCGAGCCTTCGGGCACCTGCCCGAGGGTTCCGATCACCTCGGGATGGCCGGCATGTCCGATGAAGAGGATGTGCCGTCCTTCCGCGATCAGCCGTTCGGCCTGGCGGTGCACCTTGGAAACGAGCGGGCAGGTGGCGTCGACGAAATTAAGGCCGCGCCGGGTGGCCGCGGCGGGGACTGATTTTGGGACGCCGTGCGCCGAAAAGACCACTGGCCGGTCGTCGGGAACCTCCTCCAGCTCATCGACGAAGATGGCGCCCATGTCACGCAGGCGATCGACCACGAAGCGGTTGTGGACGATCTCGTGACGCACATAGACAGGCGCTCCGAACCGTTCGAGCGCGAGCTCGACGATGCGAATCGCGCGATCGACGCCCGCGCAGAACCCACGCGGAGCGGCGATCAGCACCTGAAGGGGAGGGCGCTCGGCTGCCATCGGTGGTGCATGTAAGGCATCGCTTGCAGCGTTGAAAGGCGGTTCCTATGAACGGCCATGCCTCTGGCCCGAAGGAAATGTCACTCGTGAAGCTGCGCCTTGCCTCTCTAACCGTCCTCGCACTGCTCGCCGGCTGCTCGCAACGAGGCGAGATTGCCGATGGCGGCGTCTATGCGACGCGCAGCCCGTGTCCGCTGGTCGGCGTCCCCGCCGGGACCGGCGACATCACCCTGTTCAACCCGGCGAACAGCGCGGCGGCGAGCGCGATCGACGTGAGCGCGACGATGACGAACGTGCGTTCGACCTGCAGCACAGTCGGGTCGGAAGTGGTTTCCACGGTCAGCTTCGACGTGCTTGCGGTCCGCCGCGACGCCAGCGCGGCACGCCAGGTGGTGCTGCCCTTCTTCAACACGGTGGTGCAGGGCGGAAGCCAGGTGGTGGCCAAGAAGGTCGGCGCCGTCGGCCTGAACTTCGCCGCCGGCAGCCAGCGCGCGCAGACCTCCGGGCAGGCGACTTCGCGCGTCTCGCTCGCGGCCGCGACGCTTCCCGAAAATGTTCGCAAGCTCCTGACCCGGCCGCGCAAGGCGGGCGAGGCGGAAGCCGCGATCGATCCGCTTGCCGATCCCGCCGTCCGCGATGCCGTCGCGCGCGCGACCTTCGAACAATTGATCGGCTTCCAGATGACCGAGGCCCAACTCCGCTACAACGTAACCCGCTAGGCGAGGCGGCTCATCGCAATTTTGCTCGTGCGCCTGCGCGGCGCGTTGACTCCTTGACGCTCGCCAGCCAAGGCTCGGCGCGTCTCCGGCATGCCGGAAGGCCGCGCGGGAGAGTGTGACGAAAGTCACCGCCGAAGGAGCAACCGCCCCCGGAATCTCTCAGGCACCAGGGACCGCGCGCGCCTGACAGTCTGGAAAGCGCTCCACCTTTTGGTGGGGCCACCGAAGGGGTAACTTCGAGCGCAAGCTTGGAGGAAAGCTCTCAGGTTTCATCGACAGAGGGGGGCGATGGTGCGGACCGCTCAAGGGCGGGCCGGCTGTCGTCCACGAGTCGCTGGAGAGCCTGTCAATGAGCCGAGACGTCCACAACGGTCCGACCGACCAGCACCATCAGGCTCGCGGCGAGCCCTATAGCGGCGACCCGTCGGGCGGCGAGGGGACAATCGAGCCCGAGATCCTGAAGCTTCCGCTCGACAGCTGGCACCGTGGCAAAGGCGCGCGGATGGTGCCCTTCGCCGGTTACGAAATGCCGGTCCAGTATGAAGGCATTATCGCCGAGCATCAGTGGACCCGCGAGAACGCCGGGCTGTTCGATGTCAGCCACATGGGCCAGCTCTATTTCTCGGGCGAGGGCGTGGATGAGGCCCTGGAGGCGCTGCTGCCCGCTGACGTGAAGGGCGTGAAGCTTGGGCGGATGCGCTATTCGCTGCTGCTCGCGGACAATGGCGGAATTTTCGACGATTTGATGCTCAGCCGCTGGCCGGGCGGCATCTATATGGTCGTCAACGGTGCGACCAAGTGGGACGATATCGCCCATTTGCGCGAGCATCTGCCCGATGAGATCACGCTCAATCATATGGAGGAGCGGGCGCTGCTCGCCCTTCAAGGGCCCAGGGCATTCGATGCGCTGGCGCGGCATACGACGGGGCAGTGGGACCTTGACGTGCTCGGCTTCATGATGGGCGGGCCGTTCCAGATCGGCGGCGCCGAGGCGTGGATCAGCCGCTCTGGGTACACCGGCGAGGACGGCTTCGAGATTTCGGTCGACGCTGACAAGGTGGCCACGGTCGCCGAGCTGTTGTGCGGGGAGCCCGAAGTGAAACCGGTCGGGCTTGGCGCGCGCGATTCGCTGCGGCTGGAGGCGGGATTGCCGCTTTACGGCCACGACCTAGACCCGGACACGACGCCGGCGATGGCGGACCTCGGCTTCGCGATCGGCAAGCGGCGCCGCGAGGAAGGCGGATTTCCCGGCAGCGCGCGCATTCTCGAGGAACTGAAGAGCGGCGCAATGCAAAAGCGCGTCGGCCTCGATGTCGAAGGGCGACAACCGGTTCGCGAGGGCGCACGAATCCTCGACGGCGAAGGCAATGAGGTCGGGCGAGTCACCAGCGGCGGATTCTCGCCGTCGCTCGGGCGGCCGATCGCGATGGGCTATGTCGCGACGCATCTTTCCGACACCGGCACCGCCTTGAAGCTCGAGCAGCGCTCGAAGCTGTTCGAAGCGCGCGTCGCGCCGATGCCGTTCATCCCCCACCGCTATCACCGCAAGGGAGCCTGACCGATGAGCCTTTACTTCACCCGCGAGCATGAATGGATCCGAGTCGAGGGCGACACCGCCACGGTCGGCATTTCCAACCATGCGCAGGAAGCACTTGGCGACATCGTCTTCGCCGAGGTGCCGGAGGCCGGCCGCAAGCTGGGCAAGGGACAGGAAGCGGCGGTGGTCGAGTCCGTCAAGGCAGCGTCCGACGTTTATGCTCCGGTCGGCGGCGAAGTGGTTGAGGGCAACCAGGCCGTTGCCGACGATCCCAGCCTGATCAACAGCGATCCGGAAGGGGAAGGCTGGTTCTTCAAGCTCCGCCTCGACAATCCGGGTGAGGTCGAGGGGCTGATGGACGAAGCGGCTTATCGCGAATGGGTGGCAACGCTCTGACCCAGGTACTCGCCTCAACCAGCAAGTGGGATGCGGGGGAATATGCCCGCGTTGGCGGCTTCGTTGCGGAGCTTGGCGTGGCGGCGCTCGACCTCCTCGACCCGCAGCCGGGCGAACGCATCCTCGACGTCGGCTGCGGCGAAGGCGCGCTGACGCTCAAGATCGTCGAACGCGGTGCAACGGTGGTGGGTGTCGACAATAGCGAGAGCATGATTGCGGCGGCGCGTGCAACCGGTCTCGACGCGCACCTGCTCGCTGCCGAGGTTATGGAGTTCGACGCGGAGTTCGACGCGGCTTTTTCCAACGCTGCGTTGCACTGGGTGCTGGCGAAGGAGCAGGCGGCCACCGCGATATTCCGCTCGCTGAAGCCGGGCGGTCGCTTTGCTGGCGAGATGGGCGGTGCGGGCAACATCGCCATCCTGCGCGGCGGCATCCGCGCCGAGCTCACTGAGCGCGGTTATCCGGTGCCGGCCGAGGACCCGCAATGGTATGCTTCTTCGGAGGAGCTTGCCGCCGTTTACGGCGCCGCCGGCTTCACGAACATCGAAACCCAGTTGATCCCGCGCCCGACGCCCCTGAAGGCCGGGGTCGCGGCCTGGGTAAAGACTTTCCGCGCCGGCTGGCTCGATGCCGCGCACGTTCCCGAGAGCGAACGCGACGACATCGCTGCGGCCGTCGAACGCCGACTCGCCCCACAACTCCAGCAGGCGGACGGCAGCTGGTTCGCCGATTATGTCCGCCTTCGCTTCATCATGAGGAAGCCTGATTGATGCGTTACTTGCCGCTGAGCGATGCCGATCGCTCGCAAATGCTGTCCGTGATCGGCGCGGGGTCGATCGACGAACTGTTCCGCGATGTGCCGGAGGGCGCGCGTCTCAAGGGCCCGATCCGCGAGCTTCCGAATCATGCGAGCGAACTGGCGGTGGACCGGCACATGACCGCGCTCGCGCGCAAGAATATGGTCGCCGGCGAAGTGCCCTTCTTCCTCGGCTGCGGCGCCTACAAGCACCACATCCCGGCCAGCGTCGACCATATCATCCAGCGCGGCGAGTTCCTGACCGCCTACACGCCCTATCAGCCCGAAATCGCGCAGGGCACGCTGCAGGTGCTCTTCGAATTCCAGACGCAGGTGGCGCGCCTGTTCGGCTGCGATGTTGCCAACGCGTCGATGTACGACGGCTCCACCGCCTGCTGGGAAGCGATCGGCATGGCGCGGCGGATCACGCGCAGGACCAAGACGATCGTCTCGTCGGGGCTGCACCCGCATTATATCAGCGTGGCGAATACGATGGCGCGCTTTACCGGCGACGTGCTGGAGACGAGTCTGCCCGAACTTACAGCGGAGACCGACAGCGAAAAGTTGATCGGCCGCATCGACGGCGAGACCAGCGCGGTGGTCGTGCAATATCCCGACATCCTCGGCCGCATCGCCGACCTCTCCCCAATTGCCGAAGCGGCACAGGCCGCCGGAGCCTTACTGATCGTCGTCGTGACCGAGCCCGTTGCGCTCGGGGCGATCCGCTCGCCGGGCGAGATGGGCGCCGACATTGTGGTAGGTGAGGGACAGTCGATCGGCGTCGGACTTCAGTTCGGCGGACCCTATGTGGGCCTATTCGCCACCCGCGAGAAATATGTGCGGCAGATGCCTGGCCGCCTCGCCGGGGAGACTGTCGACGCGGAGGGCAAGCGCGGCTTCGTCCTCACGCTTTCGACCCGCGAGCAGCATATCCGGCGCGAGAAAGCGACGTCGAACATCTGCACCAATTCCGGGCTGTGCGCCCTCGCCTTCTCGGTACACCTGAGCCTGCTTGGCGAAGCGGGCCTTAGGACCTTGGCGGCAATCAACCACGCGCGTGCCGGGCAGGTTGCCGAGCGGCTCGGCACCATTCCGGGTGTCGAGGTGGTGAACGACAGCTTCTTCAACGAATTCACGGTGCGCCTGCCGGTCGAGGCACGGCCGGCGGTTCACGCACTGGCGGAACGCGGAGTGCTCGGCGGGGTGTCGCTCGGGCGGCTCTATCCGGGTGTTGAAGCGCTGCAGAACGGACTCGTGATCGCGGTGACGGAGACGGTCACCGATGTGGATGTCGACGCGCTCGAAGCCGCGCTCAAGGAGGTGGTGCGATGACCGTCAATCCGTCGGGCTGGCGGCCCTCGACGCCCGCGAACGAGCAAGGCGAAGCGCAGACCGTGACCGGCAACCGGGCGCTGATGCTTGAAGAGGCATTGCTGTTCGAGATCGGCGACGCGGAGACCACGGGCGTGGATTTTGATGATTATGGTGCCCCGGCGAAGGCCGGGGTCCAGGAGCGCGAAAGCGCTGCTTTGCATCGCCCTGGGCCCCGGCCTTCGCCGGGGAACAAGTTGGGTGACTTGGCCCGTACCACCCCCATCGGCCTCGCCGGCCTCTCCGAACCGGAAGCGGTGCGCCACTACACGCGCCTGAGCCGTCAAAATTACGCCATCGACCTCGGCCTGTTCCCGCTCGGATCGTGCACGATGAAGCATAATCCACGACTCAACGAGAAGGTCGCGCGATTGCCGGGCTTCGCGGATGTGCACCCGCTGCAGCCGCAGGATACCGTGCAGGGTGCGCTCGAGGTCATCGAGCAGCTCGCGCAATGGCTGGTCACGCTGACGGGAATGCATTCGGTGGCGATGAGCCCGAAGGCCGGCGCGCATGGCGAGCTGTGCGGACTGCTTGCGATACGCGCTGCGCTCGACGCGCGCGGCGACAAGCGTGACGTGGTGCTGGTTCCGGAAAGCGCGCACGGCACGAATCCGGCGACCGCTGCTTTCGCCGGTTTCCGCGTCGAAAATATTCCGGCCAACGCGGCGGGGCGCGTGAACCTCGACGCGCTGAAGGGGCGGCTCGGACTCGACATCGCCGCTGTTATGATCACCAATCCGAACACCTGCGGGCTGTTCGAGCCGGACATGATCGCGATCAGCGACGCGGTCCATGCAGCCGGCGGGTTCGTCTATTGCGACGGCGCCAATTTCAACGCGATCGTTGGTCGCGTGCGTCCGGGTGACCTCGGCATCGATGCGATGCACATCAACCTGCACAAGACCTTCTCGACCCCGCACGGTGGCGGCGGGCCCGGCTCTGGCCCGGTCGTCCTGTCGGAGGCCCTGAGCCCGTTCGCACCGTTGCCTTATGTGGTGAAGACCGACGATGATTTTCGCCTGGTCGAGGAAGAGACCGCTCACGCGGAAGGTTCGGAAAGCTTCGGGCGGATGGTCGCGTTCCACGGCCAGATGGGGATGTTCACACGCGCGCTCGCCTACATTCTGAGCCATGGCGCCGACGGGCTGAGGCGGGTGGCGGAGGACGCGGTGCTCAACGCTAATTACGTCCTACGCAGCCTCGAAGACGTGCTCGACGCGCCCTTTGCGGCCAGCGGCCCGTGCATGCATGAGGCGATTTTCTCCGACAAGGGCTTTGCCGGCGGGCTGAGCACGATCGATCTCGCCAAGGCTTTGATCGACGAGGGCTTCCATCCCATGACCATGTATTTTCCGCTGGTCGTGCACGGAGCGATGCTGATCGAGCCGACCGAAACCGAATCGAAGGCCGGGCTCGACCAATTCATCGCCGCCCTGCGATCGATCGCCGAGCGGGCGCGGGCCGGGGACCAAAGCCTCAAGGCTGCGCCGGTCTACGCACCACGGCGGCGCCTTGACGAAACGCTCGCCGCGCGCAAGCCTGTGCTGACGTACCGGGCCTCCCAACAAGCGGCGGCGACCGAATAGGGGGGACATATAATGCACGCACAGCCGGGGCCGACGGGCCAGTTTTTTGTCTTATCTGATTCCGGCACTGGTGATTGGCATTGTCCTGTTCTTCCGCCTTCGACGCGTAAACAAAGCGCAGCCGCTAAACGTCGGCCGATTGTGGATAATTCCCGCAATTTACGGCGCGATTGCGATTGCGGTATTGGTCGCGACGCCGCCGAATGCATCAGGCTGGGGATTGTGCCTCGTTGGCCTGGCTCTTGGATCGCTGTTGGGGTGGCAACGTGGCCGGATGATGCGGATCGATGTTGATCCGGCAACGCATCGGCTCACCGCCACGCAGTCGCCCGCGGCCATCATGTTCATCGTCGTTCTAATTGCGGTAAAATCGACGATGCGCGGGGTTGATGTCGCCAGTGTCGGCGGCCTGCATCTTACGCCGCAGAGTCTGACCGACGTGCTGATCGTGTTCGCGCTCGGGTTGTTGGGCGTTCAAAGGCTTGAAATGTACCTTCGCGCCCGGCGCTTGTTGGCGGACGCGCGCTGCTGACTTTCCTTGGCATTGAACGAAGCACGCATCTGCGTGGCTTGTGGCGCGGACTCGCCGCCCGCAAGCCGGCGCTGACGTTCCGCAACCCGGCTCGGGCCGCGGTCCGTGAGCCGACGCCGCACGAGCAAGGCGATCGCTGAGCCATTGAAAAGATCGGCTCCGGCTGCCGTGCGCAACCGTGAGCCGATCGCTGAAGTGTTGCGCGAGTGGCTGCCGAGCTTCGGCCTGGTTCTCGAGATCGCCAGCGGTACCGGCGAGCACGCCGTTTACTTCGCCGGGAGATTTCCGGAGCTAGAATGGCAGCCGAGCGACGTCAGCGAAGATGCGCTTGCGTCGATCAGTGCCTGGCGAAACGAGGCGGCGCTTCCTAACCTGCGCGAGCCACTTCGTCTCGATGCCGGGGGCGAATGGCCGATCGTGGCCGCGGACGCGATCCTGAGCATCAACATGGCGCACATCGCTCCTTGGACTGCGACGCTCGGGCTTCTCGATCGCGCCGCTGCGATTCTGCCGGAGGGCGCTCCGCTGATATTCTACGGTCCCTGGTTCTCCGACGATGTGACGACAGCGGCATCGAACCTCGACTTCGACGCGCAGCTGCGTTCCCGCGATCCCGAGTGGGGGATTCGAAAAGTGGAGGATGTTGCCGCCGAAGCGGATCAGAAAAGATTTCGCTTGGTTGAGCTACGGAGCATGCCCGCGAACAATTTCATGCTGTTGCTGCGCAAAATGAGCGGTTGCCGTTAAACGAAGTTTTACCACCTTGCCCTACGCCGGGTTGGACATGGATGAGAGCAACGCCCCCAGGAACGCCCGATCCCCACGCGCGAACGTGCTGCTTGCAGCGACGATCGAAGTG
The DNA here is from genome assembly GCA_039915925.1 of Sphingomicrobium sp. Lineage (GTDB taxonomy): Bacteria > Pseudomonadota > Alphaproteobacteria > Sphingomonadales > Sphingomonadaceae > Sphingomicrobium. The sequence continues at coordinate 53,006 of JBDSMG010000021.1, forward strand.
TCGGGTGCGTCGATCGCGGTCAAGCTTCGTAACCTCTCGGAGCAAGGCGCCCTGATTCAAGGCGAGCGCCTTCCCGTCGAGGGATCCGAGGTGCTGTTCCGCCGCAACGATCTCAGCGTTGCCGGACGGATTGCGTGGGTGGACGGGCAATATGCCGGCGTCGCGTTCGCCGCGCCGCTTCACCCCCAGGATGTTCTCCGCAATATTCCGCAGCCGAAGCCGCGCGTTCACAATGATTATCGGCGGCCGGCGCTCAACCCGCGCGCCTTGACCGCGCAGGAGCAGCAGCTGCTCGATAGCTGGATGGGCGCGCCCACTCCGAAGCTTCCCTAAAAGCGGATTAAGCAGCCGTCAGCCGGCCGCGCGCAGTTCCTGCGTGTGCTGCTGGGCCTTCAACCACCGGATCAATGTCTGAAGCGGCAGAACCTGATTGAAGCGAATTCCGTAGCAATCGCTCTGACCCCATGAAACGACCGACGCGATCGGGGGCAGGCCGCCGAGTGTCACGACCGCCTGGCCGTGGAGGCGCAGCGGCTTGGGCGAGCGGAGCTTGATCCCGCCCTGCGAAATATCCATCGTCTGGCAGCGGTGGGTGACCGCATCCTCGCGCACCCAGACAATGCCGCCCATCTCGACCCGGGGCATGCGTGGCTGCGGCCCGCTCATCGCGGAGTCGAGCAGCTGAAGGACGTCGATTGCATGATCGAACATCAGTCCGACATTGCCGTCCTGCACCCATCGAACGGTGCCGACGACCGACTCACCATGCTTGAATTCGATCGACATGCGCGTGCCGGGCGCGAAGTCCGAATAGGTTCGAACCATCATCCCGCCGCACGACACGTTGCGGACCAGGCAGAGCTGGCGGCGTCCATCGACCGTCATCGAACCGACCCGCAGCAGGGTGAGGTAGCGTTCACCCTCGCGTCGGTCGGGCGGCAGCGGGACCGAGCGGCTAAGCGAAATCAGGGTCGATTCTGGGGGTCGCGGGTCCACATTCACCTCGTGCACTGCACGGTTAAACTGCTCCCGATCGGACATTAGCGTCCGCCGGCCCCACGCCCTCTCGAGTAAAGCCTCGTCCCTAATGCAAGCTTGAAGATTGAACCTTTTCGGAGGGGGTTTCGAGGCGTAGACTGTCACGCGGGAGGACTCGGCCATGCGTGCTGTAAGTCTGTGCCTTTTACCCGCGTTCACCCTCGCCGCACCGGTCTCGGCGCAGGTCGCGTCACCAGTCGAATATGATGCAACCGCTTTGCCCGGCGCCATCGACAAGAACACGCAGGCGCAGACAGCAAATTTTCGTAGCGATGCCTATGACCGCATGACTGTGCAGGTCATGATTGGCGGCAAGGGGCCTTACAATTTCCTTGTCGATACCGGTGCGGACCACACGGTCGTTTCGAGCCGGGTGGCGCACTCGCTCGGCCTCGACGCTGCCGACCCTGTCCAACTCTATACGATATCCGGCCATCAGAGCGTTCAGACGGCGTCGCTTGGACGCCTCGAGTTCAGTCAGAAGACGATCGAGAACGTCAATGCGGCGGTACTCGAGCATTCCAACCTTGGTGCGGACGGGGTCCTCGGTATTGACTCGCTGCGGTCGGAGCGCGTGACTTTCGATTTTCCAAAGGGGCAGATGACGATCGTCCCCTCGGCGAACGCGGAGCAGCGCTCACCTGGCCGCGAAACCGTCGTTGTCACGGGCAAGCTCAAGGCTGGTCGCCTGATCCTGACCCAGGCCAGCGCCAACAAGCGCGCGATCAGCGTCGTTATCGACACCGGTTCGGATGCTTCGATTGGCAATCCCGCGCTCCGGCGACGGCTTCAGAACAGCGGGTTGCTGCACCCGGTCGGGCTCATTCAATTGCAGTCCGTCACCGGACAGTCGATTACTGGCGAGCTGATGACGATCGATGAGTTTGAAGTTGGCAGCCTGATAATCAAGGACATGACGATCGCCTTCGCGGATGCGCCGATTTTCGAAACGCTCGCGCTGCACGACCGGCCTGCATTGCTGCTCGGAATGAACACGATACGGGCCTTCGATCGCGTTTCGATCGACTTCGCGAGTCGAAAGTTCCGCGTGGTGCTGCCGCGGAAAAGCTCTGTCGAGAACGTGCGCCTCGCCCTTCGTTAACCTGACCCCGCCTAACGATTCGGGAACCGTTTCTCGGCCGAAACATTCACTTGCGAACGGCCTCCGTCTGCTATGATGGCGTCGCAGCCGGGGGGCTGCGCGTGTCAACCTGGGGCGGGGGAGTAACGACGGAGAGCTAGTTGAACATCCAGGCCCAGCGAGACTTCATCGATCGCCGTCAGCTCGTTTCCGCTCTCCGCGCGCTGCGCCGGGGCGATTTCAGCGTCCGCCTCCCGGAGGACGCGGACGGCGTCGACGGCGAGATCGCGGCCCTGTTCAACGAAGTCGTGTCCCTCAACCAGGACATGACCCAGGAATTCGAACGCCTCTCCCAGGTCGTCGGCAAGGAAGGCAAGATCACCCAGCGCGGGCGAGTGAAGAACGCCCGCGGCGGGTGGGAGAATGCGCTGCGTTCGGTCAACGAACTTATCGAGGACATGGTGCAGCCGACCGCCGAAGTGGCGCGCGTCATCGGTGCGGTGGCCAAGGGCGACCTGTCCCAGTCCATGACCGTCGAGATCGACGGCCGGCCGCTGCGCGGCGAATTCCTGCGCATCGGCAAGGTCGTCAACACGATGGTCGAGCAGCTCGCCAGCTTCGCGTCCGAAGTGACCCGCGTCGCCCGCGAGGTCGGGACCGAGGGCAAATTGGGCGGACAGGCGAATGTGAAGGGCGTCGCCGGAACGTGGAAGGACCTGACCGACAATGTGAACGCGATGGCGACCAATTTGACGGGTCAGGTCCGCAACATCGCAGAAGTGACCACCGCCGTGGCCCGCGGCGATTTGTCGAAGAAGATCACCGTTGAGGTGAAGGGCGAAATCCTGGAGCTGAAAAACACCATCAACGTCATGGTGGATCAGCTGAACTCGTTCGCGTCCGAAGTGACCCGCGTGGCGCGCGAAGTCGGTACCGAAGGAAAGCTTGGCGGACAGGCGCGGGTGGAAGGCGTTGCCGGGACGTGGAAGGATCTAACCGACAATGTGAACTCCATGGCCGAGAATTTGACGGGCCAGGTGCGTAACATCGCCGAAGTGACGACCGCCGTTGCCCGCGGCGACTTGTCGAAGAAGATTACCGTCGACGTGAAGGGCGAAATTCTGGAGCTGAAGAACACCATCAACGTGATGGTCGATCAGCTCAACGGTTTCGCGTCGGAAGTGACCCGCGTCGCGCGCGAGGTCGGGACCGAAGGCAAGCTCGGCGGTCAGGCGCAGGTGCCGGGCGTCGGCGGAACCTGGAAGGATCTCACCGACAACGTGAATCTGATGGCGGCGAACCTGACCGGCCAAGTTCGCAACATCGCCGAAGTGACGACCGCGGTGGCGCTGGGCGATCTGTCGAAGAAGATTACCGTCGACGTGCGCGGCGAAATTCTGGAGCTGAAGGACACCATCAACACGATGGTGGACCAGCTCAACGGCTTCGCGTCGGAAGTGACGCGCGTCGCACGCGAGGTGGGTTCCGAAGGCAAGCTCGGCGGGCAGGCGCAGGTCGAAGGCGTGGCTGGGACCTGGGCCGATCTGACCGATTCGGTGAACCTGATGGCGGGCAATCTGACGGGCCAGGTGCGTAACATCGCCGACGTGACCACTGCCGTGGCGAAGGGTGACTTGTCGAAGAAGATTACCGTGGAAGTCCGCGGCGAAATCCTTGAACTCAAGGATACCATCAACACGATGGTCGATCAGCTTAACGGCTTTGCGTCCGAAGTGACTCGCGTGGCGCGCGAAGTGGGTTCGGAAGGAAAGCTCGGCGGTCAGGCGCAGGTGGAAGGGGTCGCCGGCACCTGGGCCGATTTGACCGATTCCGTGAACCTGATGGCCGGCAATCTGACCGGCCAGGTCCGTAATATCGCCGAAGTTACGACCGCCGTGGCGCGCGGCGACTTGTCCAAGAAAATCACGGTGGACGTGAAGGGCGAGATCCTGGAGCTCAAGGACACCATCAACGTCATGGTGGATCAGCTCAACGGCTTCGCGTCCGAAGTGACCCGCGTGGCGCGTGAGGTGGGTACCGAGGGCAAGCTCGGCGGGCAGGCGCAGGTGCCGGGCGTCGGCGGAACCTGGAAGGATCTGACCGATAACGTGAACGCCATGGCCGCGAACCTCACCGGCCAGGTCCGCAACATCGCTGAAGTGACGACCGCCGTCGCCCTGGGCGATCTTTCGAAGAAGATCACCGTCGACGTGAAAGGGGAGATTCTCGAGCTGAAGAACACCATCAACACGATGGTGGACCAGCTCAACTCCTTCGCTTCGGAAGTGACGCGTGTGGCACGCGAAGTGGGTACCGAAGGGAAGCTGGGCGGTCAGGCGCAAGTGCGCGGAGTGGCCGGCACCTGGAAGGATCTGACCGACAACGTGAACCTGATGGCCGACAATCTGACCGGCCAGGTGCGCAACATCGCCGACGTGACGACCGCCGTGGCGAAGGGCGATCTGTCGAAGAAGATCACCGTTGACGTGAAGGGCGAAATCCTCGCGCTCAAGAACACAATCAATACGATGGTCGACCAGCTGAACGGCTTCGCCTCAGAAGTGACCCGCGTGGCCCGCGAAGTGGGTACCGAGGGCAAGCTGGGCGGTCAGGCGCAGGTGCCGGGAGTCGGCGGAACCTGGAAGGACCTGACCGATAACGTGAACCTGATGGCGACAAACCTAACCAACCAGGTTCGCGGTATTGCCGAGGTCGTGACCGCGGTGGCGCAAGGCAACCTCAAGCGGAAGCTGACGGTGGACGCGAAGGGCGAAATCGCGGCGCTTGCCGAGACGATCAACTTCATGATCGAGACACTGTCGACCTTCGGCGACCAGGTCACAAACATGGCCCGCGAGGTCGGAATCGAAGGGCGCTTGGGCGGTCAGGCCCGCGTGCCTGGCGCCGCCGGCCTGTGGCGCGATCTGACGGACAACGTGAACCAGCTCGCGGCGAACCTGACCAACCAGGTGCGCTCGATCGCCGACGTCGCGACCGCGGTGACCAAGGGCGACTTGACCCGGTCGATCGCAGTCGAGGCGTCGGGCGAAATGGCCGCGCTCAAGGACACGATCAACGAGATGATCCGCAACCTCAAGGAACAGACCTTGAAGAATGCGGAGCAGGACTGGCTCAAGACCAACCTCGCGCGGTTCAGCCGCATGCTCCAGGGCGAGCGCGATCTCACGACCGTGTCGAACCTGATCATGTCGGAACTCGCGCCGCTGGTGAACGCGCAGTACGGCGTCTTCTACGTCACCAACCGCGAGGAGGACGAGGCCAAGCTCGAACTGGTCGCGAGCTATGGCGCCGAAACGGTCGGCGAGCTCAAGAGCGAGTTCAGGATGCGCGAAGGGCTGGTCGGCCAGGCTGCCGCCGATAAAAGGCCGATCCTGCTCAAGGACGTGCCCGGCGACTTCATCCGCATCGGATCGGGCCTCGGCCATGCCAAGCCGGCCAATGTGAACATCCTTCCGGCGCTGTTCGAAGATGAAGTGAAGGCGGTCATCGAGCTGGCTTCATTCCAGGAGTTCAACGAGACCCACCAGACCTTCCTCGACCAGTTGATGGAATCGGTCGGCATCGTGCTCAACACGATCGCCGCGACGATGCGTACGGAAGGCCTGCTCAAGCAGTCCCAGCTGCTCACGCAGGAGCTTCAGGCGCGGCAGACCGAGCTGACGACCAAGCAGGAGGAGCTGCACAATACCAACGAGGAGCTGCAGGAGAAGGCGCAGCTGCTCGAGAATGAGAAGAAGCAGGTCGAAGCCAAGAACCTCGAAATCGAAATGGCCCGCAGGGCGCTCGAGGAGAAGGCGGAGCAGCTCGCGCTGACGTCCAAGTACAAGTCCGAGTTCCTGGCCAACATGTCCCACGAGTTGCGGACGCCGCTCAACTCGCTGCTAATCCTGTCGAAACTGCTGGCCGACAACCCGCAGGGCAACCTCAACGACAAGCAGGTCGAATTCGCGCGCACGATCAACTCGGCCGGTTCCGACCTGCTCAGCCTCATCAACGACATCCTTGACCTGTCGAAGATCGAATCCGGAACGGTGACGATCGAGGTCGGCGAGATGCCGGTGAGCAGCCTCAAGCAGCACATGGAACGCACGTTCCGCCAGCTCGCGGCCGACAAGAATTTGGACTTCAACGTCGAGTTCGACAGCCGCCTGCCGCAGACGGTGCGAACCGACGAGAAGCGGCTCCAGCAGATCGTCCTCAACCTGCTGTCGAACGCGTTCAAGTTCACCTCAAGGGGCGGGGTCACGCTTGCGGTGCGCTACGCGGATACGGGCTGGAGCCTCACCCACCCGATCCTGCGCAACGTCGACCGGGCAATCGAAATTGCAGTGACCGACACCGGCATCGGCATTCCGGAAGACAAGCAGAAGCTGATCTTCGAGGCGTTCCAACAGGCCGACGGCACCACCAGCCGCAAATATGGCGGCACCGGCCTCGGACTGTCGATCAGCCGCGAAATCGCGCGTCTGCTTGGCGGCGAGTTGCAGGTGCGCTCGGTGCCGGGCGAGGGCTCGACCTTCACCCTGTTCATCCCGCCCGAAGCGACCCCGGCCGCGGGAGCAACTCCGGGAACGTCGATCGCCCGCTACGACAATAGCGGCGCGATGGTGCCTTCGGCGCTGCCCACCGGGTTCGAGGTCAATGACGACCGCGACAATCTCGGCAAGGATCCGTTCGTGCTGATCGTCGAGGATGATCCGACCTTCGCGGCGATCCTTCTCGACGCCGCGCACGAGGCCGGGTTGAAGGGGGTCGTGTCCACCGCCGGCGCGGGAACGCTGGCGATGGCGCGCAAGCTTCAGCCGGGCGCGATTACGCTCGACCTTGGACTCGCGGACATCGACGGCTTCGTGCTGCTCGATCTGCTGAAGCACGATCCGGACACGCGTCACGTGCCGATCCACGTCATCTCCGGCGCCGACAAGAGCCGTTCAGCGATGGCGCTCGGCGCCTTTGGAGTTACCGACAAGCCGGCCGAGCGCGAGGATCTCGTGCGGGTCTTCAACGATCTGCTTGCGACGGTGCGCACAGCCAAGCCGTCCAAGCGGAAGGCGAGCAGCGAGCCGGCACACGCCCGGCAGGTCGCGGAACTTGCCGGTGCAAGGGTGCTGATCGTCGATGACGATATCCGCAACATCTTCTCGTTGACGAGCGTGCTGGAAAGCCACGATGTCGAAGTGCTGCACGCCGAAGGAGGCCGCGACGGAATCCTTATCCTGGAGCAGACTCCGGGCGTGGACGTTGCGCTGATCGACATCATGATGCCGGAGATGGACGGTTATGAGACGATGCAGCAGATCCGCCAGCGCGAGCATCTCGCCGAAGTGCCGCTGATCGCGGTCACGGCCAAGGCGATGAAGGGCGACCGGCAGAAGTGCCTCGATGCCGGCGCTTCCGACTATATCGCCAAGCCGGTCGACATCGATCTGCTGCTTGCCTTGCTGCGGGTGTGGATCGCTCGTTCGCGCGAGGCCAGTCAAGCCGCTCCCATGCAGGCCGCGGAATAAGTGAACTTGGCGACGACGGTCGGCAAGACGCCACAGGCGGGGGTTGCGGAAGCGGACCAGGCGGCCGCTTTCGACGACCTCGCCAAGCGTCCGCGCGTGCTGGTCGTCGATGACGACGAACGCAACCTTCTCGCCATCCAGAACGTGCTTGAAGACATCGGTGAGGTCGTGGTCGCCAAGTCCGGCGACGAAGCGCTCCGGCACCTTTTGAAAGGCGAGTTCGCGGTCATCCTGCTGGACGTCTACATGCCCGACATGGACGGCTACGAAGTCGCCCAGATCGTGCGCGAGCGCGAGCAGACGAAAGGCATTCCGATCGTCTTCCTGTCGGCTGTGAACAAGGAAGCCGAGCATCTGCTGCGCGGCTATTCGATGGGCGCGGTCGATTATGTGTTCAAGCCGGTCGAGGCGGTCGTCCTGCGCTCCAAGGTCGCCGTGTTCGTTGATCTGTTCGCCAAGACCAAGGAGATCGAACGCAAGGCGCGGCAGGAACAGGCGCTGCTCGATGAGAACCTGCGCGCCAATGCCGAGCGTTTGCGGGTCGAACAGGAACTTCGCCGGGCTGAGCAGAGACAAGCGGCGATCATCCAGTCACTGCCGATCGTGCTCTATCTTGAGCCGCTGCATTGCGATCATCGCTGCCCGAACTTCGTCAGCGGCAATCTGGCGCAGATGACCGGCTTCGACTTCGAGGCGGTGCAGGCGGACCCGAAGATCTGGGAAGAGCGGCTTCACCCCGAGGACCACGACCGGGTATTCGCGGCGATGGATGAGCGGCGCGAGACGGGGCGCTTCTCGGCCGAGTATCGCTGGCAGTGCGCGGACGGAACCTGGAAGCATTTCCACGACCAGGCGGTGCTCCTTCGCGACCCGCATGGCCGCCCGGCCGAGTTCGCCGGCACGCTGACCGATGTCTCGGACCGCAAGATGCTGGAAAGCCAGCTTGTGCAGGCGCAGAAGATGGACGCGATCGGCAAGCTGACCGGCGGAATCGCCCACGACTTCAACAATCTTCTGGCCGCGGTGATCGGGGGCATCGGCCTCATCGAGCGGCGCGTAGAGTTGAAGGAAGAGCAGCAGAAGATCCTCGGCATGACCAAGCGGGCGGCCGAGCAGGGGACCGAGCTGGTTCGCCGCTTGCTTGCTTTCGCGCGCCGACAGAAGCTCGAACCGGCGGTCATCGACATGACCGACCTTTCCGAAGCGGTGACCGACCTGCTCGCTCATACGCTCGGTGGGCTGGTGCAGATCGAATGGCGGCACGAGCCGGACGTCTGGCACGCCTTTGCGGACCAGGCGCAGCTCGAGCTTGCGCTGATGAACCTCATCATCAACGCTCGCGACGCGATGCCGAACGGCGGAACCATCGAGGTGGAGGCGGTCAACCGCGCCGTCGACGTCAGCGACGAGCTCGGCCTTGCGAAGGGCGACTATGTCGTCATCAGCGTCAGCGACAAGGGCTTCGGGATTTCATCGGCCGACCTTGAGAAGGTCATGGAGCCGTTCTTCACCACCAAGGAGGTCGGGAAAGGCACCGGTCTCGGCCTCAGCATGGTTTACGGCTTCGCTCGCCAGTCGGACGGAGCCTTTCGGCTGGAAAGCAAGGTCGGGGAGGGCACGCGCGCGGAAATCTGGCTGCCGCGTGCTCCGGCGAGCGCGGAGGTTCCCGGCCAGCGCTTCACTGCGATCAACCCTGCGCCGCTGGGTGCAAGCCTGCGCATCCTGCTGGTCGACGACCATGAGGAAGTCCGCCACACCACCGTCGCGATGCTCGAGGACCTGGGGCACAAGGTGACGGAAGCACCCGGCGGACCGGAGGCAATGGAACTGCTCGGCGGCAAATGCGAGTGCGACCTGCTGATCAGCGACTATGCGATGCCGCTCATGTCCGGCACCGAGCTGATCCGCGCTGCACGAGAACAATGCCCGGACTTACCGGCGATGATCGTCACCGGCTATGCCGACAAGGAAGCCATCGGCGAGCGGCCGGACAATGTCATTGTTCTGGCCAAACCGTTCGATCTCGCCGGCCTCGCGACGGCGATCGCCTCGGCCTACCGAATGCAGGTTCAGGCCAGCTAAGCGGCCGGCAGAAGCCGCTTTTCGCCAGCCAGCCGCAGAAGCGCGGACTGGAGCTTCTCGAATGCGCGCACCTCGATCTGGCGGATCCGTTCGCGGCTGACGTCGTAGACCTGGCTGAGTTCTTCCAGGGTCTTGGGCTCGTCGGCGAGGCGGCGTTCCATCAATATGTTGCGCTCGCGGTCGTTGAGGGCGTCCATCGCCTGCATCAGCAGGTCGTGGCGGACCCTGGTTTCCTCGTCCTCGGCGATCCGCTCGTCCTGCAGCGGGCCGCTGTCGACCAGGAAGTCTTGCCATTGGCCCTCGCCGCCCTCGTCGCCTTTCAGCGGTGCGTTGAGAGACGTGTCGCCGCCATGACCCATGCGGCGGTTCATCGAGACCACCTCTTCCTCGGTCACGCCGAGGTCGGTCGCGATTTTGGTGACGTCGGCGGGCTTGAGGTCGCCTTCCTCGAACGCCTCGATCTGGTTCTTCATCCGGCGCAGATTGAAGAACAATTTCTTCTGCGCCGCGGTGGTGCCCATCTTTACGAGCGACCAGCTGCGAAGGATGAATTCCTGGATCGAGGCGCGGATCCACCACATGGCATAGGTGGCGACGCGGAAGCCCCGATCGGGCTCGAACTTCTTCACGCCCTGCATCAGGCCGATATTGCCTTCGCTGATCAGTTCGCTGACCGGCAGGCCGTAGCCGCGATAGCCCATGGCGATCTTGGCCACGAGGCGAAGGTGCGAGTTGACCAGCTTTGCAGCCGCGTCCGTGTCGCCATGCTCCTTCCAGCGCTTGGCGAGCATATATTCCTCTTCTGGAGCGAGGATCGGGAATTTCTTGATCTCGCTAAGATAGCGGTTGAGTCCGGCCTCCCCGCCGGAAGCGGGAATCGAGACGATGCCCTTTTGCTGTGCCATAACTTCGTCTTTCTCCCTAAGCGGGGCGATTTAGACCGCCCTAGCTTTTCAAATCCTATACACCAAGTGCACTGAACAGTTCCTGCATGTCGGACGGCATGCCACTGAAGAACGACAGGCGGTTCTTCGTTACGGGGTGAACAAAGCCCAGTTCCGCCGCATGCAGCGCCTGCCGGTTGAACTGCAATTCTTTCAACAGCTTCGCGGTCGAGCCGCCACTGCGGCCATAGACCGGGTCGCCAAGCAGCGGATGGCCGATGCTTGCCATGTGGACCCGCACCTGATGCGTGCGGCCGGTTTCGAGACGGCATTCGACTAGCGCCGAGTCGCGCAGCAGCTCCTTGCGAGTCCAGTGAGTCACCGCCCGCTTGCCGCGGCCTTCCGCGACGATGGCGATCTTCTTGCGGTTGGTTGACGAGCGCGCGAGCGGCGCGTCGACGGTCCCTTTGGCGGCCTTCGGAACGCCGGAAACGATCGCGAGATAGCGCCGGTCGATGCTGTGCGCCGCGAACTGCTTGGCGAGGCCCTCGTGGGCGACGTCGGTCTTCGCCACGACCAGCAATCCGGACGTGTCCTTGTCGATACGGTGAACGATGCCCGGGCGGGCGACACCGCCGATGCCTGACAAGCTGCCGCCGCAGTGGTGCAGCAAAGCGTTCACCAGCGTACCGTCGAAATTGCCGGCGGCCGGATGGACAACGAGGCCCGCGGGCTTGTCGACGACGAGGAGATGCTCGTCCTCGAAGGCGATCGTGAGCGGAATATCCTGTGCCTCGTTGTGCGCGGGCCGAGGTTCCGGAATAGCCAGCGTGAAGGCTTCGTCGCCGCGCACCTTGGTCGCGGGATCGCGAAGTGCTCCGCTCGCCGCACCAAGCGCGCCGTCGCGGATCAGCGCCTTCAGCCGCTCGCGAGAGAGGGTTGGGACGGCGTCGGCAAGCGCGCGATCGAGCCGCCAGCCGGCATGGTTGGCGCCAAGCCGCACGTCGACGATCTGATGCCCCCCGGCCATAGGCTGGATTATTTGGGTGTTGATTTCAGGACTTCAATGACTTGGCTGGTGAAGGGTACGGAAATCGAATTGGAAGCCCGGATTGCCGTCCTGCGAAAGAAACTCGATGAGGCACCAGGCGCGAATCGCTTGGCCGAGGCCCGCACAGCGCTGAACGTTCCCGGCCTTAAGCTCGGCAGTAGGGAGTGGCTTGCCGCGCGTACTGCCGTCGGTAAGTTCAGAGCAGTGCAGGACTTTCGTCGCGAGCGGGTGCAACAGCTTCAGCAACTTGCCTCTGGCGCCGCGAACGCCTCGATGGCGGACAAAGCGAAGATGCGACAGGTAATCGAATATTGGTCGGACTCCGTCCGGTCTCAGGAGGCGAACTACACCGAGCTTTTGCAGCGCCTGGCCTGGACGGGCGAATAGTCTCGGATGGTCACAGTGACCCACTGGGAACCGACACGACAGTTGAGCAGATCGCCCGTATGAAGCTCCGGCTGAGCGAGCTCGATGCCCGGCTGGGTACGAATGACAATTAAGGCCCATTGCCGCTGGGGATTGTTGAGGGGATAGCCATCGATTGCGCGCCAAGAAGCGCGGACGCTTGCGCCCAGTCGAACTCTGCCCCATCAACCGCGCCCATGAAAGCCGCCGACCTCGCAAGCCTTCTCTGTTCCCGTTTATGCCACGACCTGATGTCGCCGGTGGGCGCGCTGAACAATGGTCTGGAACTGCTCGCCGACGAGCAGGACCCGGACATGCGCGAAAAATGCCTCGAGTTGCTCAGCGAGAGCGCACTGGCATCGGCGAACAAGCTTAAATTCTTCCGGCTAGCGTTTGGCGCGGCCGGCGGGTTCGGGGAGAGCATCGACACACGCGAGGCGCACACGGCATTGGCCGGCCTGTTCGGACCGGAGCGGCGGATCGAACTAGGCTGGATGGTGCCGGATGCCAAGCTGCCGAAGGGTGCGGTGAAGCTGCTGCTCAACCTTGCCCTGATCGCCGGCGACGCGCTGGTGCGGGGCGGGCGGCTCGACGTCGGTGCCGAAACTCGCGACGGCGAAATCGAGATGGTCATCCGCGGCGAGGGTCCGCGAATCCTGCTCGATCCGACGTTCCGCGAGACTCTGCTCGGAAATGCATCCGATGTGGTTGAGCCGCGCGCCGCGGGCGCCTTCCTTGCGCGCAGCCTGGTCGAGGAAGCCGGCGGATCGATTCAGCTGTCCGATCCAGCCGACGAAGTGCTGCTTATCGGGGTAACACTTCCGTCTCAGGGATAACGCGGCGTTAACACCTCGGCGGCATAACGCCCCCCTTGAAGAAGCGGGGACTGCGACGCCGATGGATGACCTGATTTCCGATTTCGTAGCCGAATGCCGCGAGATGCTTGAAGCCCTCGGGGGCGAGATCGTCGCCTGGGAAGCGTCGCCGGACGACCGTGCCCGTCTCGATTCCATTTTCCGCTTCGTCCACACGGTGAAGGGCAATTGCGGGTTCTTCGACTTTCCGCGCCTTGAGAGCCTCAGCCACGCTGCCGAGGACGCGCTTGCCGACGTTCGTGCGGGGCGCCGCCACGCGGACGCCGGCCTCGTCAGTGCAGTGCTCGCGATCATCGACCGCATCGGCGAGATGATCGGCTCGATCGAAGCGGGTGAGGGAATTCCGGCCGGCGACGATCATGATCTCATCGACGCGCTGGCGCCGGGAGCGGAAAATGTCACTCCGACGGCCTCGGCCATCGTTGATGGGCAGATCGGCAAATCCTCCGCTCCGCGCACGATCCGGCTGTCGGTCGAACTGCTCGACCGCGTGATGAGCGGCGTGTCGGACATGGTGCTGGCCCGCAACGAGCTTGCGCGGCGGCTTCGCGAAACGACCAACGAGGTCACCGTCGACGGGGCGTTCGAGCGGCTGTCGCTGATCATCGCCGAGATGCGCGACGCGATCACACGGACGCGCATGCAGCGAATCGAAAATCTGTTCGTCGCATTGCCGCGCATGGTCCGCGACCTGTCGGCCGAACTCGGCAAGCAGGTGCTCGTTGATATCGACGGCGGCGACGTCGAGCTGGACCGCGAAATGATCGAAATGATCCGCGATCCGCTGACCCACATCATCCGCAACGCGATCGACCATGGCATCGAAATGCCGGCCGATCGCCTCAAGGCGGGCAAGCGCGAGATCGGGCTCCTGTCGGTTTCCGCGCGGCAATCGGGCAATCAGATCCTCATCGATATTCACGACGACGGACGCGGCATCGACGGCCAGAAGCTGCTCGAGAAGGCGATTGCGTCGGGCACGCTCGACAAGGTGGAAGCCGCGCAGTTCGGACCGCGCGAGCGGCTGGCGCTGATCTTCGAAGCCGGCCTTTCGACCGCGACGCAGGTCACCGCCATTTCCGGACGCGGTGTCGGCATGGACGTCGTCCGCTCGAACGTCGAGCGCATCGGCGGAATTGTCGAAGTCGACAGCAAGCCCGGCGAGGGAACGCGCATGACGTTGCGCGTGCCGCTGACGCTGACGATCATTCCGGCGCTCACGCTGTCGATCGGCAACCAGCATTTCGCAATTCCGCGCTCGGCGATCGAGGAAATCGTTCGCACTAATGGCGATTCGGTCAGCAGGGAGCAGGTCGGCGGTGCCGGCGTTGCCACCATCCGCGGACGGCGCGTTCCCGAGGTTGCACTTGCCGACATCCTCGGCATCGAAAGCAATGTTGCTTCGGATGCACGGACATTGGTAGTGCTGCGTCCTGCCGGGGGTGATCTTTATGCGCTCGCGGTGGACAAGATCCACGACCATGAAGAGCTTGTGGTCAAGCCTGCCGCTCCGGCGGTGATGGCGACGGGGCTATATGCCGGGACCACGCTTGCGGACGATGGCAGTCCAATCCTTCTGTTTGACCCGGCGGGGCTTGCCCATGTCGGGGGAGTGAAGCTGGAGTCGCACGAGCGCGGAAGCCGCGTTGCCGACGGTCAAGCTGTGGAGGCTGCCGTGGCCACTCCGGTGCTGCTGTTCCGCGCCATCGACGGAAGCCGGCGGGCACTGCGCCTGGCACTGGTCGATCGCATTGAGGAAGTCGCCGTGTCGGCGCTCAAGAAGAGTGCGGGCCGCCTGCGCGTCCAACTCGGCGAAGCGATCCTTCCGATCGCGGGCCTTGAAGGCGGCGAGCTGCCGAAAGAGAAGCTGCGGCTGTTCCGCCTCAATGACGGCGTGACCGAGCTTGGCTATGCGTTCGACGAGGTCATCGACCTTGCCAACATCGACAATGACGTGATCGCGGCGGAATGCCCCGGCGAAGTCAGCGGCGTTACGCTGATCGGGGGCGAACCCGCCGAGCTGATCGACGCGCACTGGCTGTTCGCGAAGAATGCCAATCAGGCGAAGGCAAACAAGAAGGCGCCGGTGTGCCGCCTGCCTTCGGACGATCCGTGGATGCAGAACATGCTGCGGCCGATCGTGGAATCCGTCGGCTATCGAGTGGTCGACGAAGGCGACGAATCGACCGCCGACCTGGTGATTGCTTCGGAGGAGGTCGAGCTTCCCGACGCGGAAGCCGGCCGCCTGATCCGACTGCGTTCGACCCCCGAAACATCGGGCGACGGCGACGCAAGCATCTATCGTTATGACCGCGCCGGACTGCTGATGGCGCTGAAGACCGCTGCGGGAGGCAAGAAATGAACGAGCTGCTATTGGTCGTGACCATCGGCGGCGAGCGCGTTGCATTGCCTGCCACGGCCGTCGAGTCGGTGGTCGAACTCGACACCTTGATCCCGGTGCCGCGCGCGGCTCCGCATGTCGCCGGTCTCTCGGCGCTTCGTAGCCGGGTGCTCACCGTGATCGACTGCATGCGCTCGCTCGAGCTTGGAAGCATCGACCGTGAAAAGAATGTTCGCGAGGCAGCCGTCATCGAACTGGACGGGCACCATTATGCCTTGATCGTGGATACGGTCGAGGACGTGATCCAGGCCCAGTCCGATCCGGCGCCGGTGCGCGCGGCGATGGGATCGGGATGGGAACGCGCCTCGATCGGAATGGTGGAAACTGAAACTGGTCCTTTGTTGCTGATCGACGTTGCCGCGCTCGTAGCCGGCAGCGAAGCGAAGGCAGCTTAAGGTCTTCGTTACCCTTAACGTTTAAAACGCCCTGACAGGCGAAGCGGGAAGTTAGGCATGAAAAGCTGTTTGATCGTCGATGACTCAAAGGTGATCCGCAAGGTCGCCCGGCATATCCTTGAAACCCTCGAGTTCGACGTCGAGGAGGCCGGCGACGGCCAGGAGGCTCTGTCGCGCTGTGAAACCAAGATGCCGGACGTGGTCCTGCTCGATTGGAACATGCCGGTCATGAGCGGCATGGAATTCCTGCGCCTGCTTCGGCAACGCGGTCATGGCGACCAGCCCAAAGTGGTGTTCTGCACGACCGAGAACGACATGGCGCATATCCGCGCCGCGCTCGAGGCCGGTGCCGACGAATATGTCATGAAACCCTTTGACCGCGAGACGCTTCACATCAAGCTGCAGCTCGTCGGCGTAGCCTGAGCTCCCCGGCCGTGGAACGGGCGCTCGCCAGATCGCCGGCCAGCCGAGGCGAAAGGATAGCGGCCCCCCGCATCCGCCTGATGATCGTGGATGATTCCATGGTCGCTCGCGCGGTCTTGTCGCGAATGGTCGAGGCCGATCCGGCATTTGAAATCGTCGCCGTTGCCGGAACCGCCGAGGACGCGCTGGAAGCGCTCGATGCGGTACGTGTCGACATCATCCTGCTCGACCTCGACATGCCCGGTGCGGGCGGACTGCAGTCGATCCCCAAGATCCTCGAAGCCGCTGGTGGCGCCAAGGTCATCATCGTGTCGTCCATGGCGGAAGAGGGCGGGGAAGAAACTGTCGCGGCGCTTGCGCAAGGCGCTGCCGACACAATCCCGAAGCCCGGCGTTGGCCGCTTCAACGGCAAGTTCTCGGAAGTCCTCGTCAGCAAGCTGAAGGCGCTGGGCCGCGCCAATCACCAGCAGCCCGCGACGTTCCATGTCCCCGCTACCGGCCGGCAGGCGCAGCTCCGCGCCATGCAGTCGTGCCGCATTGACATACTCGCGATCGGGGCCTCGACCGGAGGCATTCACGCGCTCGACGTCTTGTTCAACCAGCTTCCGCCCGCGATCGGCGTACCGATCCTGGTCACGCAGCACCTGCCAGCGCCATTCATGGCAATCTTTGCGCGGCAGCTCGGAGCTACCGCCAAGCGCCAGGCAGTGGTCGCCGAAGAAGGCATGGAACTGCGTGCCGACCTGATCATGATCGCGCCGGGCGATTCGCATCTCACCGTCGCGCTGTCGGGCAACACGCCGGTCGTGCACCTGATTCAGGGTCGGTCGGCTAGCGGCTGCATGCCGTCCGTGGACCCGATGTTCGCGTCCGTCGGCCAGATCTTCGGCGAGCGCGCCCTCGGCGTGGTGCTGACCGGGATGGGCCGCGATGGCGCGGACGGAGCGAATACGATTGTCGCCGCGGGTGGATCGGTGATCGCCCAGGACGAAATAAGCTCGGCGGTGTGGGGCATGCCGCGCGCGGTATTGGAGGCTGGCCTCGCCAGCGCCGTGCTGCCGCCGGACAAGATTGCCCGGCGCATCGCGTCGCGGGTGGACCCGGCATGCAGGTAAGCGACAGCTCCAGCCGGATTCTGGCCGGGCTGCTTGAGGCCCGCACCGGGCAGCAGCTGACCATGAGCCGGCGCTGGCGGATCGAAACCGCCTTGTCCGGGCTGCTCAAGGAACGTGGAATTTCAACGCTGGACGAGCTGATCACCATCCTCGTGATGGGGCGCGAGCCAAGCTTGTCGAACAAGGTCGTGGAGGCTCTGTTGAACAACGAGACATATTTCTTCCGGGACCGGGCGCCGTTCGACCTGCTGTCGCGGCACGCGCTTCCTTTGCTGCGCGAGCGGCGCGAGCGGAAGAAGCGGCTGACGTTGTGGTCGGCGGGCTGCTCGACCGGACAGGAAGTCTATTCACTGGCCATGCTGTTCGCGCAAAAGCCGGACCTGTGGCACGGGTGGACGATCGACATCATGGGTAGCGACGTGTCGGCCGCAGTTGTCGATCGCGCTCGCGACGGAAGCTACACCCAGTTCGAAGTGCAGCGCGGCCTCGGCATCAACGAAATGGTGCGCTGGTTCGAAGAGGGCGGCGAAGGCTGGCGGGCAGTCGAGCAATTGCGCAGGATGGTCCGCTTCCAGGTGCATAATTTGCTCGAAGCGCCACCGCATCCCGGCACGTTCGACATCATCATGTGCCGCAACGTGCTTCTTTATTTGCATGCGGACACGCGCGCTCAGGCATTCGAGCGCCTGACCAATGCGCTTGCTCCGGACGGCTGGCTGATGCTCGGCGCGGGAGAGACGGTGATCGGATCGACGCGCAAGCTTAAGGCGGACACGGAAGCACGCGGCCTCTACCATCTGGTCGAAGGCGCGGCCGCCGAATCGCCAGCACGGAAGATCGCCTGAGGGCTTGACCTAAACCCTCGTGTCGTGCGCCATTGCGGGCGCATGGACATGATCGACCTTCCTTCGCCCAATTTTGACGAGCGGGCGCTGCCGGTCTCGATGATCGTGCTTCATTATACCGGTATGCCGGATTGCCAGGGCGCGCTGGACCGCATGTGCTCGCCAGAGGCCAAGGTCTCCGCCCATTATTGCGTCGATGAGGACGGCACCATCTATCGCCTGGTCGATGAGAGGAAGCGCGCCTGGCACGCCGGCAAGTCGCGCTGGCGTGGGGTTACGGACGTCAATTCGGCAAGCGTCGGCATCGAGATCGTCAATCCCGGCCACGAATTCGGATATCGCAACTTTACCGACGCCCAGATGGATTCGCTGATCCCGCTGGTTGCCGAGATCAAGGACCGCCACGGGATCGGCCGCGGCGACGTCGTCGGGCATTCGGATGTTGCCCCGGCCCGCAAGGAAGATCCGGGCGAGCTCTTTCCGTGGGAAGCTCTCGCACGGCGGCGGCTTGCGCTGCCCAGCCCCACGCGGGACCTGATCGACCCTTTTTGGACCGACGCCGGCTTCCTGCTCGCGCTCGAGCGGTTCGGCTATGACGTGAGCGACGAGAAGAAGGCCGTCATCGCCTTCCAGCGGCGATTCCGGCCGGACATGATTGACGGGATCATCGACGGGGAATGCCGCGCGAAGCTGCTGGCGCTCTTGTTGCCGAGGCCGCAGTGAAAGCGAGTTGAGCATTTCGGGTCAGGCGCGGTGAACCGAGCGCTTTTATCCAGCTTCCACCAGGAGGATGTGGTGGCAAGTCGGGCTTCAGAGCAATATCATGCGAGGATGCAGCGCGTGCTGCAGTTCATCGAGCGCAATCTCGATGCGGACCTCAATGTCGATCTGCTCAGCAGCGTTGCGGCTTTCTCGAAGCATCATTTCCAGCGGCAGTTCTCGAACCTCTTCGGGATCAGCGTCGGACGGTATATCCAGCTTTTGCGAATGCACCGCGCATCGCGGCGGCTGGCGTTCAGGCCGTCCGATCGAATCATCGAAATCGCGCTCGACAGTGGGTTCGAAGGGCCGGAGGCATTCGCGAGAAGCTTCCGCCGGCATTTCGACCAGTCGCCGAGCGGCTTTCGGCGCGATCCGCTCTGGAGCTCCTGGCACGCGGCGCTCGAGCCGCTCCAACAAGCAAGGAGAACACAGATGGCCAACAGCTTTTCGCCCGATGACGTGCGCATCATCGACTTTCCGGACACTCCCGTTGCGGTTTTGCAGCACCGGGGCGATCCCAGGCGAGTGAACGAATCGGTTCGCCAGTTTATCGAATGGCGGCGCTCGTCGGGTCACGGTGCCGCTACAAGCCGGACTTTCAACGTCTTCCATTCGGACCCCGAGCAGGTGGAGGCGGAGGAATTCCGAATGGACCTCTGCGCAACCAGCGGCGGTTCGGTCGAGCCCAACGCGGCGGGAATAATCGAGGGGCTCATCCCGGCCGGTCGTTGCGCCGTTCTGGAGATTGAAGGGCCTGGCGACGACCTGCGGGCCGCGAGCCATTATCTCTACGGGCAATGGCTACCAGCGAGCGGGGAAGAGCCGCGCGAGTTCCCGTTCTTCGTCGAACGGCTCAATGTCGGGCCCGGCACGCCCGACCATAAGTGCGCGACCCGGCTCTATCTTCCGCTCGCCTGAACGCCTTCGACTCTGGCGCCCTTTCAGCTATAGGAGCGGCGCCAGAGGGCCGGGCGGCCGCGGCTTGCGCAAGCGAGGCGAGGAAAGTCCGGGCTCCACGGAACGACGGTGCCGGGTAACGCCCGGCGGGTCTCGCTTCGGCGGGATTCAGGGATAGTGCCACAGAAAGCAGACCGCCTGTTTTCGAGCGGGTAAGGGCGAAAGGGTGCGGCAAGAGCGCACCGCGGCTCCGGCAACGGAGGCGGCATGGTAAACCCCACCGGGTGCAAGATCGAA
>JBDSMG010000034.1:0-11297 GCA_039915925.1 Sphingomicrobium sp.
CCTGTCCCCCGGACAGCCTGCGCCCCGGCTACTCCGTGACGGCTTCCTAATGAGTATTGTGTCCCCGGAATTCGCCCGCGCTTGGTTCGCCTAACTTCAAACGAAGACGACCTTGACGGCCGCTACAAATGTAGCCATGCTACAAATGTAGCGGAGCAGACGGCTGCGGCGTTCAGTGTTGCGCCGTCGAAATCGTGCTCATTTCTTTTCTCTCCAGGAGGGGCCGCAAAATGCGACCTATTGTTGCTCGAGATGTCCTTGCCTCCCTCTCCATTGTCCTGTGCGCTTCTTCCGTGACAGCGCAGACCCCGGACGTGCAGGTCACGCAAGCGTCGCGTCAAAGCCTCGCCGAATTCGAAGGACACTATGAGTACAGGGACGGGCAGACGCTCCATATTGTGAGCGGCGGGCAGCAATTATTCGCCATCTTGGATGGTGCGAAATATCTCCTTCGCCCTGCCGGGACGGACACCTTCCTGAATCCACCTGGGCAGACGGTCCCGTTTATTCGAGACCCCGGCGGTAACATCGTTGCGTTCAAGGAGCAGGGGGATCGGTTCGCGCGACTGTCATCGACGGTCCCAACCGCTGCACGAGCGCTCCTGAAGCCGCGACCCGATGGACCCGATGGTTTGCCAGCCCTGTACCGATATCAGCCGCCTCCGCGCCTTGGAGACGGCATTCCGGTCGGCAATATCGCTCAGGCCGGGCTCTCTGCCGACGTCGCCGAGCAGCTTGTGAACGGGGTCATCGGCGGCAAATATCCCGATGTCCAGTCGCTGCTTATCTACCACAAGGGGGCACTTGTACTGGAGGAGTATTTCTACGGATATACGCGCAACCGCCCCCACCAAATGCGCTCTCTTACGAAGACCGTTATCGCTTTGCTGGCGGGCGCCGCAGTCGACCGGAAAATACTGTCGGCCAACGAACCGGTGCTTGATCAGCTCGGTTACTTGAGTTTCGCCAATCCGGATCCACGAAAGGCAAAGGTCACGCTGACTGACTTGCTGAGCAATCAATCGGGCTTTGCCTGCAACGAACATGATTCCAGCTCGCCGGGTCATGAAACGAAGCTGTTCGAAACTGCCGATTGGGTGAAGGCCTTTGTCGATTTGCCCATGCTTGCCGATCCAGGTGTGACCGGTAGCTATTGCTCTGCCAATTTCTATGCGGCGGGGCGGATCGTCGAACGGGCCGCGCGCAGGCCGCTAGCGCAATTCGCGGACCAGGTGCTGTTCCAGCCGCTGGGCATCAAGCGAGCCGATTGGAAATGGAACTTCACCCTTAATCGCAGCCAGAGGAATGATTCGGGCCAAATCCATTTGCGGCCCCGTGACATGCTGAAACTCGGAATCTTGATCAGAGACAGCGGGAAGTGGAAGAACCGGCAGATCATATCGAAGTCGTGGATCGACGCCGCCATCAGCAAACAATCACGGGTGGACGACAGCGATTACGGCCTAGGGATCTGGCACCGCTTCTACGGCATCCGGACGCCATCCGGACAGCGCCGAGTGGACACAATCCTGCTGACGGGGAACGGTGGGCAGAAGGTGCAGATCGTTCCTTCTCTTGACCTGATCGTTGTCTCCACCGGGAATGCATTCTTCGTCAATTCACCGATCAACGAGATGCTGTCGCGGGTCCTGCTGCCAGTGCTTTTGAAGAGCAAGCAGGCCAACTGATCGGGTGCGCTTTTCCCGCGAAGTCACAGTCTATCGAGCATCGAACGGCCGCAATGGGTCGGAAGCAGACATTGCGGGATTGCTCGCCGCTACCCCCGCTTCCGCAACTCGTCCCTGATCTCCATCAACAGCTCAACCCCTCGACGTAGCTCGGGAGAGCCCTCGCTCGGACCCGCCGGAGCCTCCGCCTCCTCACCGCGCCGCATCATCTTGTTCGCCCAGCGGATCAGCAGGAAGATGATGAAGGCGAGGATCAGGAAGTTGATGACGACGGTCACGAACTGGCCCCAGCCGAGCATTGCGACGCCGGCCTTCTTGAGGTCGGCATAGCTGGTCGGATCGCCCTGGAAACCGGCCGGGATCGGGCCGAGCAAGGTGAAATGATTGGCGAAATCGAGGCCGCCGAACATTGCGCCGACCAACGGCATGATGATGTCGCCGGTCAGGCTGGCCGCGATCGTCGCGAAGGCCGCGCCGATGATCACCGCGACCGCCAGATCGAGCACGTTGCCGCGCGCGACGAAATTCCGGAATTCGCTCAGCATGATTCCCCCCTTTGTCCCGGGTCACTCTAGCTGTTGATCGAGGAAATCATAGCAGCAGCTGCCCTGCTGTATTGCCCGCGTAAAACAGCTTATTGAAACCGAACAGTCGGGACTATACTTATAGCCCTCGAACGCGACGTTTCGAACAAGGGGACTGAACCAATGACCGCACCTTTCAGCTCAAGCCGTCTGGGCCGCTTTGGATTGCTTGCGCCGCTGGCCGCCATCAGCCTCGCCGGTTGCGGACTTAATTCGGTTCCGACCGCGGAGGAGCAGGTCAACGCCGCCTGGGGCAATCTGCAGAGCGAATATCAGCGCCGTTCCGACCTGATCCCGAACCTGGTGGGGACCGTCAAAGGCGCCGCCAATCAGGAGAAGAGCGTTCTTGTCGAAGTGACCAACGCCCGCGCCAATGCCAACCGGATCCAGCTTAGCCCCGCCGACCTCAGCGACCCGGCCAAGGTGCGCGGGTATAATGAAGCGCAGAACCAGGTGACGATGTCGCTGCAGCGCCTGCAGGAAGCCTATCCCGAGCTGAAATCCAACGCGAACTTCCTGACCCTGCAGAGCCAGATCGAGGGGACGGAGAACAGCATCCTGGTCGGGCGCCGCGATTATAATGAGGCGGTGCAGGGCTATAACACCCGCATCCGCACCTTCCCGGACGCGATCGGCGCGAAGATCTTCTACGGCGCCAAGCCGAAAGTGCCGTTCGAAGCCGCCGCCGGAGCGCAGACCGCGCCCAAGGTCGACTTCGGCAACGCAAGCTGAGCGGAGTGGCCCCAACGCTCGTCATCCCCATGAAAATGGGGATCCAGCCAAACAAGCAAGCCTGGGTCCCCGCCTTCGCGGGGATGACGATGTTGTTGCTGTGCCTCTTGCTGTGGGCGGTCCCTGCATCGGCGCAAACCTTCCCGCAGCTGACGGGCCGGGTGGTCGATCAGGCGAACCTGCTTTCGCCCGAGCAGGAGCTGGACCTCAAGAGCAAGTCGGAGGCGCTGGGAGGCGCGACTGGTCGACAATTCGTCGTCGCTACCGTGAACAGCCTCGAAGGGCGCACGATCGAGGATTACGGCTACCGGCTCGGCCGCACCTGGGCGATCGGCGACAAAAAAAAGGACGACGGCGTCATTCTGCTCGTCGCGCCAAACGAGAAGAAGGTGCGGATCGAGACCGGCTATGGAGCGCGGGTGTTCCTCACCGACGCGCTGTCCAGCATCGTCATCCGCGATACGATCGTTCCGCGGTTCAAGGCCGGAGATTTCGGCGGCGGGATCGTCGCGGGCGCCGACCAGATCATCAAGACGATGCAGCTCTCGCCCGCCGATGCAGCGCGCTACAACCAGCAGGCGCAGGCTCAACAGCAGCAGACCCAGCAGCACCGCGGCCGAAGCGGCGGCGGCTTTCCGGTCATCTTCATCCTGTTCCTGTTCTTGTTTGTGCTCCTGCCGATGATGCGGCGTGCCGGCGGGCGGCGGTATCGAAGCCCCGGCGTATTCGGCGGGCGGCAACGCGGCGGCGGGGTCAATCCCTGGATTGTCCTGTGGGGCCTCAACGAACTGAGCCGCGGCTCGCATGGCGGCGGCTGGGGTGACGGCGGAGGCGGCGGTTGGGGAGGCGGCGGAGGTGGCGGCTTCTCGGGCGGCGGCGGCTCATTCGGCGGCGGGGGCGCTTCGGGAGGATGGTGATGAAACTCAGTGAAGCGGACCACGACAAGGTCAGCGCGGCGATCGCGGCCGCCGAACGGGGCAGCAACGGAGAGATCATCGCCATCGCGACCGAGCGCAGCGATGCCTATCATGACGTCGGACTGCACTATGCGGTGCTGGCGCTGTTCCTCGCGCTCGCATTTTTCGCCGCCTGGCCGTCATGGCTCGACTGGTACTGGACGTTGTTGATGGGCTGGAGCGCGCCACCGACCCAGCGCGAGCTGCTCACGCTTCTGCTCGGCATCGCGCTCGCCAAATTCCTCGGCACCCTGTTCATCATGAAGTGGATGCCGCTCAGGCTCGCGCTGACGCCCGGCACCACGAAGACCCGCCGGGTGCGGCGCCGCGCGGTATCCCTCTTCAAGGCGTCGGCCGAACGCCGCACGGTCGGCCGCACCGGCATTCTGATCTATCTGTCGATGGGCGAGCGTCGAGCCGAGATCGTTGCCGACGAGGCAATCGCCGGTGTGACGACGCCTGAGACCTGGGGCGAGGCGATGGCGGCGCTGGTCACCGAAGTGAAAGCTGGCCGCCCGGGCGACGGCATCGTTGCCGCGATTGAGAAGGTTGGCGTCGTTCTTACCCAGCATTTCCCGCGTTCGGCGGACGACACCAACGAGATTCCGGACAAACTGATCGAGCTATGATCGCCGACACGGACAAGCCCGTCGAAGTCATGTGGGCGGGCAAATATGTGCGCGCACTGAAGCAGGGACGCTGGGAATATGTCAGCCGCACCAACGACATCCGCGCCGTCGTGATTCTCGCGGAAACTCACGGCAAAATGATCCTGGTCGAGCAGCACCGCGTGCCGGTCGGTGGCCGCTGCATCGAGCTTCCCGCAGGGCTGGTCGGCGACGAAGACCGCAACGCCACCGTCGAAGGCACGGCGATCAAGGAGCTGGAGGAAGAGACCGGCTATACCGGAACCGCGGTCGAACGGCTCGGCGACTTTCACGCCTCACCCGGCATGGTGACAGAGAGCTTCACTTTGGTGCGCGTGACCGGGGTTACGCGCTGCGGAGAAGGCGGCGGCACCGAGCATGAGGATATCCAGGTGCATCTCGTCCCGCGCGCCGACATCCCGGCCTTCGTCGAGCAGAAGCGCGCGGAAGGCTGCGCCGTCGACGTCAAGCTGCTGCTGTTCATGAACTTCTGAACCGGATTCTTCGGGGTGCGTTGACACGTCATGCCTCGCATCATCCATCTGTCCGACCTCCATTTCGGCGCTCATGACCAAAGACTGGTCGATGCGGTCGAGGAGCGAGTCCATGAAGCAAGACCCGATCTCGTTGTCGTATCGGGCGATCTTACCCAGCGCGCGCGAACCGAGCAGTTCAAGGAAGCCTGCGCCTTTCTCGCGCGGCTACGCGACAGCGGTCACGAGGTTCTCGCGGTCCCCGGCAACCATGACGTTCCGCTCTATGATGTCCTGCGCCGCTTCCTGTCGCCGCTGACCCGCTACAGGCGCTATATCGACAACGAGCTTTGCCCCTTTCACGAGCTGAATGGCGCCACCGTGCTGGGCATCAATACCGCGCGCTCGCTGACCTTCAAGGACGGCCGCGTCAGCCGTGAGCAAGTCGAGTTCATCCGCGCCAGCTTCTCCCGCACGCCCTCGGAATCGGCCCGCATTCTGGTCACGCACCATCCCTTGTTCGCTCTGCCGGTCGGGGATGGCCCCGAACTCGGAAAGGCGATTGGACGGCAGGAACTTGTGCTCGATGTTATTGAGGAGGCCGGCGTCGATCTCGTTCTGGCCGGCCATAACCATCGTGCTTCGATCAACGATGCGCGCGACCTGGTTACGCGAGCAGGCGGCGTCCTCGTGGTCCAGGCCGGCACGGCAACTTCGACCCGTCTTCGCGATGAGGAGCAAAGCTTCAACCGCGTCGACATCGATGGCGACAACGTCACGATTACGATTCAACGCTGGGGCGGCAACGGCTTCGTGTCCGGAGACGCCCAACTCTACCGGCGAGCCGAAGGCCGCTGGCGAATGACCGAGCACCGCCAGGAGGAAAGCGCGCACTGAGCTTTGCGCAACGCGGCGCCTGCTTCTAGAGCGGCGGAATGACCGCACTTGCCGAAATGGGGTTCGACACCGACGAGTTCGTTCGGCGCGTGCTCGCCGAGGATCTCGGGAAGGGTGGGGACGTAACCTCGGCGGCCACGATCCCGGCCGACGCGTCGTTCACCGCCGAGATGAATTGCCGCGAGGCGATCGTCGTCGCCGGGCTCGAACTCGCAGCCGCATTCTTCCGTGCTACGGACGAGCGCGTCGTGGTCGAGGTGCCCGTATCCGACGGCGATCAAGTCGAACCGGGCACCGTGCTGATGCGCCTGCGGGGCAACGCCCGAGCGATGCTCACCGCCGAACGCTCCGCCCTCAATACGCTCCAGCACCTCTCCGGAATCGCGACGCTCACGCGCCGTTATGTCGATAAGATTTCCGGCACCGGCGCGAAGCTGCTCGACACGCGCAAGACCATCCCGGGGCTGCGGCTGCTTGAAAAATATGCGGCGCGGATGGGCGGGGCGCACAACCACCGGCTCCGGCTCGACGATGGCGTGCTGATCAAGGACAATCATGTCGCTGTCTGCGGCGGAGTGGCCGAAGCGGTGCGTGCCGCCAAGTCCGCCAACACCGGTCTCCAGGTGCAGGTCGAAGTCGACCGTATCGACCAGATCGAACCGGCGCTTTCGGCCGGCGCCGATCGGCTGTTGCTCGACAATATGCCGCCGCCCGTGCTCCGCGAAGCGGTCGCGCTGGTCGCCGGCCGCGTTCCGCTCGAGGCTTCCGGCGGTGTAAACCTCCAGACGATCCGCGCGATTGCCGAAACTGGCGTGGACTTCATCTCGGTCGGCCGCATCACCCAGTCCGCGCCGGCGGTCGATATCGGCCTCGATTACGCGGTCAGCACCGCCTAAGGCCGAGGAACCGAAGGCACTGTTAATTATTCCGTTCGAATGACTTCGATCCTATAGGGACCGAAGATCTCGGGAGACGTTCATTGTTCAAGGGGCTTCAGCCCATTCTCTACGGTGGCCGCGAAGTGTGGCCGCTGGTCGAAGGCGGCAAGGGCGTCAGCGCCACCAACCACGCAAGCTCCGGCGCGTGGGCGGCCGCCGGCGGAATCGGCACGGTCAGCGCGGTCAACGCCGACAGCTACGACCCCGAAGGCAGGATCATCCCGCAGGTCTATAGCGGCATGACCCGCCGCCAGCGCCATGAGGAGCTGATCCACTACGGCATCGAAGGCGCCGTGGCGCAGGTCAAGAAGGCCTATGACATCGCCGGCGGCAAGGGCGCGATCAACATCAACGTGCTGTGGGAAATGGGCGGCGCCCAGCCGATCCTGCACGGCGTCCTCGAACGCACCAAGGGACTCGTCACCGGCGTCACCTGCGGCGCCGGCATGCCCTACAAATTGAGCGAAATCGCCGCGCAATATGGCGTCAATTATTTGCCGATCATCTCCTCCGGCCGCGCCTTCCGCGCGCTTTGGAAGCGGGCCTATTCGAAGGTGGCCGAGCTGCTCGGCGCAGTCGTCTACGAAGATCCCTGGCTCGCCGGCGGGCACAACGGCCTGTCGAATGCCGAAGATCCGCGCAAACCGCAGGACCCCTATCCCCGCGTCAAGGAATTGCGCGAAACGATGCGCGAAGGCGGCATCGCCGACAGCGTTCCGATCGTGATGGCGGGCGGCGTCTGGCGGCTCGACGAATGGGACAATTGGATCGACAATCCCGAGCTCGGCCAGATCATGTTCCAGTTCGGAACCCGTCCCCTGCTGACCCAGGAAAGCCCGATCCCGCCCGAGTGGAAGGCGCGCCTGATGACGCTGGAGGATGGCGACGTCCTGCTCCATCGCTTCTCGCCGACCGGCTTCTACTCATCCGCCGTGCGGACGCCCTTCCTGCGCAGTCTCGAAGCCCGCAGCCAACGCCAGATCGCCTTCACCAAGGAAGCCGTCGGCGACCACCAATTCACGCTCGATGTCGGCGTCGGCACCCGCAAGAATTATTGGGTGACCAAGGGCGACCTGCAGCACGCCCGCGAATGGTATGCCGCGGGCTTTACGGAAGCGCTGAAGACTCCGGACGATACGCTCATATTCACCGCGCCCGACGAAACGGCGATGATCCGCAAGGACCAGGCAGACTGCATGGGCTGCCTCAGCCAATGCGCTTTCTCGTCCTGGGCGGACAATGAAAAGAACAGCACCGGTCGCCTCGCCGACCCGCGCAGCTTCTGCATCCAGAAGACCTTGCAGGACATCGCCCATGGCGGACCGGTCGACAACAACCTCATGTTCGCCGGCCACGCCGCTTTCCGCTTCAAGCAGGACCCGTTCTACTCGAACGGCTTCGTTCCGACCGTGAAGCAGCTCGTCGACCGGATTTTGACGGGGGCTTGATGGTGCGGGCAATCAGCATCCTCCCCACGAGTTCGTGGGGAGGGGGACCAGCGAAGCTGGTGGAGGGGTTCCTGGGGAGAAAGCAGAACCCCTCCACCGCCTACGGCGGTCCCCCTCCCCAGCAACTGCTGGGGAGGATGATGGCCGCAGTCCTCCTCCTCACCCTCGCCGGTCCCGCGGCCGCCCAGGACAAGGTGCCGCCCTATTGGGCTTCGATCGCCAGCGGGCAGGCGATGACCCGCACCGGACCCGGCAAGAACTATCCCGGCGTCTGGCTCTACCAGCGCCGCGACCTGCCGATCCGGGTCATCAAGAAATATGAGAACTGGCGCCTGATCCAGGACGTGGATGGCGCTCAAGGCTGGATGCTGGTCACGCTGCTCAGCGACCGCCGAACCGCAGTCGTGAAGCCAGGCGAACCGCGCCCGATCTATTCGGCAAGCTCCGAAACCAGCCGACTCAAATATCGTGCCGAACCCGGCGTCGTCGGCCGTATCGAGCATTGCAAGGACGGCTGGTGCCGGTTCGGGGCCGGCAAGCGCGAAGGCTATATCCGCACGTCCGACCTCTGGGGCGTTGGGGAGAACGAAACGGTTGATTGATCCGGCGGCGCGGCGTGCGCCGCCGGACCCATCGCAGATTACATCGTCAGCGGAACGTAGGCGATGCGCTTGACGGTGAGTTTTTGGCCCTTGTCGCTGGTGGTTTCGCCGGACTGCCCTTCGGCGACCTTCGGGTCGGACCAGCACTCCTCGCCTTCCTTGTCCATCGCGCTCGTGAAGCAGGCCTTGCCGTCCTTCATTACCGCAGTGCCGTGGTCGATGTGCTCCTTGCCGGATACCGTGATATACTTGCCCGTCGCATCGACCGATTCCTGCATCGGCTTGCCGCTCTTGGGATCGGTGAATTCCCAACTCGTCTCGTTGAGCGAGGCGAGGGCAGTGCCCGCAGCGTCCGCAGTTGCCGCGTTGGCATCCATGGCGACATTCGCGACGTTAGCGTCATTGGCCGGCTCGGCGACTTCCTGCTTGTTGCAGCCGGCAAGCGCGACAGCAGTCGCGAGCAATATGATCCTGTGCATCGACCTCTCCCTGTTGATGACGTCAAGTAACAGGGTTGCCGAAGCCTGGCGAATCCGAGAGGGGCGCTCTCGGACCTAGACCAGCTCCACCGCCACGGCCGTTCCCTCGCCGCCGCCGATGCACAGGCTCGCGACGCCGCGCTTGCCGCCCTTTTGCTTGAGCGCATTGATCAACGTCACCAGAATGCGTGTACCGCTGGCGCCGATCGGGTGGCCGAGCGCGGTCGCGCCGCCGTGGACGTTGATCTTGTCGTGCGGGATGCCGAGGTCCTTCATCGCGAACATCGCGACGCAGGCGAAGGCCTCGTTGACCTCCCACAGATCGACGTCGGCGGCGCTCCAGCCGGCCTTTTTGAGAACCTTGTTGATGGAGCCGATCGGCGCGATCGTAAACTGCGCGGGCTCCTGAGCATGGGCGGCGGTCGCGACGATGCGCGCGATTGGGGTCAGACCCTTCTCGCGGGCGGTGGATTCGCGGGTCAGGACGACAGCCGCCGCGCCGTCGGAGATTGACGAGCTGGTCGCGGCCGTGATCGTACCTTCCTTCGAGAAGGCCGGCTTCAACTGCGGAATCTTGTCGGGGCGGCCGCGTCCGGGGGCCTCGTCGGTGTCCACGATGACATCGCCTTTGCGGCTCTTGATCGTGACGGGCACGATTTCGTCCCCGAAGCCGCCAGTGTCGATCGCATCCTTGGCGCGGCGGAGGCTTTCGATCGCATAATCGTCCATCTGCTCGCGAGTCAGCTGATATTCGTCGGCGGTGCACTGGGCGAAGCTGCCCATCGCCCGGCCTTCCTCATAGGCGTCCTCGAGCCCGTCGAGGAACATATGGTCGTAGGCGGTGTCGTGGCCGATGCGTGCGCCGCCGCGGTGCTTCTTGAGCAGATAGGGCGCGTTGGTCATGCTCTCCATGCCGCCCGCGATGATGAAGTCGGCATTGCCGGCGATCAGCGCCTCGTCGCCCATGATCACCGTCTGCATGCCCGATCCGCACACTTTGTTGACGGTCGTCGCCTGCACCGATTTGGGCAGACCCGCCTTGAGCGCTGCCTGCCGCGCCGGGGCCTGGCCGAGCCCGGCGGGAAGCACGCAACCCATGTAGATGCGGTCGATATCATCGCCCGAAACGCCCGACCGTTCGACCGCCGCCTTGACCGCCGTCGCGCCGAGATCGGTCGCCGACGCATCGGCAAGCGCACCCTGCATCGCGCCCATCGGCGTGCGGGCATAGGACAGGATAACTGTGGGGTCGGTGGTGGGCATGGCTGTTTAGAACTCCAATTATTCCGTTCGTGTCGAGCGAAGTCGAGACAGGTCCCTCGACTTCGCTCGGGACGAACGGGTGATGTTGATGGCCACATAGTTAGTGCGGCTCGCTTGTCCAAGCCTCTTGGCGAATGCTAGCGCTGAAGCGAAGGAGCCTCATTTATGGCCGAGCCGGCACTCGATTTCGCCCTTGGCGAAATGGCGGACATGATTCGCGAATCCACCCAGCGCTTCGCGGCCGACAAGATCGCGCCGATCGCCGCCCAAATCGACGAAAAGGATGAGTTCCCGGCGGCACTGTGGCCGCAAATGGGCGAACTCGGCCTGCACGGAATCACGGTCGAGGAGGAGTGGGGCGGGCTTGGCCTCGGCTATCTCGAACATGTCGTGGCGCAGGAGGAGGTGGCGCGGGCATCCGCTTCGGTCGGGCTCAGCTACGGCGCGCACTCCAACCTCTGCGTCAACCAGATCCGCCGCTGGGGGAACGACGAACAGAAGCGCGAATTTCTCCCGCAATTGATCAGCGGCGAGCATGTCGGCGCGCTGGCGATGAGCGAAGCTGGCGCGGGCAGCGATGTGGTCGGGAT
>JBDSMG010000061.1:0-3512 GCA_039915925.1 Sphingomicrobium sp.
GAGGCGCCGACGTAGCAACCGGTGAAAAGGTAGGCGAGCGCGGGGTGGCGCTGGAAGTGGCGGAGGATGGAGGCGAGCCAGGCGGGGCGGGTGAGGAAGGGATTTTCCTCGATGCTGGGGCCGCCCCAGAGCATGTGGTTGCCGCCGCCGGTGCCGCCGGGGTAATCGCCGTGGGCTTGCTTCCACGAGCGCAGGCCGACCGTCTCGGCGCAGGCGGTGATCTCGTGCATCCAGGCGTCGTATTCCTGCCAGCTCGCGCAGGTGGGGAGATTGATCTCGAGCACGCCGGGGTCGGCGGTGAGGCCGACGGTGGTCCACACCTGCTCCTCATCCTGCGGGACGTAGCCCTGGAGCTCGTAGAGGCCGACCTTTGCCTTGGCGAGGGATTCGCCGATGGCCTGGAGCAGCACCGTGAACGGCGGCTGGAGCAGAGGCGGGAAAAAGATGCGGAGGCGGCCTTCGTTGAGCTCGGCGACGAGCGCGCGGCGCGGCACGTCGGGCGGGAGGAGGTGGAGCGGGAGGCGCAGGCCGGCGGGGCCCTCGGCGGTGTTGAGGACGCGCTCGCGAGCCTTCAGCTTCCACGGCACGGACACCCATTTTTCGTCGATGTGGTCGAGCGGAAGTACCCAGGTCTTCACGGCTTTCACCTTGGGATCGGTGAAGGCCATCCACTCCGCATCGAGACCGAGGCGCGGCGGCAGCGATGCAAGGAAGGCGAGCGCGGCGGGTTCCTCGGTGCGTTTGTTCGAGGGCGTGGCGCGGAAGAGTTTTTTGCCGTCGCGGCGGGCGAGCATGCGCAGCGCCCAGCGGGGATTCACCTCGCCGGGGTATTGCTTGCCGGGGCTGAAGAAGACCGCTCCGCCGGTCATGCTGCCTTTGAGGAGCTCGTCGGCCATACGGCGCGCGTAGGAAAGTTTCGTCGGGCCGACGGCGGAGAACGACCACTCGGCGCCCTCGGGGTGCTGGGGCACGTAGGTCGGCTCGCCTCCGAGCGTGAGCTGGATGCCTTCCTGCGCGAAGATGCCGTCGGCCCAGCGGGCGGCGGCGTGGGCGGATTTGGATTTTGTGCTCATCGGCGTGATCATCGGGGAACAATGTCCAGAGATGCGGTCATGGTGCTTGGGATATTTTTGTGGCCGTAGTAGCAACCCTTGATCGGGCTGATGTCGTCGGGCGTGAGGCCGACGGCGGCGGGAATGCGGTGGTGGTCGCAGAGGGCTCCGTTCGTGGGATCGAGCCCGATCCAGCCGGCGCCGGGCAGGTAGGCCTCGACCCAGGCGTGGAGGGCGCTCTCGGCGCGGAGGTCCTCCTTCGGCGTGTCGGGAGGCTCCCAGAGGAATCCGCTGACGAGCCGCGCGGCGACGCGGTGCTGGCGCAGCACGGCGACGAGCAGCACGGCGAAATCGCGGCAGGCGCCGCGGCCGGCGGCAAGCGTCTCGCCCGGCGGCATGGCCTCGCCTTCGTCGCGGCGTTCGTAGCCGAGATTTTCGAAGATCCAGCTGTTGAGATTGACGATGGCCTCGACGGTGGGCAGTGGCGTGGCGGGCGGCGCGAGTTCGGCGGGAAGGGCGATGGGGAGGCCGTCGCCAAGGAACGGCGCGAGCACGGCGGCCTCGCGGGGCAGATAGTCGAAGGGCAGCCGCAGGGCATGTGAATCGAGCAGGAAGTGAAACGGATTTTTTTCGATGAGTTCGAGCTCGAGCTCGAGGTTGAAATCGAGGCGGCTCTCCTTTTCCGGGTAGAAGCAGCGGGCGACTTCGTTGTCGAAAAGGTCGTGCCGGTATTGGATGTCGGCGTTGCCGCCCGTCGAGAACGCGGTGCGCGCGACGCGGACGTTATGGCTGTTGCGCGGGAAGAGGCGGACGAGGTGCGGCGAAAAGCTGGCGGCCTCCTCGTATTCGTAGCGCGCGTGAAAACGTATCCCGATCTTCATCCCTTGATTCTCCTCATGTTGACCTTGATTTTCATGACCTGTCCACCGCCGCCCTTGAACGTTCCGCGCACGGGGGCCGCGTCGCGGTTGTCGCGGCCGAACGAGACGGCGACGTGCTGCTCCGCGCACCAGCGATTGTTCGTGGGATCGAGCGCGACCCACTGCAAGCCGGGAATCAGCACCTCGACCCACGCGTGGGTGGCGACCGCGCCGACCAGGCGACGGCCGGTGTGCGACCGCGCCGGCTCCGTCTCGATGTAGCCGCAGACGTAGCGCGCGGGCAGGCCGGCGGTGCGGAGGACGCTCAGCATGATGTGGGCGAAGTCCTGGCAGACGCCGCGTTTCGCCTTCCAGACGAGCGGCAGCGGCGTGGAATTGTCCGTCGTGCCGGGGCGGTATTCGAATTTTTGATAGACGGCGCGGTTGAGCGCATCGAGACCATCGCGCAGCGAGGCGCCGGGCGCCAGATACTGGCGGGCCCAGCCGGTGGCGACGCCGCCCACGGGGACGTTCGCCGTGGGCTGCAGGTAGTCGAAGTAATCGAGCAGCACGGACGAGAAAAGCTGTCGCGCCTCGGCGATGGGCACCTCGAGCGCCTCGGTCGGAAGGTGCGGCGCGTGGGTCTCGACGACGAGGCGATTGTGAATGGCGAGGCGGTCGTGCCGCAGGGTGTGCGAGAAGAACGCGACAGGGTTGCCGAAGGTGTCGGTGTAATGCGTCGTCGGCAGGTCGGGAACGATCTCGATGCGGTGGCTGAGAATGCTCTGCGCGGCGGTCTCGGGCGGCGTGAGGCGCGCCTCGAGGTAGGCTTCGATGGCCGAGCCCTGGTAGCGATAATCGGTCGTGTGCGAGATCTCAAACCGCATGGCTGAATCCGGTGAGCAGCGGCTGATCGCCCGCGCGCATGTGAACCTGGTGGTTGAGAAAGCCGTCGGCGATCAAATGATGGATGCCCAGCGTGCGCTCGAGCAGGCCGTCGATGCGGTCGATCAACTCACCGCGCGCCGCCGCTCGCGGCTGGCCGTGCTCGATCTCGCGATCCGCGAGTTTATCCCAATCGGTCTGCAGCAATTCGTCGCGCAGCTGCTCGATGCCGGCGACGGTGCGCTGCAGGCCCGGCGCGGATTCCGCCTGCGAGCGCTGGAGCAATTCGCGGCAATGGGTGAGGCAGCGATTGACCGAGCGCGGGACCATCGGATTCTGAAAAAACATTTCGAAGACGGGGCCGGACTCGATGCGCATTTGATAGACGCGCCGATAGACATCGCGGCAGTTGAGCAGGCGCAGGAAGGCGGAGAGCTGGATCTCGCGGGCGTGTTCGTGGGCAGGGCCGGCCGAGCGAAGCAGCGAGCGCGTCATCGTGGCGAGGGCATTGGCGGTGATGGCGGCGCGCTCGACGCGTTCACCGATCTCGCAGAAACGCCAGCCGCCGTCGGCGATCATTGTCGTCTGGGCGACGCCGAAGAATTGCGCGACGAGTTCCGTGACCTGTTCGCAGGTGCGGCGGGTGAGGGCGGCCCGCTGCGTGTCGTTCGGGCGTTGGCGGCGGCGGGGCAGGTCGAACAGCGCGCGCAGGCGG
>JBDSMG010000035.1:0-11978 GCA_039915925.1 Sphingomicrobium sp.
CATGGCCCAGGCGCTTGCAATATCCTCCAGCCCCGCGGCGTCGCTGATCAGCGGCGCGCGCCGGCTCGTGGTCAAAGTCGGCTCCTCGCTGTTGATCCATCCGAAGACCGGAAGCACCCGCACCGACTGGCTGGCGACGCTGGCCGAGGACATCGACGCGCTCGCCAAGCAGGGCAAGCAGGTCGTGGTTGTGTCCTCCGGCGCGGTGGCGTTGGGACGGACCTATCTGCCGGGCAAGATGAGCGGGCGGCTCGACCACAAGCAGGCGGCGGCCGCCGCCGGCCAGTCGCTGCTGATCCAGCGCTGGCAGCAGGCGCTGCATCCGTTCGGCATCCCCGTCGCCCAGCTCCTGCTCACCCTTGACGACAGCGAGCAGAGGCGCCGCTGGCTTAATGCCCGCGCCACGCTTGAGGTCCTGCTCGGCCAGGGCGCGCTTCCGGTGATCAACGAGAATGACAGCGTCGCGACCGACGAGCTTCGTTATGGCGACAATGACCGGCTGTCGGCCCGGGCCGCGCAGATGGTGCAGGCCGATGTGCTTCTGCTGCTTTCCGATGTCGACGGGCTCTACACCGCCGATCCAAACCGCGATCCCGACGCGCGGCATATTCCGGAGCTTCAGCGGATCGACGAAGAGACGGAACGGGCCGCCGCGGGCGCCAGAGGCGGCGGTGTCGGCACCGGCGGGATGCGCACCAAGCTGATGGCAGCGTCGATCGCGCGCGGTTCCGGCTGCTCGACCATCATCGCCAGCGGCAAGGAGGATCATCCGATTGGTCGTTTGCTAGATGGCGAGCGCGCGACGGTCATCTCCGCCCCGGCAAGCCCCGCCACCGCCTACAAGCAGTGGATCGCGGGATCACTCGCGCCGGCCGGGTCGCTGGTGCTGGACGCGGGCGCGCTCAATGCGCTGCGCAAGGGCAAGAGTCTGCTTCCGGCGGGGATCAAGGCGGTCAACGGCGACTTTTCGAAAGGCGCCTGCGTGACCCTGCTCAACGAGGAAGCCCAGGAGGTCGCGCGCGGAATGGCGAACTATTCCGCCCGCGACATTGGCCTGATCAAGGGCCTGGCGAGCGAGCGGATCGAGGAATGCCTGGGCTTCCGCGGCCCCGACGAAGTGATCCACCGCAACGATCTGGTGCTGATATGAACGAACAGCTGATGCTTCTCGGCCGCAACGCGAAGGAGGCCGCCAACCAGCTGCGGATTCTGCCCGCCGATGTGCGCTCCGAAGGCATTCGGGCAATGGCGCGGCAGGTGCGGCTGGCCGAGGACGATATCGTCGCCGCCAACCAGGCCGACATGGCCAAGGCCACGCAGAACCTCGACCGGCTTATGCTCAACAGCGAGCGGGTGCAGGCGATTGCCGATGCGCTCGACGAGGTTGCGGCGCTGCCCGATCCCGTCGGCGAGGAGATCGCCCGCTGGACCCGCCCCAACGGGCTCGACATCGCCCGCGTGCGGACCCCCATCGGCGTCATCGGCATGATCTACGAAAGCCGGCCCAATGTGACCGCGGACGCGGCGGCGATCTGCGTCCGGTCGGGCAATGCAGTGATCCTGCGGTCCGGGTCCGATGCGCTCAGCTCTTCGCTGGCGATCCACCGCGCGCTCAAGGCGGGGCTCGCGGAGGCGGGGCTGCCGGTCCACGCGGTGCAGCTAATCGACACCCCCGACCGCGAGGCGGTTTCACAATTGCTTGGCGGCCTCGGCGGCACCGTCGACCTGGTCATTCCACGCGGGGGCAAGGGCCTCGTCGAGCGCGTGCAGAACGACGCCAAGGTTCCGGTGCTCAGCCATCTCGAAGGCGTCTGCCACACCTATGTCCACGCGGGCGCGGATGCGGACAAGGCGGTAAGCATCGTCCGCAACGCGAAGATGCGGCGCGTCGGGATTTGCGGCGCGACCGAGTGTTTGCTGATCGATGCGAGCGTTGCGGAGGCGCTTCTGCCGCGCATTGCCCAAGCGCTCGACGGCTGCGAACTTCGCGGCGACGAGCGAGCGCGCGCCATCGTGCCTATGCAGGCGGCGACGGCTGAGGATTGGGGCAAGGAATATCTCGCCCCCACCCTCGCGGTGCGCGTCGTCGAAGGGCTGGACCAGGCGATCGACCATATCGGCCGCTTCGGCACTGCCCACACCGACGCGATCATCACCGAGGATGCGGCCGCCGCCGAGACCTTCCTCAACAAAGTCGACAGCGCGATCGTCATCTGGAACGCCTCGACCCAATTCGCCGACGGCGGCGAATTCGGCTTCGGCGCGGAGATCGGCATCGCCACTGGGAAGATGCACGCGCGCGGGCCGGTCGGGCCGGAACAGCTGACGAGCTTTCATTATGTGGTGCGGGGTACGGGGCAGGTTCGGCCGTAAGCCCCGGCTGAGTATGTCGCCCGATGTGCGTTCCCGTATCCGTTGCGCGGGTCACCAGTAATGTTAAGGTTCTGGCGTGACTTGGAACGAAGCATTTCACGCGATTTCTGATCCCGACGGTTTTATGGCGTCGAAGGATCCGTTTTACGTTCCTTCCAAGAGCAACGAGATAGTTTCGTTTATGGGGGCCGCCTCGGCAGGCTTTCTCGTACCACTCGCTCCGTTCTTTGTCCCGCTTACTGCGGAGAACTTAGCCGTTGTGGGGCTTGCCGGACTGATAGCGTCCTTCATGCTCTACCAAGGCCTAAAGATAAGGAAGTATCGACTACATCGCGTCGGCGAGGTGGCAGCTCTTCGAACCCGCCTGCTTAGCGAGAGACCGGCCAGCGCACGCCGCTCCTAGCGCGACCACACTTTGGATGGTTCACGCGGGTGCTTGATATGGCGACGTTAACCCACTTCCGCTACACCGCTCTTGACGAGTCCCGTGCTGTTCGTGCAAATGGGATCCCATATTCGCGCGACCAACCCGCGTGAGAGAGAAAGACAGTCGCTTAAGATGGTTCGTTCGAACACAATGACGATGCTGAGCGCGATCCGCGCCGCTGTCGGCATGCGTGTAACGATTGTAACCATTACGACCACCGCCATTGCGGGGGAACGCGGCTGACGACGGTCTGACAAGACAAGTTTCAGTAACCCGCTCCCCCGAACCGGAGAGCGGGTTTTTTATTGCCATTCGAACAAGACATTCAGGGACATGCGACAAATGGAAGACGTAGCGGAGCAGAACGGGGGCAAGGCACGGCTTTGCGTCCTCAAGTTCGGAAGCTCGGTGCTGGCCGAGGAAGGCGATTATCCGGCGGTCGCGCTGGAAATTTACCGCCATGTCCGCGACGGCGAAAAGGTCATTGCGGTCGTCTCCGCGCTTGCCGGGCAGACCGATGCGCTGCTGACCCAGGCCGATCGCGTCGGCGGCGTTGGCCATGACGCGCTGACCGCCCGCCTCGCCCGCGTCGGCGAGCTTCACTCGGCGGCGCTGATGGCGCTTGCGGTCAGCCGCATGGGCATGCGCGTCTGCACCATGGACCCCGATGAAATGGGGCTGAAGGCGACCGGTGAGCCGCTCGACAGCAATTTGTCTGCGCTCGACGCGGAGGCCGTCTGGGCCAAGCTGGCGATCTGCGATGTCGTCGTCGTCCCGGGCTTCACCGCGATGCACGAAGATTATGGCGTGGTGACCCTTGGCCGCGGCGGCACCGACCTCAGCGCAGTCTTCTTCGCCGACCGGCTCGGCGCCCACCGCGTCCGCCTGATCAAGGATGTCGACGGCGTCTATGCGGAGGACCCCGCGGCCAACCCGAACGCCCAGCGCTTCGCCCAGCTGGATTATGCTCGCGCGACGCAAGCCAGCGCCGGCCTGATCCAGGAGAAAGCGATCCGCGCCGCCGAAGCCAATGACGTGATCATCGAGGTCGCCGCCCTCGCCCAGGCCGGCGAGACGCGCATCGCCCATTTGCCGGTCAAGCTTTCGCACCGCGAGCGTTCGCCCAAGCTGCGGGTCGCGCTGCTCGGATGCGGCGCGGTCGGTGCGGGCGTGCTCGCGCATTTGAAGCATTGGAAGCATCTGTTCGAGGTCAATCCGGTCCTTGTCCGGCACCCGATGCGCTATGAAGACGGCGATTTCACCAGCGAGCCGGACCATGCGCTTGCAGGCAAGGTGGACATCGTCATCGATGCTCTGGTCGGGGCCGACTTCCCGGCATCCTTGCTCGTCCCGGCGCTTCGCTCGGGCGCGCACGTGGCAAGCGCCAACAAGGCCGCGCTCGCCAATCATTATGATGAGCTGCAGTCGGCGGCGCAGGCCGGTGGCGGAATGCTGCTCTTCTCGGCGGCGGTGGGCGGCGGAACGCCGGTCATCGAACGGCTGCGCGCGCTCAAGGGCCGGGTCGCCAGGATCGAGGGCGTCATGAACGGTACCTGCAACTTCCTGCTCGACCGGCTGCACGAAGGCTGGACCTTCGACGAGGCGTTGGCGCGGGCGCGTGAGCTTGGCTTTGCCGAGGAAGATTCGTCAGCGGACGTCGATGGCCACGATGCCGTCGCGAAGCTGTCGCTGCTGATC
This sequence comes from Sphingomicrobium sp., assembly GCA_039915925.1. GTDB lineage: Bacteria > Pseudomonadota > Alphaproteobacteria > Sphingomonadales > Sphingomonadaceae > Sphingomicrobium. The sequence goes on from JBDSMG010000035.1 coordinate 4,499, forward strand.
CGGCAGGGTTTCGACGTTCCGATCGCGCTCGGCGACATTCCGAAACAATCGCTGCGCGAAATCGACCGGACGGCGCTGCTTGAAGCAAAGGCCAAGGGCCTGGTTCTGAAACAGGTCGGGCGCTGCGAGCTGAAGGACGGCAAGCCGGTCGCGTCAGTCGCGCTCGAATATCTGCCAGCCGACCATCCGCTCGCCGCGCCGCGGAACGAGGAGAATGCGTTCGTCGTCACCGAAAAGGACGGGACCGAGCACAGGCTGCACGCCAAGGGCGCGGGCCGCTGGCCGACGGCCGCCGCCGTCTTCTCCGACGTCATGGACATTTATCGCGCGGTCGCCGCGCACGAAGCGGATGCGCCGAGCGTCACTTCGCTACGGCTGACGGCGTAAGGGCAAAACCATGCTTGACCAGGCCATCGCAAGCGCACCCGCAAGCATCGGCAATGTCGCCGTCGGCTTCGACATTTTGGGCCAGGCGTTCAACGCCGCCCACGATACCGTCGTCGCGACGCGGGAGAGCGAACCGGGCGTCCGGCTGGGCAAGGTGACGGGGCTGGTCGACAGCCTGCCGTCGGAAGTGAACCGCAATACCGCGCTCGCGGCTGCGGCCGCGGTGCTGGAAGCGGCGGGCAATCCGTTCGGAGTCCGGCTCGACATCGACAAGGGCGTCCCGATGTCCGCTGGGATGGGCGGATCGGCGGCGTCGGCGGTTGCTGCCGCGGCGGCGGTCAACGCGCTACTTCCGAACCCGTTCGAGACCGAGGAGCTGCTGCCCTTCACGCTGGAGGGCGAGCGCGTCGCGTCCGATCCCCCGCACTGGGACAATGTCATGGCGAGCCTGATGGGCGGCCTCGTCCTCGCCGCGCAGGAAAGCCCGCCGAAGCTGCACATGCTGCCGGTTCCGGAAGGCGTCGTCACCGTGATCCTGCATCCGTCGGTCAAGACCGAAACCAAGACGGCGCGCGCGCTTCTGAAGACCGAGGTTCCACTCAAGACCCTGATCGAGAACAGCCGCCGGCTGGCGACCTTCATCGCCGGCTGCGCGTCGGGCAATCTCGATTTGGTCCGCGCGGGCTTCGAGGATGTGCTGATCGAGCCGCAGCGGGCGCATTTGCTCGAGCCATTCCATCAAGTGAAGCGGGCCGCGCTCGAAGCGGGCGCGCTTGGCTGCACTTTCTCCGGCTCCGGCCCCTCGATGTTCGCCTGGGCCGAGGCCGACAAGGCGGCGGCCGTCGAAACGGCAATGGCGGGAGCGTTCACCGCGGCCGGCCTCTCCGCCACGGCCTATCGCACGGCAAGCACCGAAGGCGTCACCGTCCAGCGCGCGAGGGCAGCAGCATGATTTATCGAAGCACGCGCGGATCCAGCCCGGACGTCGAGCTCGCCGACGCCGTGCGCAACGGCGCGGCTCCGGACGGGGGCCTCTATCTGCCGGAAGGCATCCCCTTCGTCGGCGAAATCGACGGCGAGGACGACGCGCCGGCCTTCGCCGCGCGGATGCTGCAGCCCTTCTTCACCGGAAGCAGCCTCGACGCCGAGCTTGGCGACGCCTGCCGCACCGCCTTCGCCCAACCGCTGCCGATCGTCCCGGTCGACGACAACCGCCCGACCCTCCACGCGCTCGAGCTGTTTCACGGCCCGACCGGCGCGTTCAAGGATTTCGGCGCGCAATTCCTCTTCTCCCTGCTCGACTATCTCGGCCAGCGCAGCGAGCCGCTGACGGTTCTAGCGGCAACGTCCGGTGACACTGGCGCGGCGGTCGGCTGCGCGGCGGAAGGTCGCAAGGGCGCGAGCGCGGTGATTCTGTTCCCCAAGGGTCGTGTCTCGCTCTACCAGAAGAAGCAGATCAGCTGCTGGAACGCGCCGGTCCGAGCGATCGAGATCGAGGGCGATTTCGACGATTGCCAGGCGCTAGTGAAGGCCGCGTTCCAGGACCGCGCGCTCACCGCCGAGCACAACCTCACCTCTGCCAATTCGATCAACATCGGCCGGCTGATGCCGCAGATGGCCTATATCGGTCTCGCCGCGACCCGCACCTTCCGAGCCACCGGCGAGAAGCCCGGGTTCATCATCCCGACCGGCAATCTCGGCCACGGCTTCGCGGCGCTCTATGCCCGCGCGATGGGCCTTCCGATCGGGCCGATCAAGCTCGTCACCAACGCCAATCCGGCGCTTTCGGAGTGGCACAGCAGCGGCACCTACACCCCGCGCACCTCGCTCGCGACGATCGCCAATGCCATGGACGTCGGCGCGCCGAGCAATTTCGAGCGGCTGCAGAACCTCAGCGACAAGCTCGGCGAGATCGATGTCGACCTGGTCGACGACGATTCCATCCGCGCGCGGATCGTCGCCGATTATCGCGCCTCGGGCTATGTCTGGTGCCCGCATTCCGCGACCGCCGCCGAGGCCTTCGCGCGCATGCCCGAAGCACTTCAAGACCAGCGCCCGTGGATCGCCTGCGCGACTGCCCACCCGTACAAATTCGCCGACGTAGTAGAGCCGCTCGTAGGACGAGTAATCGATCCTACCCCGGCGCTTGCTGCGATCAATCATCGTTCCAGCCGCGCCGTTCCCCTGCGGGCAGACCTCGACGAGCTCGCCCGCTTTCTCGGAACCGACGACATTCAGGAACATGCGGCATGATTGAGCAACCCTATGACGATCGCGACGGCTTCATCTGGTTCAACGGCGAGCTGAAGCCGTGGCGCGATGCCAAGCTCCACGTCCTCACCCACAGCCTCCATTATGCGGGGGCGGTGTTCGAAGGGCAGCGCGCTTACGGCGGCACGGTCTTCAAGCTGACCGAACATAGCGAGCGCCTGCGGAGGAGCGGGCAGCGGCTCGGCTTCGAAATTCCCTGGACGGTCGAGGAAATCAACGCAGCGTGCAATCAGGTGCTGGCCGCCAACAAGCTAAGCGATGCCTATCTGCGGCCGATCGCCTGGCGCGGATCGGAGCAGTTTGGGGTTTCGGCGCAGAACAACACCATCCATCTCGCCATTTCGGCGTGGGAATGGGGTGCCTATTTCGGCGAGGAGAGCTTGCGCAAGGGCGCCAAGGTCGATGTGTCGGAATGGCGCCGCCCCGCGCCCTACACCGCGCCGACCGATGCCAAGGCGTCGGGCCTCTACATGATCTGCACCATGGCCAAGAACCGCGCCGAGGAGCGCGGGTGCAGCGAGGCGATGATGCTCGACTGGCGCGGGCAAATCGCCGAGGCGACCAGCGCCAACATCTTCTTCGTCCGCGACGGCGAATTGTTCACACCGACGCCCGACTGTTTCCTCGACGGAATCACGCGGCGCACGGTGATGGACCTGGCGCGCGAGCGTGGCATCACCGTCAACGAACGCGCGATCTGGCCGGAGGAGCTGGAAAGCTTCCAGCAATGCTTCCTCACCGGCAGCGCCGCGGAAGTCACGCCGGTCGCGGAGATCGGCTCGTGGAACTTCGAGGTCGGCGAACTGACGCGGCAGCTGGCGCGCGATTATTCCGCGCTGGTGCGGAGCGGGTCGCGGGCAGAGTTGTCGGACGCGGCCTAGCTAAGTCGTGCCGTCCGCCCCGCTCTTGCAACCTCGGAAATAGTCCTGCAGTCAAGTCTGACTAATATATCGCGAGCCGAAGACGGACGTGTTTTGGTCGGAGAGGCAGTCCTATGAAACAGGTCATTGCGTTGATGTTGGCTGCCGCGATGACGCCGGCCACGGCTTGGTCGCAGCCGGCTCAAGCGGCGCAGGCCGCTACGACCGGGATCGTGGAGGACTTCAAACCCTCCTCGTTCAACCAGCCCGGGCAGGAATATCCGCAGGTCAATTCGCAAGGCTATACCCGCTTCCGCATCGTCGCGCCCGACGCCAAAGCGGTAAAGGTCAGCCTGGGGCTGGGCGGACGGGGCGGAACGACGCTGGCCAAGGGCGCGGACGGCGTCTGGACCGGCACCACCGAAGGCCCGCTCGACGAGGGATTTCATTATTATCACCTGACCGTCGACGGCGGCACGTTCAACGATCCGGGAGCGCTCAACTTCTACGGCTCCACGCGTTGGGAGAGCGGGATCGAAATCCCCGCCCACGATGCGGATTTCTACGCACTCAAGAATGTCCCGCACGGCAATGTGCAGCAAGTCCTGTTTGCCTCGCCGAGCACGGGAACCCAGCGCCGCGCCTTCGTCTATACGCCGCCGGGTTATGACCGGAACCAGCGCGAGCGCTATCCGGTGCTCTATCTCCAGCACGGCTGGGGCGAGGATGAGACGGCCTGGTCCAACCAGGGCCACGCCAACCTGATCATGGACAATCTGATCGCGGCGAAGGGAACTCGGCCGTTCATCATCGTCATGACCTACGGCATGACCAACGTGATCCGGCCGGGTCAGCCGGGCGGTCTTGCGGCGTTCGATATCAAGCCGTTCCGCACCGTGCTGCTCGACGAGCTGATCCCGTACATCGACAGCCACTTCCGCACGCTTGCCGACCGGCAGCATCGGGCGATGGCGGGCCTGTCGATGGGCGGCTTCGAAACCAAGCTGATCGCGCCTGCGAACCTCGACAAGTTCGCTTACATCGGCCTGCTGAGCGGCGGCACCTTTTCCGCGGAAGACATCAACAAGACGCCGGGCTTGCGCGACAAGGCCAAGCTGCTGTTCGTCAGCTTCGGCAGCCGCGAAATCGAAGGCGGAAGGATGCGCGGTCCGCCAGGCGCGCCCCCGGCCGACCCGCGCAAGAATGCGGAAGAGATTAAGCGCATGGGCGTGAACAGCGCCTTCTACGTCTCACCCAACACCGGCCACGAATTCCTGACCTGGCGGCGCAGCCTCAAGGAAATGGCGCCGCTGCTGTTTGGGGACTGAAGTTCGGACCGAGGGGCACGGAACGCGCGATCTGGCCGGAGGAGCTGGAGAGCTTTCAGCAATGCTTCCTTACGGGGAGCGCTGCGGAGATCACGCCGGTCGCGGAGATCGGGCCGTGGAGCTTCGAAATTGGGGAAGTTACGCGGCAACTGGCGCGGGATTACGCGCAATTGGTGCGCTCCAGCGGTTCCGAGCGGCTTTCCAACGCGGCTTAGCGTGAGGGAAGAGCGCCCTCGCCTGTCTTTAACGTCATTAAAGTCACGGAGAGCGGCGCTTTTGGTGTGACTTTAAGACGAGGCCGGTTGGCGGAACAGAGTGTCAACGAAGTCAAAGAGCGGACGCAAGTCGGCGCTGCCCTGTCGTGGCACATCTCGCGCCCTGTAGGACAGTCATTTCGAGTTCCCCGGCCCTTCGACGTCGCCTGCGGCGTCGCTCAGGATAAACTGCCGCTACGCGGCAGGCCGGGGCCCAGGAGCGCCGCAGGCGCTTCTGTGCCTCTTGAGTCACGCGGAGACGCGGAGACGCGGAGACGCGGAGACGCGGAGAAGAAAAGAGATTTCACGCGAAGGCGCGAAGGCGCGAAGAAAATCGGGCGGAAAGATATCAGCATAGATGGGCTTCACCCACCTCCGCGCCTCCGCGCAAACACCTTCTTCGCGCCTTCGCGCCTTCGCGCCTTCGCGTGAAACCAATTCCTCCAAAACAGCGCTAACGCGCTCCTGGACCCCGGCCTCCGCTGGGGAACTGCGAAGAGCTGGCGGTATTCGGCGCTGGTGCGGAGTGGGTCGCCGGAGCAGTTGTCAAACGCTGCGTAAATTTTCGAATGCGATGCGTCGGATGAATCAGGATCGTGGAAGATGCAGTTGAAATAATCTAGGGTCGCAACTTAACCGTAGGTCCTGCGGCGAGTGGGGATGGAAGAGTGAGGCCGCCGTGGTTGAGGGTTCCCGATCTGAACACCATCAGAACCGCAAAATCTTGTTGGATCAGTGGCTTCAGGAAAACGTGGTACGCATCCCCGAGAATGCAACTTTAGAAGTGGCAGCGGTCGACATTGATGGGACTCGCTATCCGCGCGAGCTATGCGGTCAAATTATCATCCTTCATGACGGAGTCCCTCTCAAACCGTGGCGTTTTTCAGTGGAAATCACCGGTAGAACTGCCGTTGCGCCGCCGTATCACACTTCACCCCTTGGAGTTCCGGCGTCCTTTCCAATGTACGACGTCTCCTCTCAATTATTGGATCGAATTGCCAAGGATGTAGAACAAGGGCTGCCATCAATTCGGGGGCTGCGTCAGGAAGACAGCGGCCACCTGATCACAGAACGTGTTGATCCGTCGTTTGATCTTCCAGCATGGGAGCGTTCTCAAGGCCTTCAAATTTCCAGTCCGCACGTTCCTCGTACCTCGCTGGATTCAACTACATGGAAAGCTCCCGCTTCGACCGCCTCTGCGTTGCCAACCCCCGCCCCTCAGCAGACCAAACCTAGCTTCGCGTGGATCGGCTTTTTGATCTTACTTGCCCCTCTGCTCCTGGTATTCCTGCTTGTTGTTACTCCGATGCTGATGCTCTTCGGTGCGCTCGGGTTGATTGATCGCAAGGCGGTGCGGCTCGGTGGGCATCGCTACCTAAATCTGCGTGATCGAACTACGGACTGGGTCGTGAGGGTCTTTACCGTGCTGGCAGTGGGCAGTTTTGCACTCCTGCTTCTTGCCAAGTGTACGCAGCGAACAGAGGTCGACTGCGATTGGGATAGAACAGGCTCGACTTGCTACCCTGCATAGACCTCTGCTCTGTGGACAGGCTTACAAATCATAATGGGCACAGAGGTGACCGGTCGAAAGTTGAACGTTAAGCCCCGCTTGTCACCGCTCCCTGCGACGCTGAGCCGACTAGCTTTGCATATTTCGCAAACGCGCCGATCACGCCCTCGCGCTCCGGTCCACTCACCACCTCGCGTCCGCTCAAATCGGCGTCCGTCTCCAGCTTGCGGCCATTCACATCTATGCGCACTAGGTCGCCGGTGCGCAGCTGGCCGATTGGGCCGCCGCACGCCGCTTCCGGCGCGACGTGGCCGACCATGAAGCCGTAGGTGGCGCCGGAGAAGCGACCGTCGGTTACTAGTGCTACGTCATCTCCCAACCCGCGCCCCTGGATCGCTGCGGTGATGGCGAGCATTTCGCGCATTCCGGGGCCGCCGACGGGGCCTTCGCCGCGAATTACGACGATGTCGCCTGCTTCGATGCCGCCGTGGGTCAAAGCGTCGAAACAGGCTTCCTCGCCATCGAATACTTTGGCCGGCCCTTCGAACAGCAGTTTTTCGTGGCCGGCGAGCTTCACCACGCAGCCTTCGGGCGCGAGGTTGCCGTAGAGGATGCCGAAGCCGCCGCGTTCCTTGATTGGCGCGTCGGCGTTGACGATCACCTGCTGTCCCGCTGTCTCGGGAGCATCGCGGAAATGGTCGAACAGGCTTTTGCCGGTGATGGTCGGGGTGTCGGTGAGGAAACCGGCTTCCATCAATCGGCGGCCGAGCAGCGGCGTTCCGCCAGCGTCCGACATGTCCGGCGCCATGAAGCGGCCGCCGGGCTTGAGGTCGGCGATGATCGGGGTGGCGCGCGACACTTCGTCGAATA
>JBDSMG010000013.1:0-54999 GCA_039915925.1 Sphingomicrobium sp.
ACACCGTCGATCTCGAGGACGCGTTCATCGACCTCGCGTTCGAACAGGGCCCGGTCGAAGGCATGACCGCCGACGATATCAAGATGTACATCCGCTACATCGCCGACTGGCGCCTGGGGCAGCTGCATTTGCCGCCGATCTACAAGGTCAAGGAGCACCCGCTCCCCTGGCTCGCCCCGCTGCTCAACGGAGTCGAGCACGCCAACTTCTTCGAAACCCGCGCGACGGAATATTCCAAGGCGGCGACGCGGGGGCAATGGAACGAGGTGTGGGATAATTTCGATCGGCGGCAGAAAGCCAAGGGCGCGAGCGAGCCGGCGAATGATGGGGTGGTTGCGGGCACTGCTGAGGCCGGCGGGGAGGATATGTTCTCGCGGGCTGGGGTTGCGGCGGAGTAGTTCCGCAGCGGGAGCATCCGGGGGATGCTTCCGACCGGGACTATTTCACCTGCTGAAAGGCGCTCAGAGCTTTTTCGGCTAGGCGCGTACCGATCGCCGAGTCATTATGACTCGGCCCACACGTCTTTCATGAGCTCAATATACCTTATCAAGCGCTCAATTGCGGCCTCGGTAACCTCGCCAACGATTTGAAGTTCGGCCGAGCAATCCCGAGTTAGCGGAATCCGGTAAACCTTTTCGCCGCTATTCGAGATGTGCGATTGTCCGCGCGACTGCGGTGCAACGGGTGCAGGCTCAGCATCCACGATGGTGAGAGCGCTAGCTGGAGGCGAGCTAACACTTCTTGGTGCCTCGCTCCGATATTCGTCCAGTTCAATCAGTGTCTTTCTAAGACTCGCGACGCAGTCTTCCGCGCCAGCGCGCGAGAAACCTAATGTCCGAATTAGGTAGGCTTTGATGGGCTCGTCCGACCTAGGCAGTTCCGCTTCAAAATGCGCCAGGACGGAGTCAAAAACTTCCGGCCTGAACGCTGCCTCATGACGAGCTTCTTCCTCTTCCTCTGCTGAGACGGGCTGTAGAATACGAAGAGCAACATCGCTGATTCGCAACGATCCGCGCAAACCGTCAACCAGCCCGAACTGACGAACTGCGCCCAACGCTACGGCGCTTGCACCGCTCTTGCCGCGGAAGCCCATAAGTCTAGCAGCTGTGTCCGGATCTACAGCCGACCGGTGCGCTTCATCATAGAGTTTTCGAGCATAACCAACTGCATTGTTTAAAGAAACCCTAGGATACCTTGGGCTGCGCCCTTTTGAAAAGCCTTCGCTCGATGACAACTGACTTCTCCTTTAGGCCTCGAATAAGCTCACTAGTTAGCGCAATTACGGGGATAACTCTAGGGAAAACGACTGTCGCCGGACACGGAGCCTCAAAGGGGCCCCGTAGCGGGGTAATTATTTTTCTCGATCGAAGCCTTCAGGGCTTGGCAGCAAACAGCTGATAGGATATGTGTGGCTTAATGACACAAAAGGCGGCGTCGCTACGAACGACCGCCGCCTCCTGGTCGGATGAGGGGTGGTAGCCCCTTCAATCCGGGCGGGTGAGGAGAAGACCTCGGCCCTGCACCTTGGTCTTACACCCTGACTTGTGTTCGCGCAAATCAGCTACCAAAAAGGAAGACCAATGAACTCTAGACCTTACCCATCTTATTGGATCTACCGTGACCGGAGCGGTCAATGGCGGTGGACTTATGAGGCTCGGAATGGTGAAACCATTGCGGTTAGCAGCGAGAGCTACATTCGGAGGGCCGATTGCGAGCATGCCATCGACCTGATGAAGGCCTCGTCAGGCAACCCCGTTTGGACGCCAACGTCTGATCTGAAGGCTGCGTAGTTATCAGGAGCCCCGACGTAATTCGTTGGGGCTCCATTCTCATTTGCTAGCGCGATCTCAGTCACGGAGTAAATCCGTGACGTCGAACGGGTCGGCTTTGCCGCCCGTCGGCCGGGCTTTCGCATCTCTCGCCTAAGCCGACGTTCACTTCGCGAACGCCGCGCTTAGGCTCGGTGCTTCAGCCGTGCACCGTCTCCTTCCTCTCCAGCATGGCGACAAACTCGGCGATCTTGCGCGCGCGCGTTTCCGGCTTCTTCACCGCGCCGATCCTATAGAGGATGGCGTAGCGGTTGGCTCCGGTCAGCGTCGCGAAGAAAGCCGCGGCTTCGGGATTTCGATCGAGCGCGGCCTGGAGGTCGGGCGGCACCTCCGCCTTGCTTGCCGGGGCATAGGCCGCGTCCCACCGTCCGTCGGCCTTCGCCGCTTCGATCTGCGCCATTCCACCGTCGCGCATGCGGCCGGCCGCGATCAGTTCGATCGCGCGCGCTCGATTGACTTGCGACCATTTGCTCCGCGCCTTCCGGGGCGTGAAGCGGACCAGCCAGTGCTTGTCGTCATATTTGTCGAGCTGTCCGTCGATCCACCCATGGCAAAGCGCCGCGTCGATCGCTTCCGCCTTGGACACACTGGCGATGCCCGAGCCCGCCTTGGCAAACTTGATCCACAGCCCCGGCGAGCCCGGCGGCCGCGCCTCCAGCCAGCGTTCCAGCGCCGCAAGATCCTCGAACGCCATGATCGGCAGACCTGAGCGCTCTTCCGTCATCGAACAATCCTATGGCCCTTCCTGACGCTCGCTGCTTCCGCCTCACCCGATCGGCTTCAGCACCGCATAAGTCTCTTTCGAAGGTTTGCGGCCCAGCGGCGGCCAGTCGATCGCCTCCTCCCGGCACGCCGTGTCCGGCAGGCGGTCGAGAAGGTCGCGGATCAGTGTCAGCCGCCCCCGCTTCTGATCGTTGAAGTCGACCAGGGTCCACGGAGCGGCGTCGGTGTGCGTGGCCTTCAGCATCGCCTCGCGGGCGGCGGTATATTCGCCATACTTCTCGCGCGCCGCCTGGTCGATCGGGGACAGCTTCCACCGCTTCAGCGGATCGGCGATACGCTCGGCGAACCGCTTCTCCTGCTTGTCCTGGTCGGTGGTCAGCCAATATTTGAACAGCAGGATGCCGTCCTCGACCAGCATGTGCTCGAACCGCGGCGCCGCCTTCAGGAAGGCATCCACCTGCGCGTCGGTGGCAAAGCCCATCACCTTCTCGACGCCCGCGCGATTGTACCAGCTGCGGTCGAACAGAACGATTTGGCCCCGTCCCGGAAGGTGCGCGGCATAGCGCTGGAAATACCATTGTCCGGTTTCCGCGTCGGTCGGCTTGGGCAAGGCGACCGTGCGGCACTGGCGCGGGTTGAGTACGTTGGCGATGGCTTGGATCGCACCGCCTTTACCACCGGTGTCGCGGCCCTCGAACAGGACCAGCAGCCGCTGGCCGGTCGCGGCAACCCAGCGCGCCATCGCGACCAGCTCGGCCTCCAGCGGCTCGATCAGCTTGTCATATTCCTTGCGCTTGAGCTTGCCCATCGTTCACCTCGATCGCTCGACATAGGATGAAGATGATCCATGCGGAAGCGCTTCACGCGCGCAGGATCTTCTCCATTGCCTTGCCCCTGGCGATCTCGTCGACCAGCAGATCGAGGTAACGGATTTCCCGCATCAGCGGCTCTTCCACCTCCTGCACCCGAACGCCGCACACCGTTCCGGTGATCCGCTCGCGCGCCGGGTTCATGTTGGGGGCCTCGGCAAAGAACCGCCGGAAATCCCTGCCGTCCGCCACCGCCTCCGCCAGTCCGTCATCCGAATAGCCGGTCATCCAGCGGATCACCTCATCCACCTCCGCCTTGGTCCGCCCCTTGCGCTCCACCTTGGCGATATAGAGCGGATAAACGCGCGCAAAGCTCATCGCGTAGATGCGGTGTTCCACGATCCTGCCTTTCTGACCGGCCTTCGCGTCCAGGGTTCGCCGAACAGCGGCGGGTCCGGCCGGTCGCCACTTACCCTCGCTTAACCCGGCTCCGCTAGTCTCGCGCACTCCGGGAGGCCGCATCATGCTCGACCTGATCAAGATTGTCGCAGCTTTGTTCGCTGTCCTGATCATGGTGTTCGTTGCGGAATGCTGGCCGCAGATCCTCGCCGAACTGTTCGTCGTCAGGAAGGCCGCGCTTGAGGAAGATGACCTCCAGCAGGAAGAAATCGCCCGCAAGACAACCATCGCCGACGCCGCCATCGCCGCCCGCGCGCGCGGCGAGAAATTCGTGCCGCCCGCCGACTACGACCGCTAGGAGGCCTCAAACTTTACGCCGCATCCCTTTGCGGCCATGTTCCGTGGACAGGGGGGGAAACTTCATGTCCAGTGAAAGCCTCGCGGTGATCCGCGGCATCTACGACGCCTTTGCCGCTGGTGACGTGCCGGGCGTGCTCGGCCGGATGGCGCCCGACATCGTGTGGAACGAAGCGGAAAGCTTCATCTATGCGGACGGCAATCCCTATCGCGGGCCCGAAGCGGTGCTGAACGGTGTGTTCGCCCGCTGCATTGGTGAATGGGACGGCTTTGCCGCGATCCCGGACGAGATCCTAGACGCCGGGGACACGATCGTCGCGCTCGGCCATTATCGCGGCATCAACAAGGCGACCGGCGCCCCGCTCGACGCCCAGTTCGCCCACGTCTGGCGGGTCGGCGGCGGCCAGGCGAATGCCTTCCAGCAATATACCGACACGCTGAAAGCCGCCCGCGCCGCAGGCGTGGCCTAAGGGCCGAACCACGGCGGCTGATCAAGCCGCCTGCGCAGCCCCGAGCACCGGCGCCACCGGCCGCTTACCCGCATTCCACCCGGCCCAGCTCGTCGCCGCGCCGAGCGCGAAGCCGGCGCCCACCACTACCGCGCTCGGCGTGTTGCCGATCAGGGTCAGCGGCCTTTCCAGCACGGCATTACGGCTCATCAACCCCAGGTGCCGAGCGTTCCGGCCTCCGCCACCCGACGCCAGAGCGCCTCAGCCTGAGCGCTTGGCGCCGCCGCCGCCACTGCCAATGCCAATATCCATACCATGCCCGTGACCTCCGTTGCCGGGGAAGGGTAGCGAACTGATCGACCGAAGGGGAAGCTTGTTACGAAATGCCCCGCTATCCGCCCGACGGACCTTCGCGATTGCGCGCATATACCGTCAGCCCGAACGGCGGCAGCCAGGATTCGCGCCGCACCGTCCAGCATTCATATGTCGGTGTGAACTGGTCCGGCGCATCGAGCGCGCCGAGATGCACCTCGATCTCGTCCGCCCATCGCGCGAACACCGACGATCCGCAGCGCGGGCAAAAATGGCGGTTGCGAAACTCGCGAGTCTCGCCCTCCACTTTGACCGCATTCCCGGGGAAGATCGCGGCTGCGAAGAACAATGCGCCATGATGCTTGCGGCAATCGAGGCAGTGGCATAGCCCGACCCGGTTCGGCGGTCCCGACGCTACCAGCCGCACATCCCCGCACAGGCACCCGCCACGATATTGCTCCACGTCGCGCATCCTCTCCGCCAAACCATCGCGAGCCTAGCGAACAGATCGATCCGTCTCCAACCCCGCTGATGCGGAGGACCTAAAACGTCCCCTTCACAAGGAACTGGAAGATCGGGCCGATGAGCTGGTTGTTGCTCTGCGTCATGGAGATCGGGTTCGCGTCGCGATACCCGGAGTAGACTGTGCGGCTGAGCCGGTGGCGGGCGTTGAAGATGTTGCCGACCTGGCCGCGCACCGTCAGCCCGAAGACGTCCTTGTGCTCGACATAGGCGCTCACCCAGTGCGGCCCCTCCCAGCTGCGGAACACTTCGGTCAGCCGGAAATAGGGCGTGTAATGCTCGTTGAAGTAATTGAGGCCCCAGGCGAGGTCGCTGTGCGGAATGTCGTGGCGAAGCGAGGCGTCGATCCAGCGGTCGCGAGTCCCACTGATCGAACGTTGATTGCCGATCAGCGGATCCTTCACCCGCGTCTTTTCGAAGCCCACGGTGAGGTCGAGCTTCGCCCCGGTCCAGCCGAGTGGATCGAACTGTAGCGTGCTGGTGCTTTCGAGCCCGAAGCGGGTCGCACGCGGAAGGTTGCCGACGCCTTCGCCGTCGATGCCGATCGGGATCACATCGATGATGTCGTCGATCCTGTGCGCATAACCCCTCAGCCGGGTCTTGCCCCATCGCCCGAGATCGCGCCCGACCTCGGTCTCCAACTCCCAGCTTTGCGGCGGCACGAGGTCGGGGTTGCCGCTATTCTCGCGCTCCTGTTGAAGGTTCGGCTGGTCGAGGAAGTCATAGAAACTGATCTGTCCGACGCGCCGGCGGAGCTTCACGCTCGCGTCCCAGCCTTTGGCCGGGCGCCAGCCAAGCGTGACGCTCCCTTTCGGCCGAAAGAATTTGCGCGGTGGCAAGTCGCCGTCAACGCGCTCGAGCTTCGAGATTTCGCCGCCGCCCGCCACCTGCAGATCGAGCGTGGAACTCAGCGGCCGGCTCAACGTCCCGATCGCTTCGTAACGAACTTCCTGAACCTTGCCGCTCAGGCCCGGAATATCGACGGCGTCATAACCGCCCTGCGGGTTCAACTGGAAGAAGGCGCCGCGCTGATCGAGTGAGTTGAAGGCGCGCTCGAGCGAGATTTGCCAATCGTTCTTGCCGGTCTTCCAGCCATATTCGGCGCGTCCGACCGTCTCGCCGATGCCCGACTTGCGGTCGAAGCGAATGCCGGTGCCGGGATCGCCATTGTCGTAGACGGTGGACTGGCGCGTGACGATCGGCTCGTGGTCGAAGTGGCGGACGCCGATCAGCTTGAACCGCCCCGGGCCGAGCGCGAACGCAAAATCGGCGTTGACGTCATAATACCAGCCATCGAGCTTCCCGCGGGTCGTGACGATGCCATCGTTCCCGTCCGCACGGGTGCGCCGATATTCAGCGACGAACGGGTTCCAGTAGGGCGTGAAGGCGAGCAGCAGGTTGCCCGTCGACGATCCAGGCCCGTCGATACCGAGCTTGGTCGAGAAGGTCACAAGGTCGTTTTCGGAATGATAGACCTCGTCGCGCCGCTCGCGCAGCGATCCATCCGGATTGTAAATGAAGATCGGCCCGCCGAACGCTCCGCGCCCTGCCTGGTCCTTGACGGCAAGCGTATAATCGACCGGTCCGCTCTTGCCTGAATAGCTGACATTGCCTCGAAACAGGTTCGGTCTTGAATAATGCGCACGGAAGTCCGGACGCCATTCGAACTGTCCCGACGACTTCGCCCCGCTCTTGATGATGACGTTGGCGACCTGGCCGGTGAGCCCGGCGATGCCCAGGCTTGCCGCATCGACGATCTCGATCCGCTCGACGTTGCTGATCGGTGACTTCTGAAGGGCGTCGATTGCTCCGCCACCGGCCTTGTCGGCGCTGCGCTGGCCGTTGATCAGCACATTCTCCGAAGCCTGCCCAAGCCCACGCGCCTGATCCATCTCCTTGATGGTAAAGCTCGGCACCTGGGCGAGCATGTCGTAGGCGCTCTTCGGAGCGAAACGGGTGAAGTCCGCCGGCGTATAGATCCGCTTGGTACCCGCGGTGGTCGCCTGAGGGGGCGGGACCACCGCGGGATCCGTCGTCGCCGGCGCGCTCTGCGCCTGCGCGGATAAGGGAAGGATCAAGGCAATGCTCCCCAGCAGAGCCTTCCGTGAGTAACGCAACGCGGACATGATCATTCCCCAATTTCGTAAGTGTGTTATAATAGTAATGCAGCTCGTCACGCCGATTTCGACGAACGGCGCACGCTGCTCGGTTGCTCGACGAACGGCTGCTCAGCGCCTGCGGGCGGAGGGCTCGAACCCGGTCGCCTTCAGCTGGACCAGCTTGTCGATCGACTGCGCGCTGAGGCTCGATCGCTGCACCGCCTGGACATATTCGGGGGTGACATCGAGCGCCTTCAGTTGGACCAAAGTCTCGACCGGCAAGTTGCGGTAGCCGATGCGCTCGAACCCGCGAATGAACTCGGGATCGATGTTGAGGGCAGCCAGCGCGAGGACGTTCTCGGCCGGCAAATTGGCGTATCCCGCACGGGCAAGCGCGCCGACATATTGAGGCGTCACGCCGACCGCCTTGAACTCGATGAAGTGCTTGCTGTCGACCGGACGATATCCGGCGCGGGCCATGTCCGCGATGTAGCCGGAGGTCACTCCGACCGCCGTCATGCCCATGTAATCGTTGACACTCGGCATCGGATATTTCGCCGCGGCCAGGGTATCGAGCAGTTCCCGCTTGGCGTTGACCATCGTCAGTCCGAAAGCTTCCTCTTCGGTCGGCCGAGCCATGCCGCGCGACGCAAGCAGCGCAGAGAATGATGCATTAGGCGCAAACCGGCAGCTTCCTTCAGCCCGGGTACCGCGCGCGGTTCCCGCGCAATCGACGCGCCCCGCTTCCCGGATCAGGGCAAAAGCGATTGGCCCGTTTCCGCGAAGGCTGGCCATGGTGAAACCGGAAAGTTCGGCGGCGCGAAAGGAAGACGACAGATTGTTGCGATGTGCGTCGCGATCGCTGTGGAGTGACAATTGCACCTGGTCGGCGCCACGGCCGGGCTCCAACGTGAAGCGGATGCCGTCCAGCGGGATTGCAAGGCATGCGGAACTCACCGTCACCGTGGTGAGCAGGATCGCGGCGAGGAAAGCGAGGGTTCGGCGCATTGCATTTCTCCTTCAATGTCGAGGGCAAAGGGGCCCCGTCCGCCCCGGAAGGGGCGCTAGAAATTCGGTCTGCGGTAAGTTCAGCTAGTCGGCAGTCGCGTCAGCTGTGGTCGACCTCGGGCGGTTCGGGAGGCTCGGGCGGCTCGCGTTTCTCCCTTTTTTCCGGACGCTCCGGCTGCTCTGGACGCTCGATGGCGCCGGCGGTCTTCAGTCCGATCACATCGTCCGCATCCACCCGACGCCCCTCACGGCGCCGTGCGAATGCAACGTCGGACGGGCCCACGCCGACCGCTCGCATTGCGATATAATCATCGAGTGAGGCGTGGATTCCGGCGGCATTCAGTGACCGGACATAGGCGGCGGTCAAACCGATGGCGCGAGCACCGGTCAGTTCGTCCGCGTCCAGCCCGCGAAGCCCGACCGATGCAAGATCCCGCACGTAAGCGCCGGTCACTCCGATCGCACGCATTCCGATCAGCTCGTCCGTGTCCGCATCGCGGAGATTGGGGGCAGCGGCGCGCATCTCCGCAACATATTCAGGAGTGACTCCGAGCTTCATTCCGATGGCCTGCGCGATCGCGCTGTCTTTCCGGCCCTTGTGCTTGCCGCTCAGGTCGAGACCCTGCAGCCCGGGAACATTGCGGGCGTCGTCGAAGGTCTGGATCGCGCCGCTGGCCGCGCGCATCACGACCTTCTGCCGGCCCTTTCCATCCGCGGGATAGACGGTGATCGTCGCGCCGCTCGGGTTGCGCATGATGGTCATTCCGCCCCGTACCTCGATAGTCGCGCCGCTCGGCAACTTCGAATAATAATTCCCATCGCTGCGGCCTTCCTCATTCTCGGCGTCGCGCTGCTGCTCGTCCGACCAAATCGGCTGGACGGCGGACATCGCGCTGCTGACGGCGGAGGTCACCGCGCGGTTGACCGAATCCCGCACCGGGGTCGGAAGCGGCACTCCGCCGGCCGGATAATATCGCGTTCCTTCCGATGAAGCGGTGAGCGCATCCGGGTTGCCGCCCTTCGGGGTGAGGGTCAGCGCCGCCAGCGGCGCCGCCAGGCCCATCGCTCCAACGAACACGCCCAGCGCAAACGAGCGCGCTACAGGCCCACGTGCGGACCCGGCGTCCAGCACCCGCGCAACCCGGCGGGCAAGCGAGCTCTTCGACGGCGCGACGCCGTGCGCTCCGAGCAGCAGCCCGCGGCATTCGTGGCGAGCGATCCCGACCAGCAGCTGGGCATAGTCGGTGTCGGCGATATTGGCGGCCAGCACGCTATCATCCGCCGCTTCCTCGCGCAGCTGGTGTGCCTCGCGGGCGAGCATCCACACGAACGGATTGAACCAGAACAAGGCGGTGGCCACGCGGGCCAGAAGCAGCTTGATCCAGTCGAGCCGCGCGACGTGCGCCAGCTCATGGGCAATGATCGCTTCCGCTTCGCTGGCGGCATCGACCGCCCGCGTGTTGAGCAGGATCACCGGACGCATCAGCCCCCAACTGATCGGTGATGGCAGGTCGTCGCTGGTGAGCAAAGCCGTGCCATGCTTGAACCCCATGCGCTTCTGCGCCCGGGCCAATGCGCTCAGCCAATTTGGGTCGCAAAGCACTTCGGCACGGGCTCGCAGTGCAAGCAGCCGCGCAAGGGCCATCATGGTGATCCCGAGCAGGATAGCGGTCGGGATCCAGTAAAGGATCGACGCCAGGTCCACCGACGAGAGCGCTGCGCGGACCGGCCCCGGCTCCGCTGTCTGATCGATTGCGACCGGGCTCACTGACGGGCTGACGGGCTGCCGGGCGACGACCGGCGTTTGCGCGGCCGAAGCGGGCGCTTCGCCGACGAAAGCCGGTGCTTCCACCGCAAGCGCCGGAATGACGAGCGGTGCCAGCGGCAGGACAACCAGCGCGAGCAATCCGATATGGGCGACCCACGAACGCTCGGCGGCCGAGCGGTTCTTCGCGACACGGAGCATCAGCAACGCGACGCCCGCGACCAGCAGCGACTTCAGCGCAATGGCGATCAGCGCGTTCATTGTCCTGCCTCCTTGGCGGCGCGGGCCTTGGCGATCATCTGCTCGAGCGCGTCGAGCTCGGTGGTCTCAAGGCGGTCGGACATTCCGAGCAGCGCTGTCGCGGCGCTCGTTGCCGAGCCGTTGAAGAAGGTGCGGACGACGTCGCTCAACGCCGTCTTCCGGGCCACGGTGTCGGCAACGACCGGGCTGTAGAGAAAGCCGCGCTCCGATTCCGCGCGCCGCACGTACCCCTTGTCCTCGAGCCGCTTGAGCATCGTCCGCACGGCCGATCCGCTTGGCTGGTCGGGCATGGCGTCGCAGATCTCGGACACGCTCATGTCGCTCCGCTGATAGAGCAGATCGACGATCTGGCGTTCACGGGGAGGAAGTTTGTTCAGCACGGTTAAGCCTTTCACACGCTACATTTGTAGCATGAGCTACATTTGTAGCGCGGTCAAGGAGCTATTTTTCGATCAGCCTGTTTTGTCCAGGTGAGCGCCGCCGGGAACCTTTGGCTCGCGCCATCATCCAATGGTCACTGCGCCACATTCGGCGTGGAGATCCGAAGGATATAGTCGATGTCGAAAACCGCGCTCATGGCCGCCGCCGCACTCACGCTTGCTGTGCCATCCTATGCTGCAACAGGTCCAAGCGATCCCGAGATCGCGCACATCGCCTACACGGCCGGGGTCATCGACATCGCCGCCGGCAAGCAGGCACTTGCCCGCTCGCACAACAAGTCGGTGCGCGCTTTCGCCCAGGAAATGGTGCGCGATCACCTGGCGGTGAACGCCAAGGCACTCGCTTTGGTCAAGAAGCTGCACGTCACGCCCCAGGCCAATGCGACCGGCAGCGGCCTCCAGAAGCGGGCCGACGCAACATTGAAGCGCCTGTCGCACCTGCGCGGCGCGGCGTTCGACCGCGCTTATGTCGCCAACGAGGTCACTTACCACAAAACCGTCAATGGCGCGCTGGAGTCGACGCTGATCCCTTCGGCGGACAATGCTCAGCTCAAGTCACTGCTCGAGACCGGCCTCTCGCTGTTCCAGGAACATCAGGCCCATGCCGAACATCTCGCGGCGAAGGTCAAGTAACATGGTTGGGCGGCGCATCCCCCTTGTTGCCGCCTGCGCGGGGTCGCTGCTGCTCGTCCCGCAGCCGGCTGTGGCGGCCTCGCGCACCTACACAATCGTCATCGACAAGATGAAATTCGGGCCGGTTCCGGCCAACTTCCGCAAGGACGACTCGATCGTCTGGGTCAATCGCGACATGTTCCGCCACACGGCGACCGCCCGCGATCACAGCTTCGACATCGATCTGCCCGCCGGAGCCAGGAGACGGACGCTGGTACGCAAAACAGGTTCGATCGCGTTCCTGTGCCGCTATCATCCTGGAATGCGCGGAGTTCTGAAAGTCAGATGAGCAGGATCCAAACCCGTGCCCGTACGACGGCCGATTACAACGACGATCTCGCGCTTGCACGCCGGTGCGCCGCAGGAGACCGGGCGGCCGCCGAACATCTGATCACCAGCAACAACCGCCGCATGTTCCGCACGGCCTGGAGCATCTTGAAAAACCGCGCCGAAGCGGAGGAAGCGGTCCAGGCCGCCTATCTCTTGGCCTTCGCAAGCATGGACAGGTTCGAAGGGCGCTCGGCGCTTTCGACCTGGCTGACCCGGATCCTGGTCAACGAAGCGCTCGGACGCCGGCGCGCTTCGGAACAGCGGCGGGTGCATCTGGAACGGGAAGGCGTAGCAATGATCGATGCCTGCCGTGAACGGTTCATGCGCGGATCACAGCCGGACTCGCCGGAGGTTGCGATTGCTCGTGAGCAGGTCCGCAAGTTGCTGGAAGAGGCTGTCGCCGATCTTCCCGACCACTTCCGGACCGTCTTCGTGCTCCGTGACGTGGAAGGGCTGAGCGGCGCGGAGACCGCGGAGATTCTCGACATCCCGGTTGCTACAATGAAGACTCGCCTGCTCCGCGCGCGGCGCGACTTGCGTGCCCGGCTCGCCCCAGAACTCGCAACGGCGCTGACGGGCACATTCCCCTTTGCCGGTGTGCAATGCGCAGCTCTTACAGAGCGCGTCCTCGCGGCCTTGCCGGGCTGAACTCAGCGCGCCGCCGGCCCGGGCGGTTGCACGATCATCTCTTCATAGCGCCGAGCAAGTTGAGCGTGCGACTGCTGCGCATGCTCACCCTCGGCGAGCTTCGCCGCCACCCGTTCCTGGGCAGCGCGGCGCTTGAGATATTCTTCGGATGCGGCGGCGGTCATGTGTCGATCCTACAGTCGACCCCGTGACAGTCCAATGACTCCCGTCAATTCATGCGGCCATCGATGCGATATCTATGACGAACCGATATTTGACGTCGCTTTTGAGCATTCGCTCATAAGCCTGGTCGATCTCCTGCGCCCGGATCATCTCGATATCCGACACGATTCCGTTCTCGGCGCAGAAATCGAGCATCTCCTGAGTCTCGGCGATTCCGCCGATCAGCGATCCCGCGATCGAACGCCGCCCGAAGATCAACACGCCGATGCTTGGGCTAGGGTGCGGATGCTCGGGCACGCCGACCAGGCACAAGGTCCCGTCAACCTTCAGAAGGCTGGTGTAGGCGTCGAGATTGTGGCTCGCCGCGACCGTATTGAGGATGAAGTCGAAGCTGCGCGCATGCGCGCCCATCTGCTCGGCATCGCGCGAGATCACGACCTCGTCCGCACCAAGCGCATGCGCATCGGCCCGCTTGCCCTCGGATGAAGTGAAGGCGACCACATGCGCGCCCATCGCGTGGGCCAGCTTGACGCCCATATGGCCGAGCCCGCCGATCCCAACCACGCCAACCTTCTTGCCCGGTCCAACCTTCCAGTGGCGGAGTGGCGACCAGGTCGTGATCCCGGCGCACAGCAACGGCGCCACCGCCGCCAGCTGCTCGCGCGGATGACGGATGTGGAGAACGAACTTCTCGTCGACCACGATACGCTGCGAATAGCCGCCAAGCGTATGGCCCGGCGGGTCTTGGGTGGGGCCGTTGTAGGTGCCGATCAGCCCCTCTTCGCAATATTGCTCGAGCCCGTCCGCGCACGACGGACAATGCTGGCAGCTTCCGACCATGCAGCCGACGCCGACGGTATCGCCCACATTGAACCCGCTGACCTCGCCGCCAACTGCGCTCACATGACCGACGATCTCGTGGCCGGGCACGCACGGGTATAGCGTGCCGGGCCACTCCGACCGCACAGTATGAAGGTCGGAATGACAGACGCCGCAGAAAGCGATCTCGATCTGCACATCGCGCGGCCCGGGGGAGCGCCGCTCGATGGCCATGGCTTCGATTGGCTTGTCGGCGGCATGGGCGCCATAGGCGGTGACGGTCATTGGGTGTCCTTCGATGTTCCGGGGAGGGGCCATAGATGGTGCGACGCGTCAACGACTATCGGCCCATATCGCTCACGATCAAAATCGGACCGCAGCCGCGCGACACAAGCGTTTACGCCGCCAGCCGCTCAACCTCGTCATAGGCCTTGGCGATGCCCGCCTCGCGCTGCGCCGGGCCGTAGTTGATGCCGTCGGCGTGGACGAACTCCGGCTCGATGCCGATGAAGCGGAAGATGCCGCCAAGATAGGTTTCGAGATGCTCCAGCGGGGAGCCGTCCTCGTAGAAGCCGCCGCGCGAGAGCGCCACGATCACGCGCCGCCCGCCGGCGAGGCCTTCGGGGCCGTCGGCCGTGTAGCGGAAGGTGCGGCCGGCGACGAGGATTCGGTCGATCCATGCCTTGAGCTGCGACGACAGGCTGAAATTATACATCGGCGCACCGATCACGATTGTGTCGGCAGCGAGGAATTCCTCCAGCACCTGGACATCGTTGAACGACGCGAGCGTCAGATGGCCAAGCGGCTCGGCCACCAGATCGCGCTCGACTACGTCCGCGGCGGGATCCGCGGCCCTAAGCTGCTCGACGATGCGAGCGGTGACGAGGCGGCTGACGCTGTTCTCACCGGTGATGCTGCTGTCGATCTTGAGGATGGTCATGATTTGGTCCTTGGTATTGATTTGTTACCTGGGCTCTTTAAGTAACTCCCTATGGAAAACCTTCAAGACAGCACAATTTTGTCACCCGGGCACAAGGATGTGTCCCCTCCTGCAGCAGACCTGAGGCATGCCGGCTGCCGCAATGTCGCGCCCGTGCTCAACCGCGTCGGCGACAAGTGGAGCATGCTCATCGTCATGATCCTCGCCGACGGGCCGAAGCGCTTTTCCGAACTGAAGCGTGCGATCGACAATATTTCGCAGAGGATGCTGACACTGACCCTGCGCGGCCTGGAGCGTGACGGGCTCGTTACCCGCACGGTCACGCCGACGATTCCGCCGCGCGTCGATTATGAGCTCACTGAACTCGGCGCGAGCCTGCGTGAGCCGGTGCGGGCACTCGGCGAGTGGGCGATCGAGCATATCGGCTGCATTCGCGCCGCTCAGCAGCGCTTCGATGCGCTAGCCGACGCGGGACATTAACCGAATATCATCCATATCGGTTATAAAATCCTTTGTTTACTATGGTGCACCTATGACCCTCCACATGCAGTGGACAGGTCGCAACATCGTGCGTGAGGATTATTTCGGCGCTCCGGCGCATCTCAGGAACGCGATCGAGCCGTCGCCTGCAGCGCAGGCGCGGTGCGACTCGATCGTATCCGAAGCGCGCGCCGCACCCTCCCCATCAATCCGCCGCGATCCGCCCCCGGCCCCGCCGCCGCCACCGCCCACGACCGAAGTGCTCAACCTTCGCCTGGCCGAGGAGCTGGAATTCGCCCGGCGCATGCTCGACTCGATGGGCGACGAACTTTCCGCCGATGCCGCGGTGGTGATGCGCCATTCGGTGTCGCTGCAATCGGTCGACATCATTGGCCAGATCCTGGGGCACATCGCCAACGTCGTGCGCTCCAGCGATCCGCCCGCAACCGTCGACCGCATCGGCATGTGTGAGCTCAAGGCCCGCCTGACCCGCAAAAGTCTTTACTAAGCTTGGCAAGCCCCGCGCCGCTCGCCTAGAGCGGGCACATGCCAGGACGCTATTTCGAAGAGTGGCAAGTCGGCGACCGCATCGCCCATGCGGTCACTCGGACCGTCACCGAGACCGACAACGTCCTCATTTCGACGCTCACCCACAACCCGCAACCGCTGCACCTCGACCATGAGGCCGCGGCCGCCTCCGAGTTCGGGAAGCCGCTGGTCAATTCGATCTTCACCTTCGGGCTGATGGTGGGGGTGAGCGTCGCCGACACCACGCTCGGCACTCTGGTCGCCAATCTCGGCTACACCGACCTCACTTTCCCGGCGCCGGTGTTCATCGGGGACACGCTGCGGACCGAAACCGAGGTCACTGCGCTCCGCGACAGCAAGTCGCGTCCGAACGCCGGCATCGTCACCTTCGAACACAAGAGCTTCAACCAGCATGGGCAGCTGGTCGCACGCTGCCTGCGCACCGCCCTCCTTTCCAAGAAACCGGTATGATCCACCGCAGCTGGCTGTTCGTCCCCGCCGACAGCGAGAAGAAGATCGGCCGCGCCATCGAAAGCGAGGCGGACGCGATCATCTTCGACCTCGAGGACAGCGTCGCCCCGGCCGAAAAGGCCAGGGCGCGCGAGATCCTCAAAGGCCTTCCGAGCCGCTCCGGCGGGCCGCAATGGTGGGTCCGGATCAACCCGCTGCGCACCGACGACCACCGCGAGGACCTCGATCTGATCGGAAGCGCGGACATCCACGGAATCGTGCTTCCAAAGGCGGAAGGCGGCGGCGACATCACCGAGCTTGCCCACCGCACCGGCAACATCCCGATCCACGCGATCGTAACTGAGACGCCGGCCAGCCTGTTCGGACTTTTGTCCTATCGTGCGCCCGGCTCTCCGCTCGCCGCGATGAGCTGGGGCGCGGAAGACCTTTCAGCGGCGCTTGGCGCCTCGTCCAACCGCGACGAAAGCGGTGCACTGACCTTCCCCTATCAGCTTGCGCGCACCCTCTGCCTTGCCGGCGCAACCGCCGCCGGAGTGCAGCCGGTCGACGGAATATTCCCCGACTTCCGCAATCTCGACGGCCTTGCCATGGATGCTGCCGCCGCCAGCCGCGACGGCTTCACGGGCAAGCTTGCGATCCACCCCGACCAGGTGCCGGTGATCAACGCCGCCTTCACCCCCTCGCCCCAGGAGGTCGCCGCCGCCCGCGCGATCGTCGAGGCATTTGCGGGCCAACCCAATGCCGGCGTGCTGTCCGTCGATGGCAAGATGGTCGACCGCCCGCACCTCCTCCAGGCCCAAAGCATCGTCAGCCGCGCCAGACTCAAGAGTGTGAAATGAGCGACAGCATCCACCCCGTCCCGCAGGATTATGACGCCAGGATCGGCCCGTCCGAGCTTGCCGAACTGCACCGGCGCGCCGATCACGACAGCGACGCTTTCTGGCTCGATCAGGCGCGCCGGCTCGACTGGACGCGCTTTCCAACGCAGGCCGGCGACTGGTCGTTCAACGAAGCCGACTTCCGTATCCGCTGGTACGCCGACGGCGAGCTCAACCTCTCGGTCAACTGCCTCGACCGTCACCTCGCCCAGCGCGGCGACTGCACGGCTCTGATCTTTGAGGCCGACGAGCCAGGGCAGGGGCGCACGATCAGCTATTGCGAGC
The DNA here is from genome assembly GCA_039915925.1 of Sphingomicrobium sp. Classification (GTDB taxonomy): domain Bacteria; phylum Pseudomonadota; class Alphaproteobacteria; order Sphingomonadales; family Sphingomonadaceae; genus Sphingomicrobium. The sequence continues at coordinate 17,187 of JBDSMG010000013.1, forward strand.
TTCACGCGGAAACCTGCCGAATGGCGAACCTGCTCAAGTCGCGCGGCGTGAAGCGCGGCGACCGCGTGATGATCTACATGCCGATGATCCCGGAAGCGGCTGCGGCGATGCTCGCGTGCGCCCGGATCGGCGCGATCCATTCGGTCGTGTTCGGAGGCTTCTCCCCCGACAGCCTCGCCGGGCGCATCGAGGATTGCGACGCAGCCGCCGTGATCACCGCCGACGAAGGGCTGCGCGGCGGCAAGCGTATCCCGCTCAAGGCCAATGTCGACGCCGCGCTGAAGCAACGCGACGTGGCTACCGTCATTGTGGTCGCGCGCACGGGCGCCTCCATCCCGATGAAGGAAGGCCGCGACATCGCTTATTCCGATGTTCGCGACAGCCTCTCCACGACCTGCGAACCGGAGGTAATGAGCGCGGAAGACCCCCTGTTCATCCTCTACACCTCCGGCTCGACCGGAAAGCCGAAAGGCGTGGTCCACACCACCGGCGGCTATGCCGTGTGGGCGGCAACCACCTTCGACTGGATCTTCGGCGCGCGCGAGGACGACATTTACTGGTGCACCGCCGATGTCGGCTGGATCACCGGCCACAGCTACGTCGTCTACGGCCCGCTGGCGATGGGCGCGACCAGCGTGATGTTCGACGGCGTTCCTAATTACCCGGATTTCGGCCGCTTCTGGGAAACGATCGACCGGCTCGGAGTCACCATTTTCTACACCGCGCCGACTGCGATCCGCGCGCTGATGCGCGAGGGCGACGAGTGGGTGAAGCGCCACAGCCGCTCGTCGCTGCGCCTGCTCGGGACGGTCGGCGAGCCGATCAACCCGGAAGCCTGGGAATGGTATTGGCGCGTCGTCGGCGATGGCCGCTGCCCGGTGGTCGACACCTGGTGGCAGACCGAAACCGGCGGCATCCTGATCTCGCCCTTCCCGGGCGCGACCGACATGAAACCCGGCTCCGCCACCAGGCCGCTACCCGGCATCAAGCCGCTGCTGGTCGATGCGGAACATCGCGTGCTCGAAGGCGCGAACAGCGGAAACTTATGCCTCGCCACCTCATGGCCCGGCCAGATGCGCACCGTCTGGGGCGATCACGAGCGGTTCTTCCAGACTTATTTCTCGGCCTATCCCGGGCTTTACTTCACCGGCGACGGCTGCCGCCGCGACGAGGATGATTATTACTGGATCACGGGCCGGGTGGACGATGTGATCAATGTGTCGGGGCACCGGATCGGCACCGCGGAAGTCGAAAGCGCTCTCGTCGCCCACCCCAAGGTCGCGGAAGCCGCCGTCGTCGGCTTCCCGCACGAGATCAAGGGGCAGGGCATCTACGCCTACGTTACCTTGAACGCCGGCGAGAATGGCGACGACGACATCCGCAAGGAGCTCAACCAACTGGTCCGCCGCGACATCGGCGCCCTCGCGGCGCCGGAGAAGATTCACTTCACACCGGCCCTCCCCAAGACCCGCTCCGGCAAGATCATGCGCCGAATCCTGCGCAAGATCGCGGAAGGAGAAACCAGCGGGTTCGGCGACACCTCTACGCTCGCCGATCCGAGCGTCGTTGACGCGCTGCTTGCTAGTCGCGTCTAAGTTCCTGGACCGAACGGGGAAGTAGCCCGTTGGGCGAGGGATGATCCGCCCAACCCTCTTCTGCACCGCCCTTCTTTGCTCCACCGATGCAGCCGCAGCGGCCTTCGATCCGTTCGCTTTCTTCAGCGGCGCTACACAAAGCGACGGAACGCTCAACGTTGCGATGAAAGGCACCGAAGCGTTCAAGGTGGAAAGCCGCGGGAGTGGCGACGGAAAGGGCGGCTTCGTGCTTGACCAGGTCGTCCACCAGGGCGGCAAGCCGCCCAAACAACGCCGCTGGTTTCTTCGCCAGGTTGCGCCCAACACCCTGGTGGGGACGATCAGCGACGCTCCCGGGCCGGTGCGCGGGCGGATCGTCGGCAATAGCCTGGTCCTCAACTATCCGGTCAAAGGCGGGCTGAAAGCCGAGCAGGTGCTGACGCCCCAGGGCAGCGGCCGGACCGTCCGCAACAGCATCATCGTGCGCAAGCTCGGCTTCATCGTCGCCAAGGTCAGCGAAGTCATCCGCAAGCTCGACTGACGGTTCGCTGGCATTTCGGCTGGCAACGGTGCCGCCTGCCAGCTACGCTTGCACGGCTCGGGATGAGAGGGAAGAAGCGGATGCTCCTGGTTGCTCTTGCCCAAGCCGCGGCTTCCGCGTCGCCGGAGCGTGCCGGACCACCCTCCCCGTCTCCATGCGAACGCGGCAAGCTCAGCGCGGACGAGATCGTCGTATGCGGCCGCCGTGAAGCACCGCGTAGCCCCTACCGTATCCGGGAACCGTCCGCGCGATGGGAAGAGCGCGGTCTTCCCAAGGCCGAAGTCAAACTCGGCCAAGGCGTAAAGGCAACCGCGGAAACCGAACAGGCAGACGTGGGCGGCTTCCCATCGAAACGAGCGATGGTCCGCATCAAGGTCGGCTTCTAGGCAGCCAGGGTCCTGCTTTCACAATACCGCCAGCAGCGGGAGTCCGTCGCGAGGCTTTAGCGAGCGCCTTGTTCGGACGAGCCTGGATGCCATCCGGCCCGCGCAGGCACGACGAGGATGAGCATAAGAATCGCCACCATCAAAGCGGCTGTGGCCAGGGGTCGGCTCAGCTCGAGCCCACCCTTTGCAATCGGCTTGTCCAGGAAGTCGCCGACGGTCGCTCCGAGCGGACGCGTGAGGATGAACGCAGCCCAGAACAGCCCGACGCGGGACAAAGATGTCCACCAATAAAGTGCGGCAAGCATCGCCAATACTGAACCGAACAATATTGCCGCCCCGGAATACCCGAGCGGCCCGTCCGCGACCCAGTCACCGAGGGCCGTGCCGAGTGTCTGGGAAAAGGTTATGGTGATCCAGTAAAAGCTCTCCGCGCGCGCCGAAGAAATGCGGTTCACGTCGATGGTGCCCAGCGCCCGATGCCAGCTGAACAGCGAAGCGAGGACCAGCCCGAACAGCAGCAGCGATCCGCCCGGATAACCAATCCCCAGCGATCGGGTCGCAAAATCGGCGAGCGTGGTTCCTGCCGTCGTCGAGGCGACGATCGTGGCCCAATAGAGCCACGGGTTGAAGCGCCGGGCCTTGATCTGGAACCACACCAGCAGCGCCAGCAAGAGCCCGAAAATGGCGGTCCCCACCAAATAGCCGTTCACTCCATGACTGCCGGCGTCAGGACCGGTTTCGCCGAGCCATGTCATGCTCACGGCGTCGCCCCCAGTCTCGCCGAGCGTCGTCGCAAGTATCTTGATGATCCAGAAGCCCAGCGTGACCGCCGGCACCTTGCTCACCACATCGTCGCGTCGGTCGTCCATTTGCACCACCGTTCAAGTCGGAAAGCGGGCGATGTGACCGACCTTTTTGCTCCCGGCAATAGCCAATGCGACCGAGAGGAAAGGCGACTGCCACCCGTCCGCTTGCTCCGCATCACGGGCCGCCGCGTTGACATTTCCCTCGGTGATCATCCATGCCGCCGGCAGCGGGGACATCTTATGGCCAGCAATAATCCCGGTCGCGGGGCATTCGCGCCGCATCACCGGCACGATCGCACGATGATCGCGGCAACGGTGGCGGCTGTCTTGCTGGTGATCGTCATCGGCTTCGGAATGGACATCGTCCGGCGCGCGCACATCAACGCGCTGCACTTCGCGCTCATCGTCCACCTCCATGCGATTGCCTACACCGGCTGGCTACTGCTCCTTGCGGCGCAGGTATTGCTTGTCCGGACCGGCCGCCGCGACCTCCACCGGCGGCTTGGGCTCGCCGCAATCGTCCTCATACCCGCGATGCTCGTTCTAGGCCCGGCGACCGCTTATTACGGCGTCGCCAACAACCCGTGGATGCCGGACAAGTGGATTGCTTGGCTCAGCGTCAATTTCACGAATGCGATCAGTTCGGTCGTCCTGCTCACCGCCGGATTCCTGCTCCGGCGCGATGCGGCTGTCCACAAGAGACTGATGGTGATGGGCACCATTGCACTGACCGAGCCAGGCTTCGGCCGGATCTGGGCGCCGTTTCTAGAGGCACGGCTCGGCGAAGGCTATGTGCCTTTCTATATCTCGACTTACATCGGCACTTTCGTGCTGATCGTGGCAGTCGGAATCTACGACCTCGCGACGCGGCGGCGGCTTCACCCGGCCTATGTCGCGGCGGCCTTGTGGATCTTCGCCAATCAGCTGCTCGCCGATTGGCTCTTCCATCAGCCCTTCTGGCTGGCGGCAATGAAGCAGATGACCGGGCATTCGGCTTAACGAAGCTCACTTGATCAGGTAGTCAGCCGCGATATTGTTGGCTAGTCTTGCGGCCTCCGCGAGAATCCGATCATGAGCTTTTCCGCCCCGGTCGTTCTGGCGAGTGAGATCACGTGGTCGATGCCTTCGATCGTGATCGCAATCGTCCCCTGCTCAGTGACCTCGATCAAGCCTTTCTCCTTCAGGTACCAGGTGTGGAAGTCGAACTCCTCATAGGTGCAGTTGAGGAATTCCTGGATGTAGAAAGCGATCACGCCCGCATCCTTCGGATGCTCTCGGCGACGTTTGTAGAGGAACATCAGGATCCTGGCGTGATCCTCGGCATCATCGATGGCGGCCTTCGCATCGAACCCGTTGCCGGACCAGCTGTTGCCATTGTGCCTGGCATATTGCTCGTCATATTCGGCGCGCCGCTCGGAGTCCCGCAGCGTCCGGTAGGCTTCGAGCACTTCATTGAGCTTCAATGTGTCCGGAGCATTGGTGTGGTCCGGGTGATATTTCTTCGCCAGCTCGTGATAGGCCGCTTCCAGCGCCTTGCCGTCGCAGTCCGGTTCCACCAGCAAGATGCTGTAATGGTCGACGAAACTCTCGTTCATTGCAGCGCTCTCCAGGCCCCTCGGGAGCCGATGCCTGATGTCCCGTAATTTCGAAACTTCTGCAATGGCCTAGGCAGGCACGGGCGCAGAACGGCCTGTCCTACAGCCGCTGTTTCGTGCTTGAGGTCGGCCATGCGCGTTCGAATCCACCCGCTTCGCGTGACGTTTCCGGGCGCTCCCTCGCGTGCGCGAGCGCGTACGCGCGCGTAGGGTCGCTGCCTTTGCTGCGTTTCGCGGGATTTTGGCCACGCAAAGTCTGTTGCGCCGCCGCCGCGCCGCGCTATCCCTCGGTGGCGGAGGGGCAGCATGAACGAGCGGGCTGAACAGAAGTGGAGCATGGCGCGGGTGATCGGGGCGTCGTCCGCCGGCACCGCGTTCGAATGGTATGACTTCTTCATCTTCGGATCGCTTGCCCAGACGATCCAGAAGGTCTTCTTCGCCGGGCTCGACCCGACTTCGGGCCTGATCGCGGCGCTCGGCCTGTTCGCCACCGGCTTTGCTTTCCGCCCGCTCGGCGCGATCATCTTCGGTGTCATCGGCGACCGGCTGGGCCGCAAGGGTGCGTTCCTGGCGACGGTCAGCCTGATGGGGGCGTCGACCTTCGCGATCGGACTGCTCCCCACCTACGCCACCGCCGGAATCCTTTCCCCGATCCTCCTGATCCTGCTGCGCATATGCCAGGGCGTAGCACTCGGCGGGGAATATGGCGGGGCCGCGATCTATGTCGCCGAACATGCGTCCAACCGCAGCCGCGGCTTCGCCACAGGCTGGATCCAGATCACCGCGTCGATCGGCCTGATCGCCGGACTGCTGGTCATCCTGGCGGCCCGCACCAGCCTCGGCGAAGCAGGCTTCCTCGCCTGGGGCTGGCGCATTCCCTTCCTCTTTTCGGTCGTGCTGCTGATCATTTCGGTCTGGCTGCGCTTCAAGCTGTCGGAAAGTCCGGCCTTCACCAAGCTCAAGGAAGAAGGCGGATTGACCAAGGCGCCACTGCGGGAAAGCTTCGCGCAATGGAGCAACCTTCGGCGCGTGCTGATGGCCTTCTTCGGGATCATGTGCGCGCAAGGGGCCGTCTGGTATTGTGCCTTCTTCTACGTCCAGGTGTTCCTGACCAGGTCACTCGGTGTACCCGAGCCGACCAAGGATATGCTGGTGCTCGGCATGACGGTCGTCAGCGCGCCCTTCTACGTTCTGTTCGGCTGGCTGTCGGACAAGGTCGGGCGCAAGCCCGTCATGCTCGGCGGCATGCTGCTCGCGCTCGCCGCTTACTTCCCCGGCTATCATGCGATTGCGGCGGCGGCGAACCCGGCGCTGATCGAGGCGCAGCAGCACCGCCCGGTCGACGTCTATACCGATCCGGCAACCTGCTCCGTGCAGTTCGACCCGGCCGGAACGCGCCAGTTCAGCAGCGCGTGCGACATTGCGCGAAGCTATCTTGCTTCCACCGGCATCTCCTATCGCAGCCTGCCCTCGGCTGATGGCGGCACCATCGTCGCGGTCGGGCAGGAGCAGATCGAGGTGCCGGACGGCGCCGGCCTGAAGGGCCCGGACCTTAAAGCGCTGAAGGAATCGACCGGCAAGCAGATCAAGGCTGCGCTGACTACCGAGGGTTATCCCGAGAAGGCGGACCCCGCGAGGATGCATATGGCCAGGCTGTTCTTCTGGCTGATGGTCTTCGCGATTGCCGCGACCGCGCTCTACGGCCCGCAGGCGGCGGCGCTGGTCGAGATGTTCCCAACCCGCGTCCGCTACACCGCAATGTCGCTGCCCTATCATGTCGGGACCGGCTGGGTCGGCGGCTTCCTGCCGGTCACCAGCTTCGCGCTCGCCGCGATCACCGGCAATATCTACAGCGGACTGTGGTACTCGGTCGTCTTCACCGCAATCTCGGTGGTGGTGACGCTTTTCTTCATCCGCGAAACGAAGGGCAAGCCGCTCGATCAAGTGTAAGCGAGGTCCGCGTCCATCTCAGCCAGCATCGAGGAGGCCCCGCGCTCGGCGTCGTCGCAATGGTTGCGCATCAGGCCGAACAATTCACGGCCGGTACCGACGGGCGGCGCAGTGCGCTTGACCGGCTGACGTGTGGAAAGATCGACGTTGAGCGCTTCGAGCTGCCCGGTGCGCCCGCACAGCCGGACCACATCGCCGTCCTGCAACCGGGCCAGCGGGCCGTCGGGAAGCGCTTCCGGCGAGCAGTGGATCGCCGCCGGCACCTTGCCACTGGCGCCTGACATGCGTCCGTCGGTGACCAGCGCCACGCGATGCCCCCGGTCCTGGAGCACGCCGAGCGCCGGAGTCAGCTTGTGCAGCTCCGGCATGCCGTTGGAACGCGGTCCCTGGAAGCGGACGACGGTGATGACGTCGCGATCGAGCTCACCCGCCTTGAACGCGTCGAGCACGCTCTGTTGATCCGAGAAGCATTGCACTGGCGCCTCGATCGTCCAGCGCTCGGCATCGACCGCGCTGGTCTTGAAGATCGCCCGGCCCAGATTGCCCTGCACCAGCCGCATCCCGCCGTCGGCGAGGAACGGGTCCGTGACCGGGCGCAACATGTCGAGGTCGAGGCTTTCGGGCACCGGCCGCCATGTCAGCTGGTCGCCTTCCAGCGCCGGATTGGCGGTGTAAGCGGCGAAGTCGTCGGCGCCGGCGGTCAGCGTATCGGCGTGGATCAAGCCCTCGGACAGCAAAGTCGTGGTCACGAACGCCATGCCGCCGGCATGATGGAAGTCGTTCACATCGCGCGATCCGTTCGGATAGACCCGCGCGATCATCGGCACGGCGGACGAGAGGGTCGCGAAATCCTCCCAGTCGATGATGATCCCCGCCGCACGGGCGATGGCCGGCAAGTGGATGGCGTGATTGGTCGATCCGCCCGTCGCGAGCAGGCCGCAGATCGCGTTGACGATCGCTTTCTCGTCGACGACGTGACCGAGCGGGCGCGCTTTCTCGGAAGCCAGCGTCGCCAGCCGGTGCACCGCTGCCCGCGTCAACGCCTGCCGAAGCTTGTCCTGCGGATTGACGAAGGCGGCGTTGGGCACGTGCAGGCCCATCAGCTCCATCATCATCTGGTTGGAATTGGCCGTGCCGTAGAAGGTGCAGGTGCCGGGGCTGTGGTAGGACTTGGCCTCGGCCTCGAGCAGCTCGTCCTTGCCGACCTTGCCCTCGGCGAACAGCTGGCGGACCCGCTGCTTCTCCTTGTTGGCAAGGCCCGACGGCATGGGCCCGCCGGGAATGAGCAAGGTCGGCAAGTGGCCGAAGCGAAGCGCGCCCATCAGCAGGCCGGGAACGATCTTGTCGCAAATGCCGAGCAGGGCGACCGCGTCGAACATGCCGTGGCTCAGCGACACCGCGGTGCTCATCGCGATCACGTCGCGGCTGAACAGCGACAGGTCCATGCCTGGCTGGCCCTGCGTCACCCCGTCGCACATCGCCGGAACGCCGCCTGCGACCTGCGCCGTTGCGCCGACCTCGCGGGCAAAGATTTTGATCTGTTCGGGGTAGCGGCCGTAGGGCTGATGCGCCGACAGCATGTCGTTGTAGGAAGTGACGATGCCGATATTCGGCCCGCGCAGGGTCCGGATCGCATCCTTGTCCTGCTCGGCCGCGGCGAACCCATGCGCGAAATTGCCGCACGACATGCTCGGGCGGCTGATGCCCCGCTCGCCTTCGTCGGCGATCAGCTGGAGGTAGCGACTTCGGCTGGCACGCGAGCGCTCGATGATGCGGTCCGTCACCCGGGCGACGGTCGAATTCAGATTTGTCATGGGCACCAGTGGATATCGATCGGCTGCTCGGCTTCTGCAAGGACCCGGCCGATCGGAAGCTTGGAGCTCTGCCCGTCCTCGATCGCGAGTTCGAGCAGGTCGCGCTTGTCCTGGCCGGTGATGGTGATGATGAGCGTGCGCGCGGACAGGATCGCGGCTCGGGTCAGGGTCACGCGGGCGAAAGGCGCCTCGGCTGGCAGGGGATCGGGCATCACGCCGACAGCGCGCCGTGCCTTCGGCGCATCGAGCGCGTCCTGCAGGTCCGGGCCGACGAAAATCGATGCCGTGTGCCCATCCTTGCCCATGCCGAGCCACACCAGGTCCGGCGGCCAGGGCAGATCCTGCAACCGCGCATCCGCCGCATTGCCGGACTGGCGATAGTCGTCATGCACGGTAGCGATCGGCACCACGCGGGCACCGGCCGGCATGAACGAGCGCGCGAGCAGCCGCGCATTGCTGAGCTCATGATCGACCGGCACGATGCGGTCGTCGGTCGGGACCACCGTAACCTTGCGCCAGCTCAGCTTGCGCTCGGTCAGCTTGGCGAAGATCGGAACCGGAGTGCCGCCGCCTGGGACCGCGATCAGCGCGGCGTCGCGGGCGTCGAGTGCGCTTTCGACGATGAAGCCGACGTCGCCGGCGACGGCATCCGCCATCTCGTCGACGCTATCATATTCCCACCATTCCGCTTCGATCATCGCCGCTCGGCCTCCGTCTGCTGCGGAGGCGCTCTAGAGCCTGTGCTGGCGAGTTGGAAGCCGCTACTCGGCCTGGACGTAGCCGAACCATGCCGAGACCGGGTTGCCCCGAGAGTCCCTTGCAGGGCGGAAGACGCCGCGCTGCATCATCAGGCTGCAGGTCCATTGGTCGGCGCCTGGGTCACCATAGGAGCGCATCACGTCGCATTGGCTCGGCCGCCCGTTGGGTTCGATGCGGAGGCGGAGGAAAATCCTGCCGCCGCGCGGCCAACTTCTCATGATCTCGCGCGGATAGTCGCGGCCGGTTATCCCGCGCACCAGCCCGGCCGGAACCGCAACGCCGCCACCACCGCCTCCACCGGCACCGCCGCCGGTACCGCCACCGTTGCCGGTGCCTGAGCCGCCACTCCCCGTGCCTGGACCGGCGACCGTCCCAGCACCCTGCGTCGGCGCCGTGCCGTCACGCGGGGTTTCGGACGTCGCGATCTTGGGCGGAACCGGAAGCTCAATCTTCGGCTTCGGGGCGACCACGGGCGTCGCCTGACTCTTCAGGTTGGGCGCGGAGCCACCCTCCTTTTCCTTTGGCTTCGCTTGCTGCTGTTGCTTTGGCGGTGGTGGAGGCGGCGGCTCGGGCGGTGGCGGCGTGTCGACGATGTCGAACACCCGAAGCGCATCCTGCGGATCGGTCAGGTCCACCGCACCCGAAAGGTGCAGCAGTGCGAGCCCAAGAGCCGCGTGGATGGCGACTACGCCGGCGATTGCGCCGCTCTTGTGCCGAGTGTCGAGATCGCTCGTATACATCAGCCCGATAACGCGGGCCGGTGATCAGCGGTTGCGAACGGCGTACCGGAACACTTCCGGCAGCTTTGAAGTTCAGTGCGCTGCGGCGCTCTTGCGCCCGCCGCCGTGGCTCGCCTTTCCGCCCTTGCTTGCAATCTCGCGCTGCTTTTCCGGGCTCATCGCCGCAAAACCGCGCTTCGAACCGCCACTCTTGGACTGGGGCATGCCTTTACTCCTCTCCCGACAGGACATCGAAAGTGCAGGATAAACGCATTGCCGTTCGCCAAGTTCAGGATGCTGATGTGAGTTAGCGCGAATGTTCGCGGCTAGCGTGGGACGATGCGCACCCGAATTCGAGCGCGTGCGTTAGGTGGCAATGGGTGGCGAGCTTTCATTCCAGGTCCAAGCGCGGGCGGACGGCGAGGAGTCGTGGCTGACGGTGAACTCGTCGCAAGGAGCCAGCCGCACCTACCGTCTGCCAGGCGCCGAATATCAGCATTATTCGCAATTCTTCGCCGAGCTTGCCGCCGACTTCGGCACGCGTCTGCCGCACTTGCACGAGGCTCGCGCCGAATTGCCGCCGGCGCCGCCCTGCTGGCAACCGCTGCTGACCGAGAACATCCATCCACAAATCCTCAGTGGCTACGGTGACCCCGCGGTTCTGAAGGCGGAAGAGGGATATTGGCTGCTCGCTACATCAAACGATGCGCCGGATGCCTTTCCCATCCTGCATTCGGACGACCTGCGGCATTGGCAGCACCGCGGCTTCGTCTTTCCCGAAGGACAGCAGCCCGGCTGGACCGCGCAGGGGCGTCACGTCGCCGACTTCTGGGCGCCGGAGATGATCGAGGCTGGTGACGAATATTGGCTCTGCTTCACGGCGCGCGCCCGCAACAACGCGCTCGCCGTCGGCCTCGCCAAGAGCCGGCACCCGACCGGCCCATGGGAGGATATCGGGCGACCGCTGATCGAAGGCCATCCAGTGCATTCGGGCGCTGCAGCCGCGGGCGGAGCAGAACTGGTAATGACCGGCGGCGTCATCGACGCTCATCTGTTCGTCGATGCCGACGGCCAGCGCTACATATATTGGAAGGAGGACCGCAACGGCATCTGGCCGGCCCCGCTGGCCGCACTGCTTCGCGACAATCCGAAGCTGATTGAACTATTGTTCGAAGACGAAGCGGATCGGCGTACCGCCGCCTTCGCCGCGGCAAGCGTCGAATGGGCGAGCAGCCGCCGCCCGATGGAACGCTTCTTCCTGATGTCGACCTTCATCGACGCTACGCTCGCGTCGTGGGAGCGCGTCAAGCGCGTGCTGATTGAGTGTGGACTCGCCGTCTCCATCCTCGAGGCGATGACCACGCCGATCCGCGGTCGGCGGCTTGCGGAGGACGGAGAGTCGCTCATGGGAGACGAAGTCGTCGTCCTTTCGAACGACCTCGCTTGGGAAGGCCATCTGATCGAAGGGCCGTTCGTGACCCTCCAAAACGGTCACTATTGGATGTTCTACGCAGGCAACGACTTCGGCACTTCGGCGTATGGAATCGGTGTAGCCGTCGCCGATCATCCCCTGGGCCCTTACGTCAAGCAAGGCGAGCCACTCCTCCGGTCCGTCGCCGAGTGGACCGCCCCCGGGCATGCTTCGGTCGCGCCGGGGCTGGACGGCAAGCCGCGGCTGTTCTTCCACGCCTTTCACCCCGGCACCGGCGGCTACAATGCGTTCCGGGCTTTGCTCACCGCCCCTCTGGATTTCGACCGATGCGGCGTTCACATGCGGCAAGCCGCACCGGATCGGATGGATCGGTAAACCGGCGTTATCCTGGGCTGCCTAACCATCGCGGACACATAGGCAGTTCGGGTGGTCAATGAACGCGTACACTCAGTTCAACAGGTCTCGCACCTCCGTTGTCGCGGACGTGGGAAGACACACCATTCGGGTGGGCCTGACAGACGAAGACGGCCACCTCGATCATGCCACCGTCCGCGAATATGATCCCGCCGCGCAATCCACCATTTCGACCGCCTTGTCCGCCTATGCGGTCGACGCCGGCCTGCCGAGCTTGCCGCGGCGCGCGGCGATCGCCGTTTCGGGCGTTCCGCGCGGTGACATCATCTCCGTCACCAAGAGCCGATGGATTCTGTCGCGGTCCGGTCTCACCGCGATGTTCCAAGCCGCGCCGCTGATCCTCAACGACTTCGCCGCAAACGCCTGGGCGATGAGCGATCCGGCCTGCAGCGGCCGCGTCGAACCGATGAGCACGCATGCTGTCCGGCTACATCAGCCGGGCACCTATTGCATAATCGGCATTGGCAGCGGCCTGGGCGTCGCAATCATGTCGCGAGATGAGTACGGCCTGGTCAGTGTGCTGCCGACCGAAGCAGGTCATATGGGCCTGATGGACGGGGTCGTCGGCGGCCATCCGGTGATCGCGCGACTTCGCAACGGCGACGGGCCGTTGAGCGCCGAAACATTGTTTTCCGCGCGCGGGCTCCTCGCCGTCTATCGGGCGATGTGCGACTTGCGCGGCCGGCCGGCGCTGCGCAACGGCATGTCCGAACTGCTTAGCCATGCATCGCTGCGGGCTGACCCGGTCCTCGTTGAGACGTTCGATTTTTTCGCGCGCGCTTTCTGGCAGTTCGCAGGCAATCTCGCGCTTGCTTACGGAGCGTGGGACGGAGTGATCCTGACCGGCAGCATTACCGCCGCCCTCAGGCAGGTCCTGCGTCGTCCGGAGCTCAGCAGGCACTTCGTTGTGGATGGCCCCTATTCGCGCAGGCTTGCGCAGATCCCAAGGGCGACCATGTCATTCCGCCATGCCGAACTCGAAGGTGCGGCAGTCGCGCTTTTGATCGAGGACCAGCGTCGCGCGGCCGTGGCCGGGGTCGGAATTGCCGCCAATCAGATAAGTGCGCCGTGCACGTTGAGCGCGTGCTGAGCCCGTTCCACCTGCGCGATTGGGCGGACAGATGCCGCCGCATGGCGACATGGGAGCGCGACCCGCGCATGCGCTCGCTCCTGCTGACGAAGGCGGGTCAGTACGAGCAGCAGGCGCAGGCGGGCGGCACGGCCGATTGAAACCGCGAAGGTAAGCGCGCTCAATTCTCGTGAAACGAGCGGCGCACCGACGCCATGATCGGCTCGAACGCATATTGAAGCGCGGTCCGCTTGCGCAGCGGAACGGTCACCGAAACGGGAAGGCCGGCGCGAAGCGCATCGGTGCCCCTCAACGCCGCAATCTGCTTGATCTCGGAGGGCGGCACGTCGATCTCCGCGGTGTAATAGGAAATGCCGGTGCGTTCGTCGGTGAACACATCGGCCGATAGCCGCGTAACCTTGCCGCGCAACGCCGGGAGCGCACGCTCGTGCAGCGTTTCGAAACGGACGTAGGCCAGTTGACCGGCGCGCACATCGTCGCCGTCTTGAGGTGATATGCGCGCTTCGACTTTCAGCGGCACGTGTGTGGGTACGATGTCCATGACCTTGGCCCCCGGCTCGATCACGCCGCCCGGAGTGAAGACGGCCAGACCCACGACGGTGCCGGTCGCGGGCGCCCGAATCTCCGTCCGCGCAAGCTGATCGCGCGCCGCTGACAATTTCGGAAGAACGTCGCTCAGGCTCGCCTCGACTTCGCGTAGTTCGGTGGCGACGCGCTCAAAATAAGTGTTCTGCGCCTCGAGCGATTGAAGGCGGCTTTCGCTCGCCTGGCCCTGAGTCTGCGCCACTGTCGCGCTATATTGCCCGCGCTGCCCTTCAAGCTCGGCTTTCGCCCGCTCCAATGCACGGATGCGGTTTTGCGAAACAAATCCTTTTGATGCCGCTTCGCGCATTCCAGTCAGCTCGTCGTTGATCAGCCGGATCTGTTCCTCGACGGACGCGATTTGCCGCGAATAGCCCTGCCCCTGACTGTTCGCCTGATAGCCTCGTTGGCCGAATGCTCCGCGCTGAGCGCTGAGGACTGCCGCACGGGTACGTAGCTGGTTCTGCTGAATCCGGAGCGCCTCCGCCGCTGCCTGCCGATCTTCGGGCGGAAGTTGCGCGAACTCCGGCGGCGGCGTTACCGCCCCGCGCCCGGACTGTTCGGCATAGAGCCTCGAGCGCTGGGCAAGCAGGCCGATTGCCTGGGCCGACAGCGCCCGTTCCTGCGCACGCACGTCGGCGCCGGCCAGGCGGATGAGCGCCTGGCCGCGCTGGACGAACGAGCCTTCCTTCACCAAAATCTCGGAAATGACGCCGCCTTCGCGGTGCTGCACCGTCTGGCGCTGTCCAGACACTACGAGGCGGCCGGGCGCCTGCGCCGCCGCGTCGAGGTGGGCGAAGGCGGCCCAGCCGAGAAACAATATGAAGAAGATCACGGCAACGATGGCTCCGAACCGGATTTCGTTTTCCGGACTGTCGGCGGCGGTACCATCGGCGGTGACCACCGGAACGGCGCGGGCCTGAAGGTCGAGCGCAGTCGTGCCCATCATTGTGCCTTCACGCCGGAGACCACGCGGGCCGGCGGCGCCTTGGGAGCGATTTTCTGGAGCACCTCGTCGCGGGGACCGTACATCGCGAGCCGGCCGTCCTTGATTACCATCAGCTTATCGACGATCGGAAGGACACTCAGCCGATGGGCTACAACCAGGATCGTCAGACCCTTGGCCTTCAGGTCTGAGAGGATTTGAACCAGTTGCTGGTCGCCCTCGGCATCGAGGTTCGAATTCGGCTCGTCGAGAATGAGATATTGCGGATTGCGGAACAGTGCGCGTGCCAACGCAACCCGCTGCGCCTGCCCGGCCGAAAGTCCGCGGCCGCCAAGCCCGAGCGGGTAATCATAGCCCCCGGGGAGTTGCAGGATGAGCTCATGCGCGCCCGCGAGCCTGGCCGCTTCGATCGCTTCGCTGTCGATTTCGCCTGCACTCGCGCCGCGCGCGGCTGCAAAGCGCGAGATGTTGTCCTTGACCGTGCCGGCGAACAGAGAGGGCTCCTGCGGCAGATAGCCAACATGTTCGGCAAGCCGCTCGGAATCCCAGTTGCGCTGATCGGCGCCGTCGAAGCGGATGATTCCAGCCGACGGCATCATCGCGCCGGCGATGGCCTTCACAAGGGTCGACTTGCCAGCGCCGCTCGGCCCGACAATCGCGACCGTCTCGCCGGCCGCGACATCGAAGCTGACGCCACCCAGGATCACCCGGCGCGTCTGGTCGGCGATGGTCAGCCCCTCGACCTGCAATCGGCCTTCCGGCCGTGGCAAGCGGGTGAGCGCGGTGTTGGGAGGCGTTTCGCCGAACAGCTCGCTCAGGGTTCCAAGCGCCGCGCGCGCCTGCACGATTGGCCGCCAGCTGCCGACGAGTTGATCGATCGGGCCAAGCGCCCGGCCGATGATGAAGCTTGCAGCGAACACCGCGCCAGGGCTGACTTTCGCATCGATGGCGAGCAGTGCGCCCAGGCCCAGACCCAGGGACTGGAGAGCGAGGCGGACGAACTTGGACAGCGCCGCAAGTCGGCTTGCGCCCAGGCTTGCCTCCGTCTGGAGCGACAGCATGCTTGCGCGATTGTCGAGGTGCCCCGCGACCAGGGCTTCCCGAAGGCCCAGGGCGCGCACCGTTTCGGCCGACGACAAGGTGGCTTCATAGGAAGCATAGGCGCGCCCGGCCGCCTCGTTTGAGCGCTTCAACGGACCGTTCGTAGCCTGCTCGTTCCGCCACGCGAGGAACAGGCTGATTCCGGCTCCGACCAGCGCCAGGGCACCGATCCATGGGTGGATCATCGCTGCGATGATGATGTAAACTGGGACCCACGGAGCGTCGAAAACGCCGACGATCGCTGGGCCGGTGAGCACCTGGCGAAGAACATCGAATTCGCGTAGCGCCTGCTTCGACAGCCGCTGCGAACTTAGTTCCGGCCGGCTGAGGCTGGCGTCGATGATCGCGCCCGCGAGCACCCGGTCGAGCCGCACGCTGGCACGCGCAAGCAGGCGCGAGCGGACGCTGTCGAGGATCGCCAGCGTCGCCAACGCGAACAGCAGGACCAGCGTCAGGAACAGCAAGGTCGTGCCGCCGGCTGTGGGTACGACGCGATCGTAGACCTGTAGCATGTAGAGCATCGGCGCGATGAACAGCAGGTTCAAAAGCGCGCTGAACAGGAAGGCGTAAGCGAAGTGGCGGCGACAGGCCTTCAATGCCGACTGGACGATCGGAGGTGAGTTCCGCAGCGATGCCAGCACGTTCTTTCGACCCATCATGGAGAAGTGAACAGCGCATCGCCCGCAATTGCCTTAAGGTCAAGATAATCAAGTGGGATTCCGCGCCGGCATCGAGCGTCCGGCGAACGCCCGGCGCGCATTGCCCGCAAGTACGCTGAGGTCGAGGTACATAGCGGCACTGCGCATTGATCTGCGGATCGCTGCCGCGCCAATAGCCGCAAACCGCTACAAAAGGACGGGGTGATCGCGCCACGCCAACGATCCGGCGCGTCTCAATAGACCGTCTTTCGCCTGCAATACTCGTGCGATCAGTAGTTTCTTCGGTCGCATTGTTCATACGAAGTGCTCGAAGGAACAGAATTATGATTAACACGATCATTTCCAGAAAATCCTGCGGATATCTGCTTGCGTTTACTTGTGATTAATGCTGCATCTATACGAGCGATAGAGTAACGATTACCGGGGGTGGCCGGCCCTACATGGTCTCCGAATATGGCGACTGGGAATATTATGCGCAGAATGCGGGCCTGAACCAGTCCGCCTGGGCCGACCTCAAGGAAGAGGAGCGCACGTCACGTCAGAGCCTTGGCGCGGGCGAGAAGAGGCTGTTGCAGCAGGCGCTCAACATCCAGGAAGCGCATAACAGCAATCTCACCGTCCCTGCCTTCGGCGACGGCTATTGGGTGATGTTCGACTATAACCGCGGCTATGCCGACGATCTCGAGACGTCGGGCATCATGAGCCTCGAGCGGCTGCCGAAGTTATCGTATTGGTTCTTCCGGAGCCAACGGGATGCGAGCGAGCGTTCAGAGCTCTACAGCGCCGGGCCGATGGTCAAGATCGCGAGCTATTGGCAGCAAGGCTCCAGCCCGCAAATCCGCGTGTTCAGCAATGCCGACGAAGTCGAACTGAAGCTCAACGGCCACAGCCTCGGACGGCTGAAGCCGGTACGCCACGCGATGTCGGATCATCTGGCGCACCCGCCATTCCTGTTCGAAGCAGGAAGGTTCGAACCGGGCGTAGTGGAAGCAACGGCGTTCATCGGCGGGAGAGCGGTTGCAACCGACCGCGTCGAGACTCCCGGACCCGCGGTACGGCTGCAGATCGAACTCGATGATTCCGGCGCAGCTCCCCAACCCCGCGATCTGGTCTTTGCGCGGGTCCGGGCGCTTGATGTCAACGGTCGTCTCGTACCCGGCGCCACCGGGATCGTTCGCTTGACCGGGTCAGGACGCCTGCAGCTGGTCGGCTCAACCACGGCCGAGCTGGAAGGCGGCATTGCTTCGTTGCTGGTCAGGATGAGCCCCGGTGTGAAGGGATTCTTGCGTGCCGAGGCAAAGGGGCTTGCTCCGGCTGCGCTCCGCAACTGAATTCGTTGAGCCGTCAGATCGCTAAGCTTGCGGGCGGCTAGCGGCGCTTGCCCTCGCGGCTCGAAGCGGCCATCGAATTCAGGTGACCGACATTAGCAAGATCCCGCAGCTACTCGATGAGCTGCAGCTACTCTACGATCGCTCTGCACGGAACTTGCGGGAGGCGCTCGAAGCGTTCGCCCGCAACGGCACGCCGCCCGACCCGGGCGCAAGGGCCGCGGGCTGCTTCACCTATCCGGAGCTGCGCATCGAATATGGTCCGGGCGATCCGCGCCCCTCGCCGGCGCGCGCCTTCGCCAGGCTCAATCAGCCAGGCGTCTACGCGACGAGCATTGCGCGGCCGGAGCTGTTCCGCGACTATCTGCAGGGTCAGCTCGAGCACCTCGTGCGCGACTATGACGTGAAAGTCTCGGTCGGCCTGTCGCAGAACGAGATTCCCTATCCATATGTGATCGACAGCGGCGCGCTGGAGCTTGGCGGCATCGGCAGTACCGAATTGTCGCGCTGGTTCCCCTCGACCGAACTCGTGCACATCGGTGACGAAATCGCTGACGGGGCATGGGACTTCTCGCAGCACAGCACCCGGCCACTGGCCCTGTTCGACGGCCCTCGAACCGACTTCAGTCTTGCACGTCTGCGCCACTATGCCGGCACGCCCGCCGAGCACTTCCAGCACTTCGTCCTGTTCACCAACTATGTCCGCTACGTGGACGAATTCGTCCGCTTTGCAGTCGAAACTCTGCGCGATCCGGCGAGCCCCTATTCGGCGCTTTCCGTGCCCGGCGGCATGTATCAGCGCGGCGACCTGGCCGACGCCGAGGCGCAGATTGCCGCCGGGAAATGGCGGCGGCATCAGATGCCGGCCTATCATTTGATGAGCGAGGGGCGCAGCGGGATCACGCTCGTCAACATCGGCGTCGGCCCGTCCAACGCGAAGACGATCTGCGACCACATAGCGGTGCTTCGTCCTGAGGTCTGGCTGATGATCGGGCATTGCGGCGGGCTTCGGCCCAGCCAGACGATCGGCGATTATGTGCTCGCCCACGCTTATTTGCGCGACGATCATGTGCTCGACGACGTGCTTCCGGTCGAAATCCCGATTCCGGCCATTGCCGAAGTCCAGAAGGGCCTGTTCGAAGCGGCCATGCAGGTGACCGGCGAAAGCGAAGACCTGCTGAAGAAGCGCCTTCGCACGGGAACGGTCGTCACTACCGACGACCGCAACTGGGAGCTTCGCTATACCTTGTCGGCCCTTCGCTTCAATCAAAGCAGAGCCGTGGCGATCGACATGGAGTCGGCGACCGTCGCCGCGCAGGGCTATCGCTTCCGCGTGCCCTACGGCACATTGCTATGCGTGTCGGACAAGCCCCTGCACGGTGAACTCAAGCTGCCCGGCCAAGCCAATGCTTTTTACGAACGGGCGATCAGCCAGCATCTGCGCATCGGCATCGAGACGCTCAACCTGCTGCGGCACGAAGGGGACGCACTGCACAGCCGCAAGCTGCGGAGCTTCGACGAGCCACCGCTGCGCTAGGCCTCAGCCCGACGCGCCGGCTTCAACGCTCGGTTCGGCGACAAACAGCATTGCAGCGGCCGACATACCGAGCACGATGGCCGCCACGAGCATCGTCCAGATCGGCTGGCCCGGGAAGAAGGCATTCATGATTGATCCCATCACCGTCGCGACGAGCAGTTGCGGCACGACAACGAAGATGTTGAACAGGCCCATGTAGATGCCAAGCTTGCGCTGCGGCAGAGCGCTCGCAAGAATGGCATAAGGCATGGCGAGGATCGACGCCCAGGCAATGCCGATCCCGACTTCCGACACGATGAGCCAGCTTGGATCCCTGATCAGGAAGAAGCTGAGGAAGCCGGCCGACCCGGCCAGCAGGCACAGCAAATGCGTGCGCGCCTTTCCGAGCCGCGCAGCAAGCCAGGGCAGGAGCGTCAGCGCCGCGACTGCCGCGATCCCGTTGTAGACGGCGAACAGCACGCCGACCCAATTCCCGGCGTCCTGATAGGCCTTAGTGGTTGCGTCATCGGAGCCGAAGAAGTTCTGCGCAACCACGGGCGTTGTGTTGATCCACATGATGAAAAGGGCGGACCAGGCGAAGAATTGCGCCACCGCGAGCCGCTTCATGATCGGCGGCATCCCGGCAAAATCGCCGACGATATGACCCAGCATATTGTCGGCACGCCCGGCGCGGGCGAGCAGGATCGCCGCGAGCGTCGCCGCGCCATAAGCAATCAGCAGGCCGCCGAGCAGATAGACTTCCTTTTCGAGCGAGAAGCGAACGACCGCGGCGATCACGAGGACGCCAGCTGCGGCCCAAAGCAAGGGTGCCAGCGTGCTCCTGCTCGCGAGCGCGGAGGCGGTCTCCGGCACGGGTCCCGAGCCGTCGAACGCCGCCACTTCGTCCGGCGAATATTCACGCGTCGAGAGGATCGTCCAAAACACCGACAGGAACAAGGCGGCGCCACCCGCCCAGAAGCTGAATCGCACGGTGTCCGGTACCTCGCCGCCGACAACGCTGTTCGAAACGCCGAGATGGTCGAGCACATAAGGGAAGATCGAGCCGACCACCGCGCCCGCGCCGATGAACGCCGTCTGCACGCCGTATCCGGCGGTATGCTGATCCTTGCGGAGCATGTCGCCGACGAAGGCGCGGAACGGCTCCATCGAGATGTTGAGGCTGGCGTCGAGCAGCCACAGCAGCAGCGCAGCCATCAGCAGCGCGTTCGAATGCGGCATCAGGAACAGAGCGGTGGCGGCAAGCACGGCGCCGGCGAGGAAATAAGGACGGCGACGGCCGAGACGTCCGAGCCATGTGCGGTCGGAGAGATGCCCGACGATCGGCTGCACGAGCAAACCGGTCAGCGGCGCCGCGACCCAAAGTGCCGGGAGGTCGTCCACGCTCGACCCCAGCGACTGGAAAATGCGGGACATGTTCGCGTTCTGAAGCGCGAAGCCGATCTGGATTCCAAAAAAGCCGAACGAGATGTTGAGCAGCCCGCCGAGCGACTGACGCGGTTTTTCCGCTGCCGTCATGCCCCCTCCAGTCGTTGTTATGTCGCGGCGAGGCTCGCAGATTCATGGGAGTCGAACAACATTGCTGGCGTCTCATGCATACGAATACGCGATCTCTGTCAGGCCGCGCTGGATTCCCGAACGACCAGCTTGCACGGGAGCGAGCGGCTTCTCGTCGCGCCCTGCTCGATCGCTTCGATCAGCGCATCGACAAGCGCTTCTCCAGCCTTGCGAGCATCCTGTTTCACCGTGGTGAGGGGTGGACTTGCTAGGGTGGCCGCCGGAAGATCGTCGAATCCGACTAGCGCGACATCCTCGGGAATCCTCCGCCCAAGCGACTGAAGGGCATGCATCGCGCCGATCGCGGCAAGGTCGCTGGCGGCGAACAGGCCATCGAAATCGGCACTGCGGCGGGCAAGCGTCGCGATGGCCGCGCGTCCGGACTCCTCCGCCGGCTCGGCATCAACACGAAGCCGCGGATCAGGCTCGATTCTGCGTGATCTTAGCGCTCGGCAATAGCCGGTCCAGCGTTCAAGAAACTCGGGATAGGCGGGCGTGGCCGTGCCGAGGAAGGCGATTTTGGTGCAGCCGCGGTCGAGCAGGTGGCTGGTCGCCTCGAACCCGCCTTGCTCATTGTCCGAGCCGACAGTCGCGCCAATCGTCATCTCGCTGGCCGAGCCCCAGCGCACGAAATGGGTGCCGCGCGCGACCAGCTGCTCGAGCTTGGGCGTATATTCCAGATAGTCGCCATAGCCGAGCAGGACGATGCCGTCCGCCTTGCGGCTGTCCTCATAATCGACGTGCCAGTCGGCGGAGAGCTGCTGGAACGAGATCAGCAGGTCGTACCCGCGCGCCGCGCATTTGCGCACCATGTGGCCAAGCATCGACAGATAGAATGGGTTGATCGCATCGTCGGTCGAATTCTCCTCGAAGAATAGCAAGGCGAGCGTTCCGGAGCGCTGCTTGCGAAGCCCCGAGGCATTCTTGTCGACCTTGTAATGGAGCTGCTCGGCGGCGGCCAGGACGCGGGCGCGGGTCTCTGCGCTGACGGAGGGACTGCCATTCAGCGCGCGCGAAACCGTCGGCTGCGACACGCCTGCAAGGGCTGCGATGTCGAACGAAGTGGGGCGCCGCTGCGTCACCCGACAAGCCTAAGCAGCTTGCATACGTATGTATAGTTTCGCCCGCCAAAACTGCTGATATCCAACCCTTGGACGGGGGTAGTTGCCCCCTCGCAACAAACCAGGCCGGACCAACGGCCGATGGGGAGGGTTTGAAAATGACGTTCGAATCACGTGCACGCTGGGCCATGGCCGCAAGTCCGCTGGCCCTCGCGCTGTCGCTGACGATTGCCCCGGGGACGGCCGCCGCGCAGGACACCACCGCCACTGCGCAGGCTCAGAGCTCGTCCGACACCGGCGCGACGCCGTCACCCACGTCCGACCAGGATCAGGCGATCATTGTCACCGGCTTTCGCGGGGCTCTGCAAAGCGCGGTCAACAAGAAGAAGAAAGCCGACCAGATCGTCGAATCGGTCAGCGCCGAAGACATCGGCAAGCTGCCTGACGCCTCGATCGCAGAATCGATTGCGCGTCTCCCGGGCATCACGGCCCAGCGCATCGCCGGCTCCGGCCGCACGTCATATATCTCGATCCGCGGCTTTGCGCCCGACTATTCAACGACCTTGCTCAACGGCCGCGAGCAAACCTCGACCGGCGACAATCGCGCAGTCGAATATGATCAATATCCTTCCGAAGTGATCAGCCAGGTCAACATCTACAAGACGCCGATGGCGTCGGTGATCGGCCAGGGCCTGTCCGGCACGGTCGACCTGCGAACGATCCGACCGCTCGAATTCGGCAAACGCGTCGTCTCGGTCGGCGGCCGCGGGGTTTATACGGACCAGGGCAAGCAAAACGACGGCAGCAAGGAATATGGCTATCGCCTAAACGGCGTCTACGTCGACCAGTTCGCGGACGGAAAAATCGGCGTAGCGCTCGCTGGCAGCTGGAACGACGAGCCCTATCTGCTCGATGAGTTCGAGGCATGGGGCTACGCCGGAACCGGGCCGAACGGCAGCGCTCCGGTCGTTATCGGCGGCACAAAATCCTACGTCACGTCGAGCCAGCTGAAGCGCCTGGGCCTCAACGGAACCCTTGAATTCAAGCCCAACGACGTGATCACCTCAACGTTCGATGGCTTCTATTCCAATTTCAAGGATGACCAGATCAAGCGCGGCATGGAAGTGCCGCTCTACTGGTCGTCGGCGGCGCTGCAGCCAGGCTTCACGGAAAGCAACGGGCTGATCACGAGCGGAACGTTCACTAACGTGCACGCAATCCCCCGCAACGTGGCATGGCAGCGGGACGCCAAGCTCTATGCCTTCGGGTGGAACAACCGCTTCGACAACGACAATGGCTGGCATGGCCTTCTCGACCTCAGCTACTCGAAGACCAAGCGCAACGAGTGGATATTCGAAGTCTGGTCGACGACCGGCGGCGTGGTCGACACGATGAATTTCGAATCCAGCAGCACCGGAACGATCTTCACGCACAACCTCGATTATTCCGACCCGAACCTGGTCGTACTGTCCGATCCCGGTGGCTGGGGTGGTACCGGCTATTCGAACAACAGGATCGTCAACGATCGCATCTGGCAATATCGCGGCGAGATCGCGAAGGATCTCGATACGAGCATCTTCTCGCGTGCAGTGTTCGGCGCGAACTTCACCAATCATGACAAGGCGCTTACCCCCGACGAAGCGTTCATTCGGCTTCCAGGCGGAGCGGCTTCGGCGAAGGTGCCAACTAACCTTGTTCAGCATCCGACCAGTCTCGACTTCCTCGGGCTTGGACCGTCGCTAGCGTTCGACCCATTCGAGTTGCTCGACGCGGGCGTTATCACCCTCGTCTCGGGGAACACGAACCCGGACGTCCAGCTGAAGGCCTATTCGATCCACGAGAATCTCTGGACGGCATACGGCCAGCTCGACATCCGCTCTCACGTCGGCTCGGCTGACCTCACTGGAAATATCGGCGTCCAGGCCGTGCACACCGACCAGAGCACCGGCGGCTTCTTCTCGCAGAACGGCACCGTGGCCCCGGTCAGCGGCGGCGCCAAATATTGGGATGTGATGCCGAGTCTCAACCTGTCGATGCGTTTCCCCAACGACTGGGTGATCCGCGTCGGACTCGCTCGCGAAGTGATGCGGCCGCGCATGGATGATATGCGTGTGTCGACGAAGTACGGAATCGCAAATCCAAGTGCGCCGGCCGCGACGCGCTACCTTTCGGGCGATAGCGGAAACCCAGAATTGCGCCCCTTCCGTGCCAACGCCGCCGATCTCAGCTTCGAGAAATATTTCGGGATTAAAGGCTACATAGCCCTCCAGACCTATTACAAGAAGTTCGATACGTTTGTGGTCAACCAGGCGCTTCCGGGCGAGACCTTCGACTTCACCGGCTTCCCGCTCCCGATGCCTTGGCAGTCTACTAACCCGAATGCCAATCCAGTCACCGCTCCCTATATTTCGCCGGCTGGAATAACCAACGGCATCCTTTACCGGCCGTACAATGTGAAGGGCGGCAAGCTCTACGGGACCGAACTGGCCAGCACGCTGCCGATCGGCGAGTTCGTGCCGGCTCTGGAGGGCTTCGGCTTCACGGGCGGCGTTGGCTACACCAAGTCGAAGGTGCATATTTATCCGGGAGCACCGGCATCAAACCTGCCGGGCTATTCGAAGTGGGTGGCCAACGGCACCGGCTATTTCGAAAAGCGGGGCTTCTCGGCGCGGGCCAGCGCCCGCTACCGCTCGAGCTTCATCGGCGAGGTGTCCGGCTTCGGTGCCAATCGAACGCTTCGCCGTTCGAAGCCTGAGACGGTGATCGACGGGCAGATTGGTTATGAGTTCCAGCCAGGCTCGAGCCTCGCCGGATTGTCGGTCTACCTCCAGGGCCAGAACCTCACGAACGAACCTTTCGTGACCATCAACCCCGGCAATTCCCTCCAGGTGATCAACTATCAGGAATTCGGACGCCGCTTCATGCTCGGAGCGAACTTCAAGTTCTGATCTGCTCTCCCTCTCCGCGGCGGCGAAGTCTCCCCAATGCTCCCGCCGCCGCGGACCTTTTTCGGGGACAAGGATAGTCTGATGAACCAAGCTCCGCAGCGGCGCATCGTGGTCGTCGGCGGCGGCACGGCCGGCTGGATGACGGCGGCTGCGCTCGCCCGCTTCTGCCTTCCCGGTCATTCGGTCACGCTCGTCGAATCCGACGAGATCGGCAGCGTCGGCGTCGGCGAGGCGACCATCCCGACCATCAATGCATTCAACAATGCGCTCGGCCTCGACGAGGCCGAGTTCATGGCGGCCACCGGTGCGACCTACAAGCTCGGCATCGCCTTCGAAGGCTGGGGCAAGCCGGACGAAGGCTATGTCCATGCGTTCGGGCAGCTCGGACAAGCGCTTGGCATCCTCCCCTTCGACCAGCTCTGGCTGCGCGCGCGAGCGCTTGGGTTCGCCAAGCCGCTCGGCCATTATATCCTCAACACCATCGCCTTGGCCGGCAACCGCTTCGCGCATGTACAGCGCAAGCCCGACAGCCAGCTTCCGCCGATGCCCTATGCGTTCCACTTCGACGCCGGGCTCTATGCCAAATTCCTGCGCGGCTTCGCGGAAGAACGCGGAGTCATGCGTCAGGAAGGCCGCATCATCGCCGTGCAGCGCAACGAGCAGAACGGCGACGTCGCGGCGGTCCTGCTCGCAAACGGGACGCGCATCGAAGGTGACCTGTTCGTCGACTGCTCGGGCTTTCGCGGTCTCCTCATCGAGCAGGAGCTCGAAGCCGGGTTCGAAGACTGGAGCCACTGGCTGCCCTGCGACCGTGCGGTTGCGGTGCCCTGCGCCCGCGCCGAACCGTTGATCCCCTACACCCGATCGACGGCGCGACAGACTGGCTGGCAGTGGCGCATCCCGCTGCAGCATCGCACCGGCAACGGCCAGGTCTTTTCGTCCAAATATATCAGCGAAGACGAAGCCACCGCCGATCTCCTTGCCAACCTGGACGGAAAGCCGCTGGCCGAGCCGCGGACGATCCGCTTCACGACCGGCAAGCGCCGCAAGGCGTGGGTGCGCAATGTCGTCGCGATCGGGCTTTCGTCGGGGTTCATCGAGCCGCTGGAATCGACGTCAATTCACCTCATCCAGACGGCGATCAATCGCTTGCTTGACCTGCTTCCGGCCGGTGAGATCAGCGCTGCCGCGCGCGACGAATATAACCGGCGCACCGACTGTGAGATCGCGGGCATTCGCGACTTCATCGTCCTCCATTATCATTCCAACGAGCGCGCGGGCGAGCCCTTCTGGGACGCGGTGCGCACCATGGACGTTCCCGAAAGCCTGTCGCACCGCATCGAACTGTTCCGCGCAACCGGGCGAGTCCATCCCGATGCCGGAGAATTGTTCGATTCGCGGGGATGGGTGCAGGTGATGCTCGGCCAGAACATCGTCCCTGCCAGCTACAATCCCGTCGCCGATCAGGTGCCGGAGGCAAAGCTGCGCGCCTTCCTCGACGCAATCGAACGTTCGTACGTCGCGGACGTGGCGAGCATGCCGGACCATGCCGCCTTCATCGCCCGGATCGCACCGATGAAGTCGGTCGCGGAGACGGTCGCATGAAGAAGGCGCTCGCCGCACTTGCTTTCGCCTTGTGCACGGCCGCCGCGCCGCCACATGCCTATCGCGCACGCCTGCCGCAGGACGAGGTCATCTATTTCCTCCTGCCCGACCGGTTCGAGAACGGTGACGCGAGCAACGATCGCGGCGGTCTCACCGGCGACCGCCTGGACACCGGCTTCGACCCGACCGCGAAGGGCTTCTACCACGGCGGCGATCTCAAGGGGCTGATCAGCCGTCTCGATTATATCCAGGGTCTCGGCACGACGGCGATCTGGCTTGCGCCCGTGTTCAAGAACAAGCCGGTGCAGGGTCCGCCGGGGCAGGAGAGCGCAGGCTATCACGGTTATTGGGTGACGGACTTCACGCAGGTGGATCCGCACTTCGGCACCAATGCCGAGTTCAAGGCATTCGTCGACGCCGCGCACGCGCGCGGGATGAAGGTCTATATGGACATCATTGCCAATCACACAGCCGATGTCTTCTATTTCCAGGAATGCGTCGGCACCGGTGCATGCCCGTACCGGAGCGTCGCCGATTACCCTTACCAGCGCCGGGGCGGCGTCCACGGTCCAGCGATTAACCCGGGCTTCGCGGGGCATCTCGACCCTAGCGCCGCTAACTTCGCCAGGCTCAAGGAGCCGAACTACGCCTACACTGTCCGCGTGAACCCGGCCGAGCGCAACATCAAGGCACCAGCGTGGCTCAACGACCCGATCTACTACCACAACCGTGGCGACAGCATTTTCCAGGGTGAATCCAACACGCTGGGCGATTTCGTCGGCCTCGACGATTTGATGACCGAACATCCGCGCGTGGTGCGCGGGATGATCGACATCTTCGGATCGTGGATCGACCGCTTCGGCGTGGACGGTTTTCGCATCGACACCGCCCGCCACGTCAATCCTGAGTTCTGGCAGGCATTCGTGCCCGCGATGCTGAAGCGTGCAAAGGCGCGTGGCATTCCAAACTTCCATATCTTCGGCGAGGTCGCCGACGAGGACTTCCAGCCGGGGCGGCTCGCGCTTCACACCCGCCGCGACAAGCTGCCCGCAGTGCTCGATTTCGGGTTCAAGGTCGGCGCGCTCAAGTCGATCGCGGGCGGCGAGCGGACCGAGATCTGGCGCAACTTCTTCGCCCAGGATGTGCTCTATGAAGGCGGGGCCAAAGCAGCGCTGCAGCTTCCAACCTTCCTCAGCAACCACGACCAGGGACGCTTCGCCTATTACGTCCGCAAGGCATTTCCGAAGTCGAGCGAGGAGGAAGTGCTCGACCGCCTGATTCTAGCCAATGTGCTGATGTTCACCGCGCGCGGCGTCCCGACCGTCTATTATGGCGACGAACAAGGTTTTGCTGGTGACGGCATCGACCAGGATGCGCGTGAGGACATGTTCCCATCTCAAACCGCAAGCTACAACGACAACCGGCTCGTCGGTAGCAGTTCGACCACGGTGGTGAGCAACTTCACGCAGCGGCACCCGCTTTACCAGCTCATCGCCGAGCTATCGCGCATGCGTGCCGAGAGCGCCGTGTTGCGGCGCGGTGCGACGATCCTGCGTGCTTCGGAAGAACGGCCAGGACTGCTCGCTTTTTCGCGCGTGCTCGCGGGCAAAGAGGTCCTTGTCGCCCTCAACACCTCTGCTGCACCGATCGAGCGCAACATCGTCGTTGACGTTCGCTCGAGGCATTTCAGCGCCCTGGCGGGAAGCTGCCCGGTTGCGGCTTCGGCACCGGGCAGCGTGCGCGTTTCGCTTCCGCCCTTCGGCTATGCGGTTTGCGATGCTCGCTGATCCGCATCCCGCCGGCATCTTGGCATCCGGCCCGGAATGGTGGCGCGGTGCGGCGATTTACCAGATCTACCCGCGCAGCTTCGCCGACAGCAACGGCGACGGGATCGGAGATCTTCCGGGCGTCACCGCAAAGCTCGGCTATGTCGCGCAGCTTGGCGTCGACTGCGTCTGGCTCTCCCCCTTCTTCACCTCGCCGATGCGCGATTTCGGATACGACGTATCCGACTATTGCGATGTGGATCCGATCTTCGGAACCCTGTCTGACTTCGACGCGCTCGCCGTCGAGGCACACCGCCTCGGGCTCAAGCTGATCATCGACCAGGTCTACTCCCACAGCTCCGCGCAGCATGTCTGGTTCAAGGAAAGTCGCGCCGCGCGAACCGGCGCTCATGCCGACTGGTATGTGTGGGCCGACGCGAAGGCGGACGGATCGCCGCCGAACAATTGGCAGTCGGTGTTCGGCGGGCCAGCCTGGACCTGGGACGCTCGCCGCGGCCAATATTATCTGCACAATTTCCTGCCCGATCAGCCGGATCTCAACGTCCACAATCCAGACGTCCAGCAGGCGCTGCTTGATGTCGCGCGTTTTTGGCTAGACCGCGGTGTGGACGGCTTTCGGCTCGACGCGATCAACTTCGCGATGCACGATCCGGAGCTGCGCGATAACCCGCCCGCACCTCCGGGAGGCAAGCGAACGCGTCCCTTCGACTTTCAACATCACCTCTACAACCAGTCGCACCCGGCAATCGTCGGTTTCATCGAACGGCTGCGCGCCCTCGCGGACAAATATGACGGCCGCTTCCTGCTCGCCGAGGTCGGCGGCGAACGACCGCTCGCAGAAATGCATGCGTTTACCAGCGGCGAGCACCGGCTCGACAGCGCCTACAGTTTCGACTTCCTCTATGCCGAGCAGCTGACCCCGAAGGTCGTCGCCGACGCAGTCGCGGCCTGGCCCGCGGATCAGGACATCGGCTGGCCGGCGTGGGCGTTCGAGAACCACGATGCGCCGCGCGCTGTTTCGCGCTGGAGCGATCCGCAGCACGCGGCCGACTTCGCTCGCCTCAAGCTGCTCCTTCTCGCCTGCCTGCGCGGGACGATCATCCTGTACCAAGGTGAGGAACTCGGCCTCACGCAGGTCGACGTGCCATTCGAACGGCTTCAGGACCCGGAAGCGATCGCCAACTGGCCGCTTACGCTCAACCGTGACGGCGCACGCACGCCGATGCCGTGGGCGGCGGGCACGCGCAACGCCGGCTTCTCCGACGGTCTCCCATGGCTCCCGCTCGGTCCGGACCACCACCGGCTTGCCGTTGATCTGCAGCAGCAGGACCCGAATTCGGTTCTGGCCTTCGCGCGTACCTGCCTCGCTCTGCGCGATCGCCATCAGGCCCTCCGCCTGGGGTCGATGAAACTGCGTGAAGGCGGTGACCAGCTGCTGCGATTTGAGCGGGAGCATGGCGACCGGCGTCTGCTCTGCACGTTCAACCTTTCGAACCGCAACGCGCTGTTCGAAGGCTCGTCAGAGCAAATTTTGATCAGCTGCGGCCACGTCGATGCTTCCCAGCTTGGCGCCTACTCCGCCGTCGTCGAGCAACTGCCCTAGTTCAGGCGGGCTTGAAGTTGACTGCCGGCGCGGCGGCGACGAGGTCGCATGGAACGACCAGATCATCCGCAAAGCGTGCTTCCACATCTTGTCCCGGGCGAACGGCATGCACGCCGGTGACCGCACCGCTGGAAATCCACTGCCCAGCCTTCAAGGAAATCCCTCGCGCGGCCATAAGTTCAAGAAGGAACCGCGCCGATCCCACGACGCCATCCGGGAAATCGGCCGCGCGGCCGCTACCAACCTCGACACCATCGACAGAGGTGGTGACGTGCCACTCCTCGAATCCGCTGCTCTGCCAGTCGACGATTGCGGGACCGACCAGGAGCCCATTGTTGTTGCCGAAGTCGGAAACGATCGCCACCGGCCCGAGATCGTTGATCGAGCGCAGTGGGGAGCTGGCGATTTCGATGCCCACGTGAACCGCGTCGATCAGATCCGCTGCCTCGTTCAGGGTGAAGCTGCGCTTGCCCGCTGCGGGCGCCCGACCGAGTCGAAGCAGGAATTCAGCCTCCGCCGCTGCGAAGCCTCGTGCAAACACCGGCATGGCGGGCACCTGGCCGTTGTACTCGGTCACTTCGAAGATCGGACCCGCCAGCCTGTCGGCTTCGTGCTCGCGATCGAACGGTTCGCCTATGCGCCCGACCTTCCAGCCGAGCACCGGCTTTCCCAAGGTGGCGATCGCGTGGTCCTGGACGTCGTAGGCCGCGGACAGCCCTTGTGGGAACTCGCCGGGGTAGAAGGCAAGCTGTCCTGCGCTCCGGCGCGCGGCCAGGAATCGTGTCGCAATCGCCTCTGTTTCCCCGCTCATCAAACTACTCTTCCCACCCGAAAGTCATCGGCAGGCGGGTTATAGGAAACCGGTGTCAATAACAATCGCCTTGTCGCCGAGTTGGCAGCCGCGCACTGCAGCCTTATCGCAACGGACGGGATGATCCTGATGCACCGAGGAAGAGCAGCGTGAAGCGAACGAATGCGAAGCCGACCATCAACGATGTCGCACGGCTTTCCGGAGTGTCGAAGAAGACCGTCAGCCGCGTGATCAACAATTCGGCGCTGCTCAACGATGATACTCGCAATCGTGTGCTCAAGATTATCGCCGAGCTCGGCTACGTGCCGAATCCGCAGGCCCGGGCGCTCGCGCTCCGGCGCAACTTCCTGATCGGACTGATCCACGACAATCCCAATGCCCAGATGGTGCTCAACGTTCAGCAGGGTATTCTCGAGGCCCTGCAGGATAGCGACTTCGGCCTGCTGATCCGGCCGGTCGACCGCACCTCTCCGCAAATGCTCGACGACATCCGCAATTTCCTTGAGCGGCAGCGCCTGTTCGGAGTCGTGATCCTGCCTCCAATTTCCGAGAATGACGCGATCGCGCGGCTGTGTGACGAAATCGGCTGCCGCTATGCGCGGATGGGATCCGCCGAGCTCGACGATGCCAGGCACATGGTGGCATCGAACGACCGGCAGGCGGTGCGTGAAGCGGTCGCCCACCTGATCGAGCAAGGGCATCGCACAATCGGGATGATCAAAGGCCCGCATGGATTCCGCTCCGCGACAGAACGGCGGCTCGGCTTCGAAGACGCGCTTCGGGACGCCGGGATCAAACTGCCCAAGAGCCTCACAGCGGAGGGCAATTACAGATTCGAGTCCGGCCTGGCAGCGGCCAACCGGCTGCTCGACCTCTCGCCTCGTCCGACCGCGATCTTCGCTTCCAACGACGAGATGGCGGCCGGCGTCGTGCATGCGGCAAGGCAGCGCGACTTGTCCGTTCCCGAAGACCTTTCGATTATCGGCTTCGACGACACGAGCATTGCAGCGCATATGTGGCCGCCGTTGACGACCGTGCGCTGGCCAATCATCTCGATGGCGCGCTCCGCGGCGCTCAAGCTCGTCGGCGACATGATCCATCCCGACAGCGAGGTCGACGAGCCGTCGATGTTCGTCTCGACGCTGGTCCGACGAGCTTCGGTGGCGCCGCCGCGCTGACTATTTCGCCGCGGGCCTCGCAACCGGATAGGATATGATCAGCACCAGTGGCTTCCTGCCGAGCTGGCGGATGCCGACGTTCGCGCCCGCATAAAGGTAAGCAGCCATCCCCGCGGTGACCTTCGCGCGCTTGCCATCCGAGAAGACCTCGCCTTCGCCCGACAGCACATAATAGATTTCGTCATGATCGATGACATGCGCGCCGATCGCGGCACCGACGTCGAGCGAGCGCTTGCGGAACTCCATCGTGCGGTCGGGAACGACGTCGGTGATTCGATAGGCTGTGCTCATTCCGATCTCGCCATGCGGCGGCGGTTCACGGCGCGTGACTGCTCGCTCGTCAATCACGACCATGTCCGGCGCCGCGGCAGCGGCGAGCGCGATCATGAATGCGATCACGGCTTGCTATCCCTCCGCATCAGCGTGTCGCGCGCCGTCGTTGGCTGCTGCACCAGATCGTCCTTCTGGCCGGGATATCGCCCCGACCGCGGCTCCATCGTGTCGAGGTTCCACTGGGCTTCGACGAAAGGTGCGCTCGTCGCCGCAACCTTGCCGAAGCCGCCGACCTCGCGCTCATCGTCGATCACCTTGCCGCGGCCTTCCGCCACGTCGAAGGTGATCCTGATGTCATGCGGATCACGGTCCCACGGGCGCGCTCCCGCGAACCGGAGGACGTGGGTTTCAACCTCCGCGGGCTTGAGCACATCCAGTCCCTGCGGCCAGACCGGCGGTCGCGCGACCTCGACGATCCTGGCGGCGCTCGTCGTGTAGCGGCCGAACATCGGGAGCGGCTTCCCGAGCCGGGTCACAGCAACATTGTCGAGCCCATAATATTGCAGGTCGCCGGCTCCTCCGATCGACACGAAGGCGATGTCTGGCCGGGTCGAGAAGCCCGCGCGAAGCACATTGCCGACGGCGCTCAGCTGCCCCGGCTGGTGCGGCTGCTTTCCCCACTCCAGATCCATCAGGTTGTAATGGATCGCCTGCGCCCCGGGATCGAAGATGAGGTTGTTGACGACCGCCGCGTGAACGCCGCCCTTCAACAGCGGATTGCGCTCGTAATTGTGCGCGTAGAGGTTGCGGTAGATGAGGATGCCCGTGGCATTGTCGTGGATCAGCGAGCCCTTGCTGTGCTCACCTTTCGGATGGCTCGCGTCCGCGATTCCTTCGGCGATGATGTTGTAGGAATAGGTGATGTCGTGCGACGTGCCGCGCCGCCAGTCCTCGACACTTTTGCCGGTGAAGCGCGGGCCGGAAGCGGAGAGATTTTCGTCAAGCGCCCATTCGAGGCTGCAATGATCGACGATGATGTTGCTTCCGGCGACGGCCGACACTGCGTCCGCCTCCCAGCCGCTGCGCTTGGCCTGGCCGGAAACCCCGGTGCGCACGCGAATATGCTGCATGATCACGTCGTGCGTCGCAATGTCGATTCCGCCGCGGATGATCGTCACGCCAGGAGACGGCGCGGTCTGCCCGGCGATCGTCAGATAGGGCTCGCGGATCGTTAGCGTCGACAGGCCAAGATCGATCTGGCCGCCGACCTCGAAGACGACGATGCGGCGGCCTTTCTGCTCAAGTGCCGCTTTGAACGAGCCGGGTCCGTCCGGGTTGAGGTTCGTGACGCGCACGATCGCGCCGCCGCGGCCGCCTTCCGTTCGCGCCCATCCGACGTTTGCGATCGCGCTTGCGGCGGCGGGAGCGGAGCCTGGCAGAAGCGCGAGCAGCAACAGCAAAGTCCGCATCATAGGCACCTTTGAACTCCCGATCTCGCAAACTCGTCACATCAAGCGAGATCCTTATGACACCGGTTACTCTGCAGGGAAAGCGCCGAGTGTAGAGCGCGCAGAATAGACTCGCTGGCGAAAAGCCGACCGCGTCGATTTGGCGTAGTGCCGGATTACTCGCGGTCGGGCGCAGTTCGCGTCAGGCCCAGAACAAATCCTGGTGCAGCTGCTGATAAGCGCCATATTCACTGTGCCACTGCGCCTGGCTGGTGATGAAGTCGGCGCTCGTCAGCTTTTGCGTGCCGGTCAGTTCAATTGCGAAGTCGGCCCCGGCGACTCCGTCGCAATCGCCGACAACGTAGGTCTTGCCGCCGGTACTGTACCAGATCACGTCGTAATTCGTGAGACTGGAGCCCATCGACGCTTTTCCGCCCCTCAGCCAGCCGATCGCGTGCGTCGAATAGAGCGCGCTCAGGTCGATCAAGTCGCCGTGCTGGAAGTCGGTGATGACATCGTGTGGCGAACTGGCCTTGGTTCCTCGATCGCTTGCAGTGAACACGAACACGTCATTTCCGGAAGAACCCGACAATACGTCCGCGCCCGCTCCGCCCACCAGCACATCATTGCCGAGGCCGCCGTCGAGACGGTCGGTGCCGCTGCCGCCGAAGAGCCGGTCCGCACCATCGCCGCCGGAGATCAAGTCGTTGCCGTTGCCGCCCTGGACAACGTCGTTGCCAGCGCCGGCGTCGAACGTCTTGGTATAGTCCCAGGGATTTCCGTTATCGACGCTGGCGAGGTTCGGCAGGATGACGAAATCGTCGCCCCCACCGGCCAGATACTGGAACCCGTCGAAATCGAATGCGCCGTCGGCGAGCAGGTTGAAATTAACGGGTGCAGCCGCCGAGCCGTCGTTGCCGCCTGTGAACAGATGCTCGACCTGGTTGGCGACATTGATCGTGAAAGTCGTCGTGGCGGACGAGCCGCTGCCGGCACTGACCGCCACATCGTAATAATGGCTTCCGTCGGCGGCCACCTTTGCGGTTTCATAGTCGAGCGCGCTGCCGGTCGACACGATCCGCCCGGCGCCGTCGATTGCGAACCGGCCGCCGGCATTGTCGACAAGCAAATAGCTGGACGCGCCGGACAAGGTTACCCCGGTATATGTTCCCGCCCCGACATTCTCGTTGATCGAGTTTGCGGCGGCGTCGGCGTCTGCCGGAGCAGTCGAAGTGGTGGTCGCGGTCGTCGTCGTGCTCGCGGCCGGGAGATAGGTTTCGCCGTTGGTGGAATAGCTGCCAGTCGACGCGACCGCCTGCACCAGTGACATGTCGATTCCGCTGACGTTCGAGCCGTAAGCCAATACGCTCAGGATCGAGTGCCAAATGTGCGTTCCGCTGAACTTGACGGCACCGCCTTCGCTGACGGCGACGTAGGTTGCAGTTCCGGAGTCGGCGAAATAGCCCCCGATAACCTGGATGTTGGTCGCTGCCGAACTGATCCAGATCTGGGCCGGGACGCCGGGCGCGCCGGCGATCCGCTGATGCGGATCGACGCCATAGGAATCGATCAACTGGATTCCATCGCCCCAGAAGCGATAGTTGCGCTTGTTGTCCTCGGCGTAGCAATTGGTCAGCGTGACGTTGGTCGACTTCAGGTCGAAGCCGCCGTCTCCGTTGCCGCGGGCCGACACGTTGACGAACTGGATGTTGTATGTGGCGATCTCCGAAGCGAAGCCGTCACCGTTCGTGTAGACGGTCGGATCTGTCGAATTGGCGATGCAATTATCCATCGAGGAATCGCGGATAATGACGTTGTGCACGGTATCCTGCAGCGCCACGCCCATCGCGAAATGGTCGCCGTCCTGATATTCACTATCCCCGTGAACATTCTCGATGAGGATGTCGTGCGAATCATATTTTAGGAGCGCAACGCTCTTTGAAAACCCATGCACATCGATGTTGCGCAGCGTCAGACCGGCGACGCTTGCCGTCGGTGATCCATTGGCGGCGTAAGTCTCGGTAAAGTAGCGGACATTGGTGGCCGTCATGTTCTGCAAGGTGATGTTGCGCAGGTCGCCGCCGAGCAAGAACGCCATTCCCACGTCGTCGAAGTTCATGCCTTGGAAAACGAGGTTGTTTGCTCCGGCGAACAGGTGGAAGACGTCGCTTCCCGCCGCGCCGCCGGCGACATAGGTGTCCATGCGGTTGCCATGGATCAAGATATTCATTGGCAAACCGGCGCTGCTGATCCCCTGCACCGTGACGGCGGCGGTGTCGCTGCCACCATGAGTGAGATTGATCGGCGTGCTGATATTGTAGGTGCCGACGTCGGCGAGCAGGTTCACCCTGCCCCCCGGCCCAGCGTTCTGAATTGCCTGATCGAGCGCGGTTATTGGAGCCGCGTTCGCTACAGACGAGCCTGTCTTATTTCCGCTGCCAAGCGGACTCACGTAGATTTCTGGCATCGAACCCCCCGGTGCGGTGACTTGCGACGTTTGCCCCGTCTACGCGGCAAAGTACAAACGAATTCTTACCAGAAATGCGTTATTTTTCTGAGTCTTATGGGAATTTAACAACAGCCGTGCGTTCGACGTGCAAGCAGGCCTTTTTTCAGAATATTTTTCTCCGAAGGGAACAAACTGGCTTAATTTTCTATTTACTAACGGCCACTTAACCATTACGGTCACTTAACCATCTCACTTGCCCAGGAGTAAGCCGATGCTCTGCAGATCCATTGTCGCCGTAGCATCGCTTGTCGCGGCTTCGTCCGCTGCTGCCTGGACCCCCGGCAGCGAGCTGGTTGGCCAAGAAGTTCAGGTCCAGACCAACGGGGTCGTCAATACGATCCAGTTCGAGCCGAATGGCATCGCCCATATTCGGTCGCCATCAGGGGCCAAGGTCGTCGATGCCACCTGGACGACCGATCAGAACCAGCTGTGCCTTCGCAACGGACAGGCATTCGACTGCTATGAATATAAGGCGCCGATCGATGTCACGCGGCCGGTCAGCCTGAAGAGCGTTTGCGGAGTCAACTCGCAATGGACTGCATTGCCGGCGCTGCGGCCCAGCGAACGCGGCTGAGCCGCGGCCCGGTCCATGTTCGAGGTAGGCGTAAGATCCGAGCAAAGCCCTTTGTTCATGCTCCGAACCGGCCCGGCGGAACCGGGGCGGCAGGAGCATATCGGGAAAATTTTCGCGCGTTCCAAGGAGCGGCTGCGCATCGGGCTTTACTCGATGCTGCTCGCGGTCGACTTGCTGTGCATCGTTGCGGCCTATCTCGTGGCGGCGTCGATTCGGCTCCACTCGCCGCTGAGCGAGCAGACGTTTCACACGCTTGCGATCGTGCTCCCGACCTTCCTCGCCGCGTCCACGAACAACGGCGCCTATTCGCTCAAGACGCTCGAATCGCGCTCCTGCGGCGCCGAGAAGGCGATCAAGGCTCTTCTTTGGGGAAGCCTCGTTGCCATCGCGCTGCTCTTCTACCTGAAGGTCAGCACCGACTTCTCCCGCGTGATTTTCGCCGTCGGCACGATTTTCTCACCGGCCTTCGTCATTGCTGGCCGGCTCGTGACCGCCAGGGTGCTCAGGCGCAAATATGGCGGCAGCTTCGCGAACCAGCTGACCATCCTCGATGGCGCAACTGTCCCTCCGACGCCGGGCGAGGCGACGGTCCTCGCTGATCAACTCGGGCTTCACCCTGGAATCGACGACCCGATGATGCTGCATCGGCTTAGCTACGTCCTCGAAGGCTGCGACCGCGTCGTCGTTGCCTGTCCGCCCGAACGGCGCGCGCTGTGGGCCGTGGCCCTGAAGGGCACCGCGCTGAATGTCGAAATACTTGTGCCCGAGCTCGGGCGGCTCGGTGCAACGGATCTCGGCACCTTTAACGGCCAGAAAACAGCCGTCGTCAGCAGCGGACCGCTCAACGTTCGTGACCGGGCGATCAAGCGCACGCTCGATATCATCATCGCCGGCCTCGCGCTGCTGTTCTTCGCCCCTCTGATGCTGTTCGTGGCCGTGGTGGTGAAGCTCGATTCGCCCGGCCCGGTCATCTTCACGCAGCAACGTCTCGGCCGCTGCAACCGGCTGTTCTACCTGCTCAAGTTCCGCAGCATGAGGCAGGAGCGGCTCGATCCGCGCGGAGCGCGTTCGGCAAGCGTCAATGACGACCGATTTACGCGCGTCGGCCGCTTCATCCGCCGAACCAGCCTCGATGAGCTGCCGCAGCTGCTCAACGTGCTCGGCGGGAGCATGAGCATCGTCGGGCCCCGACCGCACGCTCTTGGCTCGACCGCCGAAGAGTCGCTTTT